>JBEULF010000060.1:0-3223 GCA_041287455.1 Sulfolobales archaeon
ATAGCCAAGAGTCGACTTACCAGAGCCAGACTCACCTACTATTGCCAGAGACTCTCCTCTCTCCAGAGTAAATGACACTCCATCAACAGCTCTGACAACTCCTCGAAGAGTGAAGAAATACGTCTTCAGACCTCTCACTTCTAGCAAAGGCATTTGATCACCTTTCTATTGTCCATTAGTAGAATAGATAAGTTGAATTTATAAATATTAAATAGCTTATCCTCGCGCAGAAAATCTTTTTTTAGCAATATTGTATAAACTCTGTATCACTAGATCAAGCTCTTAAACCTCTCTTCACTCCAGACACATCCTCTCTTATGATAACCTCTAGTCTCCCAGTAGCCATCGATATACTTATTAATAAAAATGATCTTGTGTAGCCATTTAGCGCTTTTCCAGCCGTAGAGTTTTGGACTAAAGAATCTTACTGGAAAACCGTGTTCTATAGATAAAGGCTTTTCATTCATATCTAATACCAGTAGCGACCTATCATCTCTGGCAGTCTCTATATCAACTATAGTAGAATACCCATCTAAAGATGTTAGGTAGACATAGCTGGCTGTCTCGAGAGGTTTTGATATTTCAAAGATTCTCTTCATACTGACCCCTCTCCACTTAATATTTCTAACACTCCACCCGGCGACACAGTGAAAATCCTCAGTATACTCCATATCGATCATGTCTCGAAGCTCGTTGTAAGATAGAGAGATTCTATTCCTAACCAAACCTTCCACAACTAGTCTGTAGGTTTTCAAATCTATCTCTGGAATCCCAAACTCCGCGTAAATAACAAGTCTAGGGATCTCTCTTTGACCCGGCGGTAGCTTTTCTCCACTCATGTACATGAGTGAATCAATATATAGTGCGCTTAGGAATTTTAAATATTTAACTTTTCTATGATGCACGAGAACTATCGTAGAGGCTTGATCTCTGAGGGGCACTCTCTAGAGCCTACGGAGATCACATAATACTCCTCACACCCTCTCAGATCATATACTTTCTGAAGAGATCCTCTTACAAGTATTTCACCCCCCTCGTAGAGAATAGGTGAGTAAGCTCCTTCGTATAGATAGATCTTCTTAACTTTGATCTGATTAGATATCGAGGCAGAAATCTCGATTTCCCCTGGGTATTGTAGCGCTTTACACTGTCTCGGCTCGATATATGTCTTCATCTCAATACATCTTATAGGTTTAGAAACATATCTACAGGGATAAGGACAGGCTTCTTGAGGGAATATGAAGGTGACTTGTGTATTTCTAAACACACCTCTTCTATAGACTCTATACATCCTCCTAGCTAAGTCCAGATCTATGTTGTGAAGAAACATTTGATTACTAATCCATCTGTTCAACTCCTCTCTATCTAGAGGTTTTACTAGAGTTTCTATGTTTTCAACGATTCTAGATATATTCTCGCACTTGTATATGACCAAGTCTATATCGCTATAAGTCGGATTATGAAATCCTCCTAACATACTACCACTAACCCCTATGTCGCTCAGAGAGACTCCTAGAGAACTTTTTATAGATTCTACCAGCTCGGAGAGTTTAAGTTCAAGACTATCTCTAGGATTACTATAGATCTCTCTGAGTCTCTCTTCAGGTTTAAAATATCTGATCACATGCTCCCACGAAACATATGGCACAGCTACTCCATAGGAGATCTCGTGAGAGTGAGATTGGTTTCTCTCAAAAACTCTTCGAACATACTCTACAGAGTATCTCTCTACTAATCTTTTAAGAGGTACGCTATTGTATCTCCAGATACTCGACAGACACTCACGACTATTATAGCAGGGCTCGTATTTTAAGTAAGAGTAGATTCTGCCAGGAGGGTGTATAGAGCCAAATACTACGTAAAATCTCAGCTCTTTATCGATAAACAAATCGTGGTCAAGAGGATCTCTGTCTAGAAGTGTATGCATAGAACTAATCCCAGCGCTATATAGAGTTTCTAACTAAATAGTTCTTAATGATCTTGCTAGTGACCTTCCTAAGATGCTCATGTAGTGTAGATACAGAGCATTTTAACTCTACAGAGAGTTTATTCAGATTAATCCTTCGAGGTGTGTCAAAGTATCCACTCTTAATCGCTGTCTCAAGCACTACTCTTTGCTTAGGGGTTAGCGAGATGAAGTATTCTCTAACAGGAATCTGCTCTACTAGTCTTACAAAACATTTTCTCTCATGGATCTCTCTCAACACTCTCTTTAAAATCTCTACTATGTCTACTAGTATATCCACATAGATCCTCCCTTCACTGAATACTATATTGATAACATCATATCTCTCAATCAATTCAGCCAAGATGTGAGAGTCTACTAAAATAATACCCTCATTATTTCTAAAGAAGATAACCTTCGCCTTAACAGATCTCAGGTTCTTTCTATCACAAGATCTGACATATAGCTTAACAATATTATCTCTCGAGCCTAGAAACCATAGCTCGCAAGTCTTTGACAGACTAGCCACGATCTCTCTTTCACAACCTATAAATACTCTAGCTATAAAAGGATCCATGTGTAGCACCGTAAATTTACGGTTCTAATTATATAACTATGACCTAATCCTATATTTTTGAGTGATAATTCATGGCTCATGCAGAGAAGAAAGAGTATCAGAAAATAGTAATAGATCAAGATATATGTATTAGTTGCGGTGCTTGTGTAGCTGTGTGTCCTGTTCAAGCATTAGAGCTAGACGAGAATGCTAAGGCGAGATTAATATGGGATATCTGTATAGATGATTTCTCATGTGTTAAAGTCTGTCCTGTCAACTGTATATGGCCTACATCACAAGCACCGCCAGAGCCTAAGGCTAAGAGTAAATGGTATAGATTCAACGCTCCTCTAGAGGGAGGTCTAAAACAAGAGTTCGAAGCTTGGAAGAGTAAGTACGGTGTCACAGGAGCTCCGGCTTAACTTTTAAGCTAGATAAGTTTCCCTTACATCTACTTTTTATATCTCGACACAATTATTTTTATGAGGTGTGGAAACACTGAGCTTGATGCAGGCGTTAAAAACTTTTAGAAGTGGTAAAGCCCCCGACTGGTGTCCCGGTTGTGGAAATTATGGTATACTATCAGCTCTCACTAGCGCTCTATCTGAGCTGAAGCTAGATCCCTCTAAAGTAGTTGTTGTTGGAGGTATAGGATGCTCAGGTAAGACGCCTCATTACGTATTCGCTAACGGGGTGCACACATTGCACGGCAGAGCTATTCC
>JBEULF010000060.1:3323-20567 GCA_041287455.1 Sulfolobales archaeon
AATCAAGTCTATGGCCTTACAAAGGGTCAGGCATCGCCAACACTACCTAGAGGAGTTAAAACAAAAGCCCTCCCAAGAGCTAATATACAAGACGCTATAAATCCTATAGCACTAGCACTTGCATCGGGCTACACATTTGTTGCAAGAGGCTTTGCATATGATGTTCCACATCTCAAAGAGCTTATAAAGAGAGCTATACTTCATAAAGGCACTGCAGTTATAGACATACTACAACCATGCCCAACATATAACGATATTTATACTAAGGAGTATTACCTGCAGAGAATAGTCAAGCTAGAGACGTTGAGCGACTGGGACCCTGTTGTGAGATCTGAGAGTGAGAGAGAGGAAAAGATAAAGAGAGCGCTAGACTTCTCATGGTGGGGTGAGAAGATCTATATAGGAGTTTTCTATCAGAACGAGCTTGTGCCTACTTACGAAGAGAGAATCTCTCAGAGAATACCTGGCTATCTAAAGTACCCGCCGGCTAAGATCCCTATATCGATAGATGGTAGAAGCTTAATGAGTGTTCATCACATAGTAAGTCAGAGACTCTTATAACCCAGTATGTTTTAACGTTAATATTTCCTCTGCCTACACTGTATTTGTGAAGAGAATTGAACACAGATCTCTGCATAGTTTCTCTTATTTTCTCACTCTCATTTCTAGCCACTCTAATCATAGGTTATATAGTCATAAAGCTATCATTCAGCAGAGACTTGATCGGTAGAGATGTTCATAAGTTCTGGGAGAGCTATGCGTCTGATATAGGCGGTCTCTCTCTCATAGCCGCCCCGATTATAGCTACTCTCTTCTATCCCTCTAGAGAGAACCTAGCTATACTACTCTCTTCACTCATATCACTCGCTATAGGACTATACGATGATCTTTATGTGTTGAGTGGCAGAGTGAAACCTTTGGTCTCTATAATCGCATCTATCCCCGTAATAGTGCTAGGAGTATACTCACCCTATCCTCGCATACCTCTGCTAGGAGAAGCTAGACTAACTATTCTATACCCTCTCGTGATAGCGATAGGGTATTCTATAGCGCTCAACGCTTTTAATATGAGCGATACTCACAACGGGCTGATCATCGGCGTTAGCTTGATAACATTATCAGTACTAACCCCTTACATAGCATTCGTAAACCCTACTCGACTCTCTACGCTGTTATCTTTAACAGCTTCTCTCTCAGCATTCTTACTGTACAATGCTTATCCTGCTAAGAGTTTTGTTGGCAACTCAGGGTCCTTTATTCTAGGTAGCTGGTTTGCATCAATAGCATTTATAGAGAGAATAGAGTTTCTTCTCATAATAGCTCTACTCCCTCTGATCATAAATGGTTTCTCTATACTGACAACAATCGGCGGTTTTAAAGAGAGAAGAGAGATTAAGAAGAGACCTGTGAGCGTTGTGAAGGGGTTAATATACGGTAACAGAGATCCTGACGCACCTATCACTCTGACAAACATAGCCTCTCTGAGAAGACCTATCAAAGAGACTGACTACGTGGTAAGTATATACATACTCTCTCTAATCTCATCAGTCTTAGGACTGATCATATGGATCTCTCTTGCTTAGAGTTTGCATAGCGGTCTTAGAACTCGTGTATCAAGTCATAGTATAGGTAGTCTAAGACTCTCTTCGCCCAGCGAAGTTTCTCTCTCTTAGAAATAGATAGAGGAGTTTTTTGCAAAAGATAAGGCTTAGAATATCTGCTAGTAAACTCTGACTCCAGATCCATCCCTATAGTAGAGTATACGCGTGTCCCCAGAATCTTAGCAATCATATAGGCTCTATCACCGTCTGTAAACCCTGGCACGATCATAACTCTATCACATACAGGGATAGTTTGTATTGTGAACACTATCTTATCTCTATAAGGTCTGAGATGATATATATTGCTAGATATGCTCTGATAGTTATCACCGTGAAAATGAATAAAACCATAGCCACCGTACTCAAGGATTCTTAAGAGAGACTCTAAACCTCCGTCGAGATCTCCTACGTACACGCACATAAGATCCTTCGAGCACATCTCGCGAGACAATACTCTACAAGCACCATCAGCGCAAAAAATAGATCTGTACTCAAAACTCACTATACGTGATACACCCTCCTCCTCTAAGCTAGGACCTGCTCCGATTATAATACTTCTCTCGTCTCGGAGTAGCGTTGATAGTCTTCTAATAATATTCAGAGGGTTTTCTACGTCCAGTGTTTTTGCCAGCAGACACGCTGTCTCTGAAGCATCCCACTCTCTATCTAGATCAACGTTAGTCAGGTTGCTAAGAATAAGCTGATACACTAGATAAGCCCGAAGAGTATTGTAAAAGAGTGCCGAGCCTGTCATATTAGTGGACCGGCCGGGATTTGAACCCGGGACCTCTCGGGTGCAAACCGAGCGCTCTTCCAGGCTGAGCTACCGGCCCACCATACATTGATTTATGCCTTGAGGTTTAAAAATTTGCAGATTGAGATTTTCACCTCAATTGCTCTACGAATTGTGCGAAACTTTCTACTATATACTCTATCTCTTCTCTAGTATGAACCATAGATGGCAATATATGGGTCATCTCTTCTGTCATGTATAGCACACCTCTATTTCTCATATATATATGAAGCGCTCTAGGAAGATCCTCGTTTATTCTCTCTAGTTTAGCCGTTCTGTGATCCCATGGTCTGGTTTTTGTGAAGTGGATTCCAAGCATATTCCCTATTCCAGTGGTCCAGCAGACTCTATTAGACTCCTCACAGATCTTATCTATCTTGGCTCTGGCATAGTCCCACGAGTTGTTAAATCTCTCGTACAACTCTCTGTGCGCGTACAGATGTCTTAGTAGAGTATGGCCTGCCACAGATACTATGGGATTCCCCACGAAAGTACCTCCATGACCGCTCCTCTCCCTAGATCTGGGTCTCTTAATATGGTCTAGATACTCCATAACATCAGCTCTACCTCCAAACGCTCCAGCCCCAGGATATCCTCCGCCTATAATCTTGCCGTAGACAACAAGATCGGCCTTAACATTATAATACTCCTGCCCACCCCCGTACGCTAGTCTAAATCCTGTTATAACTTCATCAAATATCAAGAGAGATCCGTGGTACTCTGTCAATCTCCTAAGTTCTCTTAAGAACTCTCTCTTTGCCTCGATACAGCCTCCAGCACCTAACACAGGCTCGATCACTACAGCTGCAACATCGTGTGTTCTTAAAAATCTCTCAACATCGTCAATAGAGTTGTACCTGGCTACTAGAGTGTACTTTACAAAATCCTCTGGGAGACCCAGCGTCTCCGGATCATTGTAAGGCGGTGAAACCCCTATATGAAGCTGATCTAATCCTCCGTGCCAGCCTCCTTCAAACTTGACAACATATCTCCTCTTAGTATAAGCTCTAGCCAGTCTTATAGCGTACATGTTACTCTCAGTGCCACTCATAGAGAACCTTATCATCTCTATGTTTGGCAGAGTTTTAGTTAAGAATTCTGCGTATTCTAGAGCATAAGAGTTCTCATACCCGAAGTGAGTACCCTGATCACTGATCTCGTTTACAGCCTTGATCACGAAGTCTGGAGAGTGACCCATTATATGAGTACCGTGACCCATCCACAGATCTATGTATTCATTACCATCAACATCCCACACCTTAGATCCTTTAGCTCTGCTGATGAATATAGGATATGGTGCAAAGTATCTTATAGCATATGTCACTCCTCCTGGGAAGACTCTCTTAGATCTCTCAAACAACTCTCTTGATCTAGGGGTTCTCATCGTGTAGAACTCTGTGTTCTGAGCAATGATTCTTCTGATCTTCTCTTCTAATAATTGCATAATAACCACAATTTAAATATGAAACAATCGAGGTTATAAAGAGTGCGTAGAGAGTTCTAGAGATACTGCCAAGTTTCTAAATATAAGAACTTGATTTTAAATCTGTCTAGGATGTCATAATGATACTAGAGATTTTTACAGGAGTAATATTACTATCGCTGATGTCTGTTCAGCTACTACACCTGTTGTACGCATATGGCTTTATAAGATTTTTCAAAAGTCATAATTCTAGCGAGAAAATCTTAGATCTAAGAAACAATAGGATTAGAGAACTTCCACGTGTTAGAGCTACAGTGATAATTCCGGAGAAGAACGAAGAGCTAGAGATACTGAGGAGAGCTCTTGAAGGCGTAGCTAATCTTGATTGGGAGAGAGAATTCTTAGAGGTAATCCTTGTATCAGACGATCCTAGGGATAGGTGGGGTGAGATAGATAATCTTGTTCACAAGTTAAGTGCTTTGACTAAGACTAAGATTGTTAGTCTATTCAGAGAAAGCCCCACTGGAGGGAGGAATGGGGCTATAAATGAGGCTATACTAAGATCTTCAGGAGATATAATAGCTATTATCGACGTAGATAGTATTCCTTCTAAAGACTTTTTACTCAAAGCCTATAAGAGATTGAGTTCGAATGAGTGTGATGCAGTAGTAGGTCGGTGGCAAGGTTTTAGCTACTACTCTACCAGGATAGGTGAGGCTCTCGCTACCTCCACGATCTTCTTCAACTCAATATTATTCTATGGAAGATCTTCTCTAGGACTCTATGTAATACCCTTGGGGAGTGGGACTGTGTATCGTAGGAAAGTCTTTTATGATGTCAACTTCATAGATCATGATATTGTTCAAGATGACTATTGGATTGGTGTTAAGATGTTTAGCAAAGGTCTTAAGACTTGCTACGAAGATAGTGCTTTAATAAGAGTTATGGTACCCTCGACATATCAAGCGTTCAAGATTCAGCAGAGTAGATGGGCTTATGGTGCTATTCAAGCTAGTATAAGAGGTTTAAGCTATATAGTGAGAGCTAGAGATAAGCTTTTGAAAAAAATAGAACTACTGATCTATGCTTTTCAATATATACCTACGTTGATTCTATCGATCATAATACCAGTATTCACATTAGCATATATTACAATAAGACCTTCTCAAGACCCCGCGATCCACTTACTACCCCTGCTAGCCCTATGGATTATATCTTCGACAACTTATGTGATAGTATATGTAGCGGTCATTAGGAGGAGAATTAAGATCTCGATTTTTAAAGCTTTGAAGAGGCTTGGCACTTCATCAGCTATAACATCAACTCTAACACCATCAGTAGGTTTAAGTCAGATAAGAGCATTCTTTAAGTTGAGGGAATACAGATATAAAGTGACACCTAAAGGCAGAGCCGAAAAGATCTTTTCTAACGTTCGAGAACTCGTGCTTGAGACACTCTACACGATACTTCTATCTGCGGGTTTTATTACCTCATTAATACTACACCATATAGGGACACTGATAGTGTTAGGAGTTTTTCTATCCTCCTACATATATACGTTGACGATAATAGTCTTAGAGAGTCATGGAGAAAAATACTAATTTTAAATAAGAGAGATCTCGTAGATAGAGATTTATACAGAATTATTCTCACAGAATCGTCTATGAAAAATTTAATAGAGCTCTTTCAATTTTTAACCTCTGATTATCAGTATATAGTGGGGGATTATATGGTTAGAAAAATTTTGATGGACAAACCTCTAGTAGAGATCGATGGAGATGAGATGACTCGTGTTATGTGGGGCTGGGTTAAGGAGAGGCTGATCTATCCATACATAGAATTGAAGACAGAGTACTATGACCTCCATATTAAGAGAAGAGATGAGACTGACGATAGAATAACTATTGAAGCTGCTGAAGCTATAAAGAGATGGGGTGTAGGTGTTAAGTGTGCTACTATAACTCCTAATGCTGAGAGAGTGAAAGAATACAATTTGAAGAAAGAGTGGAGAAGTCCTAATGCTACTATAAGAGAGATCTTGGATGGAACCATATTTAGAGCTCCAATTATTCTCAGCAACATACTTCCCGCAGTGAGATTCTGGAGAAAGCCTATTGTAGTAGCAAGACACGCCTATGGAGATATATACGCTGGTGTGGGTATTAGGTTTGAGGAGGCGGGAGAAGCTGAGATTATATACAGATCTGTCTCGGGGAAAGAGATTAGAGTTAAGCTACCTCGTCTAGAGAATTCAGGAGTCTTACAGGCATATCACAATCTAGACAAATCTATCGAGAGCTTTGCTAGAGCATCTTTCAAATACGCCTTGATGAATAGACTTGATCTGTGGTTCGCCACCAAAGATACTATCTCTAAAGTCTATGATGCCAGGTTCAAAGAGATTTTTAATAAGGTGTATGAGGAAGAGTTCAAAGAAGAGTTCGCACGAGCAGGGTTAAAGTACGAGTATTATCTAATAGATGATGCTTATTCTAGAGCGATGAGATCTGAGGGAGGCTTTGTATGGGCTACAAAGAACTATGATGGAGATGTAATATCTGATATGGTTGCTTCAGCTTTCTCAGGAAGTCTAGCTCTAATGACCTCAGAGCTTTACTCGCCCGAAGGCTATTACATGTCAGAAGCAGCTCATGGAACTGTTCAGAGACATTACTACAGATATCTAAGAGGAGAGAAGACCTCTACTAATCCAACAGCAATAATATTCGCGTGGACAAGAGCTCTCAAAGAGAGAGGTAGAAGAGACGAGATAAAAGATCTTGTAATATTCGCTGAGACTCTAGAGGAAGCCGTCAAAAAGACTATCGAGACAGACAGAATCATGACTCAAGACGTGGCTAGAGTTTCAGAACCTCCTATAAACGCTGTTGTGACCACAGAAGAGTTCATAGACGCTGTTAAGAGAAATCTAGACTCTTTAATAGAGAAACGAGGACTATTAAAATAGTCTCTTGATCCTCAGACTGTAAGTTTTTAAAGATACTCTAAACAGTACCAGCCATACCGTGATAAAAATAAGCAAGAGTAGAGAGTCCGAGAAAAACTTCTAAGAAAGAAAGTTGAAAAGAGATAATTTTATTGAGAAAAAACATTTAAAAATCTCAACCTTCTAAATACTAGATTGGTGGGCCGGTAGCTCAGCCTGGAAGAGCGCTCGGTTTGCACCCGAGAGGTCCCGGGTTCAAATCCCGGCCGGTCCACTAATTTAGTATCTAGATCTGGGTTTCAAGAGTATGTTGGATAACAGAGTGCTAGAGGGTATTATCAGATATTGTTCTGAGAATGTGTATCTTCCCTCAGACGACACTTATCTTCTCTCAAAAGTCTTGATAGAGGATAGAGATCTTAGAGATAGAAATGTTGTCTTGGAGATTGGTAGTGGTTCTGGTTATCTCTCTTGTATAGCTTGCAAACATAATAACTATGTCGTAGCAATAGATCTGAGTTTAGAGGCTGTCGAATGTAGTAAGAGAATACTTGATCTGTGTGAGTGCTCTGAGAAGAGTGATGTTGTCTTATGTGATTCCGCATCGTGTCTCAGAGAAAGATCTGTTGAAGCAGTATTCTTTAACCCGCCTTATCTGCCTGAGGATAGCGACATTAGGTGGAGTGGTGGTGTGAGAGGTATTGAGAGAACTATAGAGTTTCTAAAAGAATCTTACAGAGTAGTACGTAGAGGAGGAGTTATAGTGTTTCTAACGAGTACAGCGGGAGACTTGGCTGAGTTATTGAAAAGTATTGTTTCTAGGGGGGGAAGACCTAGAGTAGTTAGATCTGTGAGAAAATTTTTTGAAATTCTAATGGTTCTAAAGTTAATGGGAGAGTAAGTGCTAAGTGTCAGTGTGGTTGGTGGAGGGAGTGTTGGCAGTCTCTTAGTCTATTCTCTAAACAGATCATCTGTGAGGCCTGTGTTAGTGTTTAAGAGAGATAATATTATAGATAAGATCTCTATAGAGAGTAAGAGTGGGGATAGAATCTCTCTAGACTACACTCCCGCACTCTACGACGAGTTTGAAAAATGGATTAACTCTGATATCATATTAATCGCTACGAAAGCTTATGACGCTGAGTATATAATAGATGATCTTAGGCTCAGACTACCTAGAGACAGACCTTCGCTCATAGTATTCTCTCAGAACGGCCTCAAGATCTTTGAGAAAGCCTCAGATCTCATTGGGAGAGATAGAGTAGCTCAGCTAATATTGAATCACGGGGTTTATAGAGTTAGTAGAGATCTTTATAAATGGATCGGGGGAGGTCGTAGCTTTATCGGTATGTCCAGAGAATATCAGAATAGCTATCTATCTCTGGCGCGAGACATGCTCAGAGAGTTGATGGTAGACCTGGTAGAAGATATAGAGCCTTATAGATGGCTTAAACTCGCTGTAAACGCTGTGATCAACCCTATAACAGCTCTTCTAGGTGAGAAGAATAGAATTGTGATAGAGAATAGGTTTATAAGAGACATTCTAGCGAGAGAGATATGTGGAGAGATTCTCGAGACAGCCAAGAGGTATAACATAACTCTACCTAAAGATCCTTATGAAGAGGTGTTGCGAGTTGCTAGAGATACTAGTGATAATTACTCTTCTATGTTATCTGATGTTATTAGATGTAAGAGAACAGAGATCGACTATATTAATGGAGCTGTAGTGGAGTACAGTGTTAAGAGAGGTTTTAAACCTATATACAATCAAGTGTTGTATTATATGGTTAAGGCTAGAGAGGAGATCTGTCTTGAGAGAAAAGATCCTCCCTAGACACTTTATAAAGTATAAGAAAGAGAAGCGTAAGATAGTGATGATTACAGCATATGACTATATTCAGGCTATGATAGCTGATGAAGCAGGCGTAGATGGGATACTCGTGGGAGATTCTCTAGGCATGGTTATAATGGGTTATAAATCTACTCTTCCTGTCACACTGAACATGATCAAACATCATCTAAGAGCTGTTTTAAATGCGTCGCCAAAAGCTCTAGTAGTGGCTGACATGCCTTTCTTAACCTATGAAATTAGTAGAGAGGAGGCTGTTAGAAATGCTGGTAAGATGATCAGGCTCGGAGCTGACGCGGTGAAAGTAGAGGGCGGAGCAGAGATCGTAGATAAAATAGAAGCTATGATTCGTGTGGGGATCCCTGTGATGGGGCATATAGGTTTGAATCCTCAGAGATTCATGATCTATGGCTTGAGACTCAGAGGCTCTACTGCGGAGGATGCTAAAAAGATTATTGAAGATGCGAAGGCTCTAGAAGAGGCTGGAGTATTCTCTATAGTTATAGAGTTCACAGCTGCAGAAGTAGCATCTGAAGTGTCAAAGATTCTTAAGATACCCACTATATGTATAGGCTCAGGTGTAGAGTGCGATGGTCAGATACTAGTCTTTCACGACTTGGTAGGCTTAACACCCTCTCCCCCACCCTTCGCCAGAAGATATGCGAATGCTAGAGAGATATTCCTAGACGCTATAAAGAGATATGTTTCAGATGTGAGAGAGAGTAAGTTTCCTTCGGAGAAAGAGACTTTTAGAATAAGCCCTGAAGAGTATCTAAAGTTTAAGAAAGCTATGTCAGGAGAAACTCTTTGAACCCAGAGAGAAGAGACGTAAGAGAGCTTATGAGAGAGTTCTTCAACCTGAATCATTATGAGAGTGTTGTGTATATCTATTTGATAGAGAGAGGCAGAGCTCTGGTAAGAGATATTGCCAGAGAAACCAAGATCCCTAATACTAAGATTTATAGCGTAATCAAGAGTCTGCGAGACAAGGGATTGATAAAAGTGTACAGAGACAGGTATCTAGAAGCAGAAATAATAGATCCTGAGAAAATAGTTAGATCTTATGTAGATAAGAGATACAGAGAATTACAAGAGTCAAGCAGAAAGATCATGGAGACGATTATATCGATAAAATATAGTCAGAGTAAGAGTGTATCGAGAGGCGAGAAGATCGATGTTAGTATTCTGAGCACTTATAGAGATTTCAAAGATGCTCTACTATCAGATTTCCCCCTGATAAGATCTAGAATTTTAGTGGTAGTAAGTAAAAGACCGATCGAGATAGAGTGGAGAGAGATTGCAATAGAGTTAGTCAAGCTATTAATAGCTAACAGAGAGATCAGTTTCGTATATATAACACCGCCTAAGAGTAAAGGTGCTTCTATCATAAAAGATCTTGTGAGAAAAATATGTGAGACTCCAAAAGATCTTGTGCTGAGTATTTTAAAAGAATTGCTTGGAATAAGAGATCTCTCGCTTAGCTTTGAAGATCTTTTAAACACTCTATCTAGAATCGAATTATACGAGTTAGAGTTTGACATATCTCTAATCTTAATAGACAACTCGATCTCGTATAATATTTTCACAGATCCTGTTAATAACAGATTTTTATTTGCTGTGAGATATGAGAGTGAGAGTTATTCGAGAGTATTGAATGAATATGTCACTATGCATCTGACCGCGTCAAGAGCTATGGATCAGATTAGAGAGTTGTATAGATCTTGTTTCTAGATCGTTTTCTAAGAGGTGTAGTTTCTGATAGTCTAAAGAATCTTTTTGATCTCTTTTAGAACAAATTCTAGATTATCTAAATAGCTAGGACCATAGTGAGCCAAGGTATCCATAGGAATCACTATATATCTATTGTTCTTCACGGCTGAAATACTTTCCCAACCTCTAGACTTTATTATGTTAACCAACTCCTCTCGCGATGGTTTCTTATACTTGCTCTCGTAGATTATTATTTCAGGGTCTAACTCTACTACTTTACTAAGATCTAGCAATGGGTGGTCTGAGATTTTAAAACCGTATAAATAGGATTGTTTATATTCTCTGAATATATTATCAAATCCGAATAATGCTAGTGATGATGTTATGTGAGAGTAATATGCTGGAATAGTAGGTCCCCCGAGATCTATCTCTACATACACTCTATACCTATCTCTTGTCGAGAACTCTTCTATCATTCGATACAGTCTCTTGAGCAGTTCTTCTGCTAGTTTTAATCCTCTCTCATACTCTCCTATCAAACCTCCGATGATAATTATGTTATTAAATATCTCGTATACACTTACGGGTACTGGTATAGGGTATAGTGGTTTTTTCAACTCTCTCAGTTTCTCAATCAAACTCTTCTGAACACCTGTTGTTGTTAAGATCAAGTCTGGATCTAGTTCTACTATAAGATCCGTGTTTATAGTAGTGTAACTACCTACTCTTCTTATCTTAATAGCCTCGGGAGGTCTGTAAGACCATGAATCAACACCAACTATTCTACTACCCGCGCCCAGCGTGAATAATGTTTCTGTCACAGAGGGAGATAGACTTATTATTCTCTGAGGCTTCTCGGGAACTTCTACATACCCCACTTCTGGAGAGTATACTCTAGGAATCTCTATCACCTCTGTTCTCTAGCACATTTCACATATACACTAATCTCATCATCATATTTAACCTTTAGTCTCTCGGATATCTTTACATTAGAAACTATCTCTAGCACATTATCTTTGTGAGCTGATCTAAAGGGTCTGATCAGTACGACCCCGCCTAAAGCTTTGATCTCTGCTAACCATATATAGAGACCTCCATAGATCTTGCCATCATACATGAAGTCTCTTATTTCAATAGGTTTACATTTATTCAATAGATCTCTGTAGCTCAGGTCTTTAACTTCTATATTAAAAGTCCCCTCGTAAGGGTCTTCACCTAAGAATTCTCTGAATATTCTCTTATAAGGCTCTAGATTCATGAAGTATCTCGCTCTGTCTAATCCTTTCACATATCTTCCTCTGATGATAATCTCCAGCTTGAACACCTGAGACCGTGAATTGTTATCTTACTTTATACTACCACTACTATGAATAGTCTAACTGCTATTTAAGACGTTAAACATCAGACTTTAGAACATGCCAAGTGAGAATTAGAGTGTTGAAGGTCCTGCTATTTTATTAGCTGGTTAGTGTTAATTATAAATAGATGATTTAGGAGGTGATCTCTGAAAAGTGATGAGACCCTCGATCTAATATGATCTCATTTCTAACTTATCTTGATCACATCACCTATACTTGGGATCTCTACATCGACTCCTGTCTCACTTCTAACCCTATCTCTCAGCACTTCAGCGCTTGAGTACTCGCTGTGAACTATAATAACCTTCTCGAGACTTTTAATACTCTTGATAACACTTATCAAGCCGGAGGCTCCTGCGTGTGAAGAGAAATCAAACCACTGAACTCTTGCAACAACTCTAGGTCCATTGTCTACGAATACCCCCTTCTCTAGCAACATTCTCCCAGGAGTATTCTTTCCTTGAAAGCTAACTAAAAATACAGCTGAGTTCTTCTTGTCTGCAAGTCTCTTCAGATAATAGAGTGCTGGACCCCCCTTCAACATTCCAGCACTAGCAACTATTACTCCCGACTCTCTCCAGACTCTTCTTCTCATATCCCATCCAGAGACTTCTGTGAAGATCTCGACTGCCTTCTTAAGAAGCTCTGGTTTGTTGATATACTTCTCATATTCTAAGAATACACTTGTGATCTCTCTTATCATTCCATCATACTTAACATCTGCATGTGGCAGTTTCTCTGCTAATAACATTAAGATCTCTTGAGATCTTCCTAAGCTGAATGCTGGTATGAGCACTGTGCCCCCAGAATCAATCACTTCTCTTATAGAATCTATAAGATCCCTCTCTACCTCAGATCTCTCGGGGTGCTCTGTGTCTGCATATGTTCCTTCTATAATCAGAATCTCTGCATCTACATTAGAGAGATCTGCTGGAGAGACTAATCTAGTCTCGATAGTATTAATATCTCCTGTATATAGTATTCTCTTAACACCGTTGTCTAGTAGAACCATTGCAGAGCCAGGTATGTGTCCAGCATTTTTGAGAACAACTTTCCAAGAGCTTATCTCGATCTCTCTGTCATAGCTCGCGGTTCTGGTGTGAAGCAAGAACCTCTCGATCTCTCTGTATTCGAAGGGTAGATAGTATGATGAGAGTCTATAGAAGTCATCTAACATTATTCTGTTAATATCTCTTGTGAGAGATGTGGTATAGCTCATCGGCTCTGCCGAGATATACATTAGAGGAGCTGCGCCAGTGTGATCTAGGTGTGAATGCGTTATCACTATACTATCAACTCTAGATGGTGGCACGGTGAGAGGGAGTATAGGTATATCTCTTTCGTCAAATGAAACCCCGTAGTCTAGTAAGACAAACCTCCCGTCAGTCTCGACAGCTATCGCGCTTCTACCTATCTCTCTACCTCCTCCGAGCACTCTTACACTTATCTCTCTCAATATCTCCTCACTCAACTAACTATTATTTCTCTTATCAAATATTATTATTGAAATGATAATATGAGTGTGAGAATATGATTCCATTTACGAGAGACTTAGAGAGACAGTTAAAAAGACTGGGAGTTAAGATCTCTAGTGTAGATAATGTTAAGAGTGTTATTATAGAGACAGAAGACAAAGAGATCATATTAAACACCCCACAGATCATGGTAATGGAGTTTAGAGGTCAGAAGATCTATCAGATAGTTGCTGAGAGAGAGAATATAATAGATCTCAGGTCAGAACGTGAGAAGAAAGAGATCAGCGAGGAGGACATAAGATTCATAATGGAGCAGACAGGACTTGACAGAGATAGAGCTAGAGAGCTATTAGAGAGAGCAGAAGGAGACATAGCTAAAGCTCTAATACTCTATCAAGAGAAGAGAGAAAGTTAGAGGCAGAATCAATGGATAAGTCTTACGAATCTCATATAAAGATCTATGTTGAGAGCGAGAACAAGCTTAACACAATCTACAGATCTTTGATTCCTGAGGCTAGAGAGCCTCCGAATCCTAGTAGAGTTAGTGTGTCTATAGATAAGAGAGATGAGTATATATTGATAAGGATAGTGTCGAGAGACTTATCTTCTCTAAGAGCTGGATTAAACACTTTTCTCTATCTCTTAAGCGCTGTCTTAAGAATCTTATAATACCAACTCTTGGTTAAATAGAATGATTTTTGATACTCTGATAAGAGGTCCGCAACTCTCATTTCTATGATTCTTCATAGACATGATTATGACATTCTTCTCGGACATCTCTTCTAAGAATATTATCTGTCTCTCTCTATCACTAACATCTCTTGCGATTGGAAAGATCTCTTCTAATATCTCTGCCAACTTATTGCATGCATCGCTTCTACAATTAGTAGAATCTATCGAGTATACTACATCTCTACTACAGATCTTGTGTCTTAGCTCTCTTGATAGAGAGACTCCTCTAAAGACGATTCTGCACACTCTAAGAACTTTTATATTACCTTCGGAGGGGAGTGTACTCGTGTCTAGTTTCTGTGGAAATACTATCCTATATAGATCTATACTGCTCGGATTCCCCTTTAACGTATTGATCACTAGAAACTTATTAATACCTCTTATCAAAGCCTCAGCGGCTAGACCTTTTATAGAGAGTTTCCCACGTGTGAGTCTGTCTGAGGGTATTAGTCTCCACAGCTCTTTTACGAAAGAATTCGTTCTTCTAGTAGTTCTTCTACTAGTTGTAATAAGGATCATGACAAATCTAGAGAGACCCTCTAACCTCTCTTCTCCAGCTCAGCTATGGTGATAGTTGTACCAACTTCTGTAGTAGGAGTATATGCTCCACCAGCCCATGTAGCGCCACACTTAGGACATCTCCATATGCCCACTGCTACTCTCTCTAAAACCGATATCTTGCCACAATAAGGACATCTATACTCTGCATATCTCTTCTCCATAATAGTTTTCCATCTCTTCCTAATAGAAGATCCGTATCTGGCTCCAAACCTACCTGCTATACCGACTACTTTCTTTCTAGCCACTCACTCCACCTCTTACGAGACCTGAGTAAGAATTATATAAGAGCTCTTATAAGTTATTTCAAGATAGGGATAGTATTTCGAATCTGAAGCAAGTCATATCTCTAGATCCTGATCTAATGACTTCTGATACTGTGCTTAGAAAGTACTCGTAGTTGTTAATATACTTCATAAACTCTATGTAACAATCCTCGCTAAACAAATCAATTAGTCTCATTATAAATACACACTTATAGCTGATAACAGCTGATAGAAATCCTCCAGACACAAAGAGATCTAGTGTTGATTCTAGGTCTTCTCTAGAAGCAATACAAAGATCGCTTGGGTGAGTATGTACTATAGCTATGCTCTCTTCAGACACTCGAGGTATCGTAATATCTCTTCTCTCACCCTCTAAGAAGAGCCATGTACCATCTCTGAAGAGAACTCCTAGGAACTCTCTATCTCTCTCTCTTGTCAACACTAGGTACTTCTCAGCGACCCTATTGAGATCCTCTAGCAGATATCTATAAGCTTTTTCAAAGATTCTTTTGATCGAATCTCTAGATACTCTAGTTATCCCGAGTCTGACTATATGATCTAGTTCTAATCTCTCTTCTCTAACTCTCTCCTCCAGATCTCTTCTTGAGAAGCTTAGAGCACATTCTCTAGGGCTCAGTTTTATCTCTCTATTAATCTCGAGCTCTATATAGCCACACATGTAATCCTCGATCACTTCTAACGCTATATCTAGCAACTTTACTATTTGAGAGACTATGAAGCCATACTCGCTCTTATACTCGTGATACTCTCTCAAGATAATCAAGTTACATTGACTAGCCTAAATATAATAAATCTCAAATCTCCTTATAATATGTGGTGTAGCCATATCAATCTATTCGCTGTGTACATAGTTATTCTCTCAATAAATCTATTCATACTACTAGCCTATACTGTCAGACTTGTTCTAAAACCTGAGTTGCTATCGAGCGAGATAGACAAGCTGAGCAAGAGTCTGAGCAAAACTTCGCTTAAAAGCTCTAGAAAGAAGAGAGAGATAGCTAGCACTAGAGTAGCTGTTGTTAGAAGAAAGCTGTTCTCAAGAACTTTGATCTCTGCTGTGATCCCTGTGATGGGTATGACCACTATTATACTCTACATGAGCGTAATATACGGTGAGAGAGCTCTGGCTACAAGATCTGCTTGTTCTCTTCCATTCCCAATAGAGCTCTATAGTGATAATCAATGCTATATATTCTCACCTTGGCTTATATTTCTCAGCTTTCTAGCCATATTACCTCTATACAACCACTTATCAGGCCTTGATCTTTTGAGAAGATCAGATTGAGAGAGTTGAGAATCTCTATGCAGGCAGATTGAGTTTTAGAAATTCAACTAGCTCTTTATATCTATTCCTAACAGTAACTTCTGTCACTCCCGCGGCAACGGCTATCTCTTTCTGAGATCTCTTCTCGTTAGCTATTAGAGTGGCTATATAAACTGCTGCTGCCGCTATCCCCGCAGGATCTTTGCCAGCGCCTATCCCTGTGTTTCTTATCTTGCTCACAATATCCTTTGCTATGGCCTCTACAGAACCGCTCAAACCTAGCTGAGCTACTATTCTAGGTATGTATAGAGATGGATCTGGCTTAGGTATCTCAACGTTAAGCTCCTCCCAGTTGAGCTCTTTCCATAGCAATCTATAGCATCTGGCTATCTCCTTTCTGTCACTTCTAGTATACTTAACAATCTCATCCAGAGACCTCGGTGTTCTCATGATTCTGCAGGCAGCGTAGAGAGCTGCAGCAACGATACTCTCAATAGCTCTACCTCTGACAAGCCCGGACTCGATAGCCTTCTTATATATTATAGCCGCCTGATCTATTACTTCTTTAGACAAACCCAGGGCAGAGCCCAGCTTGTGTAGCTCCTCGTATGCCTGTGCTACGTTTCTCTCAATAGTGTTCTGCACCTTAGTTCTTAACTGAAGTTTTCTCATTCTAGCATACTCGATCTTTTTCTTAAGATCTAGCTTTTTACCTGTCGCATCTTTGCTACTAATATCAATCACACTAGTAACATCACTACCCTGAAGTATAGGTGATATGGGAGATCCAGCTCTCGCTCTTCTTTCTCTCTCCTCACTTGTATAAGCTCTCCAATCAGGCCCCGTGTCTATCAATCTATCTTCAATAACCTCACCAGTATCTAAACAAATCTTCTCTCCTCTGGCCTCATCGTATATTATTCTGCCAGAGGGACAAGGAGATTTCTCTTCTGATACTTTAGCCTCTGAAGAAGTTGTCTGAACACTATTCATAATATTCACCATTAATACTAGCCATTAGAATATATTACAATTCAAAGCTTATAAGGCTAACTTCTCAACCCTCCTATTTCCGAGATTTATCTCCATGCCCCGATTATAATCTCTGAGCGTTTGTCCCTGGATAATCATTGGCGTTCTTTTATGCTCTCTCGCATCCAGGGACTTCCGCCTCGCCCGTAGGGGTTTGCTTATCCCCATGGGTTCGTGGGCGGCTGTAAAGCCCAACGGCATGGGGCTCCCATCTA
>JBEULF010000061.1:0-2599 GCA_041287455.1 Sulfolobales archaeon
GGGTCTGGATGTTAGCAGCTCTATAGAGAGAGTTAAGAGAGAGCTATCGAAATTGAGAGAAGACTCAAAGATCATAATATTATCACACCACCCACCCAGTTCTTCTAAAACAGATCTTGCCCAAAGAATCTTTCATATAGGGCTGAGAGAATTCAACCAACTCTACACCAGCCACAGAATAGTACTCCACATGCACGGACACGTACACGAATCCCCGGGGTGGGAGTTCATAGGAGAGACACTAGTAGTAAACCCAGGCGCTCTCAAACACGGTAGATATGCTCTCATAGATCTTGAGAAGAGAGAAGTCACACTCAACAAAATCTGACCTTTTTAGAGTTAAAAACTGTCGTAAACAGATCTGCAGAAACTCTTAGTTCCAGCACCACTCTCAGCCGGTGTCTTGATTCTCTCTGACACTATATAGAGGTCTTTCTCTCTCAGGATCTCTCTTAACACCTCCTTACCCTGCATAGAAGTCGATCTTAGGCAGTCTACAGGTGTTTCTAGACCTAGCTTGACTATTCTCTCATCTAGATACGGAGCTACCACGCGAGTCTCTAGACACCTAGCTATTTCAAGCTCTGGGAATCTACCAGAGATCATGTTTTTAATAGTTTTATCTAGCTCTTCAGATGTTAACATGTTCATAAAAGAATATCCTCCGAAGAGCTCGTCTCCTCCAGAGCCTGTGTATATACAGTTGCACTTATCCTCTCTAGCTCTCCACAACACCTGATAATACACAAGATCATTTCTAAGCTCTATACAGCCACTGTCACCGTGTGAAAGAATCTTCTCACTACCAACACACTCTAAGATCTTGTCTTTAATCTCCTCAGCTCTAGCTCTATCTAGCTCTATATAGGTTAAGTCCAGGTTGAACCTCTTCGCGAGAAAGTCCGCGTAGACAAGATCTCTTGGAACGCCGTGCTCGTAGAACAAAGTGTAAGCTCTAGGCTTTAAACCTGCTGAGACAGCCGCTAGTAGAATAACACTCGTGTCAATACCGCCACTGAGAGCTATACACTCACACCGACTCTCTCTCACAATATCTACTAGTCTCTCTAGCAACAGTCTCGCTATCACGCTACACGAAATGTTAATTCTAACATGATCACATCTGACACGTGTCAGACAGCCACCGCCTCCTCATCTCTCAGCAGTGGTCGAGACTCACATCATCAATTTTAAATCTGCTCAAGAGACTTATATTATCTCTGGTGATTCTATGTCTGAGAGAACATACCCAACACACGCTATAGCTGCGGTTGGCGCTGTGGTTCTGAGAGGAGACAAGATTCTCTTGGTCAGAAGAGGGTATCCTCCCGCGAGAGGTTTGTGGTCTATTCCCGGCGGTGTTATTGAGGCTGGCGAGAAGATCTTTGAGGCTGCTAGGAGAGAATTACTCGAAGAGACAAGTGTTGACGCGGAACCTGTAGGAGTCATATGTGTGTTTAATAACGTGGTGAGAGATTCTTCTGGCAGAGTTCTCTATCACTACTTGATTCTAGATGTTCTATTTGACGAGAAGAGTATTAGAGGCGAGCCTCGAGCCGGTGGAGATGCTTCGGAAGCTGCGTGGTTTGATCTTGAGAGAGTCTTAGAGCGAGAGGATATCACCAGAACTACTAGAGCACTTGTTAAGAGAATAATCTCTATGAGAAAAGATCTGTTTGAGAGAAGAATTGTGCCTGAAGAGACAGAGAGTATAGAGAGATCGAGATAAACCACACAGATCAATCTATATCGAGAGAATCAATTATCATAGACCCTTTCTCCTCGAAAGACTCTGTCTCGTAGCCATATACTTCTAAGATTCTTCTCAATATAATCTCAGCTATATAGATCTTCTCTTCGAGAGATACGCTAGAGTCTCTTAGTTTACTGAACATAGATCTCCATCTATCCTCATCACCAGTTCTCTTCAGCACGCTGAGTATAGTGTCTTCTCTCTCAATCAACTCTTGAATCACTCTAACAAAACTCTCGCCACTCTCTAGAGACATGACCAACTCTAGGTCACCTTAAGAACAATTAAATATTTCAAATCATAATGCGAAGAACGATCTAGTGTTCTAATGATCAGGGGATCGGGTTTTATCAATCTCTCAGTCTTTGGCGTATTCATCACAGAACGTCTGAGAGGGAGCCACTACATCATCTTCTCAGAGGGACTACACTATCTTCATCCATTAAAATCATCTCGTACAAGAGTCTAATATTCTTATCTCTAGAACTCTGATCCAGTGTCCACTCTATCTGACCATAGATACTCTACTCTAATACCACCGTCTTCTAGAACAACTATATACGCCTCTCTATCATCTATCAACACTGGTATTCTGAGAATCTCTTTCTCAGACTCTCTAGCAGCCCAAACAATTATAAACTCATCCTCTACATACACTGGCTCAATATTCCTCTCGATCTTCTCTCTCACCACTCTCATAACTCTATCTCTCACATCTCTAGCCAGAGACACAGCCTCTCTATATAGCACTCTCAATCTCATTATTCTCTCAACAAGATCTTTAGTGACTCTAATATCACTCAACAAACAGCCCTAGAGATCTGCTGCGTGACAAATTAAAAATAT
>JBEULF010000061.1:2699-20122 GCA_041287455.1 Sulfolobales archaeon
CTAGAGATCTGCTGCGTGACAAATTAAAAATATTAAAAATATAAATATCCCTATCCTAATCCTATTATTATTCTGAGAGTGAGAATTTGAAGAGACTAATCTACGCAAGTCTCATACTACTAGCTCTCTTAGTACTCTCACTATATCTAACACCCTCTATAGGCATGGCATATACTGGAGATAGTGTTAAGATTCGTTATGTTATTGGTTTTAGCGACTCTAAGACTCTAGATCACATTGCCAGTGTTAGTGGGGTTGAGATATTAAAAGTGATATGGGATCTGAGAGCTGTTGTTGTTATGATTCCTGAGAACGCTGTAGAGAGGATCAAGAGTATACCTGGTGTGAGATATGTAGAGCCTGACTACACAGTTAGAGCTGTAGAGCTCTCCTCGGCCTCAGATGTTTTGTGGAATGTGAGAATTATCAATGCCGACAAGGTCTGGGACACTTACTATCCCGAATACAACTGGAGTGCGCTAGGCTATGGCGTGATCATAGCTGTGCTCGATACAGGTATATACTTCCTCCACCCTGATCTGGCTGGCAGAGTTGTTTGGTGTGCTAATACTGTGGGGAGATCAACATATACAGGATTCGATCTTAGGAGATGCACAGATCGTAATGGTCATGGAACTCATGTAGCAGGGATCATAGCATCATCTATTAATAATATTGGTAATGCAGGTGTCTCTCCCAACGTAACTTTATACGCTGTCAAAGTGTTGAATGACGCAGGTTATGGGACTTATAGTGATGTGGCAGAAGGGATAGTGCTAGCTGTTAAAGGTCCTGACGGGATTGTGAATACTAGCGATGATGCTAAGATACTGAGTATGTCTCTGGGAGGCTCTAGCGATAGTAATATACTTAGAGATGCTGTGGAATGGGCTTATAGCAATAGAGCTATAATTGTTGCTGCCGCGGGAAACTCCGGCGATGGGGATCCTTCTACAGACAACATACTCTACCCAGCCAGATACGATCATGTCATAGCTGTGGGAGCCATAGATCAGAACTACAACGTGCCTAGCTGGAGTAGTGATGGACCTGAGCTAGACGTAGTAGCGCCAGGTGTTAATATATATTCAACGTACAAGAACGGCGACTATGCTTATATGTCTGGGACTAGCATGGCGACACCACACGTCTCTGCAACAATAGCATTAATACAAGCACTTAGAAAAGCAACTGGGAAACATTCTCTAACATTTGAAGAGATATACGATGTACTAACACACACAGCGATAGATATAGGATCGAGAGGATTCGATGTTTTCTCAGGCTACGGCTTAGTAGATGCGAAAGCAGCTGTGAAATATGCTCTGAGTCTTCCTTAACTTTTTTCAGCGAGTAACCGCTAGCTCATCGGCACACCCTCTACTCCCCGAAAAACTCATCATCCAATATCTCTCTTTTTTGATAAACTTTTTAAACTATACAAACTCTAGATCTTCGTGAAGCTTTTCAAGTATGATTCTCCCGAGATATCTCTCAAAGTGGTTCTCAGAGTCTTCTAATGTATATGCTGCTAGCATAAATAACCCTCTACTCATATATAGTCTCAACTCGCTGTATATATCTCTCGATTCAATAGTCCACCAGATACTCTCTCTAAGTCTCTCATAGACTCTCTCTCTAACGTCTCTGAGTGAGAATTCTCTCTCTAGAACCACGTCATCTGTCACAGGACCCTCCGGATACTTCGCTCTCCTCCTCAGATCTTCTCTTCTATTAATATTAGCTATAACACCGGGGTCGAAACCGTGTTTAGCTGGGTTTAGAAAGTATGTCTTGGGAGCTCCTCTATAGAGATCTGCGATTCTACTCCTCTTATACTCCGCGAGTAGAGTTAGAATCTCTCTAACCACACCTACTCTAACAGCTGATAACACGAATTCTATAACTCCATTAGGTAGTACTACAGATGACACGTCGTATCGGTCTATTTTTGACAAAAGTTTCTCGAGAAGATCCTGGGATAGGTGTGGCATGTCTACAGGTGTGATAATAGCATACTCACGATCACACGCTCTCAGAGATGATAAGATCCCTGAGAAAGGCCCCTCAAGACCTGCCACGTCTAGCGCGTAGAGCACTTCTCTTCTTAAAACTCTCTTATAGCTATCAACTCTCTCTAGAGATCTTGTTGAAATAATGATTCTGTCTGTCAGCTCTTGTAGAGTCTCATAGACTCTCTCGATCATAGTCTTCCCATTGATAGAGTAGAGAGCTTTATCAACCCAAGACTCGCCAGAGACTTGAAATCTTCTAGACAGACCACCGCTGAGAATAATACCACAGACTTCTCTCAACACACTCAATCCAATCAAGACTTCTAATAGAGCACCATATATACAAAGTTCTATTGAGAATATTGTGAGAAAAGACAAATCTTAAAGATCCAGATCTATCAAGAAATATATAGCTTCAAGCTACTAGAATACTTAGATAGGAGGCTTGAGCTGAGTCTTATGAATTACGTGAAAGAGAGAATCGGCTATATTCGCGAGATTTCTAGAGAGAGGATAGGAAGAATCTATCCGAGAGATGAGGCTGGGCCTCGTGGCTATAAGACTAAGGCTGAGACTGAGACGAGGAGATAAAGTCTTAGACGTCATAGCACTCGTGAACAGCGGCTACGAGACTACAGATCCGGAGATTCTGATCTCTTCGCAGATCGCTGAAGAGCTAGGCGTGCTACCTCTACTCCCGCCCGGGAGTCTTGTGAAAGAATATATTCTCGCGGATGGTAGTATAGCTAGACTTATAAAGATACCTAAAGCCGTCGCTGTCAGCGTTGTCGAGGAGGATAGAGTTGTGGGTGAGATAGAGACAGGAGTTGTTATCAGTGATAAAGCTGATGAGGTCTTAATAAGTGATAAACTCGCTGGGAGACTGGGTATAGTAGCATTGGATTTTGCAGAAGGTTTGTAGTGTTTTAAAGATGAGATCGGTGTGAAAGTAAGAAGATCTCAGAGAAAGTATTAGAGTTTTTGTATCTAGCTGGTAGAGATGGCGGGTT
The DNA here is from genome assembly GCA_041287455.1 of Sulfolobales archaeon. GTDB lineage: Archaea > Thermoproteota > Thermoprotei_A > Sulfolobales > AG1 > WYEN01. Next base: position 5,725 of record JBEULF010000061.1, read on the forward strand.
CTACGAAAATCTCTCTTGTTCTCAAGAAGATCGAGAGCCGCTACCCGGTTTGAGAACTCTCTCCTCTAAGAATCTTAGGCTCTACATATAGGATCTTCACTATCATAGCAAATACTCTCAATCTAGCCTGATACTCCAACAGATCTTTTCTTCTGGTCATAGCATATTCTTCAAACATAAGATCCGCTATTCTCTCCAGCTCTCTGACATCTTCTAACGTGTACTCATTCAGATCCTTGTTTAACAGCGCTAGCAGTCTATCTCTAACCTCTCTAGTATAGTATTTGCTGAGTGGCTGTGGTATGAGAGTCTTTAAAAGACTTGTTAGCGTGATAGCCTCTGTAGAAGTGATAATATTCTTCGCCTCGAGTAGTCTAACTAAAGTCTCGTTAAACACATAGATCGCTTGCTCGAGTCTGCTGATTCTCAGTTCGATCCCTGTTAGCTTGTTCTCGAAATCTTTAAATCTGCTAGCAAGCTAACAGTCTAAACTCGCGGAGGAGGTGGCTATAGAGACTATGACAGTCATGATAATGAGTATTGCATCTATACTAAGCATTACTCTGAGCCCGCACTCCCTATGATAATATGCTCAGAAGCCCATTTTAAATTCTGGCTGAAATACAGATCTGATCTTGGGTTAGAACAACCTCGTTTCGAGACGAGATCTTCTAGCGAGAGTAGAGTGAGGCACTGTATCTATGCTGTCTCAAGTCTCTCTCATCTCTAGGCTTTCTGAATATATAGAGCTTCTCGTGATATATTAGTAAGAAGTCTCTATCTCTAATCTTATTCCATATCTCTCTAGTAGTCTTCATCTTGTGCTGAATCTTCACTACCTCCTCTTTGAGCACGAATCCTGAGTCTAGGAACACTCTCAACACATAGTGTGATATTGGGACATAGTGTTTGTGTACTCTCGTGTCTCCAACTAATATGCCTAGATATCCGTCTGGTTTTAAGACTCTGTAGAGCTCTCTAGCTATCTCTCTCATAAGGCTTAGGTATTCTTCTAGAGTTCTCGCGCAAGAGAGACTGCCAGACTCACACTTCTCATCGTAATCTATGATCCTCCAGTAGGGAGGGTGTGTCGCAACCAGATCTATAGATCTGTCTTCTATCAGTCTGAGATCTCTTGCATCACCATGATAAATTCTACTCCAAGAGCTAAGTATATTCCTAATCTCCTCAGAACCGCCACCGGATCTCTTTGCAAACTCTTCTAGCCAATAGATTCTATGTATAGAGAGTATAGCCGCCTCATAGCTAATATCAACTCCAATACAATTCCTGCCCAAAAGCCTTGCTTCAACACACGTAGTGCCAGAACCTATCATAGGGTCTAGAACAGTGTCTCCAGGCTTAGTGTACATTAGGATGAGAGCTCTAGGTATTTGAGGAGCCCAGTTACCTCTATAATCACCTCTATGCGTAGCCCATGATCCTCTGTCTGGAAAGCTCCACACAGTGGTGGATACGTCTGTCAGCTCTCTATCTAGAGGGTCTAGTCTCTTGATCTCTATAGGCTCTAGCTTTATCACCTGATCCTCTACACGAATCTCTCTATATCTCGATATGAAATCTAGATACTCGCTAATAGAAATCTCTCTCATACTTCTCACAACAATCAGTACCATCTAGAGACTTAGCACCACATCATATTTAAAACAAATCCCTACTCTCTCGTGAAGAGTAGTAGTAGGTCTCTGAAGAGAAAAGGGATCTGAGATAATATAGATCTTGGAAGAGGCTTTATATAGTAAGATACTAGAATTGTGAATATTAGCATCACGATCTGCGAGAGAGGCCAAGTGTCTGTCGATACATATGCTAGAGATGATAATAGAGGTAAGACTGTATATGTGGATAGAAGAGTGAGAGATCTATTTCTATCTCTACTATTCGAGAGCTCGTATAAGATCTCTGCCACGATACTAGACACTAGCATAGCGAGAGCTGTGGAGTAGAGACCTATACTTCTCACAGTTAAGAGTGCTAGAGAAATGTTTACAGAGAGCGCTATTAGAGAGATCTTAATTGAAGTCCACCCTCTCTCGATAAGCCAGTAGTATGTTGAGTATATAGATACAGGTGCTCCAAGCGTGAATACTCCGAATAGAGCTACGGCATATGGTATTGATCTGGCGTAGTCTCCGTAGACAACGCCTGTCATAGGTAGTAGTGGTAGTCCTACTATTAATAGCTGTGATAAGACACTCGTAGACACTAGAGAAGCGTCTATATAGTCGCGTAGAATAGAATTGAGATCTCTCTCAGAGCCTAGAGCGTGTGATAATCTACTCCCAAAGACATTAACAATAGAACTGATAAAGCTAGACACAGCTCCTAGCATGTATAGAGAGATGCTATAGAGAGCCACGCTGTCAGCTCCTAGAGTCTCATATATGATATAAGTGATAATATTGTTAGCAACACTACCTAGATAGCCTAGAAACCAGTTTTGAAAACCTATCTTAACATACTGTCTAAGATTCCTCTTGAGAATAACCACACCCTCGAGAGGGTTGTAGAAGACTCTAGCCACACGGATGTAGTATGCGAGAGTTAGTATCTGACCCAAGATCATTGATATTATTATGGCGTAGACGTTTCTCAGAATAAATATTAAGAGTGTCTCAGAAGATCTGAACACTAGGCCACCGATCATAATACCTAGAGCCTGACTCTTCAGCCTGCCAGCAATCCATAGGTAGCTGGCTAGAAAACCGTTTAGAGACTGTAGTACAATGTACACTAAGTATAGATAGACGATCGGTAGGAATCTCTCGGGGATTCTCATCGCGACGTAGAGCGGTGCCAGGATCAATACTGCTAACACGTATAATGCTGTTAGAATTATTGTTATGAGGAGCATTGCTGAAAGACGAGATCTTATATCTACACCTTGAGAGAGCATTATAGCAGCTTCTCTAGCAATAGCTCTATCAACACCTAGTGTTGGGAAGAATAGACTTATCACGCCTAGTATAGCTGTCAGAGCATTATAATAGCCATATTCGCTCAGATCTATAAGTCTGGTTAGCAGTATAACATATAGCACTGCTAGAGCTGTTTGAGAGACATAGGCTATGTAGCCTAATACAACTCCTGCCACGCTAGACTCTCTATCACTCAACAAGACACCTAACTAATCTCTCCAAGCTCTTAGTTTTCTTATCTCTCTCATAATTCTAATCTCACTTCTCTTGAGATATAGTGAGAGAAGCGCTAAGAGTAGCGATTGGAATCCTGCCAAGCTTGACACAATAGCTATCAGACCCTTAACATGATACACGATTCCTGTGAAGAGATAGTGATAACCAACATAAGCTCCTAGTATGAGACCTGGTACTAGTAGTAGTGATCCTCCTGCGAATATTAGAAATGTGGGATTATAACTCCAAGCAAGTCTGATCATGTCAGCCAGGATCTTTACACCACCTATGATCTTAAGTTTCTTACTCTTCGGATCGGATCTCCTCCTATACTCTATAGGCACTTCAGATACAGACCCTCCTGTAGAGACTATGTGAGCCACAATCTCGCTCTCAATACCAAAATCTCTAGACTCGAATAAGAGCTCTCTTAGAATATCAAATCTAACTACGTACATCCCGCTCAAGACATCGCTCAGTCTAGTCCCGAATAAGATATTGAAGATCTTGGTAAGAATCTTGTTTCCAAGTCTATAGAGAGCACTCTGAGATCCTTTCTCGAGATATCTCCTAGCGCCTATAACAAGATCGTGTCTCTCACGAATCTTTCTAAGCAGATCTCTAATATGCTTCGCTGGGTATGTGTAGTCTGCGTCCATGAAGAGAACATACTTAGGATTGATATTCTCCCGCTCTAGAGTCTCTACGAGTGTTCTAATAGCATCACTCTTACCCCTCCCCTCCTGAAGAATAACCCTGACTCCCCGAGACTGAGCATACTCTATAGTGCCATCAGTGCTATGCCCGTCTACAACGATGATCTTGCTAAATGATATTCTCTGCTCTCTGAACTCTTCTAATACCCTCTCGATCCCTATTCTCTCATTGAGAGTTGGTAGAACTATTATCAGATCGCTGAAATCTTCGTTGTCGCTGTCATCGTCATACATGATCAGAACCTCTCATATAGTGCATGTAACATTGTTCACCCTGGAGAATATTAATTTTACAACTGAAAGCCTCGTTCTCTAAAGCGGGTAAGAGGTTGGAGAGTGTTTTCGGAGACTATCTTCTGTTCGCCAACACTACTAGTTTCAACAAGATATATTTTCTGTATGAGGCTGTTAGTGTCATTGATATTATGAGCATGGCTAGAGAGAATACTACGGGCTCAAGTCTTATACCCCAGGGAGTGTAGTTTAGTATCAGTCCTACTAGTGGTACCACGGCTAGTGATAGTCCTATTGATAGAGCTACTCTCTCGAGAGGCCTAAGATCTCTCTCGCCGGGGTAGAGTGCTTCGACTATAGAGTATCCTGGTAGTAGTAGTACGTAGAGTGTGCCCAAGACATATCTCAGAGGAGTTAACACGTTTATGTAGCTAGTTGTGTAGACTAGCACTATAGTTAGTATTGTTAGAATCAACACAGTCCACATCCAGAGAGAGTAGTCTAGTCTCTTCACATAGTCTATGAATCTACTGGGCGGATCAGGATCTTCTATGACTAGCTCTCCTCTAGACACTCTATTGTACGTCTCTCTGAGAACTCTGTAGAAGTCTCTATTATCTCTCATCTTTTTACTCACATAATCTTCTAGAGTCTCTCTACTCATTCTCTAGACACCACATTCACATAGAGATGGTTCCACACGCCAGAGTACTTCCAAGAGTTGCTACTAGTATCCCAGACCCAGAGCTCGAATATCAATGCTATAGTTGAGTTGATTCTCTTCGCGTAGACCGGTATCTTGATCTTGAACGTGGTGTTAGAATCCATATTCAAAACACCTCTCCACTCAGCCAGCACAGACTCTGGCGAGGGTGTCGTGTTTGTGGGTATAGTAGTGTTGCTACCTATCTTGTAGACTACTTTATAATAGACAGGTCTGCCCATATGGTTATAGACAAATATACAGAGTGTGATAGTAGAATCATTGTAAGCTTTGCTAGGATAACTACCTATACGACAGAACTCGTCTAACAGCCCTAGAGCCATGAAACTCTCCGTAGCTCTAGGTATCACGCTGGCTACACCTATAACTGATGCTACTATCGACACAGCTAGTATGACTGCGAAGACCTCTTCATCTAATATCATTTTCTAGACCTCACAACCCACTTCCTCCTATATCTATACCACAGGTACAGATACGCTCTAGGCAGGAGAGTGTAGATGAGTAGGGGTACTAGACCAATGCCAATGACAATGCCATATACACGGATCATGTGTTCAAAATAGATTCTCTCGGCGGAGCTTTTAAGAATAGATATGTTGTTCTCTACGCTACGAAGAATCATAGTATAATCACTATAGTTATCGCTCTCGTAAGCTGATATAGCTCTGTTGAGATCTCTGATCAAGGGATCTACATCTACGTATCTACTATAGAGATACTCTAGATCTCTGATCACGGCTGACATATTATAATCCAGCTCACTATAATAACTCTCCTCAGAAGATACAGTCACGCTCATGAGAGATAGAAGTAGCAAGAGAGAGAATAGAGTTGCTATCACCACGATCTTACGCAAGATCTCACCACTCAAAGACTATTTAAAATTCTATGTCTCGTACTAATAAAGACAGAACATTATTTAAAACTCTTATTCTCTAATATTCTCTGGAGTTGATGAACCTTCCTCTCAGCTGAGAGATGATGTAGTCAGCTTGTACTGATCCTAATACAAATCTTCTAGTGATGCTCGTGTTCTTCCTCGGTAGGTTCTAGAGCTTTCTCGAGCTCTCCACGCATAAATTGTTCTAGTACTACTTCTACTCTCTCCATAGGCTTCGCCAGATATATCTCGATGCCAGCGTCTCTAACTCTGTAGAAGGCTCCAGGACCGATCTCACTGGTTATCACGATCTTTACATTATGCGATAAGAGTAGCTCTGTTATACGTCTACCCTTCTCTTCCCCAGGCTGATCTCTGAAGTACTTATTCTCGATCAAGTCTAGTATCTTGTACTTGTTATCTTTGGAATCTAAGTCTACTAGTAGAAAATAAGGGGCTTTTCCAAAGTGAGGACTTACGTATAGTATATTATCTCTGGATCTTATGATAGGTATGGCTATGATCACTATACACACCTCTAAAGCTTCTCTCTGAGAGTTTATAAGATCACTAAGTCTATTCTCGGCTGCGAGCTGTGCTAATATCTACTTCTCTCCTCTCAGTTCTTTAAGTCTTGACTCTATGTCTCTTAAGACAACATCAGTGATATACTTTTTCAACTCTTCAAGATATCTTATCTCATCTTCTCTGCTAAGCGGGTAGGATGGGTATGGTGGTGGAGGGTATCCTCTGTAGTAAGCCCACCAATATGGTAGCCAGCACCAGCCTCTGCCAAACACCCATCCAGGTCTCTCCCATGGTGGTAGATGTCTCCAAGGACCGTGCCCGGGATATGGGCTGTACCACCAGACCATCTCGTCACCAATTATGAAATGTGTTTCAGAAGTTAATAAGCTTTACCATGATCCTCTTTTATATCTGCTCTCGATGTTGAAACAAGTTTTATGGGTTTGCTCTCTACTAGTGCTTGAGCTAGTTTTACTCTACAAGACTCTAGTATACGCCAGAACGTGGCTTTAGAAACACCCATACGAGTAGAGGCTTCATCGGTTGTGAGACCGTCTAGATACACTAGTTTGAAAGCTTCAACCTCGTAATCATAGATCTCTATGTATTCTTTCAACTCTAAGCCTGCTGACATTTTAACCGGTATAAATATGACATCCTCCAGACTTAACTCGCTCTTCACATCTACAGGTACCCTACCTCTCCAACCATGACGATGTCTCCTACGACCACAACAGTGCACTATACTCTGACCTCTCCTCAAGATATTCTCCTTAGAGAGTATTATTAGTAAAGCCGATCAGAGTCGCTCTGAGATGTCTGAGACTCTCAATAGTCTCTCAAGCTACTAGAGCTAATAGTTATCTCTTGCGATACAGACTCTTAACCATGACATCTCTTAGATCCCCGTGATATTCTATCAGTGTCTTATACTCTTCTTCGTAGTATAGCTCTAGCTCTCTTCTATTAAATCTCTTAGAGATTTCTAAGACGAATCTCGCTGCAGACTCTAGAGATGCTAGATCTGTGACTCCTGTCGCCGACCCTGGGATCACTGTTTCAGATGTTATTGCAACTCCCATGACTGGTGAGTCTGTGTAGACCCATGGCTGTAGTATGCTGTTTATATGTTTAACAGGTGTTGTGTATGGTACTATGTCTTGCATTGTTATCGGGACTAAGACTGGAGGTCTACCACTAACCCAACTATAGATGTCTAGAACCTCATCTGTTGGTCTGAGTATCCATCCTCTCTTAACAACAGGTGTTATTGCGAAACCTCTTATCTTTATAACTCTATTCCCCTTAGTAGCGTCTATAGAGATGAAGGCGTCAGCAGCATAGCCTACTTCTCTTTTAACAAGCTCATACATATCAACAGGAGAATCCATCATTGGAACAGGCTTCTCAGGTCTCGCTGGAGAGTGTGTTGATATGTGTGTTGTTATTACGAACCTGCCGACGAGATCCTCTCTCTTAGAGCACATTCTCGCAATTCTCTCAGCAACAGCTAGAGAGACTATAGCTCCATCAGCATCAGACACAAGACCGATCATACTAGGTCTAGCTCCAACACCTCCGAGTCTGCCTATAACACCAATACTCCTCCCTCTCCCAAAGTCGAATATTATTCTTGTGAAGAGCGTCTCTCCTCTCTCACTCTTCAATCTCTCAAACTCTACTTGAGAATCTCTACATACTCTGACTAGCTCTTCAACTTCTCTCTCTTCTACTCTAGGAGAGTCCAAGAGATCAATAATTCTAATGATACTCGAAGCCATAGACATTCAGGACACCAATAAATCTCTTATATACTCTCTAATATCTAATCTCAAAGCTTTCACAGCCTGCTCGTAAGACTCAGGATATCTAACCCCAGACCCTAGTCTCAGACTCCTCCGATCTATGATGACTATGTTAACTCTCGCGTCTCTAACAAGATCTTTGCTCAAGAGAATTCTACCACTAGAAAGATCTATTGTCGATATGAGATCAGGGAAGACAGTTATTCTCAGCCTAGTCTAGTAGTTATTTTGAGTCTCACTATTTTAAACCTTATGTTTCTCTAGAACAGCAACTATGAGCAGAATTACTAGTAATCTGAAACTGCTATTCTCTTGATTCGTTGAAATTAAAGAGATAGAGATACTCGATATTCTACCAAGGATCAAATCTACTGTCAAAGATCATCTCAAAAGTCTGAACCTATGTAGAATATTGTTGATCTTTATATCTGCTAAGACAAAACGATATGAAACTTTAATGCCTTACACAGTTAATCGTTATTAGTTGGTTAAATAGGTTAGAGTTTTTCGTTTCTCTCTGAGAATCAAAGTTAAGTTTAAAAGCTTTCAAACATATTTTTGTCCCAAGAGGTGAGGGTATGAAAGATCAATTTAGATCTGGGGTAGGCTCTGTGTTGTTAGTGTTTATGCTAATGTTTATACTAATATTATTGTTAGGAAGTTTAAGTTTTATCACTTATTCTCAGAGACCTGAGGGTTTCTTAGTAGTGTCTCTGAGATCTGATCTTATCACCATGAATCCTTTTCTACAATCTCTTACTGATGAGAGCGCTGTCTCACAGCTTGTCTACGAAACTCTCTACAGACAGGCTCTTAACGGATCTTTCGTTCCATGGCTTGCCTATAGAGTTGAAGTTCTAGATAATGGGACGCTGTGGAAGTTCTATATCAGAGATGGTGTTAAGTGGCATGATGGAGTGCCTCTGACAGCTGAAGATGTCGAGTTCACGTTTAACTATACTGTCAAATACAAGTTCCCTCTGAGAGTCAATATATGGGATCCTATAGAGAGAGTGTGGAGAGAGAATAATATAGTCTACGTGAAACTCAAGTACCCCTACGCAGCATTCCCGGTAGCTCTAACCTCGCTGTACATTATTCCTAAGCACATATGGGAGAATATAACAGATCCTATGACGTTCTCAAACTTCGCAAACCCCATAGGCTCAGGCCCGTTCATCTGGGTTGAGAGAAAAGCTGGTGATTACATTGTTCTGAGAGCCAATGAGAATTACTGGGCCGGAGCCCCCAAGATCAAGGGCGTTATATTCAAGGTCTACGGCTCTGCTGACGCAGCATATATAGCAACCGTAAATAGAGAGATTGATGCTATGAATATCTTGTTCATATCACCAGATCTTCTACCAAGAGCTTCAGAAGATTCTTCTAGAGATCCTAGTCTCAAGATCCATCTTAGAGAGCCTCCATACTTCCAGTATCTAACATTCAGCCTGACACGATACCCATTTAGCGTCAAAGAGTTTAGAGAAGCAATGCTCTACGCGATGAATGTGAGTGAGATAGTAGAGGTGGTTTACAAAGGCTTAGCCAAGCCAGGCAGTCTAGGTACTATAGCGCCCGTGTTTAACGATATGCCCGAGAAATACTATAGACCCGGGCTAGAGAAAGAGAATCTATACCCATTCAATCTCACTAAAGCAAACGAGATATTAGATAAACTAAACTTCAAGAGAGGATCTGATGGAGTAAGAGTCACTCCTAATGGTACTAGACTAGAGTTTCAGTTGATAGTCTCATCAATATATCCTGACAGAGTTAGGATCGCGGAGATGATAAGAGACTGGTTTGCTCAGATAGGCGTAAAGATAAATGTACAAGTACTAGATCACAGAACCGTCGCCACGAAACTTCTCAACAGAGATTTTGATATGTGTTTAATTGGAATGTGGTTCACCTCAGACCCCGACGGCTGGTTTAATCTGCTCCACTCGTCAAGTGCTGTGAAAGGAGGGTTTAACACAGCCGATTACAAGAACCCGGTAGTAGATGCGCTACTCGAAACTCAGAGAAGGACCATAAATGTCACAGAGAGAAGAGAGATCGTGTGGAAACTACAAGAGACGGTTGCAAAAGACATACCATACATACCTCTCGTACACATCATAGAGCCTTACGCCTACAGAACTGATAGATTCACAGGCTGGCAACTCTCAAAAATATTCGCGCCAGTCAACTTCTGGACTTTAACAAGTCTAGAGCCGGTGTCAGCCACCAAGCCTACGACAGCGAGCCTGACGACACAGACACAACAAACACAAACTACCACCGCTACAAGCTCTCCCAAGACTACGGCGAGCACAAGCGCCACCACACCTGCTACTCAGAGTGCTGCGAGTCTAGACACAGGCTATCTGGCGGCTTTAGCCGTGGTAGTGCTCATTATAGTAGCTCTAATCTTCTTCGTGTTCATAAGATTGCGGAGAAGATAGAGGTTCAGAGTAGATGAGTCTCTATGTAAATCTGGCAAAGAAAACTATATACAGATTTTTTGTTTTTCTCATAGTAATCTCACTTGTTTTTCTCATACCGAGACTCGCTCCGGGCACTCCTATAGATTATCTTGTAGAGGATCCCAGGGTGCCTCCTGAGATAAGAGTTGAGCTGATCAAGAAGTTCGGTCTCGACAAACCGATCTTTCCAGACCAGTATATTCAGTTTCTAGTAAACTTCTTCACAAAGCTTGACTTAGGGTTCTCATTCACATATCAAGAGCCTGTCATGAAAGTGATTCTCGAAAGACTGGTGTGGAGCGTTGTGTTGATGGGCGGTGCTTTGCTAGTCTCTATCCCAGCAGGCGTTAGTATAGGGCTTCTACTCGCGTGGAGGAGAGGTTCTCACGACTACATAGCCACGCTAGTACTATTATTCTTAAGAAGTTTTCCAACGTTCTGGTTCGGGATGATCCTTATACTGGTTCTCTCATACCATTACAAATTATTCCCGTCAGGAGGAGCCACCACGCCTGGCGCGATCTACTCTAATATTTTCGACATGTTTAGAGATGTGCTCTATCACATAACACTTCCCATAATAACTCTGTCTACAGTGTATATTCCTAGATACGCTCTCATCACCAGAGCTAACGCTCTAAACGTCGTAAATGAAGACTTTGTACTAGTAGGTGTTGCTAAAGGACTCTCGTCTAGGCAGATCCTCTTGAGCTATATTCTTAGAAACACTCTTCTACCTGTCATGACAGTAGCCTCTATAGACATAGGCTTTATAGTAGGTGGAGCTATAGTTACTGAGACAGTCTTCTCATACCCTGGGATGGGCACTCTCATATACACTGCTGTTTTCAACAGAGACTATCCTCTTCTCTTAGGAGTCTTCACAATAGTATCTGCTCTAACACTCGCTCTCATAACTGTGGTAGAATATCTATACACTTTCATAGACCCTAGGGTGAGAGTTCGTGAGGTATAGACTCTATCAAACAAGAGATCTCATCAGATTCATTCTTAGACACAGCGTGGGTAGAGTAGGTCTTTTCATACTCGCGTTACTAGGACTGATAGCAACTCTAGCCCCCTACATAGCTCCCTACGACCCCTGGAAGAGAGTGGGTATCCCAATGTCTCCTCCTAGTCTCAAACATCTCTTGGGAACAAATGATGTGGGTCAAGATATATTCAGCGAACTCGTGTACGGGTCTCGAGTCTCTCTCATGATAGGCTTTACAAGCGCGCTCTTAGCATCTCTGATAGGCATGTTCCTCGGGCTTCTAGGAGGCTACTATAGTGGTTCTGTAGATAGAGTGGCGACAGGCTTGACAGACACAATGCTCTTAATACCATCACTGCCGCTAATGATCGTTCTCTCAACATTCATAGGTCCAAGCATAGCTACCATAATACTTGTTATAGCTGTAACAAGCTGGCCACCAGCGGCTAGAATGGTTAGAGCTCAGACACTAGTTATAAAAAACCTGCCCTATATCGAGGCAGCCAAGGCTATGGGAGCCAGTGATCTTAGGATAGTGTTCAGACATATAATGCCTCAAGTAACACCTCTCATGCTAACGATAAGTATTATAGGCTCTGGCGAGGCTATGATTGCTGAGGCTGCGTTAAGCTTCTTAGGACTCGGAGATCCTCTTGTGAAGAGCTGGGGTTCTATGCTTCACTGGGCCTTTAGATCTAGTGGTTTCACATATGGAGCTTGGTGGTGGTTCGTACCCCCGGGCGTGTGTATAGCTCTAGCAGTGTTCGGCTTTGCAAGTCTGGGATACGCCTTAGAAGAGTATTTCAACCCTAGACTTAGGAGAAGAAATATTTCTCTCTAGACTAACATACTTAGAGTTTATATGGCTAGAGTTGGGTGGATAAAAAGATTTATATCTGGTGAGAAGTCTGGCTGTGAGAGTTAGAGTGAGAATAAAGAGAGATAACATCATAGAGGAAACTATCGCGCTCGTTAACAGTGGTTACGAAGCAATCTATGGCCTCCCTCAGAGTCTAGTAGAGAGGAGATTTTCGAGACGGCCGGAGAACCTTTGAGAGTAGGGATCGTGCCTAGAAGCGCTAGAGTGTCTATCATAGCTGGAGAGACTGTCTCTAGAGAAGTCTTGTGCGACATAGTAATCTCTCCACTAGCCACAGAGGGCTTGATAAGCGATTTGCTAGCTGGAGAGCTTGAGATAGCTGTTGAAGACTTCGGCAGAGGTCTCTGGAGGTTTAGATGGGAGTCTCTAGACAGACTGAGAGTTGGTGAGAAGAAACATTGCTACTAGTATCTCGCCAGGTCTCTGTATCTAATCACTTCGAAACCTAGTAATCTCGCTACATCACTCAAGATCTTTGTATAGTCTCCCGGAATTATCACGTGGTGATTAGCTGGCGCAACTCTGGGCATATCCTCTGCGTTAAAATCTACCTCTACCAACGCTTGTGTTCTGCAGGCAGTGTCTACAAGCATACCTGATCTTATGATCCTCCCTCTCTCAACATATATTTTGTCAAACAGATCGTCCACAGAGATCATTGTCACAATATCACCCACGATCTCGCCTGAGACTGCGTAGGGGTTTAGAGTCTCAAAATGTGCTAGTGCTCTCGGGCTTCTAGCTATGTCTAGCGAGACTGTGCAGTGTGCAAACATCACTCTGCTAGACTTGGCAGAGACTATATTAGCGATCCACCCACTCTTACCAGAGACTCTCCTAGCCAGGATCATCCCAAAGAGAGCTTGAATATCAGCCTCACAACCAGCCACAACACCCTCGCTATTTAGAATTGCCAGAGGTATGCATGGAGTGATCTTGTGTCTCGTGATGAATGGGAAACAATCGATCGAGACAGCATCAAGTCTCTTCTCGAGAACAATACTCTTGAGAGCGTGATAGAGCCTACCAACCGTATACACGTGCTCTAGAGACATTTCAAAACTCAGTCTCTCTCTGATATACTCGTAGAACTCTCTCAACTTAGCATCATCAACTCTACTCATCTCACTAGCCAGATCTTCTAGAGATATAAATATAATCTCAGAATCAAACCTCTTCTCAAATCTCACATCTGACTCTTCTTTATCTCTGTCTGAAACAATACCAATTCTAAGTCTATTCAAGCCAGAAACAACACTAGCCACTCTATAGACTCTATCAACAATATCCTCACAATCTCTAGAGTCAGGATTCTCACAGTGATAGAGTGAGACCGCGACACCAGATCTCTCGAGTCTAGCTCTGGCTGAGACTGCGGAGGCAAGACTATTATGCTCAGAGTGAGCCAGGATCAAGACATGTCTAAAGCCTCCTGACAAGACAAAATCACGAATCACTCTACTAACACCTCCAGTAAGAACCAGAGCTATGGGAAGACTGTCCACATAGCTCTTCGCATAGATCTTTGCTAAGTCTCTCTCAGCTATCACAGAACCTATCTCAATCTCATACTTGCTAAAGTAAGATCTGAAGATCTCTAGAGCTCTAACATAGTATCTCTCATGAATAGAAGAAGCAAACGGAACCACCACTACACGCATAAACACTCTACCTACCATACTCTCTCTTCTCAACGAGAATTATAAGAAGAAATAGTATCTATAGCCAGAAAACAGAGGACTCAGAGATACCAGAAACACCTCCGAAAACAGAGAGAAATCTCAGCACGAAACAGAAGATCCGGTGATGATCTGGGGAGAGTAGAATTTATGAGCTCGAAAATACGGCACTAGATAAAACAACGAGAAGAAACAAGTCATTTAGACGAATCTAATATAAAAACTCGTCGCAAAGATCCTATGGATCGAATCTAACAAATTGAAAGTTTCTAGAGAGCCTGGGCAGATTGTTGAATATCTCTAGCATTCTTCTGCGAGAACAATAGATC
>JBEULF010000062.1:0-2536 GCA_041287455.1 Sulfolobales archaeon
AGTTGAGATAGGCTCAGGAAGATATAGCTTTGAGACTAGAGTTTTTAAGACGTCTCAACAATCGATCGATAGAGGTTAGTATTATCACATTGTATCTACTTATAGCTGAGAGTACTTGATCATACTATGTCGCGGAGTCGTACTTACTATCAGAGCGTGTGTATGATGCTTGTACACTATAGCTCTGTAGCAACTTAACTGCGACACCGATACTCTGAGCCTACGTATTTCAGTATGCGTTGTCGCGCTCATGAGTAGCAGAGTTATTCGTAGTGATTGTTTAGTAGGAGTAGCAATCAGAGCCTGAATCATCGTTTGTATTAATATTTGCGCGCCTGGCTGTGACACGGTTATCCTGGTAGACGGTATAATAGTCTCAGACACTCTGAGAGAGATTAATAGTGCGAATAAGATCGTAATAATGCATCTCGCCGTAGGAGGCTAGAGATCTCCTCAACAGAACTCTCGCGAGAAGTAGCATCATTCTAACTATAGAGTTTTAGGCACTCCTCATACTCTTATCTACTCATTCTTAATACTCGAGTAGAGTATTCTCTCAATGGTAGAAATGTCTTTAGACGAGAGTAAGAATATATCTGTCTTGAGAGATCCTAGGCTTAGGCTTGTCATCGTATCTCTCTTGATAACGCTGACTATTCTGACTGCTAGAGTCATAGTCTATATTCTCACACATAGTATGGCTGTCTTAGCAGACGCTATTCATAGTGCTAGTGATATCACTGCTAATATCATAGCTCTAGTCTCTTTACTAGTCTCTCTGAAAGGTCCTGACAGAGATCATCCCTACGGTCATGGGAAGGCTGAGAGTCTAGGCTCTTTCTCTATATCACTCCTACTACTCTTCCTCTCCACATACATACTCTCAGAGTCTATCTCAAGAATTCTCCACGGCTATGGCGAGATAGAATTCACAGTATACTCAACAGCGATCCTAGGAGCAACACTAGTTCTAGACTTGTGGAGGTCTAGAGCTCTAGAGAGAGGAGGTGTGAAATACGGCTCTCTAGTGCTCAGAGCAGACGCTCTACACTATAAGAGCGATCTGTATATAACGTCCTCGGTACTCACACTAGGCTTGATAAGTGTTGTGTATGATAACGAGAGTCTCATAAGAATCTTAGATTCGATTCTCAGCCTAGCGATCGTGAGCTATATAGTCTTAGCATCTTATAGAATGATGAGAATATCGATAGACGAGCTAATGGACAGATCAGTAGTAGAAGTAGAAGAAGAGTTCAAGAGAATAGCACGAGAGCTGGGAGCAGAGGTTAGGCTTGTGAGAACTAGAAGAGTTGGCGAGAGAATCTTTGTTGACGCAGTGATTAGAATACCGAGAGAAGCGAGGCTGAGAGAAGCACACGAGGTCACAGAAGAGATCGAGAGAACGCTGAGAAAAAGATCAAGTAGAGATATAGATATAATAATACACGTAGAACCCTAAGACAAACAATTCACACTCGATAGAGACAGCCGAGGAACACGTGTAACAGCTATTCTTCGAAATAATCTCCGCCAAAAACCCTATTTAAGAGATCTCTCTACATAGTCTCTATCAGCACTCGCGCCTCTTTCTAAGCTAGATACCAGCTCAACCAACTTCTCACACTCACACTCTCTCGAAACAGATCTCCAGACCTTCAAGTCTTGTGATTCTCGCTAGAGATAACTTTCTTCGGAGATAGTCTTCTTAAGCGTTATATTTGTGATGATCTCTCAGAACAGAAGTGAGAGACTAAACTAGTCTTGATCTGATTGAACCTCTTCACTCGTAGCACAAGACTGGAAAATCTCATGCCGCGCAGTCAAAATCTGTCGGCTAGATACTGCGAGACTTATACTAAAATATTTCTGTAGAAACTCTTATAGAATGTGAGAGAAATTAAGATAAAAGTTCAGTATCTAATAGTTAGACCGCGTGAAGAAGAGAATCTCTACGCGCTTGACTGTGGATTGCATAGATACTCTAAATATAACAATATTTTCGATAGACTATATCTCACTCTCACCGTGTCTAACTATGAGAGTGAAGAAAAAGATCGTGCAGCTCTTAGAGAGAGTCTCTGTCTAGACTCTCTGAGAAGATATGTTAAAGCTGTGAGAGAGTTAGTCGAGAGAGAATATATTGAAAACATCGATCTGAGGATACCATCTTCTAGACTATTTCTCTCACACATTCTATCTCCTATCAAGATCATATTTAGAAAAATCGAAGATAAAGTCGTAGACTATGTCTCACTCTACACAGAGAGATCTGTTGTAAGAGAAATGTTAGAGAGAATCATCTGTGTTATAGATGGTTCTTGTGAGAAGATCGAGTCAGGATCTCTGTTGCTTCAATTTGATAGTGAGAATAAGAGAGTTTTTCTCGTAGAGAAGAGTAGAATTAGAAGATTGAGAAGCTATGAGATTATCGTCTGAGGCTGGTTAAATATTTTTTACTTCTCTCGAAGAATCTATTGGGAGTACTGTTTTGTTGAGATACGATTATTTTATAAAAGACCCTGTTCACGGGTAT
>JBEULF010000063.1:0-19285 GCA_041287455.1 Sulfolobales archaeon
GGTCAACGAAGGTGGGGTTAGCAGAGTTATTATTGAGAGATGAGAGCAGAGCTACTCAGATTCTCACCTCTCCACCACATGATCTCTGCGAGCGCTTTTTCTAATCTAAAACTTAGTTTTGCCACGACCTCTATCTCTTCATTTCTTCCAGAGCTTGTGAGAGTGCTTTATTATTCTACCTCTCTAGAACCATAGACGACAGTAAACGCTTCACTAGATACTGCAAGAGTTTTAGATCCAGGGTCTCTCTTATCTTATTCTCTCTTCACCTCGCTCATATAAGAATCTCTAGCACTGGTAGAGTTATACTCTTCTCTCCATGCTCTCAAAGGCATGTCATTTCTAACATACGATTAGAAATAAGTCTCTGACTAGCGTATCTAGCTCAGCCGCTCGTATTGTTGTTTTTATTCTATGGACAGAGAATATACTTGGGCGTCATGTCAGAAGAGGAGAGTAGGTCTATAGAGAGTATTGAGAGACTTAGCACAGGTGTTGAGGGTTTTGACGAGCTGATCGGGGGAGGTATTCCCAGAGGCTTCTTCGTAGCTCTGACAGGAGAGCCTGGGACTGGTAAGACTATATTTTCGATTCATTTTGCGTGGAGAGGTGTTTTAGACGGTGATAAGGTTATCTATGTGACCACGGAGGAGAGTAGAGATAGCATAGTTAGACAGGCTAGAATGTTTAGAATGGATTTTGAGAAGGCTGTTGATGAGGGGAGGATGATTATTATTGATGCTCTTATGAAGAGTAGAGCTGACGAGTGGACTCTAGAAGAGCTGGACGTTGACAGACTTGTAGAAAAGATTATTGAAGCCAAGAAGAGACTGGGGTACGGTCGTGCTAGACTTGTTATTGATAGTATGAGTGCTTTCTGGCTTGACAAGCCTGCTATGGCTAGGAGATATAGTTATGCTGTCAAGAGAGTTCTCTATAGATGGGATTTCACAACTCTGATGGTGAGCCAGTACGCGATAACAACTGGAGACGCTTTCGGCTTCGGCGTAGAGCATGTGGCCGATGGCATAATAAGATTTAGAAGAGCTGTGAGAAAAGGTGTTTTGAAGAGATATATCATCATTGAGAAAATGAGACAAACATCACATGACACCAGGATGCACGAGATAGAGATCATAGACGGGGTCGGTCTGAGAGTGAAGAGAGCTACAGAGATTAGAAGAGAAGACACAGTACTCCCACCAGATGTTATGAAGAGAATTATCGAGAGCAAAAAGAGATCTGAAGAAGAGATCCCCGAGGATTAGAGATTCTTCCTATGACCTCGTTCTCTCACAGATCTCTGACACTCTCTCTTCGAAACCTCTCAACAACTCTTTCACGTCTCTAGAAAGCTCTTCTCCCACGCTGAAATCTCTCCCAACAACAATAAATATCTCCAGCCGCTCAATACTTACTCTTCTCTTCAGCATGTCCAGCACTATTCTAACAGGTATTCGATGACTCAACAGAGACCCCAGATCTATCTCTTCTAAGCTCAAATCTACGATTGTAGAAGGCTTAACCCCTTCTACAAACCCCGCGTCTGTAACAACAATATTCTCAGGATCTCTCGCGACTATATCGTCAAAACAATACTCTAAACCGGGTCTCTATTAGGATTGCTAGAAATCGTATTAGCGATAAGTGAGACAGGCACGCTAGATCTAGTTCAAGCAATAGAGGGCTCCAGCATGCTATCTAAGATTCTAATGATACTAGGCTTTGGCGCTGAGACAGCTCTATTCCCAGCATACACATGGCTACCAGCATTCTACGTTGGACTAAACCCTGTCTTACTAGCAGTAGAAGTATCCTCAATACTACCTGCCGCCAGCTATATCATTGGATTATTCTCTTCTAGTACTACGACTACCGCGCTGATAGCTTCAACTCTCGCTCTAATAGGGTCTATAATAGGATCTCTCTCGGCAATCGTGCAGAGTGATATTAGAAGACTACTCGCGTACAGCACACTGTCGCACACAGGCTACATAGTCTTAGGACTCTCATCAAATGTCTCTATAGCCAGAGACTACGCTATACTACACACACTAGCACACGCTATACCTAAGGCTTCTCTTATCTCAGTGGCTCTCTTAATGATATCTCTCGCTAACACTTACATGATCAGAGACCTACGCTTGTTCAGAGGAGCTTATAGGCTGATAGCCATAGGAAGCGGGCTAGCTCTGTTAGGACTACCCCCATTCTTATCATTCTGGACAGAATTGTACATATTCTTAGGAGTATTCTCTCTAGATATCACGTGGAAAGCTCTAGCTCTGATATACTTCGCAGTGATTCTCATATCTACAGGCTACGCATTCAAACTAATATATGCATACTCGGAGAGTAGCGATAAGGTGGCAAAAACACCGAGAGCTACAGAGATCATATTAGCAATATACTTCTCGCTATCACTAGTCCTATCAGTGTTTCAGAGTAGTATTGTAGAGTATTTCTTAAGATAACTAGCTATCTGATCTCTAAGTACACTTTTTTAAGACACTTCGAATCTAACAATTCTCTGACTCCACCGCCTTCTGATACTATTTTGTAGCACAAGTCTCTATCTACAACAATACTCCCACCCAAACCTCTCACATTATATCTCTTGAAAGGATCAGGTATCATAGGTGTTGAGGGTCCGAACACAACTTTGTTCTTGACGTGAGCTGATAGAGGCAGTATATAGTTGATCGTGTGATTAGAGATCGAAGCACCAGTTATAAATAGCCAAGTCGCGTCTCTGACAACAGTTGAGAAACTCCACCACGGGCTCACCTCTACCTCTTCCGAGAGTATATTCTGCATCTCTAGAACACGGATCTCTCTAACTCTATTTTTCAATCTCTTTACGTAAGATGGGAAGTAGCCTATGAAGACTATCACATCACTCTGAGCGAGTTCTTCTTCTCTAACAGCATCTCTCTCTTCAAACAGAGGATTAGACCTGTTAACCAGAGCATTCGCTACTGCGAGACCGAGACTTATCTCTAGACCTCTAGTAGAGGTTAGATAGTTGAGCGCCTCTTCAACTCTCATACCCACTATCCTCCCCGGAAGACTCTTACTTATCTCACCCTCTCTATTAGTATAGACTACGCCAGCCCCGCCATCGTCTAACTCTACATAAGTACATCTAACACCAATAACAATTCTACTAATCCGCTGCCCTCCGGCTACTCTCATTATTGAATCTTGTAATTCTTCTATAAAACTCTTCAAAACAAACACCATGTCTAATATTCTTTTAATCTCTTAACATAAGATTTTCTGTGTGCGAGTAGCAAAATGATAGGTGCTGGTGAAAAGTGTTCTAACAACGATCCTTCGAGACAGCTTGTAGCAAGACAGTCTCTCGCTTCGCTAGCTGACAACTTCTCAGCTCCTTACATAGGCTACTATCTAGCAGCGCTATCCGGCTCAGGACTTCTGCAGGGAGTACTTCAGTTCTCAGTAAACTCACTACCAACACTATCTCAAGTTCTCTTAGGCTCTCTCATAGACAGACTGAGAAGATATATATTGATACTACTCGCAACATCTATAACAGCCTCGGTACTCTGGATTCTCGTGTCTCTCACACTAGACCCTGTGACTCTCGTAGGATTATACACTGCGAGAGCTGTAGTCGTGGGTATCTCAGGCCTAGCTCTAACAGCTTTTATAGGAGCCTTCTACGCTAGCCATCATAGGAGTAGAGTATTAAGTCTTATAACAATCGCGTCTCAGATAACGGCTCTACTAGCCTTCGCTATAACAGCTTTTGTAGTGTCTCCTACTATAGATACTCTCAGGATCATCTTTATAGTCTCGGGTGTCATAAGTTTCATAGGCTCAGTGATATGGCTTAATCTTCTCTACCTCGACTCTTGTGTTAAGAATCTTCATAGTACTCATAACATCTCTTTTCTCAAGACGTTTGAGATAATATTGAAGAACAAGCCTTTCGTAAAATTCGATCTAGCTTTCACAGGGTATATATTCGTAATGTCGTTTGCGTGGCCTTATTTTGCTATGGCTCAGAGATATCTCTATAGAATGAGTATATCAGATCTAGCTATTCTTAACATTATCGGAACTCTCTCAGCAATGATCTCTCAGTACATGCTTATGAGAATAATTCCTAGAGTTGATTTGAAGAAACTCGTAATACTAAGTAGAGCAGGCTTTGTAACTCCACCACTATTCTACGCCATATCGCCTAATATCGAGTATATCTATATCTCTAACGTAATCATAGGTCCTTTCCAGGCTATAAGTAATGTTGTTATATCTCTCTACGTGCTAGAAATATCTTACAAAGATCTTCAGGCAAGCCACTTGGCTTTTCTAAACTTCAGCCAAGGCATAGCTGGCGCAATAGGATCTCTTTTAGGAGGCGTCATAATGGATCGTCTCATAAGTGTGTGGGGTTACGACGGTCTTAGAATAGGCTTTGCAATATCAACAATACTAAGAGGTGTTATGACAATACCATTCGTAAAGATAGATAGTGTTAAGAAAAGTTATACGTAGAGATATCTCCTGAGAACCCTACCACTTCTAACACTCTTGTTCAGAACACTATTCTCAACCACGACACCGCCATTGACAACAACATATCTAACCCCTCTAGGGTATGAGTGCGGGTTCTCATATGTTGCTGTATCTTCTATCCTATAATAATCGAATATCACGAGATCCGCTTTAAACCCAGGTCTTATAAGACCTCTATCCCATAGTCTAAGTTTTCTAGCTGGTAGTAGTGTCATTTTTCTAACAGCCTCTTCTAGTGTTATTAATTTCTTCTCTCTGACATACCTAGCTATGACTCTCGGGAAAGTGCCATATCCTCTGGGGTGAGGCTTGCCTTCGCCAAATCTACGTATAGAACTATCACTACCAATAGCCACTAGCGGGTGTGATATGACTCTCTCAACATCTTCTTCTCTCATACCAAACAATATCATCCCGGTAGCGAGCTGATCCTCTATTAGCAGTCTTACCACAGCCTCGACAGGGTCTACGCCTAGCTTCTCAGCGATTCTATCGATTCTAAGACCTTCAAACTCTCTTCTAGAGGGCGAGTAAGAGATCATTATATCCGACCATGATAAATATCTCTCCTCGAGAGCGACTCCACCTAGACTCTCTCTCAGCTCATCTAGAACCCTAGGATCAGAGAGTTTCTTGAGAACCTCTTCTCTAGAACCCTCTCTAATATGTTTCGGTAGAATCGCTGTGAGAGAAGTTGCTGAAGCTGTGTAAGGATAGGCGTCTGCTGAAATATCATAGCCTTTAGAAGCGTATTCTGTTATTAGTTCTAGAGCGATACCAACCTTACCCCACGCAGGTCTACCACTAGCCTTTAGATGAGATATCTCAACTCCAATGCCTGCCTCAACGCCTATTGTTATAGCCTCTATGACAGAGTCTACTAGTCTCACACCCTCGTTTCTCATATGAGTAGCGTATATACCACCGTATCTAGCCACGACTCTGGCTAGCTCGATTATCTCTCTAGTATCAGCAAACATACTCGGCACGTATATAAGACCTGTGCTCATGCCAAAAGCACCGGCTTTCATAGCTTCTTCTACTCTCTCTTTCATCATCTCAAGATCTCTCTCGCTAGGCTTTCTATCTTCAAAACCTAGAACAGAAGATCTTATGGTGCCATGGCCTACGAGAGGAGCCACGTTGATCGAAGGTTTCGCTTTTTCTAGCACATCTAGATACTCGCCGAAACCACCCCACCTAATCTCTACCTCCGGATATTCTCTCTTAACACTCTTAACATAGTCTTCTCTATTAACATCAGAGAGTGGTGCTGGAGAAGACCCACAGTTCCCTATCACTATTGTTGTGACTCCTTGGAGAACATAGTTATCAGCTGTCGGAATCTCGATCACAGACAGATCGCTGTGATTATGAATATCAATAAACCCAGGTGCTACATAGAGATCTCTAGCATCTATAACTCTCTCTGCAGAAGCTCCAGAGAGATCTTTAATAGCTCTAATCTCATCTCCAACCACACCTATGTCAGCTCTGAAAGGAGGAGAGCCAGAGCCGTCAACTACGATACCTCCCTTGATAATTAGATCGAATCTCAAATACGCCACCGAGAATAGTGAGAGAAAATCTATTAATAAAAACTTTATAGAGTAGAATTGCAGGGTATAATATGACTATGATGAACTTTCGGTCGCTGCGACTCTGATGAGCGAATCTTCCTCCCACTGAGTCTGCGAGAGAGAAGATCATGAAAAAATCTTTAAACAAAAAATTCTATCCTATAGGTTTAAAAGTACCTGTAGCCATCTCATAGATCTCTATATCTTTAATAACGTACTTCCCTCCCTCTGATGTCGCTCTCCATATAGAGTAGTCTTGGTATAATCTATCGCCTGTTTCATCAAATGCGTTTAAGCCTGTCGCGCCGTAGAAACTCTTCGCAATCTCAGTCATAGTCTTTATGAAAGTGTCGATATTACCCACATTACCATTGAGAGCTAGTATAGTAAGACCTATAAGCCATGCTGCGTCGTAACCGTTAGCCGCTACTGGAAACGGATCTTTACCAAATCTAGATCTGTACTTGTTTAGAAAGTCATTGTACTTAACTGATGTGACAGAAGTTGGGAATGTGCCTGTGAAGTCGATTTTGAGAACAAATGATGCTATCTCGGGAGTCTGAAACAGAACCTCAGGAACTCTAGTAGCTTCAGACCCGAACCATCTGACGCGAGAGAGAATAGGATCTTTGGAAGCGTGTCCAAGTATATTGGCTCCATCACTCTCAAAAGCTATCAGAACTACACCAGTACTCGAGTCCGCTCCTAGAGAGGCTACTTTATCTGATAGAGTCCTAACTTCGGAGGCGTAGTCAGGGAGATCTGGTGTGTATGGTATCATTTCAACGGCTTTTCCGCATTGCTTCATAAAGTTGTCTCTAAGAGTTGATGCTAGACCAGCTCCATAGGCGTCGTTTCTATAGATAACTACGATCTTATTAATACCCTCTCTACAGATCAAAGATGCCAATGCCTTGCCTTGATAAGCGTCGTTGCCAATATTTCTATACACAGTGTCCCCGGCAATCGCTAGAGCTGGAGATGTCGAGTACGAGCTTAGAATCAGAATCTTATTTCTGAGAGCATAATCTCTCACAGCCATAACCTCTCTACTAAACTGCGGGCCGAGAACAATCTTAACACCGTAGCTCTCGTAGAGTTTTTGAAGAGCTTTCAAAGCTTCATCTGGGTTTGTCTTGGTATCCTCTATATAGTACTTGATCCTTAGTGGAGCGCCTATAGATTGATAGAATTGATTAACCTCGTCTAAGCCAATGATAATTCCATTAGCAATACTACTCCCCTCAACAGCGCCAGCGCCGGATAGAGCTGCTAGAATTCCTACAGGCACCTCGATCACTGTGCCAGCAGTCTTTGTCTGTGTTGTTGGAGTATAGTAGATCTGGCCTGTGTAGTATCCTCCAACGAACCCTACTATGAATAGAATGACTGCTAATATAGCTAGAAGAAGTGTAGATCTGCTCATAACAATTCACCAATTAATATTTTTTAGAAAACTTAAAAATATCAAATAGATCTAACTCTACTTGTGCAGAGTTAAGTTAAGCTTATAAACATTATATGTATAATCTTCTCTAGGGTATTCTAATGGTGTTTGATTCGTCTGTGATTGTAATATCAATCCAATATGGGCTACTATATGTTCTAATGGCTCTAGGGCTTACCATGGCTTACTCAATCGCTAAATTTGCTAATTTTGCACAGGGAGAGTATGTGATGGTAAGCACGTATCTAACAGCTTTGATAAGCATCTCGCTAGTCTCTCTACCCTTTATAGCAATGATCTTTTTATCAGGAGCTATAGGATCTCTTCTCGCACTAACTAGCTATATAGTCTTCTACAGATCTATGATGAGAAGAGGTCTCTCTTCTAACATGCTTATGATAGGCTCTATCGGTGTTATGCTTATCTATCAATACTCTATCTGGATCTTTAGCGACGCCTATAATACTCTGTATAAGCCTAAGTTCGATCCTAAGAGAATCCCTGTCTCGTCTGGAGGAGTAGATCTGTTGTCTCTAATAGTAGGGATATCAGTAGCAACTGTGATTATACTAGCATATGTCTACGGGAAGACAGACATAGGAAGAGCTTCGAGAGCGTACGCTGACAACTCCTATCTAGCGCTGATCTCTGGCGTGAGTGAGAGTAGAGTGATGATCTTTATGTGGCTTGTGGCAGGGTTCCTAGCGGGAGTCGGTGGAATGCTATGGGCTGCCTACGCGTCTCAAGTGACACCAAACATGGGCTTTGAGAACCTTCTGAGAATGTTTGCCGTAGCAATCCTAGGCGGTATGACTAGCTTCTATGGAACCATAGCCGCGGGACTCATAGTTGGTTTTGCAGAGAACTACGGTATATACGTGATAAACAAACTCTTCGGAGTCCCTATAGCCTACAAGCCCGTGATACCGTTTCTGATAATAATAGCAACTCTACTAGTCTATCCTCAAGGTCTCGGCGGGGTCAGACTCGATCGCTTGAGAAGATTCTTTGGAGAGATCTCGAGTAAGAGGTGATCATAATGATTCTAGACGTGATGCTCAACACAATATCCTCTCTAGGAATATTCTTCGTCATATACTCACTACTAGCGCTAAGTCTCAATATAGAGCTAGGGTACGGAGGCATATCCAATTTTGGTAAAGTCGCTTTCTACGCTATAGGAGCATTCACAACAGGAGCATTAGCAACTAGAATAGCCTTATGGATGTTTGGGAAGAGTTTTGACATAGCCTCTCCTATAAATCCCTATGTCGCAGATCCTTTTAAACTAGCCACGGTAAATCAATATATCTCTTACATAACTCTGAACAAGCCTGAGATAGCTATGACATCATACTTCATATCAATGATAGTAGCAGTGCTATTAGCAGGCTTGTTCGGGCTTCTAGCAACGTACCCAGCTCTGAGACTAAAGATAGATTATCTGGGAATAACACTCTTAGTGTTTGGAGAGATAATAAGAAATATAGGAAATAACTATGAGACTCTCGTAGCAGGGCCACACAGCATGAGCGTGCCCAAGCCGTTCTCCTGGCTAGTCTCACTAGGACTACCATCATATCTGCCAGATCTAATATTCTTCATATTAGGACTAGCACTGCTCTACATAGTCTATATATTGCTCGGGAAAATGCTGAACAGCCCCTATGGAAGGTCTCTCAAGGCTATGAGAGATGATGAGCTGGCGGCAATGTCTCTAGGTAAAGACCTAGCTAAGCTCAAGGCGCAGGCTCTCGTAATAGGCTCTGCGATAGCAGGTTTAGCAGGGTCTCTATATGTAGGATACACAGGTAGTATCAGCGCTGGAGAGTACATTCCATTCATAACCTTCATTGTGTGGACAATGGTTCTCATGGGAGGCTCTGGCAATAACTTAGGCTCGCTGGTTGGCGCGGCTGTGTGGGTTGGCATTGATAGAAGTCTGAGACTTATAAAAGATCTAATACCCTCGCTACCATTCGCAACTGACTACCTGAGATACATGCTCACCGGAGTGATCATAGTCTCGATAATTCTCTACAGACCCAACGGCTTGATCCCTGAGAGAGAGGTTAAGACGCCAGCGTGGACTGTTCTCAGAGTCTCTTCATCTGATAAGAGTAGCTGAGGTGAGGTTTCGTGAGCGTGATTCTGAGAACGGCTAGCGTGTCAAAATACTTCGGAGGGTTAAAGGCTGTTGATAGAGTTAGCATAGAGATCAAAGAAGGCGGCATTGTCGGACTGATAGGACCCAATGGGTCTGGTAAGACAACTCTATTCAACGTTATAACAGGTGTTTACAAACCTGATGAGGGAGAGGTGTGGTTTAGAGACAAAAGAATCGATGGGTTAAGACCAGATCAGATATACAAGCTCGGTGTCGTGAGAACATTTCAAATACCAAGACCTTTCACAGGTATGAGTGTGTATGAGAACATACTGACAGCCGCGAGAGATCATCCCGGAGATCACCCGATCAGATCATTGTTATCTAGAAAGTGGTATCAAGAAGAGATTAAGCTAGCCCAGAAGGCTGTTGAAGTGTTGAGATTCTTAAGACTGCTAGACTCGGCAAGCTCTAAGCCTTACGAGCTGTTTGGAGGAGGTTTAAAACTTCTAGAAATAGCGCGAGGGCTTGTGAGCGAGCCTAAGATTCTATTGTTAGACGAGCCTGTAGCAGGTGTTGAGCCTGATTTCGCTCATGAAGTCTTTAGATATGTGAAGAGACTGAGAGAAGAATATGGACTCACATTCTTTATAATTGAACACAAGATAGATATACTGTTTAACTATATAGACTACGTATATGTAATGGATCGAGGGAGAGTGATATATCATGGAGATCCTGAGGGAGCTACGAAAGACCCTAGAGTTATAGAGGCTTACATAGGTGTGTAGTATGATCTTGGAGGTTCAGACAGTCACATCGGGATATGGGAAACTAAAGATCCTGTATGACGTGGAGATTAGTGTGAGTAGTGGAGAGATTGTCGGTGTTCTAGGGCCTAACGGGGCTGGCAAGACAACTCTTCTAAACACTATTACAGGTCTCGCGAAGGTCTTCAGCGGTAGAGTAGTCTATAGGGGTAGAGATATAACTAATGAGAGTCCTGAGAAGATGCCTTATATAGGTATCTCTTACGTGCCTCAGATAGGCAATGTATTCCCCACTCTGACAGTTGAAGAGAATCTCTTAGTGTCTAGTATGATCCATAGGAGTCGAGAGGAGAGATTAAAAGCTCTCGAAGAAGCATACGAGATCTTCCCGATACTGAGAGAGAGAAGAAATCAGAAGGCTGGGACATTGAGTGGTGGCGAGAGACAGATGCTCGCTATTGCCAGAGGAATAGTTCAGAAACCACTGCTACTCTTGCTAGACGAGCCTACAGCCGGTCTGTCTCCTAAGATGGCTAGTGCTGTGAGAGATAAGATTTTCGAGATCAAAAATAGAGGGATATCAGTAGTACTAGTAGAACAGAACCTCAGAATAGCTCTGGATCTCTCGGACAGAGTATATGTCATGCTGAGCGGGAGAATCATAAGCGAGGGCAAGGCTGGAGAGTACACTCTAGATAGACTGAGCAAACTATTCTTCGGAGGCGAGAGAAAGACTTGATCTAGAGAGGACAGTATGAAAGCTTATAGTGATATGGACAGAAAGAGCAGTTTGGAGTGTTGCCCCAACAGTCTGACTCGTTGCTCATAGTATATTTACACCAGTATCTCAAATTGCAGTCGAGACATGATGGCATGTAGTTAAAGTATAGTTTGAACAACAGATCTCTATTTTTCCACCAGATATCTACTAGTCTCTCTCTGAGCGCGTCTCCTATAATCACTTCTCTAATACTTCTCTTCGTATTATCAATTCTACTCTCCCAAGAATAAGCCATATAGATACATGGCGAGACTCTTCCATCGACTCTTATATAGAGAGCTTTATTAGATATGAAAGGACAGGATCTGAAGGTGTATGAACTTATGTTAGGATACCATATCTTAACAGGCGTGTTCACAGATCTCACTCCAATCTCCTCCAAGATCTTTCTCAACCTACTACTACACACAGGATCTTCTATACAACTCATGTTGTCAGGAGACCCCGGGTGATCTATATAGTTGCTCAAATAGATCTCTTGGATACCAGTCTCTACAGCGTAGTCAACGAGTTTTGATATCTGTTCCACATTCAACTTGTTGATTGTGAATATAGTCTTTATAACGGGCTTGATCAGACCTTTAGAAGCTTTGATCTTGTTTATTCTGACAATCTCTCTCGAGACTATAGAGAGATCTCCTAGTCTTCTAATCCTCTCATACAACTCAAGATCTATAGCATCAATACTAACATACAGCTCATCTATCTCTAGGTTTATCAGAAGATCGCTGTAGTCTCGAAGTTTTAATCCATTAGTATTGACGATAGTGTATAAGCCTCTCTTCTTGGAGTATACTAGCATCTTAGAGAACTCAGGATTGACCGTAGGCTCGCCCCAGCCTGTGAATACTATTCTTCTAACACCGCTATCCACAGCGTTATCAACTATTCTGGTGAAGACTTCTATACTCATGTCTCTCAGTCTCAGAGTTGAAGAAGAGTTTCTAAAACAATGAATACATGATAAATTGCATCGTGTTGAGACTTCAACTACTATCTCTCGAGGGCGGGATCTCTCTTCTAACTCTATCTTCCAATCTCCTATTCTGATAGACACTACTAGCCACACCCGCTAGAGATTTTGAGAAGAAAATAATATTCTCGGCAAGAGAGTGTGAGAGTTTTGATCTTAAAAAAGAGATTTATTTTAGATCAGAGGTTCAGGCTGGTAGAAGTCCCTCCTCCTCTAGCCTATCAGCCAGCCACTTGAGATCTAGCTCTTCTAACTTAGCTCTCGTAGGTCTACCTCTAACCCATCCTCTCACTGAGTAGTACTCTGGCAACATCTCTTTGATTCTTGCTACATGACCTTTAGAAGGTCCCTCGGGCAATGGCTCTTCTAGTAGTCTTTTTGGCAGTGTGTCATACTCCTCTCCATCGCCGAATGCGAGCACGTTGAAAGCTCTCTCAGCGTTATAGATCCTCTCTCCAACTCTGATAAACTCCTCTGTAGACATGTTCCAGCCTGTAACAGCTGATACCTGCTCTGCTAGCATATCTGCGTAGTATGCGAATGTGACGAACTTACAGACAATCATACTGTCTAGAGCTGCGAAGACATCTTGCATCTCTTTCACAACCTTTGCCTTGCCCTGGGTAGAGAATCTATCTAACTGAACAGGTACTCCAAGGATCTCTGGAGATATCATATATGCTCTCAGATGACAGCCACCCCTATTACTAGTGGCGTAAGCCAGCGCGTGTCCTTGAACACCTCTGGGATCGTATGCCGGCAACTCTTGACCTCTCACAACCATAGCAATCTCTGGAACACCATATTTGTTCGCGAGTCTCATAGCACCCTCGGCAATATCGTCTCCAACACCAGATCTGTATCCTGTTCTCCATATGAGCTCTACGACAGCCTCTCCTCTACCCCATCTAGCGTCTAGACCTCTCAACTTCTCAACAGGGATCTTACCTCTCTCTACTAGCTCGAAGAAAGTACCCACGACATGCCCGGCTGAGATAGTGTCCATGCCAAGCTCGTTGCAGAGATAGTTAGCCTTAGTCACCGCAGACAGATCATCTGTGCCTGTCTGAGCTCCTAGAGCCCACACACTCTCATACTCAGGCCCGTCTCCCTCTCCAGAGAATTTGTCTGTCTTAACCCTGGTATACCGAGCACAGCCTATAGGACATCCCCAGCATACAGCCTCTCTATGCTTCTCCCAATCCATTATCTCTCTCGCTATAGTCTCTCCACTGATCTTCTCAGCGCCTGGGAATACTCCTGTTTGGAAGTTTCTCGTGGGGAATATGCCGTGTGCGTTTATGATATTGACCAGAACAGCAGTGCCATACTTGGGCAGGCCTTCGCTAGTCACAGGAGATTTTCTGATAAGCTCGTTAGATCTCGCGACAACCTCCTTATACCTGGCCTCATCAGCTATAGAAGGCTTCATATGACCTCTCACAGCTATAGCTTTGAAATTCTTACTACCCCAAACAGCTCCATGACCACCTCTACCAGCAGCTCTACCCTTCTCATTTATTATAGCTGCGAATCTGACCATTCTCTCGCCGGCAGGACCTATGCAGGCAACGCTAATATGCTTAGCCTCATCTCTACCTATTACAGGACTCATCTCCTCTACTATAGTATCAGTGGTGGCGTGAGTATCCTTACCCCAGAGATGTCTCGCGTCTCTAAGCTCGGCTCTTCCATCGTGAACCCATAGATAGACAGGTTTCTCAGCTCTACCCTCTATAATAACAAGATCGAAGCCTGCGAACTTAAGCTCAGGACCAAACCTACCTCCACTATGAGAATCATGTATGGTATTAGTGAGAGGAGACTTAGTGACAGAACACCACCTACCAGAAGCTGGTATGCCTGCCACACCTGTCACAGGGCCCGTGGCGATAATAGCCTTATTCTCAGGGCTTAAGGGATCTACTCTAGGATTAACCTCTTTAAGCATATAGTATACTCCAAGCCCTCTACCACCAATCCACTTTCGCAGAACACTCTCCGGAGGTAGAGACTCTACGTAGACTTTCTCTTTCCACAGATCTACTCTCAGAACCCTGCCTATATAACCTCCTAGAGGCATGTTCAAACACCATAAGTCACCTAATAATATCTCTGAAGATTTAAAAAATTTGCCATATTTACACTATATTTGTATCAAAAGATACTTTCAATCTTTTCAAAAAATAATAAGCTTGAGAACTGTTATAATACTATTTGGAGGAGAGATGAAGAGAGTCTTAGTGAAGTTCATATCTATATACGCGGAAAAGATGGGTAGAGAGAAGATTCTTGAGATAGATGATAACACAACTATCGAGAAGCTGAGAGAGATCATAGTGAGAGAGCTGGGCGAAGTGTCTGTGAAACCGTTAATATTCGTAAACTATAGATTCCCAAGAGAAGGACAGATCATAAATGATGGAGACGAGATACTCGTAGTACCACCTTTTGCAGGAGGCTAGTAGAACTAGCCACAACACTTTCTCTTCTAAGAGAGTATTACCGGAGTTTCTCAGAGCATTCTTCTATAGATCCTCTTAATAGAAAAGCGTTCTCCTCAGGAATCGAATCATATGTAAAGTTTCCACCCCCCATCTCCATCCCAGCCGCGTATTTCAGCTTATTCTCCTCTCTCAACAATCCATAGATCTCTATGTGCATATGGTAGAACTTATACTCTCCCTTCAGAGGTGCTTGGTGTAAGACCATTATATATGGAGTGCTCTTGTTCTTGAATAGATTCTTAAAGCCGCAGAGAGTGTTCTTGAGAGTTGTAGCGAGATCTCTTATCTCACTATTCTCTAGCTCTGTCAATAGCTGGACGTGTCTCTTGGGGTATATGTGAGCTTCGAAAGGCCAGTGGCTGTAGAATGGCATGAAAACTATGAAACTCTCGTTCTCTAGAAGAACTCTTATCCTATCTCTCTTCTCAACCTCTATAATATCGCAGAACAAGCACCTGCCACGGTCTCTATAGTATTTCTCTGAATTAGCCAACTCTCTCTCGATCTTAGATGGTATGAATGGTGTCACATAGATCTGACTGTGAGGATGTGTTAGCGAGACACCTATCTCTCTACCTTTATTTCTAAACCACAGGAAGTACACTGCGTACTCTCTCTTCGATTCCTCTCTCATCTTATCTATTATTACTCTCAATACTCTCTCTAAATGCTCTATCGAGAGATCGCTGAGATCTTCTACTTCGTGTTGAGGTGTCTCTACAACAACATAACACCTGCCGACAGCTCTACTCTTTCTATAGAAAGAGTGTTTCTCAGGTTCGGGAGCGTCCTCGGAGAGCATAGGATATCTATTCTCTAGAATAAGAACATCCCATCCAAACCCTGTCTCCGGGGATCCTGGGCAGAATGGGCAGAAGCTCTCTGGCTGCCAAGGTCTTTGTTTCCGAGTGCTAGAGACCATCACCCATTCTCCGAGTACGGGATCCCATCTCAGCTCTTGTAAAAATCTCTTATCCAGAGATCTCATGTGTCATAAGACCTCTATCAATTCTAACAATCCAGCCTCTCACAGCAATCTTTCTATCTAGAATATCTCTGAGGATCTTCTCAGCAGAACCTTTGTCTCGAGCTAGCACCACTACTGAGCCTCCTAGACCTGCTCCAGAGAGCTTAGCTCCTAAACCTCCTGTCTCGACAGATCTGATTACTATCTCGTCTATAACAGGTATGCTGACTTCGTAGAGTTTGCTCAAGAGAACGTGTTGATAAGTCATTATAAGTCCTACTTGGTAGAGGTCTTCTCTCTTTACACGGATCTTCTTGTCTAAGAACATCTCCACCTCTTTGATCATGAAGTCGAGCTCGCTCGGATCTAGAGTCTCTCCTCTGAGCACTCTGAGAGCGTTTAGAGTGGATCTCTGTGCTCTGAGCGTGTATAGAATTCTACTAGAGTAGGGGTGCGGTATAGAGTGTAGATACGGGTACAGAGCCTCTTCTCTCAAAGCCTCCCACGAGACCTCGTAATATCTGCCGTTAATAAGATCTCTTATCTCTCCCGGCACAATACTTCTAAGCATTTCCAAGCCTTGATCTAGTTCTCTCTGTCTCTTAGGATGAATATCTGCGGTACTATGCTTAACACCGCTATCGAGAACTACGAAATACCCCTTGCCAAAGTCGATCGAATGCACTTTGTATGGAGGTTTAGTCTCTATGTAAGCCACGCCTCCAAACGCGGCCGCGTACTGATCCAGTCTTCCACAAGGGATTCTCATAATATCATGCTCAGCTATGTATGCTAGCTCAGCCACCTCCTCTGGTCTGAGTCTCAGATTGTAGAGCTCGCTCACAGCGTAGATGAGTGATACTAGCAGAGTGCCACTACTACCGAGACCCGCCCCCACGGGCACCGTGCTATAGATCCAGGCGTTGAATGGTTTTATCTCGTATCCTTTTATGAGGAGAGACTTTACAGCAGCTCTAACATAAGAGCCAAACCACTTATCTCTCGCTAAACCGAATCCTTCTAACTCGAATGAATCAACATATCTCTCGCCAAGATCTCTCATATTCTCTGATACAACAACAACTCTATCACTATAGAGATTTCTGCTAATAGCAACATAAGTCCTAAGATCAATCCCCACAGCAACTACTGGGAGACCCTTATAGTCTTGATGAGTATTAAGAAAATCAATTCTGCCAGGGGCAGAGACTATGACGCTGGGGTCTGACTGATAGAACTCTCTAAAACCTCTATAGACTCTCTCAACATAATCAGACTCGCGACCACCACTCATGCTATATCAGATAATATAGAGAGTAGAGATAAATAAATCTCACGGAGAAGCTAATCTAAATCTCTACTCTGACTCTATCTAGCTTCATCAGAGCTCTTATAGGTCTCAACTCTCTTTTAAAAGGATCCAAGATTAAGCCGAATATCTCTAACGTCACAATACCTAGCAGATTCTCATCTTCAGACTCTCCCAAAACCACAGGAGTATGTCTCTCACCATAGCCCGGCAACTCTAGAACAGCCTCTGAGACACTTCTCCTAACAACACTCCCATCTGCGAGAATAAACTCCATCTCACCGAGAGGCTTGAGACCCAGCTCTGTCCAAACACTCTTATTTAACACAGTATAAGTAGCTCCCGAGTCTACTAAGAGTCTCACTCTAACACTCTTACCTCCATGCTTGACTATTCCATCTACGTACACGAGACCCACAATACCACCTGACACTCCGCTCTATACCACTATTAAAATACTCGTCTCGACCGAAAAATAAAACTATCTAACTCTACACCAGACTTCTTCTTCTCAGAAGATCTTCGCAATCTGATAGTATTCTCAACCTTCTCCCCTTAGGCGGGGAGCGCGAGCGTGAGCATTATAGAGTTTCTCTCTTCGAAGCTACTACATAGTAGAAAACTCCTCCTCCACCCTTCTCCAAGACTACTGTATTCTCTCTGAGATATCTCACGACTCTCACTCTAGTCTTGGAGAGATCTCTAGGTCTGTGTCCAGGTATAATTG
Organism: Sulfolobales archaeon; assembly: GCA_041287455.1. Taxonomy (GTDB): domain Archaea; phylum Thermoproteota; class Thermoprotei_A; order Sulfolobales; family AG1; genus WYEN01. The sequence continues at coordinate 17,714 of JBEULF010000063.1, forward strand.
ATAGTAGTCTGATAGGATTCAGATCTATAATTATGATCTTGCCGTCAGGCTTTAAAACTCGTATCATCTCACCCAAGGCCTTATCAAGATTATTAATATGATGAAGTGTTGTATGACTGACTACTAAGTCATATGTGTTGTCTTCATACGGGAGTTTCTCCGCGTCAGCCACTTCCAGCCGAAGGATCTTCTTATCCACGTACTCGCGAAAGATCCTTCTGGCTCTATCGATCATTCTAGGATCTATGTCTATACTCACGAGAAGCCCTCCGAGAGACTCGATCAGTTTTAGCAGAGTGTAAGTGTTAATACCAAAACCAGTTGAGACCTCCAAGATCTTTAGACCTCTACTGCTGATATACCTGCGATACAAACTCTTCGTATCACCAGCAAGCTCGAAGAGTGCCGAGACTATCTTCACAGAGATCATAGGATACTCACTTACTTCTAAACATTATCTTAATCTAGTCTTACACTCTGCCAAAATATTGATACTAAAAAACCCTGTCTATTCTCACAGACTCTGATAACAGCCGTGATCGTGTCCACTGCTATCGTCATAGAGAGAGTGTGAGTAAGATTCTTCTGCGACTGGCCGAGAGTTTTAATAATCTCTCTCACAGATATATTAATGGCGTTCTGAAATGGAAGAGATCATCAGAGCCCCCAGAGAGCTCTGGCCTAGAAGAGGCGATTGGAGTGGTAGAGTTATTAATATTTTCGTAAAGCCCGGGGCTAGAGTTTCTAGAGGGGAGCCTCTGGCAGAGATCGAGATCGAGAAAGCTGTTCTCGTGATAGAGTCTCCCCACGAAGGTGTTGTTAAAGAAGTTCTAGTCTCTCCTGGGGAGAATGTGTCTCCTGGTAAAGGTCTTGTGAAGGTTGAGATTCTTGGAGAAAGTGAGACTAAGGATCTCTCTGAACAGTAGATATCTAGAGCTATCCAAGCTAATAGCAGATCTCAGAGTAGCTACAGTATGTGAAGAAGCTCTCTGTCCTAATATCCTCGAGTGCTGGGGCGGCGGTGTAGCTACATTCATGATAATGGGTGACATATGCACTAGAGGCTGTAGATTCTGTTATGTCAAGAAAGGAGTTCCACAGCCTCTAGATTCTGAGGAGCCTTATAGAGTTGCAGAAGCTGTGAAGAGATTAAAGCTAGACTATGTGACTATAACCTCTGTAGATAGAGATGATCTTCCGGACGGTGGTGCGGAGCATTTCGCGAGAACTATTAGAGCTATAAAGAGTCTCAGTCCAGAGACCAGGGTTGAGGTTCTCATACCCGACTTTAGAGGAGATCTGAGAGCTCTCAAGAGAGTCATAGATGCAGAGCCAGACGTTCTTGCTCACAATATAGAGACTGTCAGAAGACTCACACCCGTGGTGAGAGATCGGAGGGCCAGCTATGATCAGAGTCTATCTATTCTCAGACATGCAAAGATCTATAGTTCTAAGATTGTGACTAAATCCTCAATACTACTAGGCTTCGGAGAGTCTCTCGAAGAAGTGATAGAGGCTATGAGAGATCTCAGAGAAGCTGGAGTAGATATACTAGTTCTCTCGCAGTACATG
>JBEULF010000064.1:0-17150 GCA_041287455.1 Sulfolobales archaeon
AACGAGAGATCTTGTTTTCGAGAGTAGAGTGAGTAGAAAGAGATTAATCTCTGAGGCTACACGGAGAGTTAGAATTCGAGAGGATTCGAAGATCAAGGTGTATGCGTGGTTCTAGAGTTAGGTTTATAAATTCTATAGAGATCGAGAGCGCTGATCAAGGCTACAATATCTCTATGATCTCGGTTTCTGTTATGATAATATAGAGATGGTGTGGGATGATTAATATAGTTAGATCAAGAGATCCTGGCGATATTGGTGGCTGGGAGAGTTAAGCTGGAGACTATCGAGATAGGTTTAGAGATGTGTAGAAAAGCTTGTTCTATCTGACAAGCTGAGATCTATAAAGATCGATAGAGGTTAGAAACGTAGAGTGTGTTTATAGAGCATCCCGACTAGGATCGTTGTTTTAATGAGGGTATTATGTATCTATTTGTTATGTAGGCTGAGAAAACTGTTGATATAGATGCTAGGAGTAGTTGTGCTAGCAAGTCTATCAACTCATATCCTCTGATCTGTGGGATGAGTATTATGATTCTGATTTGTGTGAATAGTAGAGTGGCTAACACTCCTGAGAGTATTATCAGCTTATAAATCTCATAGATCGCTGGGGTAGTAGTGTGTTCTCTTTCTCTAAGTCTATTAGAGAAATGTCGAATTATAAATAATCCAAAGATCCATAGGATGATCGATAGTGACATAAGATCGATGTAGAATGTCTCGAGAGAGATGCCAACGCCCAGATATCTCAGTCCTCTCTGAACTTCTAAGAAGACTATCACAGCTACTAGTATTAAGAGAAAGTCTATTAGAGTTGTTGAGATCTTCTTAGACACGCTAGATCTCAGGATCCTGTCTCTCACACTCGACTCATGCAGCTCTCGAGGAATAAACCTCAGTATAAGACTACTAATCCTATCTCTCTTAACAACTAGCGTGTTTGAGAGTAGTGATGAGAGTGTGAAGATCAAGATAGCAGTCCAGACATATACTCCTAGAATCACTCTCTGCTTAGCCAGCTCTTGAGTGATCACTATGCCTAGCTCGCTGATCGATGTTGTGTAAAAACCTATTCTAATAGCATCTCTAAGACTAGAACCCACAGTCCACGCCGATATAGTGAAGCCCACGTACTTAAAGAGCATAACAATAACCACAGTTAAAACTCCTAACAAAAGAATCGCTATACTACCGCCTATGAAATCTCTGAAATAGACTGGCAGTGTGAGACCTATAGTAGAGAAGTATAGTAGAAGACCTAGATCTCTCAACACTGCTAGTCTGAGAGTGAGAGGTCTGGGGTCGATAGCTGTTCCGAGAGAGACGCCGGCGATGAAAGCTCCTAGAAAGAATGAGACACCTAGAAAAATAGAGATTGTAGAGTAGAGTAGCGCTATAGATAGAGCTAGTAGAGCGAATAACTCGATATCAACTCTCACACTAGCTCTCTTAAACAACCGCACTCCGAGATACAGTGACAGCGCTACGAGAAGAACTATCTTGCCCAAGAATATCATTATACTCACCAGACCCGTGGAAAGATTAGAATAGATATCCGGGTTGCGAGATATTTCGAGAAGTATAGACATGCCGAATACAGCGATTAGATCCTCTATAGCTGTGGCTGATAGAGCTAATCTATACAATTCTCCAGAACTCTCAGAGAACTCTCTAAAAGCCTTATAGAGTATGCCTGTAGAAGTATTTATAGTGATCAAGAATAGAACCAAATGTTCGATCAGAGATAATCCTAAGAAGAAGCTTATCACACTCCAGAGATTCCATATGATCACACTCTCGATCAGTTCTAGAAGTATGATATTTCTCAGCATAGGTCTCAAGACATTCATACTAATCTCACTACCAATCTCAAAACCGAGAAGAATCAAACCTAAGAAGCTTAGTAGAGATATAAAAGGATCGCTTGTCAATTCTACAGCGTCTACTCCTAGTAGAGGAGATATGTAGTAGAACACCAAGCCTCCCACAATAAAGCCTATCACAGACACAAGACCGATTCTCTTGACTAGAGCTCCTAGCAAAACCGATACGCTCAACAGAATCATTAGATGAGATATGTTCATATCGAACACACTCTCATATCCAGAGATCTCTAGGTATGCCAGCTCTGTGTAGAGCTCTTCTAAAGACAACAAGATCTATGTTAAGCCACTTCTCCAACTCTCTATAGATCCTCTCTACATCCTCTCTACTCTTAATACTCCTCCTAGCTCTGCTCAACTCAACCAAGACTCTGACCATAGCATCTCTCTTAGACTGAGTCTCTCTTATAGCTCTCTCTAAGTCTCTGTACATAAGTGTTCTCAAGATGATCTCTATCACAGAGTTTATCTCTGAAGGAACACCTACTATAGATCCTCTCAGACTTATTCTCCTAGAATCAACCCGAGGGAGATTTCTCTCTATGAGAAGTGTTGTAAGCCTCTTTCTAGGAGGCTTATCAACGATACCACCGATAACAATAGAATCATAGTAATACAGATCATTCACACCGAGATCTCTCTCAGCATATGGATCTAGATAGAGTGGTTTTGAAGAGCCTATTACACTCAGAACATGTTCTACAGACGTGTTTATAACAAGAATCCTCTCACCACGCAATATTCTCTCAACATAAGAATCATATAATCCTCTGAAAGGATAGACAAATACTAGCTGATAATCCACACAATATCTCTTGAGAGAACTATACCCCAGCAGAGTCTCTTTACAAAGACTCTTCAACTCATCGATTCTATGATAGTATATTAGTCCAGCATCAATAATAACTCGAGGACACTTATCTAACTTCTGATACGTAGTCATACTTACAACTCATATATATTCTCGATCAGATTCTCTCTAGAGACACTGCCGATCACAATAGGCATTCTCTCAACCAGTCTAACTCTATATCTCTTTTTCAACTCTCTAATAACACTCTGATCAATAGAAGGGTAGACATAGTAGACTCCATTATGATAATAGTATGTCGCATCTCTCAACAAACTCTCCACATACTCAGATCTCTCTCCACTGAGAATCTCGATCCATGATAACAATCCGTCATCTTCCACTCTCTGATAAGACAATCTAACTCTCGAAGCAATTCTTCTAAATCTCCTCATAGTCTGCACAGCATCTTTCAATCTAGAAGAGCAAAAATGAATCTTAAGTCTAACACCACTCTCTCTAGCCCACCTCAGTATCTTGAGAGCAGTCTCTCTACTACCAGAAACAGAGACTCCATCTTCTGCTACTCTAAAGCCTCTGAATAGTATAGCCTCTCTATTAGACTCTGAGACTTCCAGCTCGTTTAGATTAATAAACTCAGCCCCAATCCTCTCTAGGAAAAGTATCAGCTCTTTAATCCTCTCCTCCTCACCAGGTATAACAGGTATCTCAACACCAACACTCATACTAGTCTCTCTGACAGCCAGTCTGATCTTCTCAAGATATCTCTTTTCAACTGGGTGAAATCTGATCTCGTCAAGCCCCGCTCTATCTAAGATCCTTAGAGAGCCTAGATCAGCGTATCTACCAGAGGTGTAGAGATGTATATGGAATCTCTCTCCAAAACTCTCTTTCAATCTCTTAATAACATAGCTAGTCCTATCTATGACTAGAAGAGGGTCTCCACCAGTTATAGAAGCACCTCTGCCACCAACAATCTCTATATAGCTGACTATATCCTCTATATCCTCAACTCTCTCTTCATCAACATACATAACATCTCTCCTCCTAGAGTGAGATATTGGGCAGTAGTAGCAGTTGTCATGACACACTCCTGTTATAAAGATAACTGTCTTATCCCCCTCAACACAGAGCTCGCATCCCAGAGGGTATCCTCCAACCCACTCTCTATACTCTCTCATTCTACTCAGTATATATAGAGTTAGTAGACTCTTAAGAGATGCTCTGATCTGTGGGGGGTTATTTAGATGTTATGAACCTAACTCTATCTCTATAATTCTGTAGAGATGATCTTTGGAGATCTCTCCAAAATCTCAGATTATAGAGACAGCCAGGGTCTGGAGCCTTCAGATCTCTGAAATAAGCATATGCTCTAGCTCTACAACCGCCACAGAGATTCTTATAAGGACATCTCCCGCAGAAACCCCCGAGATCATCTCTATCTCTGAGAGCTCTTAGCACTGGCGAGTTCTCCCATATATCTCTAAAACTCTTCTCTCTGACACTCCCAACGCGTATAGGTAGAAATACGCATGGTATCACATCACCGTTAGGCTGGATCCCAGCATATATCCTCCCAGCACCGCAGCCGCCTACAAACTCTGCCACAGATCTCACTATAGGATCTCCGCCAACGTAGAAGTGTGTTGGAGCAATCTCTCTGTTAGAACTCATCTGAAGAACAACTCTGCCATATTGAGGCGCTGTTGATACGATCTCGATCTTTCTGCGTTTCATCTCAGAATAGATCTTTCTTAAAAAATATTCTCTCTCAACAGGATCCAGATCTAGATACATGTTATCATACCCTCTGCCCACGGGGATGAAGTTGAAGAAGACAACTCTTCTAACACCAATACTCTCAGCAAGATCTAGTATCTCGTCAATTTCATCAATGTTATATTTTGTCACAGTCGTCGCCATAGCATGATCTATTTTCAGTTTGACAACATTCTCAAGAGCTTTAACAGCTCTACTCCAAGAACCGCTAACACCTCTAAATCTATCGTGTTTAGAAGGATTCGCACTGTCAATAGAGATCTCAACATATCTCAAGCCAGCCTCCACAGATCTCTTCAGAAAATCTATGTCAGCAAACATCCAACCATTAGTAGCAACCGCGGCATAGATACCTCTCCTACTAATCTCTCTCACGACAGTTAGAAAATGCGAGTGTATAGTAGGCTCGCCACCGCTGAGAGCAATCGCGGCAACACCAGCCTCATCTAATTCTGCAACTAGTCTCAGCTTCTCTTCTAAAGTGAGTTCGTCTGGCAGAGGTTTGTCAGCTCTCTGATAACAGTGAAGACATCTCAAATTACACATATTCGTAAAATTCCAGACAATAAGAAATGGTGCTGGGAGTCTCTGAGGAACTGTAACACCGTATCTAGCTATGCCTTCGAATACTAGAGAAACACCTCTTCTAAGAGCAGGGTCTCTGAGAGCTTCTCTGACAGACTCTATATCTCCTCTCATAATTCTGATCCCTATTCTCATCAAGAGATCTATGAGCACCACTGTTACACTAGTCGACATAGGACAACTGATCGCTTCTCCAGCAAATCTAGACAGAGCGTGATATAACATAGTGTTCTCTCGAATCTCACTCTCGCTATAGACACATCTACTCTCTCTAACCCCAGCTCTCAGAAGAAGTCTCACACTCTTGCTACCCAGAACGAGTCTGAGTGCTGCTAGAAGAGGTCCTATACCAGATCTCTCTTTCATCAGAAAACACCTTTAGAATTCTAAAACACTCTATCTTCAAAAATATTTTAGATGTTCAGAGTGTTTTTAGAATCCTCTACATGGTATTCTACTGAGATTATATATGATCTTTGCATGTCTAGTCTATCTACATATGCCGTATTGAGTAGTTTTTCTTCTAAAAGCACTCTCTTCTCTACAGAGAGAGTCTATAGTCTCTTCTATCGACTCGTTATAAGAGATTCTTCTCTTGATAAAAACACCAGTCCTACCATGCTCGTCTCTTCGAGTCAAAGCTTTCACTCGATCTAGCACTGTCTCGATCGATATATTCAGTATTCTAGCAGTCTCACTCTCATAACCTATAACAGATCTCTCTATATGACCTTTCTCGGTTGGTATAATAAGCATTAGTCTCTTATCAACTCCAACAACTCTCTTACTCTCTAACAGTCCAACCAGATCTATGACACCTCCGAATCTATAGAACTCGCTCTCCACTAGAGAGAGTCTCCCGAGAGGAGCTGATACAACTATGCTCTCCTGAGGATCTAGATAGAAGTATATCTTAGGAGTATGAATCGGCGTGGCCATGATTATCTCAGCATGACTATAGCCGCCTAAACCCTCTAGAGCTACTGAGATTATAACTGGATTAACAACTTCTAGAACAACAATATCAATATCACTATCTCTACTCACATCACCTCTAGCAACAGACCCATGTACATATCCTTTCAAACCGTATCTCTCTAAGTGTAGCAGTATATCTATGGCCTTCTCTCTGAATCTTCTCAAAAGCTCAAATCTCTCTCTACCATAGATCACTTCTCTAAACTCTCTCGCGGGAGCAACTTTACTCATAGAGATCTCGTTACTCTTCTATAAGAATCCACTTTTTGCTAATAGTGCTATAGGCTATGAGTCCATCTTTCTTAAGTCTCTCAAACAATCTATACTCTTCTCTACTTAGCGATCTCTTTATAATCTCTTCACTATCCTCCTTAATACTATCAAGCTTCTTTAGAAACTCACTCCAGAAATCAGGATCTACAGCTATTCTCTCGTTAGACAACTTGATAACCTTAGCACCATCACTCTCCAGTCTCTTAAAGAAACTATCTCTATCACGAATCTTAGAAGTTATAGCTGATTCAAATATTATCTTCTGCTCTCTCAAGACCTCGATAGCAGTCTTCTTCGCGGGAGTCTCACGAGTCTCAGGAGTCTCTCTATGCTCGCGTTCTCTCTTCACCTCTGTCTTCTCTTGTATCTTCTCTTCTCTCTCTACGCGTCTAGTCTTTTGAGGTGATATCTCAACTATCTTTTTGATCTCTTCATACTTATTATTAAGCTCACTATACTTATCCCTCAGATCATCTATGATCTCGTATAGCTCGCTCATCCTGTGGGCCAGCTCATCTACCTTAGAAGTATACTTATTCACCAGATCCATCATTCTTCTCTCTAGCCTAGCCAACTCCTCGGAGAGAGGCTTCTCCGCAACAAGAGATCTCTTTAGATAAGACTGTACTATAGATAATATGAACTCTTCTACAGATTTGTAACCCTCTCTCTCAGCCTTATTCTGAAGCTCTCTATACGTGCTCTCTGAAATACTTAATCTTATCTCAGGCATTAAGACTAGTCCAATTAGTATATTGATTAGAACCGTAATATAGTGTACGTGTAGATCTCTGTGAAAATGTCTTTAACAAGCTTCTAGACTAGAGATCTATATGTGCTCTCGTCAACTCTCTCTATAACTCTCTTTCTTATGAGAGCTTCTAGAGCTTCTTCTAGATAAGTCTTGTCAGGCTCGAAACCATACCACTCGACGAATCTTGATATAATCTCTTCTAAACTCCAATAGATCTTATCTCTATGCTCTTTAAGTATTCTGGCTATGAATTGACTTATATCCTCTACACGAGTCCAGGGGTATTGGAACCAGATCCACTCAGTAACCTCTATATAGTAGTAGTCTGGCTTAAACTTAGCCACAGGACTTATCCATTGTAAGGCTGCTATCTTCAGCTCTCTAGGTCTCCAGTGCTTCTCTATATGTTCTCTAGCTAGTAGGAGTGTGTCTCCAGTATCAACTATGTCATCGACTAAGAGAGCTTTCAAACCACTCAGATCAACTGTGTATGGAAACTTGATCAGAGCTCTCTCAGAAGCTTTAGCAGCCTCAGTCCAGTGTTGACTCTGGAGAGAGAGTAGATTCTCAACACCTAGAAAGTCGCATAGAAGTCTAGCAGGGACATAGCCGCCTCTAGCCACAGCTATGATCACGTCAGGGATCCAGCCTGACTCAAGAATCTTCTTAGCAAGACCTCTGCTCCAGAGAACCACGTCATCCCATGAAACAAGTCTTACAGGTACTTTAGCCAAGTAGAGTCCCAGAGGATTATTTCAATCTAGAGAGTTTTTAAACTTTTCATATTTGCAAAGAGTGTCTCGAGTTAAAGACAATCTACAAAAAGATCTTTTATACACCTATGTTAAAAATATGATCTCTCTCACTGCATACCCAGGATTCTATATCCTCTCTGAATAATCCATTTAAAAGCAGCATCAGCAGCTATAGCCCCCTCAGCAGCTGATGTTATTATCTGCTGGAAGTAGTATTTGTAAGGACCTCCAGCGCAGTCTCCCGCTGCAAATATACCCTCTATATTAGTGTAGCCTCCTGGCTTGACTACTATAAGTCCTCTCTCATCGATCTCTAGACCTATCTTCTTAAAGAAATCTGTGGGAGGCTCGTTGCCGATCTCTACAAACACTCCTTCAACCTCTATTCTTCTCTTCTCACCAGTCTTCAGATTTGTGACTATAGCATACTCAACCTGTTTGCCCCCGCCGATCTCTGTTATAGTGCTGTTGAGTATAATCTCTATCTTCTCAGGATTCTCTTCTCTCAACTTCATTAGTTTCTCAACATATATTGGGAAGGCTCTGAACTTCTCTCCACGAGTTATAAGATAGATCTTTGAAACATAGCCCATCGCATGTATAGCTCCGGTAACACCACTATTACCACCACCCACGATAGCCACTTTCTTACCTTTGAAGAAGGGCACATCGCAAACAGTACAGTAGCTGACACCTCTACCAGCAAACTCGTCTTCGCCTACAGCTCCAAGCTTCCTCCTCTTAAGCCCCACGGCTAGGATGACAGCTCTGCCGAGATACTTCTCACCCTTCCTAGTCTCAACCTCGAAGAACCCTTGATCCTCTAGCTTCCTAATATTCTCAACACGATCTATGATAATATCCACGTTGTGTTTCTCAACGTGAGACTTGAATCTCGAGACAAGATCGCTGGCCTCAATATTGATAAAACCAGGGTAGTCGTCGACCAGGCCAGCGAGAGAGAGCTGTCCTCCCACAGTCTCGCCAATAGCCAGTGTCTTAAGCTTATACCTAGCAGAGTATAGTGCTGCAGACATACCGGCAGGTCCTAAACCTACCACAATAACGTCATACTCTCTAGACACAGGTCTTAGAGGCTTGGTCAGTCTAAACATTTTCAGTTCATCACATAATCTTCTAATTCAATAAAAACTTATTAAGTTACTCTCAGAGACTAGAAGAGAAGCTCTAGTTGAGAGATAGCTTGTCAGCACTATAATCCTATGACGAAGAATAGTATGAACATGCCTAGATACGCTGGCAAGCCTAGCGGTATAGCTTCTCTAGCCCACTCTCCGAATCTTATCTTGTGAATATTCGCTATGACAATATTAGGCACGTTGCCAGGGATTAGAAAGCCTCCAGAGATTAGTAGCGATATGAGAAAACTCTTGATCTGCAAGAGATTAAGCTCTGGCGATATGATAGCTGCGGTTAGAGTCGCATTATCAACTACAGCTGATATTGTTCCAAACAGATACATACCCCAAGAAGGCAGATATTTCAAATAGAGATCTACCAGGATCTCGTATGAAGCCCCGATCAGGACTAGAGCGAATATGAATATATAGATTTTTAGAGCTCTAGTAATAGATATTCTAATAATCTCTTTGACACTTCTCGTGCTGATAGCACTACTCTCAGTAAGATCTGTGGCGGGTATAGATACACTCTCTCTCACAGAGCTGACTCGCATATTTCTAATAGCTCTCCTGGTGTATAGATAGATATAGATTGAGTAGAGTATTATTAGAGCAATAATATATTCTCCCAAGACTCTTAGCAGAAAGAAGAAATCTGCATGATAAGGCTCTCCAGAGAGCTTGTGTATAGCTATAGTAGACAGAGGCTCGCCCACAGGTGTTAAAGCAGCACCTAAACCCACAGCGTAAGCAGCTACTATAAGAGATCTTCTTAAAACATCTCTCGGCAGTCTTATGTGAAGAGCTATCTCAGATATTATCACAGAAGCTACTATAACAGATATCAGACTCGATCCGATCCCTAGCACGAGTATTAAGAGAGAGAGTAGTAGTGAGAGAGATATCTTGCGTTGTACTCTCTCTACAAACAGATCTATCTCTCTGCTAAAGTAAGCAAAGAGTATAGATGCTATAAGAACTACTTGAAATATACCTATAGGAACACCCTTGATCATTAGAGGAGATAAGAGAGCTTCTTCTACTAACGCCAGGCTCCAAGACCTGGTGACAGTTGCAGACAAGACTCCCATAACGAAGAAGAATATCTCTAGATTCTCTTCTACTCTTCTAGAGAATAGTGGTGCTAAGAGTATTACGAGTAGCAGAATTATCAACACTACTACTATAAACTCTATTTCAATCCCCAAACCACGGTTTTTAATAATAATTATTTATACTTTACCATGAGATATATGAGCGAGAATAAAGTGATTCTTAAAGGTAGGAGCATTGTTGAGGGATTTGCAAGAGGTAAGACGCTAGTTGTAGACGACTATATATCTCCTCTCGGCGAGATTGATAGAGAGACTGGCTATCTTAAGAAGAGAGGCTATCCAGAAGTGTCTCTAAGTGGCAGAGTGTTATTCTTCAGAGGTTCCAGAGGATCTACTGTAGGCCCCTACGTTCTATATGATCTATCTAGAAGGAATAAAGCTCCGGCAGCTATGATTGTTAGTAAGGCTGATCAGATAGTTATTATAGGTGGTGTCTTAGGAAATATTGTTGTTATAGAACTTCAAGATTGGAGTGATGTTCAGAAAGTGCCTAACGATGCCTGTGCTGAAGTTAGAGCTGAGAGAGATCTGGCTGAGGTGATAGTGTATGTCTAAGTTAATTGTTATTGAAGGAATAGATGGGTCTGGAAAGACGACTCTAGCAATCAATCTGATTAAGAGATTAGAAGAGAGAGGTTTCAAAGCCTACTATACTTACGAGCCTTACTCAAGCCCTTTCACAGAAGCTCTCAAGAGAGTTAAGAGTGTTATGAAGACAAACGCTGTCATAGACGCTCTAGCTATGAGTCTAGACAGAGCTTACCACATAGAGACAGTTATAAAGCCGAGACTAGCAGAAGGATACATAGTTGTTCTAGATAGATACTACTACAGCACAATAGCTTATCAAGGAGCGATGGGAGCTGATATAGACTGGCTTAAGAGTCTCAGCAGAGTCTTTATAAAACCCGACATAAGCTTCTATCTAGACGTGTCTATAGAGACTGCTATGAGAAGAATCAGAGAGAAAGAGAGTAGATGGCCTGAGTATGAAGTCAGAGAACTGTTAGAAAGAGTTAGAGAGATATACCTGAGTCTTGTGAGAGATGGAGAGTTAATACTAGTGAACGGCGAGGAGGATCAGAGTAGAGTTCTAGAGACTGTGTGGGAAAAAATCAGATCTCTGCTCAAGTAACTCTTATAAAACAGAGTCTCTGACAGATTACAGATTACAAATAAATATTCCTATTAGAAATTGTGATAGGTTATTATATGACTAGCGATCTTGTTAATATGATTGTTCAGGGACTTCTAGCAATATACAACTGGCTCACCGAGTTCTTAAAACAGTTGCTAGTCACTACTATATTCAAGGAGAGACCTGATCTAGCCGATAAATTCTCTTCAGCTATAACTATTCTTGTCAGTCTAACAGCAATATATCTCCTCCTAGTGCTAGTCTCGGCCGTGAGAAAGATCATAGGAATACTACTGTTGATCGGCTGGGTTCTTCTTATAATAGCTTTTGTAACGGCTATGATATAGATTTTAAAAATTAAATCTCTTTTTTATCATAATCTAATTCGAGGCATATTCTATGAGAGCTGTGGTCATGTCTGGAGTCGGTGACGTGAGTGTATTGGTAGAGAGAGAAGTTGACACACCCAAGATCTCGAGTGAAGAGGTTCTCTTGAGAGTCAGAGGTTGTGGAGTGTGTTATAGAGATACTCTGGCCAGGAGAGGTCTTATGAGAGTAAAACCCCCCGTAATACCTGGTCATGAGGTGGTGGGAGAAGTTGTAGAGACAGGTGACAAAGTCTCAAGCTTCTCTAAAGGAGATCTTGTTGCATCACTCATATATATACATGATCATAGAGATCCTAGGTGTGGTGAGGGTAGAGAGAATATTTGTAGAAACAAGATCTCTATAGGCGAGGAGAGAGATGGTTGTTATGCAGAGTACATATCTCTGCCACACTGGGTCTTAGAGAAGATAAGAGATCCTGGGGAGAGCCCTCCCGAAGCCTATAGCTTCTCAGCTTGTGTTATAGGAACTATAGTCAGAGCGTTGAAAACAATAGGCGGAGCGTCGGAGGGTGAGAGTGTTCTTGTAACAGGTGCTAGTGGTGGTGTTGGTATTCACGCTGTACAGGTAGCGAAAGCATATGGGTTGAGAGTGATCGCTGTGACCAGAAGTAGTGAGAAAGCTGAGATTATAAAGAGATATAGAGCAGATCATGTTATAGTGTACGAGAAGCAGTTCTCTGAAGAGGTTAGAAAATTAACTGATGGTGAAGGTGTTGACTATGTTATTGAGACTGTGGGAGGGCCTACTCTGAGAGAATCTATAAGATCTCTGAGATGGGGTGGGAAGGTTCTTCTGATAGGAAATATAGATCCTAATCCACAGCAGTTAATGTTAGGACACTTGATTCTCAGAGAAAACTCTATTCTAGGCATCTTAAACTCTTGTAAGAGAGAGTTGAGAGAAGCAATAGAGCTTCTCAGAAAAGGTCTTGTCAAGCCTGTGTACAGAACAATACCACTAGATGTTAGCGAGATTAGAAGAGCACACGAGATTCTGGAGAGCGGAGGTTCTATAGGTAGATTTGTTATAAAACCCTAAACCCTGATCCTAGGTGCGGTGTATTGGGGGAGAAGTTTTCTTATAACATGTATGTTCCTTGGGTAGACACAGACGCTGCCGGAGTAGTTCATTTCACTAATTTTCTGAGATATGTTGAGAGAGCTGAAGAAGAGTTGTTCAGAAGAGAGGGTCTGAGCTATAGAGATCTTAATCAAAAGAACATATGGCTTCCCAGAGTAGAAGCATTCATAAGATATATAAATCCTCTCAGAAACGGCGATCTGGTAGAAGTGGTTCTATGGGTCTCAGAGATTCGAGAGAAGGCTGTTAGATACGAGTTCAAAATATATAACAAGACTACGGAGAGAATATCAGCAGAAGGACATCTAGTCATTGTATGCGCAGAGATTAACGGTAGATCTGTCAGATGCCCTGAGAAGCTTGTGGAAGTGCTCAAAAAATACCTAGCACCAGATCAGAGTCAGAATAAGTAGACTTACCAAGATAGAGGTCACGGCGGTCTAGAGCTAAACCAACTCAGCTTCTCGAGGAATCTAAGTCTCTTAGGAATTGGCGGGTGTGTTGCAAAGATCTCTTCTAGAGAAGAGTAGCTAGATCTCATTATTCTCTCAATATCTTCTCTCGAAACTCTGTAGAAGGGTTCTGCGTAAGTCTCTGTGAAAGCGTATATGAACAGAGTCTTCAAGCTACTACTAGAGATAGCCTCTCTAGCCGTAGGTGCTCTCTGATAGTACAAATGAATCTTAGCTAGAGCAGCTTGCATATTCTCTCTCCCAGCAGCTCTAGCACCTTCGAAATCAGCGTAGTACTCTCTCAATCTACTAAATGCTAGCACGAGTATCTGTAGTAAGAAAGAGATCATCACTGCTACTATGCCTGCTACGAGTAGTAGAAGAGCTGAAGAACCATTTCTTCTATTACCAGAGCCTCCGCCGCCATAGGCTCCTATGTTTAGTAATGTCACTCCCAGATAGTAGATCACTGAGGGTAGAATGCCTAAGAAGAGCATTACCATGTTATCTCTATGCAAATGATGTCCTATCTCGTGACCTACTACTGCCTCTAGCTCTTCATCACTCATTATATCAAGCATTCTGTCTGTGACAGCAACATGTCTACCAGAGACTATGTTGCCATAGGCAAAAGCGTTGGGAGGGCCGCTCACAACAACAGCCTTGGGAGGTTTTGACAGTCCTAGTCTCTGAGCAACTCTATCAACGATCTCTTGTAATCTCTCGTCTCTACGAGCTCTATAGACTAGATTAATAATATAAGGAGATATTAGATATGTTATCAAGTTTATTATGACTACGAATATCATCAGAGGTAGTGCTAGAGATGCTAGAATAGATGTGATTCCTTCGGGAGTTGTTGAGACACCGACCGCGTAGGCTACCGCGTAGGATATTCCTAGTAGTGTCAGAGTGAATACTATGATGATCAGGACTAGTAGTATTGCCATTGATGTGTATAGTGAGAACTTGCCTGACAGTCTCCCGGCCACTCTAGGAGCCAGGTATGAGGCTAGGATGAACATTAGTATATAGCCTGCGAACACTCCTAAGAGTACTATAGGGTTCCATAGTAGTAGGAACACTGTCTCACCACATAATAAATCGCGGACCTAGCTTTATAAGGTTAACTCACTTAAAGAGAACGACTATATAAACTCTCGCGAGACAAGATCTACTGTCTGTCTAAACTCGCTCAGATTCTTGACAATCCTGAATCTATTCAACTCTAGGAGTCCTCTCAACTTACGAGATAGAAATCTCCTGTCACCAAGCACTACTAGAGCTCTGTCGCTAGGACCTCTCACAGCTCTACCTATGGCCTGAGCTGTTCTTATATAAGCCTCGTTGTTCATTATAAAATCTCTAAACTCAATATCACTAATTCTTGCAGAGCCTCTTCTGATAAGCTCGTTAACATAATCATCAGGCTGTGGATATGGTACTCCTGCTATGAAAACTGCTTTGACGAGAGAGACTGTGTTCTCTACGAATTCGATCCCCTCAGCGATCTTCCCACCAGCAACTATGTGCATAGCGAGATCTCTCGCGCTCAGAACTCTCTCTAGAAAATCACTAAACGTGGTCTCTTGCGTTTCGACAAGATCTGATTCTAGATCTTCTATATATCTAATTACACTCTTCATAAAGTCATAGCTAGGATAAACAATCATCTTAACACCTCGAATCATATCTCTGACAGCTTTGATATACTCAGCGTAGGCTCTGTACATAACATCTGATCTCAGCTCGTATTTAGAGGTGAGCTCTGAGACAATTATGACAGCCAGAGAATCGAGAGGGTTCCAACTAGTGAGCTCAAGAGCGTTAACCCCTGAAACCCTCTCTAGACCTATGAGTTTTCTCGTAAAATCAAGCGTGGGTGGAGTGCCTGACATTAATAGTGTCTTCTTATATCTCTCTAGAACCTCTCCAATAACACTATAGTCTACTGCAGCAACTCTTATAACATGATTCTCGCTAGGATCGTGTTCTACAAACATTTCATATCTACTATCTCTCAACATTGAGAGTACTGATGCAACTCTAGATATATAGACTCTCTTAGAGACAGCCTCTCTAACACCTCTACTCTCTATAAGCTCTAGCAACACTCTTCTCTTAATATCAATAGCGGTGTACTCTATAGAACTGATTATATCTTCATCGATTCCCAGCTCTTCTCTCCTGATAATCCTCGTAGTGTTAGGCGTTGCTCTCTTCCTAGCTGTGATGATCAGTCTGTTAATAAACTCTTCAACACTCTTCAACCCCCCAACCCACCTAGAGATCTCTTCGAGTGAGTGCACGAGATCTCTGATTCTGAAATCGTCAGAGTAAACTCTCGAAGGCATAGTGACTATGTGAGCCTCGTCTAAGACAAGTGAGAAGTCAGACAGATCTCTCTCTTCAAATATCGTAGAAAAAAGATCTGGGTCTAGAGCGTAGGGGTATGTGACTACCACATAGCTAGACTCTCTAGCGAGTTTTGACAACGCGAAGAAAGGACATGTCTCTAGCTCTCTAGAGATTCTTGTCACAACTCTCTCAGGAATAGTCTCTTCTGATAATATGTCGAACACCTCTTCTGGAGAGACTCTTCTCAGATTGTCAAAGTAAGGACATCTATTCATGACTCTAAGAATCTGACAACTCAGCCAAAAATCCTCTGGATCAACATTCTCACTCTTCAGCAATGGACACATTCTATGGGCTGAGAATATGAATGAGTATGAGAAGCTCTTTCTCCTCTTCTCATACAACAACTTTAGATCTCTTAACACAGGCTGGATCTCGTTTCTAGTTCTAACACTATGAATAACAGGAGGGTCTGCGAGCATTGTGGCTATAGCCACGCCAGTCTTTCCAAACCCTGTGGGTGCTTTGAATAGAACATGTTTACCCCCCTCTCTATAGCTCTTTAATATACTCTCGATAGACTCTCTCTGACCCTCTCTAAACCTCTCGTACGGGAATAATTCGCTCATAACTCAATAGAACTAGTAGCTTGGCGTGGAATAAAAATTTAATTTTTAGGAGAAATAGTTTAGCAACACGTATAATAGTAGTCCTATGGCTAGTACTGTGAGACTCTTAAAAGT
Source organism: Sulfolobales archaeon (assembly GCA_041287455.1). Lineage (GTDB taxonomy): Archaea > Thermoproteota > Thermoprotei_A > Sulfolobales > AG1 > WYEN01. Next base: position 16,234 of record JBEULF010000064.1, read on the forward strand.
CTCCCCAAGATCATACCAATACACTATTCTTTTTATATCTCTACTCAACAAACCCTCTTCATATAGATCTGCGTACTCGTCAAAAACGATCATACTCACAGCAAGACTCTTCCAAAGCTCAGTATTCTTCACTCTATTGATCATCAGAGCCGTCCTAAGATCTTTGAGTAGATGTGGAGAGACTCTCCAGACCAGAGATAGATAGAGAGAATTCTTAGGAGAGAGTTTCAATCTGTTAAGAAGCCAGGAAATCTCCAGAGGGTTGAGTTGTTGTATGAACAACATTGTTGAGACAGATATAACGAATACTCTCAACATAGCCTCTAGAGAGAGGATTATAGAGGGTCTTATGAGATAAGATAGCGCTAGATACCATATTGAGGGTATCAATGATATGACTAGTACAGGCTTATAGATCAAATGATCTCTCTTAAGAATCATGAGAATCAGCATTATTAGAACTCCGATAAACAAGTTGCTCACACCTTCTCTCGAGACTACAAACACTATCAAGAGCACTACGAGCAGATTCAAGATCACGGGTGTGTGTCTAGAACTATTATCATCTCCTACGAATATTGAGTAGAAGAAATATTCTAAGAGAAACTCTACTACTCTACTAACACTTCTAACGCTCGATCTCAACGATCTCATCGGAGATCAGCTCAACAAGAGGGTCGTGAGATGATATAATAAAACCATAGCCTCTCTCAGCTAGCTCTCTCATCAGTCTGAAGAGAAGATACTTACTACGAGGATCAAGACCTACCGTGGGCTCGTCTATCAAGAACAATCTCTTACCTCTAGATATTGCTGAGATAAAAGCTATTCTCCTCCTCTCACCACTACTAATTCTCTTAACACCTAGACTAGACCTGTTCCTAGGGATCTCTAGCAAGTCTAAGAGATCTGTGCTA
>JBEULF010000065.1:0-17713 GCA_041287455.1 Sulfolobales archaeon
AGCCTCATCAATACTCTTAACGCTTCTACTACCGAAGAGAGCTCCTATAGCGACATTCTCTCTGACACTAAGCCCAGGGAAAGGTCTCGCTATCTGAAAAGCTCTAGCAATACCCATTCGAGCTCTCTGATGAGGCTTAAGATCAGTTATATCTCTACCCATGAAATAGACTCTCCCCTCATCAGGTCTATATACACCGTTAATCACGTTAAACAGCGTTGTCTTACCAGAGCCGTTAGGCCCTATTATGGCTACTCTCTCACCACTATCAATAGCTACAGAGACATTTCTAAGAGCGTATAACCCTCCAAATCTTTTAGTGACATTAACTACTTCTAGAAGCTTCATCTCTCGACACCTATCTAATTATCTCTCTAAGAATTTTCACTCTAAACAAGAGAATTCTCACCTCTCCTACTATCCCTTGTCTGAATACTACTACGATAGGTATGAGTAGAAGAGAGAAAATTAGAAGTTGAAAGCCGGGTAGCATAACGCCTAAGAAATACTTAGAGAGAGTATAGAGAGAGGCTCCTACTAGCGGACCTAGTATAGTCCCAGCTCCTCCTAGCATTGTGATAACAATCGCTTCGACAGAGAATGCTATATTGAAAGACTCTGGTGGGAATATAGCTGTTACTTTAAGACTCCACATAGACCCTACAACACTGGCTAGTAGAGCTGATATTATGAAAGCTAGGAATTTATATCTCACAGTATTAACACCTAGAACCTCTGCAGCATCTTCATCTTCTCTTACAGCCAGTAAGCCTAATCCCAATCTACTCACTCTCACAACATATAACACTATGGTTGAGATAAGACAGGACACAAAGATCCCTATGTCGGGTAGTATTATTGTTGCATAGGAAAATCTCTCTTCGCCAAAGATCTCTCTGAGATCTCTTGCTATTATCAGCCCCTCACTACCACCCCACAAACCTGTTCCTTCGATAAAGTATCTTAGAGCCTGACTCAAACCTATAGTCGCGATCGCGAAATAGGCTCCTCTAAGTCTCAGAGCGATACCTCCAACTACGCTAGCTATTAAGCCAGCCATTAGAAGAGAGAGCAACACACCCAGAGCCACGGCTTGTTCTGGCACGATATTTCTCTCTGAAGCATATTTAATAGCTATAGCCATACCATATAGACCTAAGCCGTAGTATGACACATATCCAAAATCAACATAACCTGTCATGCCTAAGAATATATTATAAGCCTGAGCTATAGTTGCATATGTCACTAGCTGTACTATCAGCTGAGAGTACTCTGGCTTTAACTCTTTCAGAGACCATAAGAGTAGATAGATGATAAAGAGTATTAATAGAGTTGAGTGTTTGAGTAGGTATCTCTTCATATCTCATCACTTTGAGAAGATTCCTTGTGGTCTCAATAATAATAGTAATAGTAGTAGTAGAAACTCAGAGAATATAGTCATTGAGAGAGGGCTGTGGAAGTTAAGCGCGCTGTATATAGGGAAGAGACTAGTCTCTATGATGCCAAAAATAACACCTCCGATAAAGGCGCCTACTATAGAGCCTAAGCCTCCTAATACTACTATTACAAAAGATTTCAAGAGATAAGGTCCTCCCATGTAGGGATTAATTCCCGTAGGATTATACAGTGTCAGCACAACGCCGCCAAACATAGCTAATCCAAAGCCTAATCCAATACTAAAACTATAGATCTTATCAACATCTACACCACATATATAAGCTCCTACACTGTCTTGAGCCACGGCTCGAACACTTCTACCAACTCTAGTCTTATACAAGAAAATGTTGAGAAGAACTACTGCTGCCACGCTAATAACACTCCCTAAGACAGTTGTTAGAGGGATCTTGTAGTATGATATAGTCAGAGACCCTATATAATAGCTATAACCTCTATAGTCTAAGCCGAAGATCGCTCGAGATAATTCTTCTAGAAATATAGATAATGCAAACGTTGCTAATAGAGTTGTCAACTCGTGAGATCCTATGAGTCTTCGAAGAATAACATAGAATACAGCAGACCCTGCTGCTAATCCTATCACTAGAGCTATCAGAGCCGTCTCGAGAGGTATAACTCCTAGTAAGAAGAATATTAAAGCCGTGTAGGCACCCCACATTATGAGAGCGCCGTGAGAGAGATTAATAATCCTAGCAACGCCAAAGATCATTGAGAGCCCTACAGCCACGATCCCGTAGATAGATCCTAGGATCAAGCCTTGGACAAGTATAAATATGTAAAAAGATATATCATACATTTAATATCACGCTTACGAGATGTTTTAAGGTGACGCTACTTTCCCAGCTCTCTTCTCATCCCATGTTGGTATAGGATACACGAGCTTAGACTTAGCCACTTCAGGAGGCCATACCGGGACTAGGTTTCCTCTCTGCCACTGCACAAGAATCATTTTATGTGCTATCTGTAATCCTGTACTAGGATCTATCTTGAATTCTCCGAAGAATGTCACTACATACATATCGTTAAAAACAGCTCTAACCTTAACAGGATCTAGACTCTGAGCCTTCTCAATAGCTTTAATCAGTAGTAGTACTGCTGCGGCACCAGAAGCAGCGTGATAAGGCGGTCTAGCGTTAGGATCTCCTACAATTGTTCTATAGTACTTTACAAACTGATCCTCGGTGGGGCCGAACCACTCAGCTCCGAGTTTACTCGCTATATCAGGAGTGTAGCTAGCTCCCATCTCCCAATGTGAAGGACACAATATACCCTCGGCTAAAGTCTTGAATGCGTCATAATACTGAGTATAGCAGGGGGCTATGTTTAGAGCTATAAACTTGAAATCAATACCCTGATCAGCCAGTTGTTTTGTTAGTAGCTGTCCATCAGCGAAATGAGTACCTCCTATCAACGCGTCTGCTCTTAATGGAGCTATCTCCGCTAGATATGGTGTGAAATCTTTTATATCCGCTGGAAAAGCTTTATCATATGCAAGAGTTATATTAAGTTTCTTAACATAGTCTCTAACACCAGCGGCAACAGCTCTATTAAACTCATCATCTTTATATAAAAGTACTATCCTGGGATTCTTGTTGTAAGATAATAATGCTTCGACCGCTTGAACCATGTATTTAGAAGCTGGAGTCCACACCATAACAATCATCTTATAACCTTGTTGATGTATAGTGTCAGAAGCACCTCCCCAGTTTATTAAGAGCATATTATACTTCTCTGCAATAGGAGCCTGAGCGAAGACTAGAGGAGAAGAATACGAGCTTAGCAAGAAGTGAACTTTATCAACTGTGATAAGTCTTTCTGTGTAAGATATAACCTTGTCCTTAGAACTCTCATCATCATAGTAGACTAGTCTAACAGGTATACTCTTTCCAAACAAATGCACTCCTCCATAAACCTCGTTAACCCATCTCACAGCCGCCTGAATACCGTTAAACCCAGCTTTGCCAACATCCGCTTGACTACCTGTTAGAGGGACTGCGAGACCTATGACAATCTCGCTTGGTAGCGTTGCAGGAGGGGTTAGAGTAGGAAGAGTTGGAGTAGTAGCTGGTAGAGTGGCAGGTGTGTAAGTGTATGTCAAGCTCTTCGTATAAGTATGAGTATAGGTATAAGTAGCTGTTAATACAGATACTGAAGGTCCATAACCATATAAGCTGGTAGAAACAAACAATCCACTTAATAATCCTATTATATAAACAATTATTATAGACACTAAGAATATTATTGTATTCCTAGAAACCATGTTTAGCCCTTGTTTTATCGTTTTTAAAAGGTTAATATTTTTTACTCTAAGATCAAGAGTTAGAGCTTAATATCCTCTACTCTAAATTAGTGATTAGATGATGAAGCCGACATAATATGAAACATGATTAAGGGTTGATGTGCTGAATTTAAAAATATTCTAGCCTGTGTCTCAATTATATTGGACAGAAAAATATGGAAAGAGATGTTGAGGAGAAAAGACTCTCTTTCTCAGAACATTTTGAAGAGTTGAGTAGTAGGCTGAAGAGGATTGTGATATTCTATGTAGTTGTATCAGCTATTCTCTTCACGCCTTTAAATGTGATTAATATAGCTCCTCACATGTATGGTTCTAATTCTTCTATATCTCTCGAGAGCTTTGTTAGATCATTGATTAATATGATCAATACTCTTAGTGGTGTTGGATACGACTCTCTCACAACAAGATTCATTAGATTCACGAGAGAATACATGCTACCTCCCGAAGCAATTTTAATGGCCGGCGGCTCAACAACACCTCTACTAACTATAATAAGAGTGACAATGATACTAGCACTATTAATATCTACACCATACATAGCTTACGAGATACTAGCATTTGTATGGCCTGCTCTCTACAGACATGAGAAGAGGGTTCTAAAGAAGTATCTCACACTTATAGTAGTCTACGTCGTAGGAGGTCTTTTGGCAGGCTATTTTATTGTTGCTAAGATAGTTATTAGAGTAGGACTGATATGGGCTGAGTCGGTTGGAGCTCAATACTACATAACACTTTCAAATTTTATTGACGAAGTCTTCAACGCTATGATCGGTTCTCTAATAATATTTCTAATACCACTAGCTCTAATAATAGCTACAGAACTGGATTTTGTGAATCCGGAGAGAGGTTTTATGAGAAATAGAAAGATACTCTATGTAGTGATCTGGATTCTACTCGTATTCTTTCTACCTGATATCACAGCGATAGTACTCTTCTTGTTATTCATACTCGTGTACGAGCCTTCGTACGCTTATATGAAGCATATCGTTAGAAGTAGGATCAGAGAGCAGAGTTCAAGTTCTCTCACACAGTAGAAGATCTAATCACACTTCCATACTCAACATCTTTCCCAACGACGACACCAGGATATATTATAGAGTAAGCCCCGATCTTCACGCCGGGTAGTATAGAGACATTTATACCAGTCTTAACATGCCCACCTATAAAAGCCCCGAGCTTAACTCTCCCACTACTAACTCTAGTATTTCTCAGAGTAACCTTGACAGGTTGCTCATCAAATCTGAGATTAGCAATCAGAGTCCCAGCACCGAGATTGACCTTCTCACATATAACAGAATCTCCGGCATAGTTAAGATGAGGTAGTCTGGCTTCTTCGAGAATAACACTCTCTTTAACCTCTGTAGAGAAACCTATACGAGCTCTTCTGCCAACATAAGTATAAGGTCTTATATAAGAGTTAGGCCCTATAACAGCTTCGTCATCAATATAGACAGGCCCCTCGATATATGTAGAACCCTTTACAATAGCCCCCTCACCTATGTACACAGGCCCCTCAATAACAACTCTAGGATCTGTCTTACCCTTAATAATCCTCTCATTCAATCTCTGAAGAAGCTTCTTATGAATCTCGAGAAGATCCCATGGTCTCCCTATTTCACTCCACTCTTCAACAGAGGATCTCACTAATCTTATATCTATCCCTCTCTCTCTAGCTATTTTCACGAGATCTGTGAGCTCGATCTCTCCTCTCTCGGAAAATCCTATCTCATTAACCAGCTCTAAGGTTTTCGAGGAGAACTTATAGACTCCAGCATTTATAATGTCAGATGGTATTTCTAAGGTCTGAGGCTTCTCTAAGACTCTAAGAACTCTATCTCCCTCTACTAGCAGAACGCCGTAGTCCCAAGGATTCGGTACTGAGAGACCTACGAGACTATCTCTAGGTGCTGAGATTATCTTCTCTACCAAGCTCTTCTCTAGATATAGATCTCCGTACACTACTACGACTTCATCTGATCTAGTATGAGAGAGAGCAACTTGAACTGCATGCCCAGTCCCAAGCTCTTTCCCTTGTCTCACTATCTCTATCTCAACTCCTCTATCGCGAGTATACTCATCTATAAATCTCTTGATATCATCATACCTGTACTCAGCAACCACAACAACTCTAGAGATCTTGTCGATGAAGAGATCTAGTGTTCTCTCGAGAAGAGGTCTCCCGAGAATAGGGATCAGAGGTTTAGGTCTGGTATCCGTTATAGGCTTAAGCCTCTCCCCCCTACCCCCTGCGAGAACTATTAACTCCATTAAAGACCCTTGAATAAATAAATCAACTAAAAATTAATAGACACAGGGTCTTAGATGCCTTGTAAAACAGCTTTTATATACTCGCAAGATTTCTTGAAATACGACTTCGGCCCTTGGCATCCCTTCAAACCTTATAGATGGAGGTTTGTTCTAGAGATTCTCGAGAAGAAAAAAGTGTTTGATAACAGAGACATTATAAAGATCGAGGCTAAGAGTGCTAGTATAGAGGATCTGATGTTAGTCCATGATAAAGAGTATATAAACTTTGTCATAAGAGCGACTGAGAGAGGAGAAGGATTCTTAGACTATGGAGATACTCCAGCTAGAAGAGGAGTTTTTGAGGGAGCTATAGCTAGAGTGGGAGCATCAATACTAGGAGTAGATCTAATTATGACAAGCGAGTATAAACATACTTTCAATCCGTGCGGAGGGCTTCACCATGCTAGACCGTCTGCGGCAGCTGGTTTCTGCGTTTTTAACGATATAGCCATAGCGGCTAGATATGCTCAAAAGAAGTATAGTGTTAGGAGAATAGCTATAGTAGACGTAGACGGGCATCACGGAGATGGGACTCAAGATATATTCTATAACGAATCTAGCGTGCTTACAATATCTCTACACAGATACGGAATATACCCTGGAACTGGTTGGTACACAGAGTTAGGGTCTGGCGAGGGTGAGGGTTACAATATAAACATTCCTCTTCCCGAGGGTGTAGATGACATATCTTATCTCTACGCTTTTAGAGAGATAGTCATTCCAGCACTCTTAGAGTATAAGCCAGAGCTGATAATACTTCAATACGGAGCTGATTCACACTACGAAGATCCTTTAGTAGGTCTAGGGCTAACCACATACGGTTATCAAGAGATTATGAAAATAATACACAGAGTAGCTCACGAGACAAGTAGCGGTAGAATACTAGCTACAGGAGGTGGAGGCTACGTGCCTGAGAATGTAGCCAGGATCTGGAGTATAGGATTCATAACACTAGCAGATCTAGATATAGATATAAGTGATCTTCACGACAAGACATACTCTAGACAAGATAAGCCCAGTTATCACATAATAGACCTGGTAGACAGGATCAAGATGGTTTTGAGAAAGTATTACAAGAGCTTATAGCCATTAAAACTCTAAATCTGAGTGTCTCGCTCTCTAGAGCGAGAGAAGTTGTTGAGAAGATTCTCAGGTTTCTCTGAGAAATACTTTCTTCTATACATAGGGATAAATATGAATCTCGATTTAAATGGTGAATATCCCTTCTTCAGACTCCCCACAATATTTATCTTATAGCCACAGAACTTACATCTATTATCCTCTGTTAAATTCCACTCTAATATCTCAAAACCGTATCTGGCTATAACAACTCTACCACAATTAGGACAGTAAGTATGTTCGTAGGGGTGTCCAGGGACATTGCCAATATAAACATATTTAAGACCCTCTTCTCTTGCTACTCTCACGTGTTTCTCTAGAGTCTCTACAGGCGTTGGTGGGTAGTCTAACATTTTGAAGTCAGGATGAAACCTCAAGAAGTGTACAGGTGTTTCAGGACCTAGGTTCTCTACGATCCATCTAGAGAGTTTTCTAGCCATACTCAGATCATCTCCCACCCTAGGCACTACAAGATCTGTTATCTCTATAAAGATCTTTTTTCTCTTCAACTCTACAAGCGTGTTGAATACAGGCTCGTAATCTATTATTTGTATGAACCTTCTCGCAAATCTATTGTCAGCATTACCCTTGAAATCAACTGTGATAGCGTCTAGAAACTCTGACAGATAATCAACAGCCTCATCAGTCATATAACCGTTTGATACGAAGGTGTTGAAAAGACCGTGTCTATGAGCTATAACACCGACGTCGTGGGCATATTCAATGAATATTGTAGGCTCGTTATAAGTGTAGGTTATGCCGTTAGCGCTAGTCTCAATAGCTATCTTAACAATCTCCTCTGGCTCGAAAACAAACCCCTCTACAATCTTCCTCTGGCTAATATCATAGTTTTGACAATAAGCACAAGCCCAGTTACAACCTGTTGTCGCTATTGATAGAACCTGTGAGCCTGGGTAGAAGTGCATTAAAGGCTTCTTCTCTATAGGATCTATGTTAACAGCTATCAGAACACCGTAATTCAGTAGATAGAGATCTCCGTCTTTATTACCTCTAACACCACAAAAACCTACTTGACCTGGGGAAAGTCTACACTTTCTAGCACAAGCTGTGCACATCACTCTGTTATTATCAAGCTTTCTATACAAAACAGCTCTCTTCATATCAGAATAATATTATGGCTTCAAAAGCATATAAGAATTCATCGTATTCTCGAAGGTCAGAGGTCAGATACTCCGACCCTACATCACCGATCTGTTTTGCCAGGTACGCATCATCCCAATACTTTAATACCCACTATACTATTTAATATTATGGTGTTCTATCTATTGTCAAAACCTTCGCCCGTTCTTCTTCACATAAGATCTCTACTTGATGAGATAAAAGGAGAGCTGGCCTTTAAGTATATAGCTATAGCGAAAGCTTTATCGGAGAGAGGTTATGATGTTATTAGTTTTGGAGCAGGACAGCCAGACATCCCGACACCAGATCATATAATAGAGGCTGCGAAAAGATCTCTTGACAGAAGGTTTACAGGCTACACGGAGACAGCAGGCATATACAAGCTGAGAGAAGCTATATCAGAGTATCTTAACAATAGATATCAAGCATCTGTATCTCCAGATGAGATAATAGTGACTACTGGAGCTAAGACAGCCATATTCGTAGCTATAGCTAGCTATATAAACCCAGGCGATGAAGTGATCGTTGTAGACCCCTCGTATCCTGCCTATGGTGAGGCTACAAAACTACTAGGCGGTAGACCTAGGTATCTGTCTCTAGAATTTGATAAGATAAGAGGCTTTCAAATAGATCTAGAGAAGCTGGAGAGCATGATCACGGATAAGACTAAGATGATAGTGATAAATAATCCTCACAACCCAACAGGAGCAGTCTTCTCACCTAGAGTCGTAGATGAGATTATGAGAATCGCCGAGAAGAGAAATTTGATAGTCTTGTCAGACGAGATATACGACAACTTCATATATGATAACGCGCCTTTCAAGAGCGTCACAGAATATCCGGGATGGAAAGACCGAGCTATTCTGATAAATGGTTTTAGTAAGACCTTCTCAATGACAGGGTGGAGATTAGGGTATATAGTGGGTAGAAAGGATATTATTGAAAAGATGATTCGAGTAGCGGTCAATGTGTATAGTTGTGCGACAAGCTTCGCGCAAGAGGCCGCCGTAGATGCTATTAGAGGTGACTGGACTCCTACTAAGAGAATGATTCAGATGTTTCAGAGAAGAAGGGATGTAGTGTACGAGGAGCTTAGTAAGATCGATGGGGTTGAGGTGTGGAAACCTTTGGGAGCTTTCTACATATACCCGAGAATAAGAGAGATCTTGAGTAGAGTGAAGATGAGTGTAGAGGAGTTCGTAGAATACTTAATTGATAAACATCATGTAATAGTACTCCCAGGAACAGCCTTCTCTGAGATAAGTGGGGAGGACTTTATGAGACTAAGCTACGCTATCTCTGAGGAGAGAATTCGTGAGGGAGTAAAGAGAATTCGTGAAGGTGTAGAAGAGCTTATTAATAGATAGAACACGCCTCTTTTTAACTCTTTTAAACAATTATTTCCAAGAGATGACACGACTTAAAAATCTCTCTTGGATCGAGTTTGAAAGACTGTGCATTAGAGAGTCAGAGTGTATAGCACTACTACCAATAGGATCGATAGAGCAACACGGGCCACACCTGCCACTAGGCACAGATCTCATGATAGCCGATAAACTAGCTGATATAATAGCTGAGAGGGCTCTAGAGAGAGGCTTCAGAGTAATAGTGCTAGAGCCAGTACCAGTAACCGTGTCTATAGAGTGGAGTGGCAACCCAGGCACACTATGGGTTCAAGGTTCAGCGTTTCAAGAGTATGTGAAGAGTTACATTAAATCTGTGGCTAGAAATAATATTAGAAAAATCATAGTTCTCAACAGTCATGGCGGGAACGTGGGACATCTACTAGGTGTTTTAAAAGATGCTGTGTATGAGCTCGGTGGCGAGCACAAGATCTATCTTGTTAATTGGTGGGAGTTTGTTGGAGACACGATCAATAGGATCTTCGAGACAAAATTCTTTCACGCGGACGAAGTAGAGACTTCGCTGGCCATGGCCCTCGGCATAGAGTTGAGAGAAGATCTGGGTAAAGGCGAGGAGATAAAAAGATCTTATAGTGAGAGATGGCATGATCTGGATTTGAGCAGAAGACCTAGACTATATTTCTTCTCTAGAGATAATATTAGATTTGAAAAAGGATCTTTTGGAAGACCAGATCTAGCCTCTCGCGAGAAAGGCGAGATCTTATTAAGAGAGTTTATCGAAAGATTCATGGAGTTTCTAGAGGATCTATCTAGAGGAAGGATCTAGTCTCTCTACTAAAGGCTTGACTAGATATTCGAATCGCATTTACACTCTCCCTCAATAATGAGTTCAGGATTGTTCTTCTTTAAAAGATCTGTTAGTTCTACGCATATTCTCTCACACTCCTCCCTAGGATCTCTACTTATCTCTGTAGAGATCATTATATAGAGATCGTTTATAGGGCCTCTGGTCTCGTGGCCTTTCGGGTGGGTCTTTAAGTATAGGTTTTTCTTCTCTCTCACGTATTTGTTTATATCTCTAGCTAGTGTTGATTCTGGCACTCCTATTAGTCTAATCATCGTCTCTGCAAATCTTCTGTTGCTAAATCTTCTCAGATAAGGCTCTACATGTCTCTCCCATATACTCTCCATCTCAACAGGCACTCCAGGCAGAGCTATCACGGTAACATTACTCTTCTCAAGCATGATCCCTGGCGCGATACCTGCAGGATTGGGCAGAGGCTTAGCGCTCTTCGGCATATATGCCATCTTAACTCTCTCTGGAGTCAGCTCCATTCCCCTACTCTCATATTTATCTCTAATATCTCTCAAAGCTTCTTCATTTATGACATATTCCTCTCTAAAATATCTTGAGATAGCCTCGGAAGTTATATCATCATAAGTAGGTCCCAGACCTCCTGTCGTTATGATCAGATTAGAATTAAAGATATTAATAGCTATGTCAAAAGCTTTGAATATATCTTCGAAAGTGTCTCCTACCGTCACGTGGGCTATCACGTCTATGCCTAGAAGCATTAGTCTTCTAGATAGATATGCCGCGTTTGAATTAATCACTCTACCCTGTATCAACTCGTTTCCTATCGATATTATGACACTCTTCAAACCCTATCTCCTACTCAACGAAGCTAAGATAAGGTATCTTGTACAACGATGGGAGCTTGTCTATGTCCACGTGGAATGCGTAGTGTACTTTCATGAACTGTTTTCTAAACTCAGATACTTTCTGAGCAACAAACTTAGAATCTTTCTTATCAATGATCACTTCTCTGAAGAAGATTGCTATCTCTTTAAAATCGCTCTCTTTCATGCCAAGTCTCGTCATCTCCTGCACCCCAGTTCTTATACCGCTAGGATCTCCAACAGCTTCAGGAGGGTCTTCGGGCAAGAGATTCTTGTTAACTATTATATTAGCCTCCTCGAGGAGTTTAGCTATTTTTGCACCACCACCGTATTTTCTTACGTTAATAACTACTTGATGAGATTTTGTAAAGCCCAGATGCTCGCCTACGACGTCCAAGCCCTCCGCATGTAGAGCTTCTGCAAACGCTTTAGCGTTTCTAACGATCTGTTCGGCGTATTGCTCTCCAAAATGAATCATCTCAACAGCTGTTACAGCCAGTGCTGGCAGTCTGTGTAGATGATGATTACTGACAAACCACGGGAAGATTGTTCTAGAGATCTCTTTAAACACTTTCTCATTATTAGAGAGAATGACACCGCCCTGAGGTCCGGGGAATGTCTTGTGTGTAGACGAAGTTACAACATCAGCGCCTGCTTCAAAAGGATCTCTCCACCTTCTACCAGCTATAAGTCCCAGCACGTGTGCCGCGTCATACACGACCTTAGCACCTATAGAATGCGCCACCTCAGCAAGCTCCTTCAGCGGGTGTGGGAATAGATATAGAGATCCGCCCATAACAATGAAGCTAGGCTTTACCTCCTCAATCAGCTTAGCAGCCTTATCAACGTCTACATTCATATTCTCTCTATCAAAAGGCATCTCAATATGCTCAATGCCTAGAGCGCCCAGAGTGCCAAATTTAGTATGGCTAACATGAGCTCCAGCCTGTACAGGTGCTACAACAGCCCTACCTCCAGGAGGAGCCAGCACTCTAAATGTCGCGGCATTAGCCACAGTCCCACTCACAGGTCTCAGATCAACATACTTAACTCTGAATAGTCTACTCATAAGCTCAGAGGCTAACTCCTCTATCTCATCTACGTAAGACACACCTTGATAATATCTCTTGCGAGGCTTACCCTCAGCGTATCTATGCATCATATCAGTGAAATAGACAGCTTCTGCGAGTGGACTCATAACATTCTCACTAGGTATGAGATTAAGCGTCTCAGTAGATCTCCATTTATTATGTCTACCCGTGATCTCTATGATTCTAGCGATCTCGTTGGGCAGATCAGCTCTAAGCAACATAAAGACCCTCGAAAATATTTAGTCTTAACAAAGAATTTATACTTACTCTTACTATCAATATGATGCCACGATAAGAGTATCATCAAATACATCGTTTATATTACTGGTAGACCAAGTCTTACTGTGATAATAATGTATAGAACATTCGTAATAAGAGATCGGTTTAAGGGGTTGAGAGAAGAGATCTCATGGCTCATAGGATTATTTCTACTGATCAATGTTTTCGGAGGCTTATACTATGTCAAGAAAGATCTATTTGGAGGGTTAGGCTTTATCTTAGGTGTGGCGCTAGGCTTTGTGACCCATGAGATGGGTCATCGTAGCGTTGCTCAGAGACTGATGTGCAGAGCTAGATTTACAATAGATCTATACTCGGTCTTGTTTACATCATCTATAGCTCTGATCCAGAATATACTGCTCCTACTCACTGGCAGAGGATTACCATTCATAGTAGCCTTGCCAGGCTATGTGCTGAGTCTCTGCGGCTTTATAACGAGATCTAGTGAAGGTATCATAGCTCTGGCAGGGCCTCTGACGAATATAACTCTGGCTATCATAGCTCTCATATTAGGCTATATCCTTCAACCAATCTACTCTCTTAAAGATCTTATAAGCGCTATAGCTTACGTGAACATAATGTTAGCACTATTCAACTTGATCCCGATACCACCACTAGACGGCTACAAGATCGTTAGGTGGAATATATTCGTATGGCTTCTATTAGTGTTAATAGCTCTGATGTTAATAACTCTCTAGACGCTATCTCTTTACAGCTACAAGAATAATCTCTTTCTCTCTGTCATAACCATCTATAACAGAAAGATTATTCTCTCTACAGACACGGATTACATTATTTATGATATTATGACTTCTCAGATCTATTATTAACAAGATCTTCTCTCCAACTCTCATTCGAGATGCTAAACTTTTTATCTCTTCTCTATATTTATAGGGATCTAATTTAAGGATCTGTGGAGGGGTTTCGGGCAACTTTACCACCCAGAGATCAAGGTTTATACTCTATAGCTATCCTCTCGATCTCTTTAATTAGATCTTGCAACAGATCCTCTTTATTAATATTGAATACATATCCAACTCTTGAGTTTTTAAATAACTCTATAGTTATCTCATCTCGACGAATAATATATCTAAAACGATCCTCAGATACTCTGAATCTTTTCTCAGCAGCAATGCTAGGATCTATTCTACTCACTGCTTTAGATAGTAGAAATCTATAGTTATTTGCGTTGTTGCATGCTCTCGAAATCTTGTTAACATCTGTAACCCCTAAAAACTCTCTCAAACCCTTAGAGCATACAGGACACTCAGGGTTTCGATACGCGTGGAAAGATCTCACTTCTAGACTATCTAGATCTATATAATAGATCTTTTGCTCGATCTCTTTTCCCAAGAGAATCTTCATAGCGATAGAGGTGGCTAGTGAAGAGACAGCCATAACAGTGTTTATAGAGACACCAACCACATTACAGATATCTCTAGAATCTCTCTCACTAGCATGACTATATATACATCTGAGACAAGCAGTTTTTCCAGGTATCACTGGCATTACAACACCATAGAACCCTTCAACACCTGCATATACGTAGGGTTTATTTAGCGTCACAGCAACTTCATTAACTAAAAATCTTGTTCTCATATTATCCAAGCCGTCTAAGATTAGATCCACGTCTCTGGCAAGATCTATAGCGTTATCAACCTCAAAGACATCTACTCTGTAATCAACCTCTGTATAGGGAGATACTCTCTTGATCTCTCTGGCCACAGCGTAGGCTTTAGGAGTTCTCTCAATATGATCATTGTAATCAAACGCGAGAGTCCTAGGGATATTAGAGATCTCTACAAATTCGGGATCCACGATCCTGATAAATCCTACGCCAAGTCTAGCCATTGAGATAGCAATAGCAGATCCCAGTGCTCCTCCACCTACCACAAGTACACGGCTTTTAAATAGCTTTTTCTGTCCTTCCAAACCTATCTTGCTAACAAGAATCTGTCTAGAGAACATGTCGAGATACTCTAAATCTATATCCCTCTTGCTCATTACCATCATTAAATATCAGTCTCTGCAAGTTAAAATTAAGATTGCGAGATATAGGGTCGTGGTCGCTCCACCTCAATCATCTCTCAGAGAAGTCTTTCTCTTCATCCCCAAGTAACAGTTTTATTTCAATTCGGATAAAAAAGTCTAATCAGGAGATAGTTATAAAGAGAGTTGACAAGGAGAGACTCTGTGAAATATGTAATCTTAAACCGGCTAGATTCAGATGTGATATTTGCGGTAGATTCGTGTGTGAAGATCACTATGACGCTACAGATGGTATCTGTGTGATTTGTAAAGAGACTGTGTGTAGAGTCTGTAGAAAGAATCTGAGCATCGCTACATGTCCTGTCTGTGGCAGACTTGTCTGTCATCATTGTCTGCATGATCTAGGCGGGTTGCGTGTTTGTTTTCTATGTGTAATAAATAGATCATATGTAGATTTCCTGAGAAACTACTCGAAAAGCAAGTTAAAGAGAATAAGAGATCCTTAGATCTCTAGCTACTCCACAGTCACAGTCTTAGCTAGATTCCTAGGTTTATCAGGATCTAAACCTCTCTTAACAGCTAGATGATACGCAACTAGTTGATAAGGAATAACATATAGAATAGATGCCGCAATACTACGCATTCTAGGCATAGGTATAGTATAATCTGAGATTCTAAGAACTCTCTCATAATCTCTGGGCTGTATAGTTATGATCATAGCTTCTCTGGCTCTCATCTCTTCAATATTGCTAATTATAGGATCATCTTCTCGAAATCCGTATACTGTAAAGAAGACTGGAAATCCTCTCTCTATCAACGCTATAGGACCGTGTTTACTTTCTCCAGCGGGGTAAGCCTCAGCGTGTATATATGAGATTTCTTTTATTTTTAAAGCTCCCTCAAAAGAGACGGGCATTGAAAGATCTCTTCCCAACACATATACGCTACTACGATCCTTGATCTTCTCGGCTAGTCTCTCGGTTAGAATATTGAGCTCGTTAATAACACTCTCTACAACACTAGGCGAAGTCTTGATCTCTTCTAATAACAGCCTACTAATCGTGTCGTCAATCTCTCTAGCCAGCTCAGCTACGACATATAGTAGCGAGGCTACCTGTGTTGTGAAAGTCTTTGTTGCGGCAACACCGATCTCAGGTCCTGCTCTAGTGTATAAAGTCAGATCTGATTCTCTCGGTATAGCACTCTCGATAACATTAGAAACAGCCAGAGTTTTTGCGCCTCTACTTCTAGCTATTCTAACAGCTCTCAGAGTGTCTATCGTCTCTCCACTCTGACTAATAGCTATCAACAGATCTCCTTCTCTAAATATTTTCTCATAGAGATGAACTTCACTAGCTATAAAAGAGACTGAGTTAATACCTAGATAGAATTTCAATGCGTGATCAAACACTAATCCTGCGTGGTACGAAGTGCCGGCTCCTGTTATAAATATTCTCTCAGCCTCTCTAATCTCTCTCAATATTGATGGTATCTGATCTTTTAATCCTGCAATAGTTTGCGCCAGAGCTAGCGGTTGTTCAAATATTTCTTTTAACATAAAATGTCTATACCCTCCTCTACTGATCATCTCGAGAGACCAATCGACAGATCTAATTCTACTACTGATACTCTGAGGAACTCTATCAAAGCTCTCTATATAAATATTGTCAGGGGCTACATAGCCTAGCTCTTGATCTCTCACTACCACTATTCTACTTGTGTAGCCTAGCAGAGCTGGTATATCGCTAGCGATCATATTAAACATTTCTCCTAAGCCTATTACTAGCGGAGATAGATTCTTAGCAAAATAGATTCTGTTGATCTCTCTGCAATTAATAACTAGAAAAGCATAAGCTCCGCTGAGCATCGATACGGTTCTTCTGAGAGACTCTAGCGTGTCACCAGTCTCTCTATAGAATCTCTCTATGAGATGAGCTATGAGCTCTGTGTCTGTATCACTATTGATCTTGTGTCCCTCGAGTATCAATTGATCTCTCAGCTCTTGGTAGTTCTGAATAATGCCATTGTGCACTACTAGAATACACCCACTACAATCAGTGTGTGGATGAGCATTTGTATCAGAAGGAGGGCCGTGTGTAGCCCACCTAGTGTGCCCAAAACCACACAAGCCATCATGTAGCTTAAACTCTAGTCTCTCGTATAGATCGTCTATTTTCCCTCTTGCTTTCTTGACTATGACATTCCCTCCTCTACTAATCAGAGCATAACCGACAGAATCATACCCTCTATACTCGAGTCTCTTAAGGATCTCTCCTATGATCTCTCCGAGATTCTTCCCCAGCATCTTCTCTCTAGCTAGTACGATACCTATGATACCGCACAAAATAGAAACCCTTAGAATATAAAAATCAGGAAATCAAAAATATTTACGACAGGTATGTTTTATGCGTAGAAATACTAAGTATGGTAGAGGTTTCGAAGACTATCTAGAATCGATCTATAGACTCAAATTAGCTGGTCGTAGAATAACAATCTCCAACATAGCCAGAGATCTAGGAGTGAAACCTTCATCAGTAGTAGAACAATTAGAAAAACTAGCAAAAATGGATCTGATAAGATATGAGAAAGGATTTAGAGGGAGATCTAGAATCTCCTTAACTAGGAAAGGAGAGACTCTTGCAAAGAAGATATACGAGAAACATAGCATGCTTAAAAAATTCTTAATAAACATACTTCACCTACCGGAGGATGTGGCCGAGAAAGACGCTTGCTCTATGGAGCACTATCTACATAAAGAGACTATAAAGAGACTATCAAAACTATATAACTATCTCATCGAAGAGATGACAGCTAACATAAGATTTAAAGAAGGTTTAAACAAGATATTATTCTCGTAGCAAAAGCTGATCTGACCTGATAAAGAGAGACATTAGATCTATTATATCTATTTAAGCTTTTCTTACCTATCTCCTGTGGGATTTCGATGGGGTCTCGCAGAGGTATTAGCTTAGTTAGAGCTAGTGTTATCA
>JBEULF010000065.1:17813-74418 GCA_041287455.1 Sulfolobales archaeon
GAGGTATTAGCTTAGTTAGAGCTAGTGTTATCACGACTCTCTACGCATCTATCACAGTACTACTCCAGCCGATAAGCTACGGCCCTGTACAAGTTAGAGTGAGCGATGCTCTAAGCATCCTACCTTATATACCCAGATACGGTGTTAATGCTGTGATAGGACTGGCCTTGGGAACTCTTCTAGCTAATATAGTCTCACCCTATGGAGTCTATGATATAGTGGTGGGGACTACTGCTAATCTAGTCTACTCGCTAGTAGCATGGGTTCTGGGAAGAATTCTCTACCCCTCTATAAAAGGTTTGATCTTGGTTGCGATTGAAGAGATTATTATCACAAGTCTCTTTATAGGCTATATCCTTCTTCACATAATATACGCAGTACCTCTAGAAATAGCTGTCTCGGGAGTTGCTATAGGTAGTACTATAAGTCAGGGCGTGTTAGGTTTTCTACTAGGTCTATGGATTATTAGAAGGGAGAAGAGTAGATGACAGTCATAGAGGTAAGAGATCTCAGCGTGAGACTAGGGGGTAGAGAGGTTCTTAAAAAAATAGATTTCGAGTCTAGAGAGAGTCTAATACTCCTAATAGGACCTAACGGCTCTGGAAAGACCACGCTCTTAAAGACACTAGCTGGATTAATAGATGGCTACAGAGGCGTCATAAGGATCAATGGTAGGGATATTAGAGAGTTGAGAAGAAGAGATATAGCTAGACTAGTAGGTTTCGTGTGGCAGAACCCTTACTACGGCTTTATAGAGCCGAGAGTATATGATGAGATTATGTTGATCACAAGAATATTGGGTGAGGAGAAAATTGATAGAGAGATTATAGACTCGTTAGTAGATCCAGAGTTGTTCCATAGAGATCCTTTTACTTTGAGTGGAGGTGAGGCGAAGAGAGTGTCACTTGCAAGTGTTTTAATAATAGATCAGCCTATATGGCTGTTAGACGAACCATTCGAATATTTAGATCTGAGTGGTGTAGAGTTGTTATCAGACATTATTCAGAGACGCAGATCTAGTAAGATTATAATAGTCTCATCAACAAATATAGCGTATTTAAAGATACTCAGACCAGACAAGATAATGATACTTCATAGAGGAGAGATAAAATATTTTGGCGAGATAAAGAGTTTCGAAGACGAATATCTCGAGAGAGCAGGCATCATATCTAGGAGGATGATCTGTTGGTGAACAGATTAACTGAAGAGATCATAGGTGCAAGCTCTAGGAAGAGTTTTCTTCACGAAGAGAACATGGTACTAGTCAAATTA
Organism: Sulfolobales archaeon; assembly: GCA_041287455.1. Taxonomy (GTDB): domain Archaea; phylum Thermoproteota; class Thermoprotei_A; order Sulfolobales; family AG1; genus WYEN01. The sequence goes on from JBEULF010000065.1 coordinate 19,086, forward strand.
TTGTATCTTGTGTTTGTTGTCGCTAGCTTCTTTACTAAAAACATATTTATAGAGCTGATCATAGTATTGCTCAACGTACTCTTATTTCTCGTGATCAGATTCTATAGAACTCTCCTATTCACCTTACTCATATGGCTTGGTCTCGCCGCGACAATAATACCTATAGATCTTATTGCAAGAACGTTAGATGAGAGAGTATTTTTCAATCTCTTATACGGATACTCAACTCTAACTACAATATCTCTATTCTACATTACTACACCACCAGCCCACTTGAGAAGATTGCTAGGACTTAACACTCTAACACTAGCGTACACTCTACTCCGCAGCTTTTTACTAGAGATCATAGAGATTGTAGATACGTATAGAGTGAGAGGTCTAGATTTAGGTATCATATACCTACACAGATATGCGTCTATAATCTACACATCTCTTAACGTGGCTCTACTCAGAGAAGATATTTTGAGAAACTCTCTAAGAGCACGTGGTCTAGATATAGACTGAGCTATAGTTTTTCTCACAACAGATCAGCAGATCTTAACTATAGGATCTGTGTATAAGAATCTTATCTCTGTCAGGTTGGTTCTCTATCAAGAGCTTCTCATAATACTCTTTGTATTGGTACAGCTTTTCGAGAGGCTGTACTCCTGTTTCAATTCTCTCTTTCTCTCTCAGAAGAAGTAGTGCTGTAGACGTGAAAACTATGGCTGTGAATCTAATAGTTGCAGAATCTCGAGTATCTCCACGAACAACTACCAGCTCTTCGAAACTCTTTTCATCATCTCCTCTAGCTCTCACGAGTAGTATAGCCATGTCTTCTGTCTCTATTCTTAGTTTTCTCTCTAATATCTCTGCTACAACTCTATATATCTCGATCTCCTCTCTCCCCACAGTAATTTTATCTCTGCTCAGAAACCCCAAGTCTCTGAGTAGTTTAATTGCTTTAATATGATCAGGCCATCTCAATGTTGCTTCAAACATATTTCTAGCTTTTATATTTCTAATCATTGTTCTAAGACCGTCACTGTAGAACCATTCAAAGACTCCCAACCCTCTGATCTCTATAGACCCCGTGTTCTCTAAGGGATCCGCCTCTACTACTCTACCATCTCTGACCACTCTCGCTGGTCTCATATACTCTTCTAAGAGATCCTCTGCACTCCACGTCACAGTATACCCTATAGGAGGGATCTTTCTGACAGGTATCCCTCCCACATATATCTCGAGACTATCTATAGAGCCTAACATTGATTGAGCAAAACCTGCTAGTAAATTACTATACCCTGGGGCGTACCCCGCGTCAGGAATATACATCTTGCCACAGTCTGTGAAATATCTCTCGAAAATATAAGGATCTGTCTGTTGATAAGATACGTCTACGATATCAATACACTTAGAAGCCACTCTAGTCAGCAGTCTATAAGCCTCTCGAGAGGGCAAAGAGATCATTAGAAGATCTAGTCTGTAAACATCTCTCAATACATCTTCTACATCATCTACTCTCGCGAAGTAGACATTATCAAGATCTCTAATCAGATCTCTTTTCACAGGATCTCTATCAAACACTATTATCTCATCTGCTACTCTGTACCTCCTCAAGATTCTCAGACTCTTCAAACCTACCCTTCCTAAACCTGCTAAACCTATAATCATGATTTCAATCCTCTAATCTTCTTCATTTTTAAAATTATTGGAGAGATATTAAGAGAGATGAGAGAAAAATCTATAGCTAACATAATCTCAGGCTCAGATCTTCTCAAGATTCTAAGAGAAAAGCTGAGAATCGATTGGAAAGAGTACACAGCTCTAGTAGCCGAGTATTATAGTGAGGGCAATCTATTCCCGGTGCTAGTAGGAGTTATACTGAGTCAGAATACTAATGATAAGAATTCTATAAAAGCATTCATGAGACTCAGAGAAAATGTTGGTGTTAAACTAGATGAGATACTAAGTGCTAGGATAGAAGATGTGGAAGAAGCCATAAGACCAGCAGGCTTGTGGAAACAGAAGGCGCGAGCTATAGTGAGCGCTGCTAGAGTGATCAAGAGTTTGGGTGGTGAAGAGTTCTTGGCTAGAGAAGATCCTGAGAGATTGAGAGAGAAACTCTTAGACATAAGAGGCGTGGGTGAGAAGACCGTAGACGTGTTTCTAGCAGTGGCTAGGAAGGCTCCTTACTTTGCTGTAGATACACATGCTATGAGAATCGCTATAAGATGGAGGCTTATAGATAAGAGGAGCTATAGAGAGGCGTCAAGAGTTTTGAAAGAGTATTTCGGATCTGAGAATGTCGAAGAGGCACATAGACTGTTAATAGCTCTTGGCAGGCAGTACTGTAGATCTAGAGATCCTAGATGTGGCGAGTGTCCTATAAGTAGCCTGTGTCCTAGCTCGACAAAGAAAAAGATCTGATAACCACGATTTTTAGAACGGAATATAAAAATAGTATGTAGGGTAGAGATTATCTCTATCTCGTATCTGAAGAGTGAGGATATCGATAGAATCGTCGATCCTTACGAGTTGTTAGTTGAAATAAGAGATCTCTATATCGAAAAACCTATAGTCTATGATAGAGTCTCGTATGGATATGAAGATAAGTGGATTGGTCTGATGCCAGGGATAGATCCTGATATAGGATTTGTTCTAAAGATAATAGGAATATATCCAAGAGCGACTCCAAGAGTCAAAGGATACATAGTAGTATCTGATCTAGAGACTGGAGAGTTAAAGATGATAGCTGACGCAGCCAGCGCTACAGGCTGGAGAACAGCCACGGCCTCGGCCCTAGCAACAAAATTGCTGCTTGAATGTGATCTTAGGGAGAGGTGTAGAATAGAAAAACTAGGACTCATAGGAGCTGGTTTTCAGGGAGATTATCATTTAAGAGTGTTCAAGATCTTGTTCGATATAGACTCTATCTATGTCTACGATACAGATGTGAATAGATCTCGCTATCTCTGTGAGAAGTATAATGCTCGTATGAGTCCTCTGGAGAGTCTGTTGATAGAGTCAGATGTCGTCATAGCCGCAACCAGCTCTCTACAACCAGTTGTCAGAGGAGAGCTTGTTAAGAGAGGTGGTATCGTGGTATCTATAGGTGCTCCAAGACCTGTTAGAGAGATCGATGATACGACTCGTCGTAGAGCTGGTTGTGCTCTTGTTGACACAGTCTCGGGGGTGTCTAGAGAGTCAGATGATGTGAGAGATATAAGGCTGGTCGAGCTAGGAGATTATATTAGAGGTGTTAGATGCGAGTTTAGAGAGATAAAGCTTTACAAGTCTGTGGGCACTTCTCTACTTGACATAGCTATAGCGAGACACTTGTTAAAGAGAGTGGCTTCTATAAAGGCTTAGTAGCTTAGCGTAGGTCTCCTAGCCCATATGAGCTTTTAAGATTTCTAACCACTATATACTAGAGGCGATAGCATGGCTCAAATGTTACTTGCCAACCTAGACGAATGGATCAAGATGCAGAAGAGAACTTTAGACGCTTTCAAACAGTTAAACGAAGAGATCTCTGCTGGAGGTGATAGACTACAGATCGTTCTAGCAACGAGAGCGGTTTTTCAACACATGATCAGAACTCTCAGAGCATTTGATCAGTGGCTTCAAGACCCTGTTATCCTCTCAAGCCTAGATAAGGCAAGTCTCGAACAAGTGTGGAAAGCAGCGTACGATGTGGCTATTAAACTGATCGAGCTTGACATAGCTCACACATCGAGCTTCAGAGATATGGCTGCAGGGATGCTTAGAGAGGGTAAGATAACTCCTCTGATGTCTCTAAGACTGGGCTCTACGACTTCAGAAGATAGTGAGAAAGAGAGAAGAACTCCTATAGTCACTATGTGAGACTTCGAGAGATCATAGATTTCTCAATATCACTCGCTGTACAAGTTGAAGGGCAACCCCCTAGTTAAAACTTCTTCGGGTATCTGATCCTTGTACTTCTTGAGAAATTCTATGTCTTCTTTCTTCTTCCTATACTCGTCGGGAAGCATTCTAGGAATCTCATTGATAATAGGATACCATCTGCCACATCTAGTGCATATCAATATACCCTCTGAGACTTCGTATTTGAAACACTCTTCACAAGGAGTCTCTAAGCTCTCGCTCTTGAGATCTTTTATACTCTTATTTAGAAAAGAGCACCAGAGCTCACATACAGGTTTTCTACCTCTAAACTCTCTCTTGTAAGTGTTTCTAGAGAATACTATGAGTTTTAATGGAAAGTTCTTACACATAGGGCATGCGAGTAGATCTAGTAGTCTATACTTCAATACCTATCTACCACCGACTTTATCTCTTTCAAGATCTCCTCGGCCTTATCTCTAGAAGGAGACTCGATCATTATTCTCAGAATAGGCTCTGTACCTGAGGGTCTTACGAGGAACCAGTAGTCTCTGCCAATTACCTTAACTCCGTCTACTGTTATCATTCTCTCTCCTGAGAACATTCTCTTAAGCTCTTCTATAACTCTCTCTGTCTTAACAGGATTAGTAGGAGATCTAGTCTTTATAACATACATCTTCGGTAGTTCGTTCATTAATTCATCTAAACTTTTCTTCTCGTAGGCTAGGTACTCTAGCATTAGAACTGTCTTAGCAGCTCCATCTCGCACATACTGATGCTCTGGGTATATGAAGCCTGTGTTCTCTTCAAAACCACAGATCCCTCCTCCCAGTCTCATCAGTTCTCTAGCTATAACTACAGAGCCTACTCTGGTCCACACAATCTCCACATTATAGGGCTTCAAGAGATCTTCTACTAACACAGATGATGACACAGGCGTCACGATTCTCTTAGGCATCTTACTCTTTCTATTGAGTAGTATGTGCTTAGATAGTAAGATAGCGTCTCTATCGCCCCAGTAAGCTTCTCCATATCTGTCAACAAACATAGCTCTATCAGCATCTCCATCGTGAGCTACTCCAAGATCAGCTTTCAACTCTCTCACAATACTCCTAAGATCCGTTATAGTCTCTGGAGTAGGCTCGTAAGGTCTCCAAGGCTCAGGGCTGGGGTCAGCGTTTATAGTGAGAGTTTTGACACCAAGTCTTCTCAGTATGGCTGGAGTGGTAGCTAGCCCCGAGCTATTTGCAGGATCAACAACTACTCTAAACTCTCGTGAGGCGATCATATTTCTGTCTACTAGCTCGACTACTCTGTTAATATAGTACTCGTTAACATACTCGTCTTTGGCTAGGCTGTATTGAACTTCTCTCCAAGAAATCTTTCTAAAACTAGTCTCGTAGAAGATCTTTTCAACCTCTTCTTCAACTTCTCTAGGAGCCTCAACACCGTCGCTGAGTATAAACTTCATACCAACATACTCTGGAGGATTATGACTAGCAGTGACCATAACACCCGCATCATAGCCTCTGTCTCTCACATTCAGCTGCAGTGCTGGTGTGGGTGTTAAGCCTGTCTCATAAACCTTGACTCCTGTGGCTATCAATCCTGCTGCTGCAGCTAGATATATCGTTTCTGATCCCGCTCTGCCATCTCTGCCTAGTAGAACTCTCGCGCCTGGTTTTAGATATGTTCCTATAGCCATGGCGAGTCTCATAGCCATGAAAGGATCCATTTCAGTGTTGAATACACCTCTAACACCGTCTGTTCCGAATAGTCTCCTCATGGCGAGTCCGCAGTTACATAATCTATAATTCTTTTTAAATAAAATACCTCTAGAAGAGCTCAAGGAGGTGCCATAGATCTCTAGACCTCTCGTCTGGTTTGATGCTTTGACACCTAAACAACTCTTGATAGGAGAGTCCTTGAGAAGATTCTTGAGTCGTAAGAATTTCGATGTTTTTCTAACCGCAAGAGACTATGACGCTATCACAGGTCTCGCAGAGACTCTAGGTATAGATATAGAGATCTTCGGAAGATATGGAGAGGATCTATATGAAAAACTGATTTATGAAGGAGAGAGAATCTCTACTGCCGCTAGAAAACTCTCAGAGTATAGAGAGAGGATCTTGGCTGGAGTGGCGTATCCCAACCCTGTAGAGGCTAGAGTTATATATGGGGTCGGGAAGAAGCTCGTTGTCTTATCTGATAGTCCTCACGCAGTACATCCTCATAGACTCACTCTATCTCTAGCATCTTATCTCGTATTCTCAGACTGCATATCTTTGAATAGCTGGAGCGAGTATACTCATGCGAGATTAAAATTAAGACCCTACAAAGGTTTTGACGAGTTGAGCTGGTTCGAAGAGATGCCCGAGGTATTCTCGAAGAGACACATAGAGGTTTTGGGCTTGAGAGAGTTAGAGTACATAGTGATAAGACCTGAGGAGTTTAGAGCTTCTTACTATACTTGGAGTCCTAAAGCAGAGTTTTGGAAGAATATATGTGAAAGAATCCTTTCAAAAAGATTAAGAGTCGTGATACTACCTAGATATAGAGATCAGAGGGAGTATTTCGAGAGAGTCTTCAGAGATAGTATCTTGAGAGGAGAGGTCATAGTGCCAGAGCCGAGAAGAGCTGTAGGACCAGCACTAGTGAGATACTCTATAGCCACTATAACAGGTGGGGGCACAATAGCTAGAGAGGCGGCTCTACAAGGAGTTCCAGGAGTGATCACTTTTCCAATAACTTTAGAGGTTGATAAATGTGTCACAGAACTCAATCTTCCTCTCAAATACATCTCAGAGATCAATAGATTAGACGAGTTTATTAATGCCGTGGCTAGAGATCCCGAGAAGATGAGAGTTGATACCAGAGATACACTGAGAGAGAGAAGATCTCCTCTAGAAACGATTTATGAGATTCTCAGAGAGATAGCTCTAGAATCCAAGTAGTCTATCTATATATAGAGAGATAAATATGATCGCTAGATAGGGGCTTAAGAATTTAAATGTTCTTCTAATATTCTCTTTGTTAAAAGATATTAGATGAGAGTACATTATTTTGAGAAGATTTATACTCATGATCAGAGATACTGTTAGTGTGATCCATAGTCTGAGATTGCTGTAAATAAACATTGTTAGTACTACAAGTAGAATTAGAGAGATCATAGTCATTGAAGCCTTGACAGAGGCTTTAAACCCTTTAACCACAGGCAGTGTGGGTATACGCGCTCTTACGTAGTCTTCTATGTAATAAGAGCTTATATACCATATATGCGGAGAACTCCATAGAGCGACTATTAGCATAAGACTTATAGAATATAGATCTGGACTGCTTACATGAGCTAAGTAGCCTCCGAAAGCTGGCATACCTCCCGCAAAACCTCCTAAGACAACGCTCAGCCAAGTCTTTCTCTTCATAATAAGAGTGTATACCGCTATATCGATTATGAATCCTAGTAACCCTGCGATGAAAAACCATGTTGATATACCCCAGCCTATGTAGAGACCTAGAGCGAGAGCTGAAAGAGATATTATAAGAGCTTCTCTTCTATCGATCAAGCCTGACGGTATTACTCTATTTCTGGTTCTCATCATAATAGCATCTAGATCCGCGTCAAAGATCATGTTAAAACCCGTTGTTCCTCCGATAGTTAAGAATAGCGAGATAATTATAAGAAGAAACTTAAAGAGATCTATGTTAGAGACAGCTGCTATGAGATAGCCGAAGACTCCTACGAAGAGTAGTAGTATTGTCTGTTTTACTTTAAACAGATCATATATTATGTAAAGATAATTCTTTCTCTTACACTCTACAGCCGGGCTTACCGCTGACAATTCAACCCATTACGATTATGCCAGGAAGATTAATAAACTAGAGATAGTATTTGCAAACGTGTATCAAGAGAATCTTCTGAAGATCTCTCTAGACAATCTCTCTGCTCCATCAGGGTATTCGCGTGGTACTCTCTTTCTACACTCTTCAACTCTCTCTAATATTACTCTGGGCTCTAATCTCTCTTCGTAGCATATATTGAGTTTCTCTGCGAGTATCTTTGCGTCTTCAGCCCCTGCGGTTAGTCTCCAGTTGGGATTAGGGATCAGTATAACAGGTTTTCTATAGGTTAGTGCTGCATCTATAACAGTCTTGCCTAGATGCGTGATAATAATAGAAGCTCTGGCAATCCACCTGTTTATATCAGGATCAAAATCAAACACGATCCAGTTCTTCTTACCTCTATACAAGCCAGGATCAACTCTCCCAGTCTGTAGAACAACGTTCTCAAGATCTGTCTTATACACCACATCAAACAACTCTTTAAACCCGTATGTGCCAGCTGTGACAACTATAAGATTGTCGTCTCGAGCCTCGTACTCTGGCTTCTCGTATAAAGGCCCGAACACCTCGCCTCTAGGGAGAATCTTCTTTTGCTCCTCCCATTGAAGTACTGTTAGATCCGAGATATAAGATAGATACTTAGCACTACCACTAGCTCTAGCGAATCTAACAGAACTCTCTATGTTTATAACAGGGATTCTCTTCATCTTACTCGCCACAGCTGGCGGTATGCTATGATTAGAACCTGAGCTTATGAATAGATCTATCTCTCCTACTCTCTCTAAACTCTCTATAAAAGCTCTGGGCAGATTGTATAAGAGTCTAAAGACACTCTCATTGGGACCTCTAGATTTTCTTATCTCAACAATCTCACCATATCTCTCTACTTTACTCCTACTCCACCTATCTCCTCTAGGTATGTAGAATACCAGCTCTGCCTTGCCAGCCAATCTCTGAGCTAAGGCTATGGCATAACCCGTATGCCCCCCTCCACTCGCAGTTATACCTATTCTCAATCTTAACTCCCAGTACTAATACGAGATCAAATTTAAAACCTGTTTACTATATCGAAAGCGCCACTCTTTAGGGCGGAGATAAATCTAGTTTTTAAAAGTCTCTCCTCTCTCATCTATATTGAGAGTCATGTCTCTCGGAGCAAGCTACTCGCGAGTACTCTACCCTAGCGTGAGTCTTGATACTAGAGATAAAGGTTCTTTCCAGAGTTTCAGAGATTGTAGAGAGGTAGAAAGCTGTGAGAGAGGTCTCTGACCCTCTCGACCGCCCTTAAATGAGAGATGCGGCCTCGAATCGATGGGAGCTAATGAACCGCCTAAGGGGCTCTTCTCTTCAAGGTAGGGAGAAAGTTGGTATCAAGACATATGCTATCTGTAGAATCATGGCTACGTAGATCATGTAGTCTGTGTGAGAGATCTTTCTAGAAGGGTATTTGACACTTCTAATAGCCAGACCTCTCATCTCGGCAGACACGCCAGCCCACATAGCTCTCTCGATCCCTACGCTCAGTAGAGGTGTGATTAAAGTGAGTATATCTCTGGGAAGTATAGAGATTCTTCTGAAACCTCTCTCTGCTCTTACGAGCATTATCTCATCGAGATCTTTCTTTAATAATTGGTAGAGTCTGAGAGCGTAGAATATCGCAAAGACTATACCTCTGGGCAATCTGAGATCTCTCTCAAGATCTCTAATAACATTTCTAGGATCGCTTATAGATAGAAAGACTAGTGTCGCGCCAGCGATCATGCCAAGTCTCAGAGTGATATTAATAACAGCTCTGACAGCATTCTCTCTTATAATAAGAAATGAATCGATTGATAGCACGGTCTTACCTGTGTTAGCTACGAGCAGAGAGTTCAAAACTAAGCCTACGACCCCTGCTAAGAATAGTAGTATTAATGGTCTAAATCTTCTAAAACCCAGAGCGAAGCCTGCGATCATATTTAGCAGACCTGGCATAAGCATTTCACGAGTGTCTCTAGCTATGAATGCTAGCAGAGATATTACGAGAGCGTATATGAAGAGAGTAGATGAGAGTGGTCTCCTAAACATTATTTTAAAACCTCACTCAGCACTCTCAAGATCTCTTCAGGAGAATACTCGTACACGCTCTTCTTATACGTGTCCACAAATAATACTCTCTCACCTAGATCTCTTATAACTCTGTAGTCGTGAGTAGATATTATTATTGACTTGTTCATATCTTTACTCAATCTAAAGATCAGATCTTTGATAACGTTGTAGAGATCAATGTCGAGACCCGTAGTTGGTTCGTCTAGTAGTAAGATTCTTCTATTATAAGAGAGACTTATGAGAAGAGAAAGAGATCTTCTCTGACCATGACTTAATCTGAAAGGACTCTCTCTACGCAGATATTGATACCACGGGAACAATTCATTGATAAGAGTCTCTAAACTTTTGCTCTCCTCGGTTATAAGAGAGATCTCTTTCTCTACACTTGTGGTTGTGAATAGATAGTCAGGTTGCTGAGGCGTGTAGAAGATCTGTTTGATAAGATCTTTTCTACCGGCCTCTCTACCATCAAGATAGATAGAACCGCAGAGAGGTCTTAGCCATCCTACTAGTGTTTTTAGTAGAGTAGATTTGCCAGATCCATTAGGACCTACGAGAACTACTATCTCTCCCTCATATAACTCGAAATTAAGATCTTTTAACACTACGTTTTTCTCATACCCAACACAGAGGTCTCTGACCTCAAGAATCTTCTTCTCTCGTCTCTTACTCTTCTCTCTACTACTCTGTTCTGTGTTGCGTGTCAAGAGATCTTCTTCTAGATCTACTTTGAAAAACCTAGTCATTTTTTCTCTATCTATCTCTTCTCTGAGGAGCTCTCTCGCTATTTTACCATTCTCTAAAATCACAATTCTATCGATCTTATCTAAAAAGTATGATGGTTTGTGTTCTATTATTATTATTGTCTTCCCCTCCCTCCTATACTGCTCTACAAAAGATCTTATGTCTCTAACCCCCCACGGATCTATTGAAGCGGTGGGCTCGTCTAGAAATATTATCTCTGGATCGTGTATCAATGCTGATGCTAGAGTGATTCTTCTCTTCTCGCCTATAGAGAGATTCTCGATCTCACTATAGGCTTTCTTCTCTAACCCTATCTTACGAAGCATTGAATCTACTCTCACTCTTATCTCGTTGTAATCATACCCTAGGTTCTCTAGAGTGAATGAGAGTTCATCCCATGGTGTGGGCATAGAGATCTGTTTGTCTGGATCTTGCAAAACTACGCCTACTCTCCTCGGCACCTCTCTATACTCTACAATATCGAGAGGGTTCAACCCGTCTAAATTCACAGATCCTCTGACAAATCCATTTAGAAGATTCACTAGAACTCCCGTTATAGATAGAAGTAGAGTAGTTTTTCCAGAGCCAGAGCTTCCAGCTATTAGAACTATCTCTCCATCTCTAATCAGCCCTCGGATCTCTCTCAAAACACTCTTAAAGGTGTATCCCGCTTCATCGATGTCAAACTTAATCATTAGTATCTCACATGACTAGCGTGTTAAGTCTTAATAAGTTGATTATAGGTTTCCTATAGCCTGCTTATAAGTGTTTATTTAAAACATTACTAGGTGATAGAAATAAGCAGATCTCTCAGATATACTTCAGTAGACTATGCTTTTCTAGCACTAGTAGCTGTCGTATCAGGCATCATATTCTATGCTACATGGTTTGTTTACGAGTTTGGCTCAAGCATTGGCGGACCTATATTTGCCAGACTCATATCCTATGGCCTATGGTTTGTAGGAGCTCCTCTAGCAGCTTCACTTTTGAGAAAACCGCTATCCGCGTTTTTAGGAGAGACTCTAGGAGCTCTCGTAGAGACTCTAATACCTACTATAGGAGGTTTTACTAACCTTATCTACGGTGTAGCTCAGGGTCTATTCTCTGAGGCTGCTTATCTAATGTTTAGATATAAGAGATGGACTTTAGACGTAGCTATTCTAGCAGGTGCTTTGGCAGGTATTCCAGCGGTCATGCTAGACGCTGTCTTATTCGGAGAGATAGCAACTCCATCGGTCATGCTAGCATGGACTGTGGCAGCTATGGTGAGTGGTGGTTTGTATGGCAGCATAGCTTTTCTAGCAGTCTCAAGTGTTTACAAGAGGTGAGATAATGATCACGCAGAGTCTGAGAGATAGACACATAGATCTGTGGTACAAAGTATTGGATCACCCATTTGTAGTAGAGTTGTACGATGGGACACTAGATCTCTATAAATTCATTTATTACATAAAACAAGACTACAACTACTTAGTGGCTCTAGTAAAGACATTCAGTATAATAGCTGCTAAAGCACCAGACCTCAATAAAGCTAGAGTAGCTCTAGATCTAGCTTACGGAACTGTGACCGGTGAGTTGAAGAACTATATCGATATTCTCAATATGCTCAATATATCACTTGACGAGGTGATTAGAACAGAGCCTAATACTGTAAACATAGCCTACATGAACCACATGATAGCCACTGCTTACGAACACGACTTCTGGACAGGGTTAACCGCCACGCTACCCTGTATGTGGACTTATCTAGATATAGCCGAGAGACATAGAAGCAGACTTGAGAAGAATAAAAATAGAATATATGTTAAGTGGGCCTCAACTTACTACTCAGAAGAATACAAGAGACTCCTCGACCTTATAAGAAATATGATAGACTCCTCAGGTAAGAGAGTAGAAGACCTAGAGTGGGTGTTCATCAGATCCTTGAAATACGAGTATATGTTCTGGGACGCGGCTTATAGATTAGAGGAGTGACCTCTGACCTCCTCCCCGCCCTTTAGGGCGGGCTTTTCAGTTGTAAACTCTCGCTAGCCGCGCTCTGAGACGAGACTCATCCTAGCCCTTATTTTCTCTTATCCTAACAATCATATGGTGTGTTAATGCTTCTTATATCTGAGGAAGAGGTTATTAAACTTCTCGATTTTAAAGAAGCGATAGAAGCGATCGAGAGAGCGTTGCTTTTTCAATCAAGAAATGAGGCTCAAAATATACCTAGATCTAGGATTTTTATAAGAGATAAAGTCTTCCATGTAATGGCTTCATCTATAGAGGCGCTTGATATCGTTGGTTTAAAGAGTTATCTATCAACTCCTTCTAGGACTGTTTTTGTAGTCTTACTATTCTCTCTGAGTAGAAATGAGCTTCTAGCAGTGATCGAGGCTGATATTTTGGGGAGAATTAGAACTGGCGTCGCTAGTGCTATCGCGACTAAGTATCTCGCTAGAGAAGATTCTTCGATTGTAGGCATAGTAGGTTCTGGAAAACAGGCATATACACAGGCTCTAGCAATCTCTTCTCTAAGAAACTATGATAAGATTCTCGTTGTTTCTCAAGATCCCTCTAATGCTGAGAGAATAGTTGAGAGACTAAGATCAAGAGGTTTAAAAGCTTTCAGAGCCGAGTCTATAGAGAGTCTGGCTAAGAGTAGTGATATTATATCTACTGCAACTAACTCTCGAACACCATTCCTAAGATCTGAGTGGGTGAGAGATGGAGTTCACGTGAATCTAGTGGGCTCTAACCACCCTTCAAGAGTTGAAGCGTATCCCGAGCTGTTTTTAAGAGCTAAGCTTGTAGTCACTGATAGCATTGAGCAGGCTAAGAGAGAATCTGGAGATTTGCTAAGCGCTATTGAAAAAGGCTATATTAAGTGGGAGAATATTCACGAGCTGTGGGAGGTGGTCTCGAGAAGAGTCTCAAGATCAGATTATAGAGATGTGACAATCTTTAAATCTCACGGCATAGCTTTGTGGGATGTGGCTGTCGCTAAACTAGTCTATGATAAGGCGCGTGAGAGAGGGCTGGGTAGAGAGATAGATTTCAAAGGTTTCTGGGATAGTAGATTCTTTTAAATTTTTAATAAACAGCACTATATATAGTTATTTGGTGGTCCACCCTAGAGAGTGGGAGGTGATCTCGAGAAATGAGTTCAGGGATAGTACAAGCAGATCCTAAGAGGAGATGGGTTGAGAGAATGATGAGAAGTGCTAAGAAGTATCACAAGATATGTCCTTACTATGATAAGAAGACAAACAGCTGTTTCCTCAAGCTGGGAGGTAAGTGTGATAGAGATGGTAGATTTGAAGCTTGTCCTGTCTTTATAGATTTCTTAGAGAAGAGATATGACGCGATAGTGAGCTCCGGAAAACCTCTGCCAGTAGATTTCATGGATCCGCTCATAATCTCTCCTTAGAAGTGTCTCTCATTGAGACTTCTCGAGATAGTAAACGCGGTAAAAAACACACCTAGATTAGGATGGGTTCAGAGAGGAGTCCCCTCGTCAATCGCTGAGACTATAGCTGAGCATATTATAGAAACATCTGTGATATGTCTAGATCTGGGAGATCTGTTTCTCAGAGAGTATATTTTCTCAGAGAAAGAGATTAAAGAGTCTATACTGATAGCCTTAATACATGATCTGCCGGAGGGGGTCGTAGGAGACTTAAATAGATATGTATCAAAACGTATAGGAGATCTGAAGAAAGTGCTAGAGAAAACGGTTATAGATGATATGAATAATAAGTTGATAAAAGATCTCTTCGAAGAGTATATAAATATGAGTAGGGTTGAGAGTCTGCTAGCTAAGCTGTGTGATAGAATAGCAACATACACACAGGCTCTTAGATATGATAGGCTGGGCTATAACACTAGTGATATTATAGAAAATACTAAGGCTGAGATTAAGAATCTCGTAGAGAGTATATGTTTATCGAGAGAGAGATGTAGAGAGATTATAAATGAATACATTCAGAGAATCGAATCAACTGTTTGAACTGATTCTTGGGAAATATATTTAAGCAAATACTCATAGAGCCTTAATATAAGGGTTTCATGATATCACTGATCTATAGGAGCTTTTACTTAGCTCTCCTATCAGCTCTTGACTTGGTATTCGTACTATTTTTCACACTATACCTAGGAGTTGACGCAAAGACTCTCGGCTTGATCGGCATGTTATGGAGTTTGGTTTATATAGTTGTTTCGCTAGTATCTAATAAGCTTGGAGATAGAGGCTTAGTAGGTGTTCTAGCTGTAATTTCTTCTCTAGCCTTTATATCTTTGATATCTATTCTACTCACTTTCTCTCGGATCTATCTATTTTTAGTGTTAGGCTACATGTTGCACTCTATAGCTACTGCTACAGCCAGAGTCTCTAACACTGTGTCTATAAACGAGTCATATTATTTTGAGGAGTGGTCTCGGGCTATAACAATGTCTCAAGTGATTCAGAGATTCGTCTACGCTATAATACTATTAGTACTAGTGTTTGGAAGTGTTAACATTCTTTTCGTAGCAGGTATAATACCTTACATATTGATCTCTTTTATACTCCCACTAGCTCACGAGTTCAGAGGCTTTGAGAGAAGATATAGCTCTATAGTGTCTAAGTTAGAGACTCTTAATCATGTGTCTAGATTTACAGTTGTCACTCTAGACTCTAATACTAGAATCTCTTATGATCTGTTTAATAACAGGTTTAATCACTCTATCTCTAAGAGCAGGCTTCTCTTATCCATCTTTCTCTCTGCCACAGCGATCGAGACACTAATGTTTCCAATACCGGCTTTTATGAAGAGCTTTCTCACACTAAGAGATATACTATTGATCTATGTGATCTTAGGATTAGCAAACGGTTTTGCTCTACTTCTCACTAGAGACTATAGTGGAAACAAGCATATAGCAAGTCTCTTCAGAGTAATAGCTATTATAATACTATTTCTCTCTCTCACTCTCCCGAGAGACATATCAACTATAGCTCTACTTGGAGTAGGATTTGCTCTCAATAGCGTGTTTAATAACATGTTCGTCATAGAGATCACAAAGATCTATAACTCTATATCCTATGGCTATGGTTCGGGGGTTCTCATAGCATTCTTAGAGCTGGGGGCTTTGGCGGGGGATATCTTTCTATGGCTCTATCTCGGCGGAGTTGGCTATAGTGTTATAATAATCTTGGCAGGAATTATATACGTGGTTTCCTCTTTACTTGTGGCTAGATGAAGTCTCTCGAGATATTAATTCTCATACTAAGTATTTCCTGAGTATGTATAGAAAGAGTTATAGAGATCTTGTCAAAGACCACATACCCCCAGACTTGTACTCTAAGCTTCCTAGGAGTTTTGATGTTATAGGAGATATAGCTCTGATAAAACTTCCAGACGAGCTAATACCTTACGCTCCTCAGATCTCTGAAGCCATCATGAGGATTCATAGAAATGTTAGGAGTGTCTATGTGAGAAAGAGAGTCTCTGGAGTTTATAGAGTTCACGAACTGATCTTTGCGGGTGGTGTTGAGAAGTCAGAGACTATATACACAGAGAATGGAGTTAGATTCTATGTTGATATAAAGAAGATGTTCGTGAATCCTAGAATGGCTACTGAGAGACTCAGAATAGCTGGTATGATTAGAGATGGAGAGTTAGTGCTAGACTTATTCTCAGGCTATGGAGGTTTCTCACTTAACATAGCTAGGCTGAGAGAGGTATTCATAGTAGCAGTAGACTTGAACCCTGAAGCTATTAACGCTTTGAGAAGATCTATAGAGTTAAACAAGTTAAAAGGATATATAGAGCCTATTCACGCAGAGGCTAGGTTTCTAGTTGAGAGTCTAAGAGAGGGTATATTTGACGTAATAATACTAGACAATCCTACAATGATCGAGAGCTTTGTAGAGTGTATCGCGAGATTACTAAAAGATCGTGGTAGAGTTTACATGTATGTTCTGACTAAGGACATAGAGAGCTTCAGAGACAGAGTAGAGAGAATAGGTTTAGAAGTGAGAGAGTGTATAGACGTGAGAGAGTACTCGCCAGAAGAATATATATACAGATGTGAAGTGTATAAAAAACGTTTCATCTCTTAATACTCAGCATATACTCTTAGTTCGCATAGTATTAGTATGATAGAAGTGAAAAAGAGGTTGTACTTAGCGAATGTCTGAGTCTCTCAATCTCTCTGAAATCTATTCTCGCGGTGATTAACTAGTCTTATTTCTAAGGCTATATCTGACCTCCTCCCCGCTCTTTAGGGCGGTAAGTCATGAATAAATTCGCGAGAAAGAGTCTTTTTATGTAGGCTGGGTAGAAGTCTCTGAATATCTCTTCTCGTGTATATATCTGTTCAGAGATAACAGTTATATGATTGAGACTTGTAGATCGTTTTGAATGATATGTTTTCTATCTTGTATATTTACTGCAAATGTGAAAATATAATGTGGCTACTATGGTATCTCGCTATAGAGATTGGCTTAGACAGTCTAAGAGGAATCTTACATCTGCTATAGTTAACTATCGCGAGAATCTCTATGAAGAGTCTTGTTTCGAATCTCATCAAGCCGCCGAAAAGGCTTTGAAAGCTTTATTGAATTATTTTCATAAAGAGAGAAGAGGATACTCACTATTATTTCTGCTATCTGAAGCTTTTCCAGAACCTCTTGAAGATATCAAGCAATGTGTGTTATATCTTGATAAGCATTATACTCCGTCAAGATATCCTGATGTTTACGATGAAGGAGCTCCTATGGATTACTATTCTAAGGAAGATGCTGATAAATGTATCTCATGTGCTAAAAGAATTATTGAATGGGTGGAGAGCATTGTTAGATGAGCTACAAGAGCTGATAGAAGAGTATAAGAGACGTTTTAAAGTTAGACTTGTAGTTTTATTCGGCTCTATGGCTAGAGGTGATTACACTGATGAGAGTGACATAGATCTACTTGTTGTAGCAGACGACCTACCTGGAGATCCGAGAGAAGCATTTGCATTGTTGAGAAGCCCGAAGATACCCAGATTAAATCCTATAGGATTTAAAACAGAGATCTTCTTAAAAAAGCTTAAAGAAGGAAGTACCTTTACCCTGGAGGTATTAGAAGATGGAAAAACACTATATGCAGACAGAGAGTTTCTCGAGATAGTCACAGAGATCTTTGGTAGAGTCAGAAAAGAGTTTATAAGAGTAGGAAAAACCTGGGTTAAAATTATATAGTTTGGATCTTCATGGTCAAAACTCACGCGATAAATAGAGAATAGAGATATGTAAAGATATGGTGAAGACCTCTCCACGGTATCACTGTTTCTTTTTGACATCTTCAACATGATGCTCTGTAGCATAAGAGAAAAGTCAAACCATAGATTGGCGTGCGAAATGTTTTGGCTTCGAAGATGATGTTCTTCGTATATTCTTATATCAAGTACAAAGCTCTATACAATAGATGTAAGACTAAGACCTAGATACACTATGGATCTACAGGCGTAGTAGCGAGTTTAACGCTCTCGTATATAATAAAAGCTTATCTCATCCGATTCCTCGGAAGGTTGATTCTGACTATCTCAAATAGTGAGAAACTTCCGCGGAAAAATATCTCGAGATCTCAAGTATTATTTGCGCAACTTTTCAAACTTGATCTTGATAAAATTATTATTGGTAGTCTTGATACGAGAGCTAACGAGAATAATGAGAGATTCTAGTCTCGATTGATATGTTGCATACTTTCATTATAAATAATAATAAAATATAAAAAGTGTATTTTCTGCGAGGAGGTTTCTTCAGAATCTATTAATATAATCTCCTCGAGTAGGGATTTTGATAGCCAAGGGTTGGTACCGCGTATAGTGATATGTGTATTGTGAAAGATCCAGGCGCTTTGTATAGTTTCAGTGATCTGGGTGGGTTAGCGATAGAGAACACATCTATCAGTTTCGATAACAGGATCTAGCTATAAATACATTGACGTATGACAAAGAAACGGGTTGCGAGAGACGCGTGTTGTCTACACTTTCAACTGATCGCAAGAGCTATGAAAAAACAGATCTCTCGATAAGGTGTCTATAGAGCATGTGAGAAGCTAGGGACGTGGTACGATTATTCTCGGCACGAAGCTTAGAATTGTCTAGTTATCTGAATTGCTAAAGTATACATGCTATGTTGCTATACGGTAACAAAGCTTCTAGCTCATACACTAGAATGATTTCTTAGAGTAAACGAATCATCAAACTTCGTATAATAGCTTATTTTGTATCTGTGTTATCTTTAATAGTTGCTACAAAAAGAATCTTCATTATTCTCAGAAGGTAGGTTCTCGCCATGAAATAGAAATATTAGAGTTTGGATCTGAAAAATACTCTATAGATGTCCGCTATGGTATTAAGTGTCATACTTACGCTCTATTGCCTTAAAATTCTCGCATTAGAATTCTCTGATCTCTAATATGTCTTCAGAGAAAAGAGAAGAATTGAGAATGTTCAGCTGTTTAGTGCGGCGGCCGGGATTTGAACCCGGGATCTCCGGAGTGGCAGTCCGGCGTCCTGGACCAGGCTAGACTACCGCCGCCCATTGATTATTTTCTGTGTTGGGGGTTTATAATCTTGCTCTTCACACGATCTCTATTCTATACGCTATCGGTATTAATGGTTGGTATGGTCGTCCTAGTCCTCTGTAGAATTTGCTAAACATTTCGTATAGATGTAGTCGTAGCGTGTGTGCAAATGCTATTATCGCTTCAAGTGTCATTGCTAGTAGATTTCCTACGGAGTACATCGCCCACGCCGAGATCTTGTCTACTATACTCGTACTCTCGAATAGTGATATTGCTGGTACATAGAATGATACTACCACAGCTATGTGAGCTAGAGCTATACCCATGATTCTCAGGTAGCTCATCGAGTTTCCAACAGCCATTATCAATGTGTCAAACATCTCTATAAAGCCTGCGCCTATCTTACTTATACCATGTCTCACATCGTGAGTTATGCTCTCAACTATAGACTCTCCTAATATAATCCATATGAGAGATATGTTTAGTAGCCATTTCACAATCTCAATATAGGCAGGCACGACATAGTTGCTTCCCATGCCGAGAAGGCTTAAGAGCTGGCCTAAGCTTATGTAGCTGTAGTAGGCTCCTACACTGGCTATATCATTAGAAGACAGAGCGGGTATTGCTATACTTGTGAAGACAAGCATTCTAGGCAGAGCTAGGGCGAAGAGATAATCTAGCTCTCTATTTATAACGCTGTTCAAGACTCCTAGTAGAGAGCTTACGAATAGAGTTATAACAGCTATTCTGACAGATAGTAGTATGAAAGAGTAGAGAGCCTCGGCTACTCCAGCCTCGGGTTTGTATATAGGTAGTTGTAGAGGAGGTTTTATATGAAGATCCTCGTACAGTCTTTCTAAATAGTGAGATACAGGGGTTGCAGGGCCGAAGAACTCGCCTGATAAGAACCCTGTGGCTATAGATGCTAGACCTAGATAAACCAGTAGTTGTCCTAGATCTCTACCACCTTGATCTCTGAAGAACTTCATGAGTAGAAAGCCTCCTAACATGATAGCTATGCCATGACCTATGTCTGGGAACATTAGGCCGAATATTATTGGGAAAGTTATTGCTGTTAAAAAGACTGGTATTATCTCGCTGTACGAAGGCGTTCCATATAGATCTGGTATCAGCCTGAATGGTCTTAATAGATCTGGTATTCTATAGGATGTTGGAGGCTCTTCGTCGAGTTTCTCAAGACGGCTTATATCGTGTATCTCGATCAGAACCTTCTCTCCGCTCTCGCTTAAGAGCTTATCTAGAACCAGACGCTTAGATCTGTGAGGCACAAAACCTTCTAAGACGAAGAAAGATGAAGTGTATTGAGCGTGACTCAAGATTCTGAGAATATCTCTTAGAAGATAGAGTTCTTGATAAGCTCTATTAAATATCTCACCGATCTTGTTATATCTCTCTCTAGCTCTAGCTCTTATATCCTCTATAAAACTCTTCATATGCTCAAGCTCTCTATAAGCCTTTTCATACGCCTTTGAAAAGTTCTTCGGAAACTCTTCTTTCAGCTCAAACACTCTCACTCTAAACATTCTCAGAAGCTCTCCTACAAGACTCTCTCTATCGGCTGAATAGAGTAGAACGCCTACAACTTCTCTCTCGTCTCTAGATAGTCTGTAGATAAAATAATACGAATCTAGGCGGTGGGAGAGTTCTTCAGAAAATTCACTCAATCTATCAGAAGAGAGTATAAGAACCTTAAGTCTAGTGCTGAAACCTCTCACCAAACCCTCTAGATCGATATCTAGATCTTTGAGATACTCCAAATAATAAACTATGCTCTGATACTCAGAAATCTTAGACTCGTACTCTCTATATCTCTCAACCAACTCTCCGAACTCTAGATCTATGATCTTCATTCTCTCTCGAGACACACTCAGAGCTTCGTAGACAGAGTCTATCTTGAACTGAATCTTTTCTCTAGAATCTCTACTGACTCTAGCTCCAATAACGCTCAAGTACTGATCCATCCTAGATATATACTCTTCTACTAAGACAAACTCTCTCCTAAACCTCTCGGCTAGAGAACCTCTCCCGGGCTTAGAGGTTATGTGAAAAACCCCACTTTCGAGAAGTGCTATAGATATCTCTTCTACAAAGTCTATCGGAGCTAGTATTCTAATTAAGCTCATTTTCTCAGGCATGAACATCACAGCACACCTTTATACAGACTCTTACCTTTGTCTCCAAGAAAACTCTTAGATAAGAGATTAAAAGCGAGTGTGTGCCAAATTACTTGTCTGGACACTTCTGTCTCTAACTCAGGAGCGCTTCCCAAGAATAGAGGATGAGTTGTAGTGTTAGAGAGTAGTATATCTCTTAATAGAATCTATAGATATCAATCCGATCTTACTTATTAGAATAGAGACTAGATCTTCAATATCATATCTCTTAATAGTACTCACAGCCCAAGGCGTAGCATAGGTATAGGGGTATGAATACATAGCTGAGTTAGCTCTCTCTTTTACCAATTTTCTTAGATACCATCTGATATTTATGCTACTAGTGAGCATATCTTGGGCGACGATAGAAGGAGGAAAGACTCTTCTTAGAACTCCTAGAAATCTCACCTCGTCAGAGGCTAGCATCTCCTCTATCAGAGCTCTACTAAGAGAACAGCTATACTCAGCAATTCTATTGAGTAAGCTGGCAAACTTGTCCTGTAGCTTTCTAGAGATCACTTTACTGAAAAAATTGATCATAGAGAGATCTATCTCTCTACACACCATATCCGCGATCTCAGGGTATGAGGATGCGAGTCTGCTTAGTAGACTTATCTGAGCAAGATCTGAGGATATGACTAGTGCCAGGTCGTGAGACAAGATCTTTGATAAGTCTCTGTAGTATAGACTTGTATAGATAATATTTCTTCTCATTAAATCCTCCAGTACTCTACTAAGGCTAGTCTCTTCTCTAATATACTCATCAAAGATCCTTCGAACCTCAGCTGGGGCTAGTTCTAAGACTTTTTTCAACGTTTCGTAATCTCTTCTACTTATGAGTTGTAGTAGTGTGGAGAATATCTTGATCAAAGAGATCTTTTTAGAAACATCAAACAGATCATAGAGTTCGAGGCTATACTTACTCAGATCCTCGAACAATCCATAGAGATAGCTGTATAACGATGTCTCAAAGGACAGAAGATCCCTGGGATTAACGCCTTTAACATACTGATAGTAGCTTGTCTCTTTCAACATCTCGAAAAAATCTTCTGGAGATGACGCTTGTATCAGATCATGGATCTCTCTATCTTTGAGGCTAGAAGCGTATATGACTCTGAGTTTAGGTAATATGTAAACTAGATCTAGTGAGAGACTCAGAGAGATCCCCAGACTATTCTTTTAACTTGTATATCTCGAGAAATCTCTCCACGGCTCTGGCTATGGCCAGGTCTTTTCTCTCGTGAAATCTCTTCTTAAGATCATCTATTTCTATAGAGAGTCTCTCTTCAAACTCTCTTCTCATACTGTTAATAATCTCCTCTGCTCTCTTTCTACTATCACTAATAATATTATCAAGATCTTTTTTAAGTTGTTCTTCTAATCTCTTCAACATTTCTGACGCCTCTCTATCTATCATTTCTCTATCTCCACTACTATTTTGAATCTCTCTATTGATCTCTTTCTCAAATTCTTCTAATACTGATAACACTCTCTTTATATATGATTCGCTCACTTAAGATCTCCTCATTAACTATAGTTATCTCTGCTTTAAAGCTTTTCTCGCGCGAATAATATAGCCTGTGTGTCCTATCATTCTCGCGCTAGGTCTTACAGCGTTTCTCTTAACCTCGTATTTCCTCTCTAACAACTCGTATACTTCAATATCAATCCATCTCTCGTCTGATAATAGTGCGTCGATCAGCTTGTTCAGCTGATTCACTGTGGGTACGAAGAATACTACTGGCGCGCTCTCTCTGATAGCATTGTATACTGAGTCGACAACTCTCCAAGGATCCGGAAGATCTATGAGAGCTCCGTCGAGATCTCTCTCATCAACACCTTCAGCTACGTCTCTTATCTTGATCTCAGCGTACTTATCCAGATTTAATCTTCTCAGATTCTCCAAGGCTATTCTAGCGAGATCTTCTCTTATCTCATATCCATAGACTCTCCCAGTAGGAGCCACTGATCTGGCTAGAAAAGCTGTAGAGACACCTGAGCCCACACCCGCCTCTAAGAATCTCTTCCCCTCCCAAGCATCTAGCTTGATCATTATCAAACCTATGTCTTTGGGGTATAAGACCTGTGTGGGTCTTCTAAAGATTCTGTAGATAAGATCTTCCAGTGTGGGTCTGATAAGATAGACTTCTGCGCCAAGAGAAGTTTTAACTATAGAGCCGTAGAACCTGCCTATCATTTCACTATGACTAATAACACCACGGTCACTATCAAATCTCTTACCAGACTCTATTTTCACAATATGTCTTCTCTTAGAATCTATGTAGAGCATAACATAATCATTCTCTCTTATCAACGAAGACGTGTTGTCCTCAGAGATCAGAGCTGGTGTCAATCTTCATCTCTCAGCAATACCAACCCTCATCATTATGAAAAAGCTATGTTGCTAAAGGCACATAGATCTTAATTCTCCTACTAGAGGAGTAGAGAGAGATTAATCTCTCACTTTCGAGATACCTAAGAATCTGTTTGGCTGTAGAGTATGAGACGCCTAACTTATCTTTGACAACGTACGGTGTTATAGCTCTTATACTCGCCAACTCTTTTCTAGCTCTCTCTATAAGCTCTCTATCAAGAAAAACTTCTCTCTTCTTACTCTCTTCTTTCTTCACAGACTTTTCTTTCTCTTTCTTAGCGCCTTCTAATAGTTTCTTCTGTCTCTTCTCCATAGCTGTTATCGGCTTCTTCCCCTTAGTACCCATCTTGAACCCCTCTATATAACTCTACTCTGGAATAAAAAATATTTTTTATTTTAGTAGAAGCTGGGATTCTTCTCGTGGGAAATCATGTTAGATTAATATACTTTATAGCTAGAGTATTCTTGGAGTTTGTTGTTAGATGGAGAAGAGAAAGGTGTTGGTGATAGGAGATAGATTTACTGTTTCAATGTTCAAACTCTTAGGTATCAATGGTGTTGCTATCGAAGACACGGATCCGAGGAAAGTTAGAGAGGTTATCGAGCTCTATGTGCAATCCGGTGACTACTATGTGATTTATATTACTAAAGATCTAGCAGATCTTGTTAGAGATTATATAGAGAGGATCTCTGCGACTAGGAGATGGCCTGTAGTGACTGTGATACCTAGTAGGTGGAGTGAGATAGAAGAGATCGACGCCTCAGCTATTTTAAGAAAAGCTCTGGGTGTGGGGTGATCTGTGTGGCTACGTGGAGTTTTATAGGAGATCCCTCTAAGATCGTAGAGTATGCTCTAGACAAAGCTGCCAAAGAGATCGAGGAGAGGTATAAAGAGATCGAAGAGTACGTGATGAAGACTTATACTGAGAAAGTTAAGAGATTGTTAAACGAGATGAAGAGAGAATTTGATGAGAAGATTAGGAGTATTGAGTATCTTATAGAGAGCAACAGATCTAGGTTAGAGATCGAGTATAAGAATAAGATTAATGAATTGAGAAATTCTATTATAGAAGAACTGTTTGAGAGAGCTAGAGAAGAGATATTAAACAAGTTTAGTCAGGATGAGAGACTATACGAGAGGTTCTTGAGAGAATATGTGAAGCAGATTATCAGAGAGTTTAGAGAGGGTGAGAGTATTATTATAGAGACAGATTCTGTAGGGGCGTTGGTTTTAGAGAGATTTTTGAGAGAGGAGAATTCGTATTCAAGATATAGAGTGAGTGTTAGAGTCTCTAATAGAGTTAGAAAAGGATTTGAGATCTATAGTGAGAGTAGAGATATAATCTATAGATATGATATAGATACACTGATAGAGAGTGTTAGAGAAGAGCTTAAGATTTCTATTAACAAAGCTTTAGTAGGAGTTGATTAGAGGTATGGAGAGAGTAGGAAGAATCATTAGAATCAGTGGTAGTCTTGTTATTGCCGAGGGCATTCCTTCTCCTCAGATGTACGAAGTAGTCGAGGTCGGAGAATACAGACTAGTTGGAGAGATCATAAGGATCAGTGGTGATAGAGTCTATATACAGGTTTATGAATCTACTTCAGGCTTGAAGCCTGGAGACATTGTATACGCGACAGGATCTCCTCTATCAGTCGAGCTAGGCCCCGGACTTGTAGGTCAGATCTTTGACGGCATTCAGAGGCCTTTGACGAGAATTATAGAGAAGTCGGGATCTATATATGTTAAGAGAGGAGTTAAGATACCCTCTCTACCTCGAGATACTAGATATCACTTCACACCTAGCAAAGAGTTCAAGATAGGAGACAGCGTGGGTCCGGGAGATGTGTTAGGATATGTTGAAGAGACGTCTTTGATAAGACATCCTATAATAGTCCCGCCAGACACTTGGGGTAGACTAGTAGAGCTGAACACCGAGGGAGATTACACTATCGAGGAACCTATAGCCTTTGTTGAGAGAGATGGTGAGAAGTATAGTATAAGAATGCTGAGTAGATGGCCCGTGAGAAGACCTAGACCTTATAAGACTAAGCTAGACCCCGTGCTACCTCTCATAACTGGTATGAGAATAATTGATACACTGTTTCCAATGGCCAAGGGAGGCACTGGGGCTATACCGGGTGCTTTCGGGACGGGTAAGTGTTTACTACCGGGAACACCAGTGCTCTTAGCTGACGGGCGCTTAGTCCCCATAGAGAGACTGTTTATGAGAGTTAAAGGAGGAGACCCAGATCTGAGTAGAGATGAAGAGATCTATAGAGTCTTCTCTAAAGAGATCCTTGTCTACAGTTTCAATGGTAGAGATTTTATCAAGATGCCTGTAAGTCATGTGTATAGAGGTAGAACGAATAAGATAGTAAAGATCAAGACTAGAAATGGTAGAGTTATCAAGGTCACACCTATACACAGACTGATTATATATGATCTTGAGAAAGGTTTCGTAGAAGTACCGGCTATCAGTGTTAGAAGAGGAGATCTTCTCGTAGTCCCCAGAAAGATCTCTATAGAGTCGAGAGCCAGAATTGATTTGTATAAATACATGCCAGAAGCTGTTGCTAAGAGTAAGAAAGTAAAGAGTTTCTTACTAAAACTAGTGAAAAAGATCGCTGAGGAGAATAATATTAGTATATCTAAAATGGCTTCGCTGATAGATCTAGATTCTTCAACTCTTAACGACATGATCCGTGGAAGGAGATCTCCATCTCTACAAGTCATAGAAAGGATATGCAGATTAGCCGGGCTCAAACCTCCGCATCCATTTAGAATAGCGTATTACAATGGTCATCAGAGTATTATTGTCCCGAAGTATGTAGAGGATGAGTTTGCATACTTCTTAGGTCTAGTTTCAGGTGGCGGTTTCGTTAGGAGAAATAGTAAGGGGACTTTTCTAAACATTGTCATCCCTAAAGACGGCATAGATCCTTGGAGCATAATAGATCTTGTGGAAAGAGTGTTCAAACCTCGACCCAGAGACTCGATAAAGATCTCGGGTAAGATTGAGAGAAATATGCTGGGGAGAAAGTCTTTGACAGTGAGTATTAGCATAAGGATTCTCGCTGATCTAATGGAGAGATTGAGAATAGTTTCTGAGAACCCTGCTAAGAAACGCATACCTTCTCTGATTTTGAGAGCCAGTGAGAGAGCAGTAGAATACTTCTTAGCAGGGTATTTCAGAGTTCTCGGATATTATAGCGGTAATAAGATCTATCTGGCAACTCTGTCTAAGAGTAGTAGAGATAGACTGGCTTATCTCTTAACTCGACTAGGAATAAGCTATAGACTGGGTGAGATAGAGCGTTCTAACGATCAGAGCTCTAAGTTGTATCTGGTGATAATAGACAGACCTTATGATATTATATTATTCTCGGAGAGAGTTTTATCTCGAGATATTCTGTCGAACAAGAGTAAGTTTGCACCGTTCAATACCTATACTATGCCTGTTAGATCTGAGATCGAGAATCTTAAGAGAGAGATCTTAAGTAGAGCTCCGTTAGAGTATCTAGTAATACCCGAAGAGATAGTGCTAAGACGTATATCCACAACTAGTGCTAGAGCAGATGGTTCTATCTTATTATTACAGAGACAGATAGTTGAGAGAACGACCGGAGGTCTCGAAGATCTTGCAAGAGTTTTCAGAGTAGTAGATGTAGATCCTGTGATCGATGTGGAGGTCTTAGAAGGCGAGTGGGTTGTATACGATCTCACAGTTCCAGGTACTCATAACTTTGTAGGCGGATCAGTTCCATCTCTATTTCATAATACTGTAACCCTCCATAGTCTAGCCATGTGGAGCGACGCTAGAGTAGTGATCTACATCGGGTGTGGTGAGAGAGGTAATGAGATGACCGAGGTTTTAGAGAGATTCCCAGAGACCAAAGATCCCTGGACGGGGAGACCTTTGATGGAGAGAACAATTCTCATAGCTAATACGAGCAATATGCCTGTCTCAGCTCGCGAGGCTAGTATATATGTTGGTGTCACCATAGGAGAGTACTATAGAGATCTGGGTTACGATGTTCTCTTAGTAGCTGATTCTACCAGTAGATGGGCTGAGGCTCTCAGAGAGATCTCTGGAAGACTAGAAGAGATGCCTGCTGAAGAGGGTTATCCTAGCTATCTACAGAGTAGATTAGCAGAGTTTTACGAGAGAGCTGGTAGAGTGGTGACTCTAGGGAGACCTGAGAGAAGAGGGTCTGTGACAATAATAGGTGCTGTATCTCCGCCTGGGGGTGATTTCACAGAGCCTGTGACAACTCATACTAGGAGATTTATCAGAGTGTTCTGGGCGTTAGACGCCTCGCTAGCATATTCAAGACATTACCCGGCTATCAACTGGATCACTAGTTACTCTGCTTACGTGGATCTCGTCGGCGAGTGGTGGGCCAGAGAAGTTGATCCGAGCTGGAGAAATCTTAGAGACGAGATAGTAAATATATTGTTAAGAGAGAACGAATTGCGAGAGGTGATAAGATTAATAGGATCGGAGAACTTGCCAGAACCTGATAAACTAGTAGTCGAGGTTGCTAGAATGATTAAAGACGGCTTCTTGAGACAGAACGCCTACGATCCTGTAGACGCTTTCTCAACACCGAAGAAACAATTTAAATTAATGAAGCTATTAGTGACATTCTATAGAAACGCAAAGCCGCTGGTAGACTCTGGGATTCCTGTGAGAGTTATCAAGGAGAAGACTCAGAGTATCATAACAGATATTGTGAAAGCACGTTTCACAGTGGAAAATGATCGTTTAGAAAAGCTAGACGAGTTAGAAAACAGATTATTGAAAGTATTTGAAGAATTGAAAGGTGAGAAAAAATGACAGTGTCTCTGAGAGAGTACGAGACTATAAGAGAGATCAGAGGACCTCTTCTAGTGGTAGAGAAGACAAGTGATGTAGCCTATGACGAGCTTGTGTCTATAGAGCTCCCGAACGGCGAGAAGCGTAGTGGTAGAGTGTTAGAAGTCGGCATGGGCTATGCTATTGTTCAAGTGTTTGAAGGCACAATAGGTATTAGTCCTAGAGGCACTAGAGTTAGATTTCTGAGAAAGACTATGGAGATCCCTGTCTCCGAGGATATGTTAGGAAGAATCTTTGACGGGCTTGGAAGACCTATCGATGGCGGTCCTGAGATTATCGCAGAGGAGAAGAGAGATGTTAATGGAGAGCCTCTCAACCCGGCGGCAAGAGCTTATCCAGAAGACTTCATACAGACAGGTGTTTCAGCTATTGATGGAATGAACACTCTAGTCAGAGGTCAGAAGCTACCCATATTCAGTGGCGGCGGTCTTCCTCATAATATGATCGCGGCGCAGATCGCTAGACAGGCTACTGTGAGGAGAGAAGGAGAGGAGTTTGCTGTGGTTTTTGCTGCGATAGGCGTTAAGTATGATGAGGCGCTGTTTTTCAAGAAATTCTTCGAGGAGACGGGAGCTATTAAGAAGGCTGCAATGTTTATTAATCTGGCTAACGAGCCTGCTATGATAAGACTCATCACGCCTAGAGTAGCTCTCACACTGGCCGAGTATCTAGCTTTTGAGCGTGACATGCACGTGCTAGTTATACTGACTGATATGACTAACTATTGTGAAGCTCTGAGAGAGATTAGCTCAGCTAGAGAAGAGGTTCCAGGTAGGCAAGGGTACCCGGGCTATATGTACTCTGATCTAGCATCGATCTATGAGAGAGCTGGCAGAGTTCACGGTAGAAAAGGTTCTATAACTCAGATGCCTATTTTAACAATGCCTGCAGATGATATAACACATCCAATACCAGACCTAACAGGTTATATAACTGAGGGTCAGATAGTGCTAGACAGAGGATTGTATAACAGAGGCGTGTATCCACCTATAAATGTTCTTATGAGTCTCTCTAGGCTGATGAAAGAGGGTATAGGACCTGGGAAGACTAGAGAGGATCACGCCGAGGTAAAGGATCAGCTTTATGCTGCATATGCTAGAGCTCAAGAGCTTAGAAGCCTAGTAGTGATCGTTGGCGAGGAGAGTCTTAGCGAAACTGATAGAAAGTATCTCAGATTTGCAGAGGCTTTCGAGAGAAGATTCCTTTCACAAGGTTTCTACGAGAATAGAAGTATTGAGGAGACATTAGATCTAGCGTGGGAAGTATTATCGATCTTGCCCGAGTCAGAGCTTACTAATATTAAAGAGGCTAATATAAGAAAGTATCATCCTAAATACAGGTCTGGTTCTTCGTAGTAGAGGTGATAAGACTCATGGCTATAGACCCTAGACAGACTCTGCCAACAAAGATAAATCTTATAACACTTAGGAGAAGTCTGTCTATAATAGGTAGAGTTAGAAAGATTCTCGAGGACAAGAGAGAGGTGCTCTTACTCAACATAAGAATCACTCTAGACAGATATGTTGAGCTTAGAAAAAAAGTTCTTGAAGAATTAAGAAGACTCTATGAGCAATATTTTCTTGTACTAGCAGAGCTGGGATTAAATAATATCTATGCTCTTGCTGAGAGCATGCCTAAGACTTTTGAAATAATTGTTGGTGAAAGAGCGGCTTTCGGAGTAAAACTACCCGTGATCGAGTTGATCGAGAGAAGTATTCCGGAGAGTTATTCTAGTTTTTTCTTTTCTACAGTCCAACTAGATCTATTTATAAATAGATTTAGAGAGTTACTCCCAGATCTAATTAAGCTCAGCGAGTTAGAAGCTGTTATAAATAGACTGATTCTAGAGCTTAAGAATACGCAGAAGTTGATAAACTCATTAGACTACTATATAATTCCATTATATCAAGAGATTATAAAGAGAATTAGACTAGTACTAGAAGAGAGATCTAGAGAAGAGTTTATTAGACTTAAAATAATGAAGTCAAAACTGGTTAGAAGAGGAGAGAGACAATGAGTTTCAAAGATCTTATTGAGATTTTTGAGAAGAGGAGAGAGGAGTATGAAAATAGATTTGTTAACGAGTTAAAAGATCTTATTGAGAAATATAAGAGGAGGAGAGTAGAAAATCTTATAAGTCTTAGAGAAAGAATTTTAAGAGAGCTTAAGAAATAATCTGAGAGGGTGAAGATTTAATTGGCTTTAAGAGCTCAAGGGAGAATGCAATTTGACGTGCTAGTTGCAACATCTGTGATAATATTGTTAGTAGGGCTTGTACTGATATTCGTTGCGATTGTATCTGGTGGCGGAGGATTATCATTTCAAGCAGTTGCTCCGGCCGAGCTTGGCAAGCTTGGCAAGTATATTGGTGCTGGTCTCGCCATGGGTCTAGCAGCTATTGGTGCTGGTCTCGCCATAGGTATCGCTGGCGCTGCCGGCTTCTCTGCTATGGCTGAGAAGCCCGAATTGTTTGGTAGAGTGTTTCTTATAATAGTGCTTGCAGAAGGACTTGGTATATATGGTCTCATAATAGCTATTCTACTAATTCTACTAGGATAGAATCCCTAGTAATGTGCGTTAGAGTGAGAAAGCAGTGAAAATAAGTTTTTTTAAATAACTCTGATTTCTAAATCCTTTGGAGAGAAGTATGGAAAAGCCTCCTAGCAAGCATGGAGAGTATTTTAGTAGGTGGTTTGACTGGGTTCTCGAAGCAGCGGAGATATATGACTATGGCAGGTATCCTGTTAAAGGTATGGGTGTTTGGAGACCTTATGGGTATAAGATTAGAGATTACGTGTTGAGATTATTGAGAAGTCTCTTAGACTCGACAGGCCACGAGGAGGTGTTATTCCCGCTACTGATAACAGAGGATATGATTAGGAAGGAGAGTGAGCATATAAGAGGCTTCGAAGATCAGGTGTATTGGGTTACTCATGGAGGTCTAGAACCTCTTGATGTTAAGCTGGCTCTCAGACCTACTAGTGAGATTCCTATAACTTATATGGAGTCTCTCTGGTATCATAGCTACAGGGATCTTCCGAAGAAGTTCTATCAGATAGTTAGTATGTTTAGATATGAGACCAAGTCTACGAGACCAATGATCAGATTGAGAGAGGTTACGACGTTTAAAGAAGCACATACGCTACACGAGAGTTTCGAAGACGCTGATAGACAAGTTGCTGAGGCTATTGAGATTTACAAGAGATTCTTTGACGAGCTCGGGATCCCATATGTGGTGTCTAAGAGACCTGAGTGGGATAAGTTTGCCGGAGCCGTGTATACTGTGGCATTTGACACTCTAATGCCTGATGGAAGAGCTCTTCAGATAGGAACAGTTCATCATCTTGGGCAGACTTTCACGAGAGTGTTCGAAGTGAGAATACATCTCAAAGACGGATCTATGGATTATGGGTGGCAGACTAGTTATGGAGTCTCAGATAGAGTGATAGCTTCTCTAATAGCTGTTCACGGCGATGAGAGAGGTTTGATCCTTCCTCCTGACTATGCTCCTATACAAGTTGTTATAGTGCCAATACCCTCAACGTCAGACGAGACAGAGACTAATAGAGTGTGGGATTACGCGCGTGATTTAGAGCGTGAGCTGAGAGAGGCTGGAGTTAGAGTATTTGCAGATTTGGATCGAGATAGTAAGCCTGTTGATAAATTCTACAAATACGAGATCAAAGGCGTGCCTGTGAGAGTCGAGGTGGGACCTAGAGAGCTCAGAGATCATACAGTATCTATTTTGAGAAGAGATCTTATGAAGAGAGAACTTGTCAAGAGAGATGTTGTCGTAGAGAGAGTGAAGAGATTATTCGAAGAGATAAAGATCCATCTTAAGAAAAGAGCTTGGGATGAGTTTAGATCTAAGATAAAGAGAGTTTACTCTCTCGAAGAAGCTGACAGAATTATATCAAAAGAAAATGTCATACTAGAGGTTCCCTGGTGCGGGTCTAATTCTTGTGGCGTTAAATTATCCGAGAGATGGCAAGGTGTAGATTTGCTAGGAACACCTCTAGAAGAAGTAGACTTGAGAGAGCATAGATGTGTTGTGTGTGGTAGAACTGCTAGAACCATCGCTAGACTAGCTCGTAAGTACTAGTTGCATGTCTCGATTTTAATATCAGGTGCGTATGTTGAGCTCTCTGAGAATAGTTCTTACAGGAGCTACAGGATACCTAGGCTCACACTTACTGATAGAAGGTCTTAGGAGAGGTCATAGAGTAGTTGCAATAATCAGATCAAAGAGATCTTTGGATAAGCTAAGTCTAGATCAAAAGAAGATCTTAGATGAGTATAGAGAGAGAGTATGTTACGTAGAGCATGACTTGATTCGAGATAGAGATCTTAAAAGACTAACTGATAGAATTTTCGAGTGTCTCGGTGGCGTGGATGCTCTGATTAATAGCGCGGCATTATGGGATGACACAGATCCTTTTAAAATCTCTTATGAGAGATGGATAGAGATCTTAACACTAAATCTAGTCGCACCATATCAACTGGCTGTTGAGATGTCTAATTTGATGAAGAGTGGCGTGATTATTAACATATCTTGCTTATCTTCTCTCAGAGGACATAGAGTTTATGAGCCTCTGAAACCTTCTCCAGCTTACGTAGCTTCTAAGACAGCTTTAAATGTTGTGACAAGATATCTAGCAGATCTTCTAGCTGACAAGAATATTATTGTTATAGGCGTGGCACCCTCATGGATTGAGAAGCCTGAGATAGAGAGATTTAGAGAGTATCTGATCAAGAGACTGCCTCTGAGAAGAGCTGCTAGACCTGAAGAGGTTTCTAGCTTTATATACAGATTGATCGAAGAGAAGAATCATTATTTGTCTGGGAGTATCATAGAGATCCCTGGAGCATTATAGTCTCAACCATTTATATTGGCTAGTCACAGATTTTAGTGGTGTATTTCATGGATTTCTCAGTGCCAAAAGATCTTGAGGTTCTGCTCGGAGTCGTAAGAGAATTTCTAAATAGAGAGATTAGTAATAGATATAGAGATATAGAGTTGAGAGGAGAGTTTAGTAAAGATCTATTTAAAAAAATCGCTCAACAAGGTATTCTCACACCTAATATATCCCAGGACTACGGCGGCTCAGGACTTGATTATATATCCACGGTCTATCTAATGCGCGAAGTCGGTTATTACGATCCTGGGATGAGTACTGCAGTTTATATTGTTGTTAACAATGTGTGGGGCAAGATCATCGAGACGTATGGTAGCGAAGAGTTAAAAGAAGAGGTCTTACCAAGGGTGGCTAGCGGAGAAAGATTCTTAGGCATAGCATCAACCGAGCCTCAGAGCGGGAGCGATCTTGCTAATTTCAAGACTTTTGCAAGAAAAACTGACGATGAGCATTATATTATTAATGGCGAGAAAGTCTATATCAGCGGTGTTAGAGAGGCTAGAGAATGGGGTGGAGGGTTCTTTCTAATAGCTAAGACCTCCGAGGAGAAGAGTCATAGAGCTCTTTCAGCATTTTATCTACCTATCGAGTGTGACGGTGTTCAGATAAGTCTCTTCGAGACTATGGGTAGAAAGGGTATTAGTACAGGGGCTATAAGACTTAACGATGTGAGGTTAGAGAAGAGATATCTCGTGGGTGAGGAGGGTAAGGGCTTCATATACGCTATGGAGGGGTTTATGAGAGCGAGGCTATTGATAGGCGCGGCTTCTATAGGTTCTGCTAATAGAGTTCTTGATGAGGTTATATCTTTTGTTAAGAATAGAATAGTTTTTGGATGGCCTCTAGCTAGGTATGAAGCGATCCAATTTAAGATAGCAGAGATATGGGCTGAGCTTGAGGCTACGTGGAACTTGATTCTTAAGGCTGCTTGGGTCATGGATCAGTATTCAGAGGGGAAAATCTCTAGATCTGAAGCTTATAAGTACACTTCATCAGCCAAGCTACTAGGAGTTCAGAGAAGCTTTGAGGCTATAGTCGAGTTAACGCAGATGCTAGGAGCATATGGATATACAACAGAATCAATAGCTGAATCAGCATTACGAGGAGTCTATAGTTATATGGCTGGAGCTGAAGGTGCTCCTAATATAATGAAACTAATAATAGCGAGAGAGATTCTTGGGAGAGAATTTAGACCTACACCTGATTAAATGTTGTTGTGACTATTTTTCTTTAACCTACTTTTCTTGATATAACGTTTATAATCTTTAAAATTACTAACTATATTTGGTGTCTATAGGTGTCGCATCATATCTCTTCAAAAAGAATCATTTCTCTAGCTCTAATCTTTCTAATAGCACTGCCACTCTCTCTAAACTTTATAGCTCTATATAGCGTAGTAAACGCGCAACAAATTCCTCCAGGCCCTGCCGTGGATCAGATAACTTATAAAAGAGTTACTCTAGATACTGTTGTTGCTGAGTTTCAGAAAGGCGCTATAGACGGATATCTATTTGCTATAAAACCTACACAGCTAGATCAATTCCAAGACTTGATTAAAGCTGATATAATAAAGTTTGTTCAAGCTCCAGCTGGCCTGGTTGACTTTATATTCAATCCTGCTCCCGTTAAAGAGATCGCCTTAGACGGAGATCAGAGAGGTAAGTATCTCCCTGCTCTGACGGGCTATCCAGAGAATGTGATCACACAGGTATACTATGATCCGACTACTAACAAGACTTATGTAGACATTTGTTGTGATGGCAAGAATATTAATCCTCTAGCACTACAACAGGTTAGATTCGCTCTAAACTATGCTATTGATCGAGATTATATTGTCAAGACGATCTATAGAGGCTACGCCTCAGCAATGTACACATTCTTATCAACCTACGATCCTGATTATCTGACTATAGCTGACGTAGTGGCGAGATATCAGTTTAGATACGACCTAAGCTATGCTTCTCAATTAATAGAACAAGCACTAACAGCTGTGGGAGCTTATAAAGTGGGTGGAAAATGGTACTATGCTGGGCAACCTATAACTCTCATATTCATTATAAGACCAGAAGATGAGAGAAAAGAGATAGGAGACACGTTTGCCAGTGCTCTCGAGGCTCTAGGCTTCACTGTCAATAGACAGTATCTGACATTTGGTGAAGCTCTATCGAGAGTTTATGATAGCAATCCTACAGACTTTCTATGGCATATATATACTGAGGGATGGGGCAAGGGGGCTTTAGAGAAATACGACTCTGGTAGTGTAAATCAGTTCTGCGCACCATGGTTTGGCTATATGCCCGGGTGGCAGACTGAGGGTTGGTGGTGGTTCAGAAATGACGTGTTAGATGATATGGGTATGAGAATATACTTTGGGCAGTATAAGGATAAGAGTGAGAGAGATAGTCTGTATAGAAGTGCCACAGAGCTCTGTATAAAGGATGCTATCAGAGCCTGGGTAGCGACGAGACTAGATCTATATGCTGTCAGCTCTAAAATGCAGGGTATAACTTATGATCTTGGTGCTGGATTTAGATCTCTATTTGAGCCTAGAGAGATCTTTATTCCAGGAAAGAGCACTCTAACTCTAGGACATCTCTGGATCTATACAGTTAGAACTGTATGGAATATCTACGGAGGATTTTCAGATGTATACAGCGTAGACTTAATGCGGGCAACAAACGATCCTTCTACATGGAGACATCCATTCAGCGGAATGCCTATACCCTTCAGAGTGAGCTATAAGGTAGAGACAGCAGGTCCTTCAGGCACTATGAAAGTTCCTTCAGACGCTTTCATATGGGATGCTAGAGTCGGTAAATGGGTTTTTGTTCCTAACGGCACTACAGCTATATCAAAAGTATCTTTTGACATGTCAAAGCTTGTTGGAACTAAGTGGCATCATGGGATCACTATTACTTGGGGAGACATACTAGCTCATATAGCGTTTTGGTTTGATCTGGTTTACAACTCTACTAAGGCTACTAGAGAGAGTGCTATTGCCTCTGTTAACAAGCCTTACTTTGACACTATTAAAGGATTTAGAATAGATGAAGCTAGAAAAGTGCTTGAGGTGTATGTTGACTACTGGCACTTTGATCCTAGTTATATAGCTGATTATGCTGCTATAAGCATCTACAACCCCGCTGAGCTACTCTATATACAGAACATGCTGGTCTTCGATCTGCAGAAATACACCTTCTCTACCACCGCTTCAAGAAAGTATAACTTGCCAATTATAAACTTGGTTCTCTCAAGTCATGCGGCCGCTATAAGAGATGCCATATCGCTGGCTACTAAAGTGCCTAGCAGTTTCTTCACGCTTCCTGATGGAAAGAGCTACATGACGCAAGACGAGTGGAACGCTAGACTGCAAGCTCTAGCTTCTTGGATCGATGCTCATAAGAGTGCGTGGATCTCAGACGGACCCTTCTATCTAGACTCTTTCGATGACCAGGGTCAGGTTGCGGTTCTCAAAGCTTTCAGAGACCCCACGTATCCGTTTAAGAAAGGCGACTGGTACTTTGGCCAGCCAACACCAACACAGATACTAAAGATAGAGACTCCAAGACTAGTGATAGGTCAGCCATTCGTGGTTAATGTGACAGTGTCAGGAGTACCTCCACTAGTAGTGAAGTATGTGGTAAGCGAGGTTCAGACTGGTAGCATAGTCACAGTTGGTCTAGCGAGCAATGTTTCACCCACTAGATTCGTTATACAAATACCTACAGATATCACTACAAAGCTAAGACCATACTATCTCTATCAGATACAGATACTAGCATTTAGCGAAAATGTGGCGCTACCTGACGTGACAACTATATCTACAGAGGCTATACCAGCCTCAGCTGAGCAGTTTAATGAAGCTATGCAAAAAGCGCTTCAAGAGCTGGCTAGCTCAACAGCTCAACAAATATCTTCGTTGGCCAACTCAACAGCTCAACAAATCAGCGCAATAAGATCAGAGTTAGAGAGCAGAATCGGAGCGTTAGCCACCTCTCTAGCGGACGCGCTAGGAAATGTGAGTACATCTTTAACTAAAGGCCTCACAGAACTATCTACAACCTTCGGCAAGAGTATAGCTGATCTGAGCGGAGCTCTTAATGCGACAAATCAGATGCTAACATCTCAGATTAGCACGTTAGACAGTAGATTGAATAGCGTTAGCAGCGATCTATCTTCAAGAATAGATAGCGTGGCTAAAGACGTGTCTGACGTGAGAAATACTGTGGCTAGTATGACATCCCTGGTATATGGAGTACTAGGTTTGAGCTTAGTAAACCTAGTTCTCATAATAGCAGTATTGCTCAGGAGAAAATAATCATTTTATAATAAATTTTTTATCTTCGACCGAATTTTTAATATGAGTTGGTGAAAGTTGCCTAGTTTAGCCTATATAATTGCGAGAAGAGCTGTCTTACTCACTCTCGCTCTGATTGTGGTTGTTTTCTTAACAGCATTTATCATAGGCGCTACAGGTTATGATCTGAAGATTTGGAACGCTATAATAATAGAAGATTCAAGGGCTTATCGAGAGTCTCTTCAAAGGGCTAGAAATCTAACTTCGCAAGAGATAAATGAGCTTGTGGCTAACTATACTGCTGAGCTTAGAAGAATCTATGGCGTAGATAAACCATGGATCGAGAGAGTGCTTCCTCTAGCTGTAAACGTGCTAATGTTAAGACTAGGAGATGTTGTAAGTAGCGATGTAGCTCAAGTAGTGGGCAAACAGCTACCTCTAACAGTTTCAGAAGCTATAACAATTGTTTTGCCAAGAACAATAATAATGATAACAGTTGCAGAAGTAATAGTACTACTACTAGGACTCTTGATAGGTCCTCGCGCTGCTTTTAAAGCTGGTAGCTTGTTTGATAGGAGTGTGATTGCTTATGCAGCTTTGATGAACGCCATACCCTTGTGGTGGTTAGCTCTGATAATGGTGTTCACATTTGCTTACCAGCTAGGCATAGCTCCCACATCAGGCAGGGGTGCTATTGCTCTTATAAACAGTCTTATGTCTGGAGATATTAGAAGTCTCCCTACGCTTCTCTACTATATGTGGCTCCCCATAGTCACGATCGTGATAAACTTCTTAGGAGGCACAGCTTATTCTATAAGAGCTACTCTGATAAGAATTGTAAGAGAAGATTTTGTGACAGTAGCCCAAGCTAAGGGTTTGCCCGACAGGTATATATATAGAAGTTATATCTTGAGAGCAGCAGCTCCACCTATCGCTACATACATCATACTAACCCTAGCTGGTAGTATAGGCGGTTTCATAATAACCGAGGCAGTGTTTGATTGGCCTGGGATGGGCACTCTCTACTATGCCGCGATCACAACTGGAGATGCTTCCACGATAATAGGACTTACATACGTCTTAACGCTAGTATATGTTGTAGCTAGATTTATACTAGAAGTACTATACGTATTCCTAGACCCTAGGGTGAGATACTAATGAGCTCAAGACTTTTAATGAGTATAATGAGATTATACTCATTTGTAAGAGAACACATATTATCACAACTGGCTGGAAGAGTCTCTCTAGCTCTACTAGCGTTTCTCATCATAATGTCCGTATATGCGCTGATCGCCATACCCCCCACCTTCCCAGTTAAGTGGACACAGCCAGAGGCTTGGGAGATCTATCCTCCCAACTCTCCGCCTGAGTGGGCTTGGGTTTTCGGATACCCCTGTCTAAGACATGTTATAAAGAATCTTGCACAAGAGACTCCTAGTGTCGAGAGCACTTCCACAGGGGTTAGAGTTTCCTACTCATATCTCTACACTCTGCCCTCAGGGCTTGGCAAAGTCCCTTCAAATATCATAGTTGTTATAAAGAATCTCAAAATACCTCCTAGCACGACAAACGTAAATATACTATTGACTGTTAAGAGACCTGATAACTATACTTACACTCTAATATCATACACAATTCCCGTGACACCCAACATAACCACAATACCAAGTAGCAAGTTAAGATTGAGCGTAGAAGAACTGGCTAGAGACATAATTAACGAGTATTTAGAGGAGAGAGGCTGGATGTTAAATAGACTAAGTGTAAGTGGTATGCTCCAGGAGTTGATATTTAAGCAAGTAACAAATGTGTCTCCAGAAGGAAATGTTATAGAAGCTAAGACTCTTCCCGGAGACTATCTATTTAGACTAAACATAACATATGTCAATGCCTACTCAGCCCCTAGTATAATAGCAGATGAGATCAATCTAGTGGTGTTTGGCTCGTGCTATGGATTAATGGGAACAGACTATCTTGGTAGAGATCTGTTTATGGGATTACTCTACGGCTTTCCAATAGCTCTCGCCATAGGTCTCAGCGTCGCGATATTATCAACTCTTATAGGAGTTATCGCTGGGATCGTGAGCGGTTATTATGGAGGTCTTATTGATGAGAGTATACAGAGAACAGTTGACGTCTTAGGAAACATACCTCTTCTACCTATACTAGTTCTCATAGCAACCAGTGTTCAGGCGTCTCAATTTATAACTCAAATACAAGATCCCGTGGCTAAGGGATGGACTCTTCTATCAATAATATTAGCAGTACTAGTTATATTCGGCTGGCCTGGACTAGCTATAGTGATAAGATCTTTTACTCTCTCAATCAAGAGCGAGCCTTACGTAGAAGTGGCTAGAGCTCTAGGTGCTGGTAACAGGAGAATAATGTTTCAACACATACTCCCTCAGCTAACCCCATATATAATAGCTAGTCTAGTTCTCTCAACTCCGAGCGCTATAATAGCTGAGGCAGGATTAGCAGTGCTAGGCATATCTCACGGACTGCCTACGTGGGGAGGTATTTTAGCCGATGCAAGAGTTAAGGGATATATTACTTACTGGTGGTGGATCTTCCCACCAGGGATTCTAATAACCATCACGTCAATGACATTCATATTCCTAGGATTAGCTTTAGAGATGTATGCAGAACCAAGACTTAAAGGCACTAGAACATGAGGAGATGGGTTAGATACATTATAACAGGCCTCTCTCTAACTCTGCTAGGCTTTTTTCTAAGTTTTATAGCTGTGCTACACGTATTAATACTAAGCTTAGCGATGATTTTGGCAGGTTTTATACTCACCGTGAGAGGCTTGATCTTGTATCACGAGATTATATTAGAAGAGAGAGTTAAGAGAGCAA
The DNA here is from genome assembly GCA_041287455.1 of Sulfolobales archaeon. Taxonomy (GTDB): domain Archaea; phylum Thermoproteota; class Thermoprotei_A; order Sulfolobales; family AG1; genus WYEN01. The sequence goes on from JBEULF010000065.1 coordinate 59,637, forward strand.
AGAGAGAGACCTCATAGAAACTCAGCGTCTGGTGTCTTAATCATCTACTCATAGTTAATACCATTCATCACTCAAATAATAATTAGATTCAGTTCTTAAATACTATTCGTATCTCTCTTCTAACAATATCTCTCTGCCTAGAGCTCTAGGAACTAATCCTAGTCTAACTCTTCTCTTCGTTAACACGACTCTGAAGATCGTGTAGAGAGACAAAGCCACTATATATGGGATCGCGTTAGACATTTCAGTCGAGATCTTTATCAAACCTGAGGTTTGGAGATACACAGTGACTTGAGATATACTACCTAGAAAGATTGATACTGGTATTGCTAGAGGTGTACTCCAGAGAGTTAACGGTGTCATAGCTACTATGATAAAGCCGACTCCGCTAGTTATACCCTCTCTCCATATGATCGATATGATAGGCGTGAGTATCATAAGAGCTCCGGAAATCCCTCCTAAGAATCCAGCTATTATAAGTGTTAAGCTTCTGATCCTCCATATATTAATTCCTAGAGAATACGCCGAATAAGGGTCTTCACCTGCGGATCTTATCTTAAGTCCTATTTTTCCTCTCACTATAAATTCAGCAATAGATACTAGTAGGAGAGAGATTACAAACAAAAGTATTATAGTGAAGATTTCAGAGGAGACGACAAGTCTATCTTGAGAGACTCTAGGCACGCTATCACCGATCACGATTGACACAGCAGAAAAAATACTAGAAATAGCAAGACCTGAAGCTATCATATTCATAGCTAGATAGACTGAGGCTATAGCTAGAGCTAGAGATGGTATTACTCCCGCAAGCCCTCCGCCTAGTAGAGCCAGTAGAGTTGAGCCACTTGTCACAGATATAGCATACGCTGTCGAAGCTCCTAGAGCTATAGAGCCTTCCAAACTTAGATTGACTACTCCAGACTTCTCAGCTATAATCTCTCCTAGAAGAGAAAGCATATAGACAGTAGACATAGCTAGGATCTGGAGGAATATTATTTCGAAAACCAATTAAATTTCACCTCATATCTTAATATCAATTCAGAGATCAAAGCTGAGAGAAGAGATAATCCTACTATAGCTGTTCCTAGAATAAGTCTATAGAAACCATATAGCGAGAAGACTATCATATACCCTACGGCAAACATGTAAGAGTATATCAACGTTATAAAGACTTGCCCTACTGATAGTAGAGCTATACTAAGAGCTGAATAGCCTATGCCAAAACTCACAGAGCCTATACCTATTCTAGCATACTCGTTATAGTTAACTCTTCTATCACTACCTACTATGAGTTCTAGAGATACTAGAGATATAAGGATCGAGCTAATTATAAGATTAATAATCATATAGGCTGGTATATTTACACCAGATAAAGATGCTGTACGTGGCGAGTATCCTAACATTCTGAGAGAATATCCTATCCTCATCTTAGTTAGCAGAATATATATAAAGATTACCGAGACTACCAGGGCTATCATGGATTCTATCGAGATTCTGTTTAGGAGAGAAGCTACATAGCCTTCTCCTGACATATAATGAAGATCTATGTTAGTGATAGGAGGACTTCTAGGTCTAGCTATATCACCTCTAAAAACATTTGAAACTATATGATTCATTGTGAAGAGAGCTATAAAATTCATAATAAAGCTAATAAGCACATCACTGCCTCCGTAGTATATTTTCATTAGATAAGGTATTAGAGACCATATTAACGCAAAAACCATCGCTAAGAACACGGCTGAGAGTGTGCCGAGATTATACACGCTAGCTATTAGTATACCTAGACTCGCAATAGCTATCTGACCTTCGGCACCTAGATTCATGAAACCTCCAGCTGTGTTAATCACTAGAGCTAAGGACAGTAACGAGATTACCACCATATATCTAACCACCGAGGAAGAAGCTAGAGTATTGATATCGGTAAAAATACTCACTATGTCTCTCAGATCATACCCTCCCAAGCATAGTATCAAAAAGATGCCTGAGAAAACAAGTATAGTGTAAACGATAAAAGGGATCAATATAACCTTGATTAGTGGAGGCTCTCTAACTCTTCTCTTTACATACACTATACTCAAGAGACGATCACTCTCCAAATTTTTGAAGGCTCTGCTCGAGCTAAGTTTAGATCTACTTCTCTATAGCCTCTCTCATTAAGTACTGCTATTCTATCAGAAACTCTCAGAGCCTCCTCAAGATCGTTTAGTATAAGTAGAAATGATAAACCCTCTCTCTTAAGATCTCTTATTGTTTCTACCGCTCTCTCAAAACTTGCTAGATCTAGTCCTCCAAAAATATTATGAGCTATAATGAGAGAAGGTTTGTTGCATAGTATTAGAGAGAGTATAAGTCTAGTTATATTTCCCCCAGACAACTCTGAGATTCTAGACTCGAGATCTCTGTAGACGACGCTTAGCATGTCTAGACATTTTTTACTCTTATCAGAGGCTATTCTCCATAAACTCATAACTTCTCTAATCTTGTATCTAGGGGATAAAAGCTCAAATCTATTATCGGGTACGTAGAATATACCTCTTAAAACTCTCTTATAAGTATTCTCTCTAGATATATCAACTCCTCGAAATCTTATAACTCCTGACCTAGGTCTAGACAATCCTGCTAATAATTCAAATAACTCTCTATCTCCTCTACCAGCTATTGTCAGTATCGATAGAACCTCTCTTTTCTTAACTTTCAAGTCTATAGGCTGGAAATCGTCTCGTACAACTAATCTCTCTACATCTAGAATATTCTCGTCTAGACTCTCCTCTCGATACGATGATTCGAGATTCTTATCTCTTGCTACACTATTCGTTAGCTCTAGAGTATTCTTATCCTCTCCAAACATTAGATATAATATCTCATTGAAACTATTCTTGATATTCTCTCTAAATTCACCTACAACTCTACCTCTTCTCATAACATACAGTCTATCTGCTAGATCTAGTATGACTCTGAGTTTATGAGTGCTTATAACTATAGATCCTTTTTCTCTAGAGAATTTTATAAGGAAATCTTTAAAAGTCTGATCTGTTGTTAGCAGAGTGTTTGGCTCGTCAAGCAAGAGAATCTTTGCATCCATGCTTAATGCTATTAGGGTGTAGAGTTTTTGTCTCTCTACTATTGTCATTTGAGCAACTGTTTTTCTATAATCAACACTAATACCATATTTATTAGAGTACTCTTCTAACGTTCTTCTAGCTTCATTATAACCGAGCTTGCTTATCAAAGCCAGGTTCTCAACACCGTTCATCGTCTCTACGAGTCTAGGGAATTGTTGCACGTAGAATAAGCTTTTCTCGCGAGCTATCTTAGGACTCGTAGACTTAAACCTGACACCATCGATCTCGATAATCCCTGAGGTAGGCTTGTACAGACCGTAAAGTATGTTCAAGAGAGTTGTCTTCCCAGCCCCATTCTCGCCTACCAACCCGATTATCTCTCTATCTCCTATGAAAATAGATACGTTATCAAGAGCTTTAAAAGAATCAAAAAATTTACTAATTTTATATAATGCTATCCTCAATTCTACACCCTACCCAACACCGCGACTCCTTTAACATACCAATCAATATACCATATATCATGATATCTCATTCTAACTCCTTCAGGAACTCTGAGTCTGCCATTAATATCATATAGAGGACCTGTGAATGGGTCAAATCCAACATTACTCTCTCTCATGGCATTATATCTCTCTACAGCTAGATCATATACACTCTTATTCTTCCCATCAACTTTATCTATCACAAATATGCTCTTGAGCGTATCAACAAACTTTGGATTCACGAACACTCCGAAATCAGCTCCTACCTCGACCGCGCCCTGGGCTAATAGCCACCAATAGTCAACATTCTTCAGATTAGTAGTATTATAAACTCCGGCTCTCACCTTCATAATTATATCGAGATATATAGGACCCCAATTAACGAGTTGTCCTGACACAACAACGTCAGGACCATATTTATACATAGGACTGTAGTGGCCGAAAACATAGACAGTCTTCCCCTGCTTATAGAGACTCTCAGCAAATTCTACTACGGCAGAAGAATCCTCGGTGAAAGCCAGAACATCAACTCCGTACTGAGTCACAAGCGCTGAGGCCGCGGCTCTAGCTTTGTCTGGATTATACCACTCTCCAGTCTCTATAACATAGACAGTTATGTTCTTCCCTAGCTGACTACCAACCTCTTGGGCTCCTATTGTGAAAGCGTTTATATGTCTTATAACCTCTGGTATCAGCTTAGCAGCCACGTACCCTATCTTGCCAGTCTTGGTAAGAGCTCCGGCCATCAGCCCGTTGATATAGTAGGCTTGATATAGGTCTGCGAAGTAAGTTCCTAGATTTATATCTCTTTGATCACCTGAGCAGTGGAAGAATATAACGTCTCTATAAGTCTTAGCCAGTCTAACAGTAGCTTCCATAAAGTCGTAGCTTGTAGTGAAAACTATCTGTGGTTTAAAGGTTCTTATCTGCGTGGAAATCTCGTCATAAGCTCTTGCAGGATCAACGCTCTCCATATACCTCGTTTTAACCCACGGGAGAAGACTTTCAACATATCTTCTACCCATATCGTGTGCATGCGTCCAACCCAGATCTCCTATAGGTCCTACATATACGAACAATACTCTAAGCTCTTCAGCGGTAGCTGGCAAGGTTATAGTAGCGGGTGAAGTCATGGTCACAGTAGTAATCTGAGCAACAGAAGGTGAAGCGATCGTCACAGTAGCTTTAGGAGCAGTTGCCGGTATTGATGGTGTGATTATGGGATATAGAAAGAAGCCTATCAGCAAACCTACCACTATTAACACGATTGTGTAAATTCCTAGAAATACTTTGGAGACCATTCTATCACCATTTAATGATGCTGAAATCTGAGGTTAAAAATGTTAGGTTGTAAATAGATTATTAAAATAGATCTTTTTTTATATCAAACTCGTAAATTTTCATACTCTCTCTAACACTACAGCAGCTCCCTGTCCTCCGCCTACACATAGTGTTGCTACTCCCAGATCTTTACTATCGATCACAAGTTGTCTTGCCAATGTGCCGATTATCCTGGCTCCTGTAGCTCCTAGAGGATGTCCTATCGCTATAGCTCCACCTCTCAGATTCACTCTATCCTCCTCTAACCCCAGTTCTCTTATTGCGTAGAGTGTCACTACAGCGAAAGCCTCATTGATCTCCCATAGATCTATGTCTCTAGCTCTTAATCCAGCTTTCTCCAAAGCCTTACGAGAAGCTGGTACAGGTCCCTTACCCATCACAGCCGGTGGCACGCCTGCGAATGCAAAACTTCTGATCTTTGCGAGTGGTTCTAGAGAGTATTTTGATAACGCTTCTTTAGACATTAGCAAGACAAATGCAGAACCTGTGTTAAGTGGAGAGGAGTTTCCTGCAGTAATAACTCCTCCAGGTTTAAATGCTGGTGGTAGTTGTGCTAATTTTTCTAGCGTTGTATCAGGTCTGATAGACTGATCCATTTCTATGATCTGTTTTGACTCTCCAACATATACTTCTATCGGGAGAATCTCTCTCTTGAAATAACCTTCCTGATAAGCTCTCCAAGCTCTCTGATGACTCCTCAGAGACCATCTATCCATCTCTTCTCTCTTAATACCTGACTCCTCTGCTAACCTCTCAGCAGTTAAACCCATTATATAGCCTGTCGAAAGCTCGTACTCGGCGTACTCAGGATCTGACGTGAATCTAGGATTAATGTCTATATGAGGATTGTCATACATAGGCACTTTAGACATCTTCTCAACACCGCCAGCTATAACAACATCTGCTATTCCAGAAGCTATCTCTAGAGCTCCATAAACCACAGCTGTCACTGAAGAGGCGCACTGTCTATCAATAGCCGCAGCCGGTATAGTGTAGGGTAATTTAGCTGCGAAGACTACATGTCTACCGCCATATAACCACTGTTCTCCCACTTGAAGAGCTGATCCTACTAACACTTCATCGACTTCTTCTGGCTTTATACTATTCCTGTCGATTAAGGCTCTAACAACTCTTCCCGCCAGCTCTTCAGGTCTTATATTATAGAAAGGATCTCTCTCAGGCTCTCTCCTACTAAATCTTGTGAAGGGGGTTCTCAGGATATCAACTATAAAAACATCTCTACCAAGAATAAGTTACCACCCGATATCAATAATTATTATGGGATTTTAAATAGAATAATAGTGCTGACTAGAATACTTAATCATATCTTAGTTCAGATATAAACTATATTAACTCTTTTTCTCTTTCCCCCTCTCAGCGATCAATGTGTTAAGAGTGTTATATAGTCTCTCGTACACTTGCCTCGCTTCACTGATCTCTTGGGTGAGCGACTCCAAAGCTTTTCTCAGATCACTTTCTTTCTCATCTAAGATCTTTAAGGCTTGATCAACGGGTAGTTCAGTTAGATATTCACCTCCTATATGTGTCAACACTACGTCTCGCGAGACTATAGATCCCTTGATATAGATATGGCCTCTTCTATCAACTCCTATAAGAACTTCTTGAGACTGATACGTCTTTATACCTTCTAAGGCTTCTCTCGCCAGTCTTATTTCCTCTATCTCTTGAAGAATAACACCTAGATTTTGTTGTAGTACTTTTATATACTCCTCTACTCTCCCAAGCTCGGCGACTAATGCTTCAATTCTCTGATCTCTCTGAGAAGTCTTCTCATCTGACAATTTCAAAACCCTCGATCTCTGATAATTCTCTAATAAACTTATTCCTAGCTTCATTAACAGAGATCTCTGACACATCTAGTATCTTAATATTCTTTCTCTTAATCTTATGTCTGCTACCCAGCATCGAGTACACTATCTCTACCGCGTGTTCGGGTTTTAAGGCTCTTACTTCTATCTCAAATTTCCTCCACTCAGGATACTTGTCATGTGAAAATAGTGCTAGTCCTCTGATCCTATAGATCTTGATCTCATTCATTAACTTAACCCCTTAATACCTAGAATTTTCGAAATTCTTAAGATTTCTGGTCCCGTGGTATTAGATCCTACGAGAGCACCCTTGTCATTAGCCACAAGGCCAGATCTGACAAATGATATGCCAAAATTAACTGTAGCATTATCAAAAGGAACTCCGAATATTTCTGACAGTCTCTCAATCTCTCTCCTAGAGACATCGGGATGAACAACTCCACCTCTGTTAGTCACGACTACTATAGATCCTACTGTGGGTATGTTAGCCAGCTCTCCTCTCTCCACGATCTCTACTTCTAGAACGTTTTTAACTACCTTGATCACCTCGCTATCTGCATCTTTATAAACTAAAGCTCCTCTAGAGTTAGCTACTATTAGATTGCCTATAGCATTAGCGTTGATTCTGAGGATCTCTATGTTTCCATCAAAACTCTCTCTTATCACTCTCAACTCTTCTTCTCTAATAGTCTTTGGAAGAATTAATCCTCGATCATTTCCACTAATCATTACACCTATTAAAGATAGATCTGAGATCTTGGTCTCTATAATCTTCTCTACTCTTAAAACCTCGCGCAAAAGCTCTTTTAGATCTGGATCTGTTCCAGGAGGTATAATGGCGATCTTATTATTGGCATATATATACACTCCTATGTTAGGATTCCTAAAGTAAGAGGCTTTCTCTATCTGAAAAACCTCAGATAGACTCATTACTCAACCCTTAACAGCCTCAGAGGCTAGAACCGCTTTATAAATCCCCTCGTCTATCTTAAATACTTTCACCATAACTCTTCTAGGAGGCTTCTCTATCTTTCTCGAATAAATATACTCATTTATACTCTCATCCAGTATGACTCTTGTTGCTTTAAAATGTCTCTTTATAAACTCTCGTATAATCCTAACAGCTCTTCTACCTCTACTCCTCCTACTACCACCCCAATAAACTCTCTTAAGAGGTATCACATATACTGCCTCACTCTTCTCTTTCAACACTCTCACCTTATACATCATCTAATTTACTTCTTCTCCAATGTCTCATACGAGGTCTATATTTGACTTTTCTCAGAGTCTTAGCCACGACCCAAACAGGGATGGGCGAGTTGCTTTTCTCTCTCTTTATCAATCTCAGTTTCTTAGCGAGAGCCTTAACTCTAGCCATCTCACAAGCACCCTACTTCTCTTTTATAGTTATTCTAATATCTCTTCTAGTTCTCTCATCTATCTGCGATAAGATCTCTTTTAACTCTTCATCTGTTATAGGTACTTTTATTCTACCACTCTGAGCAAGAGTTATCAACTGATCTTCTAGCGCGGACACAAGCTCGGGCTTAACGAGTTTCAGATTAGCCAGTCTCTCTCTAGCCTCAGGCGTTAGGATTCTTCTGAGAAGTTCTTTCTTAATAGCCTCCTCTCTTAACCTTCTTTCTCTCTCAGCTTTCTCCAACTCTCTTCTTCTATAGATCTCTTCTAATTTTCTTCTCTTCAACATCTCTAATTCTTCATCATATGTCTCTGTCTCTTCATAACTCATTCTCTGAAGAACCCCCTAAGTATATATTATTTCGTTAGATACTTATTAAGCTCTGGCTTTTGAGAAGCTAATTCAGTAAACACTCTATAAGCAATGTTATCTAGGTAAGATCTGCCTCTACTACTAAGAACTCTACCTCTACCAGGGATCTTTCTCACCAGCCCAGCTCTCTCCAGCTGCTTAAGGATATTTCTAACTATAGCACCACTACTCTTACGAAAGTGAGGTGGGGCACTTCCTCTTCTCTTAAGACCGCCATATATAACTCGAAAAGTCTCTATACCCAAAGGCTCTCCCGAGAGATAGAGTTTTCTTAGTATAGACGCTGCCCTCACATACCACCAGTCAGGGTCTTGAGGAGGCTTTTCTTTTGAGATTCCTGTTTTAACAAAGCTAGCCCAGTAGGGTGGTGATATTATCTCGCCAAAATCTCTCTTCAATCTCTCGGCTAGAGCTTTGATCAGCAAGTCTGAAGGTACATCTCTCACAGTAACCATCTGGATACCTACTATAGATTAACTATGAGTATCTTATAAACCTGCTCGTCTAAGAGATGACACCGGTAACTCTCGCGAGATTCTCAGCTGCTCTCCACGAGAGACCCTCTCTACCTAATATAGTGTATCTATCAGGTCTGATCTTGTGTGCTATAGTCAGAGCTTCAATGACCTTCTCCTCAGGCACTCCGAGATTTTTAGCAGTTGTAGGCGCGCCTATCATCTCTAGGAATCTTTTTATTCTACGCCAATTCTTATTATGGAGATAAGCCATCATGATAGTCCCCACGCCAACCTGCTCTCCATGAAGAGCTGGGTAGTTTGCTACTTTATCAAGTGCGTGGCTGAATAGATGCTCTGACCCGCTTGCAGGTCTGGTAGAACCTGCTATACACATAGCAACGCCACTACTGATCAAGCCCTCTATAACGGTTCTATAGCCTTCTCTACTTCCATGCATGATCTTCTCCCAAAACGACATTACGTGCTTAGCACTGTGTAGAGCTAGTGAAGCGGCATACTCTGCGTAGTACTCACCCAACAAGTTGTGTGCTAATCTCCAGTCTAAAATAGCCGTGAATTTACCTATCAGATCCCCTACACCAGCTAAGAGAAATTTTTTGGGGGCCTTCGAGATATAATCCATATCAGCTAGGATCATAATTGGTGTGGCGGTTTTAACAGAGACTATTACTTGTAAACCTCTCAGAGAGGCGAACGGTGATGTTATGCCATCGTGAGAAGGACTCGTAGGGACTGATACAAATGGTATGTTAAGCTTCCAGGCCAGATACTTGGCTGTGTCGACAGCCTTTCCTCCACCCACGCCTAGAACACCGCTAGCTCTTAGATTATCTCTCAATATCTCCTCTATTAATCTGTTAACAGAGTCTATTGTAGCCTCACGAGTAGCATACATCTGAACCTCATATCCACCAGATCTTAAAATGTCTGAAAGCTCTCTCCCTATAGATCTGGTTACGTTCTCTCCTGTTATAATGATCAGGGTACCCGTTAGGTTTAGTTCTCTCAAATGCTTAGGAAGATCAGATCTAACCCCGTCTCCTATAATAATTCTCTTAGGAAGATCTATCTGATGAACATTAGCATTATTCACAATATCACCTATAAATGTTCGAGTAAGATAAATTTTTAGTACTTTAAAATACTTTATCTTAGGATAGTTAGAGAGGAGTATAAAAATGCGTCTTTCCATGAGAGACAAAAACGAGTTTAGCTACGAGAGCATAGAGAGAGCTTTAAAAGGGACTACAACAGTAGGATTGATAGGCAAAGATTTTGTTGTTCTAGCAGCTGATAAGAGAGCTTCAGCTGGAACATATGTAGCTCATAGAAATGTGAGAAAAATCGAATTAATAAACGAGAGAAGCGCTCTCACGATCTCAGGACTAGTAGCAGACGCTCAGATACTAGCTAATTATCTAAGAACTGAAGATCGATTGTACTACGTTAGGACAGGGAGGAGAATGAGTATCAGAGCCATGGCGAGTCTGCTCGCTCTCATACTAAACGAGAGCAAGTACTTCCCCTACATAGTGCAGCTATTACTAGGAGGGATAGATGATAGACCTAGACTGTTTCAAATAAACGTATTTGGAGATATGACAGAAGAGAGGTTTATCGCAACGGGTAGTGGGAGTCCTATAGCCATAGGAGTCCTTGAGAATGGTTATTCAGAGGATCTAAGCTTAGACAAAGCTGTAGAGCTAGCCAGAGATGCTGTTTCATCGGCTATTAAGAGAGACGTGTTCACTGGAGAGGGCATCGATATTGTGGCGATAACATCTTCAGGTGTTAAAACTTTTTATTTCCCCATAAGATAATTTTATTTTGAAATCACCTAATCTCACAGATACCTAGCGTCTCATGGTTATTTGCGGTGTTAAGTGAGATGAGAGATAAAGTGCTAGAGAACATACGAAAAGTGATCGCAAGTAGCGTACCTTCAGAAGCTGGTATAAAGAGAGTAGAGTTCGAAGGACCTTACATAGTCATCTATGTTAAGAACCCGAACTTTATAGTATCAGATACTAGCTTCATAAAAAACATAGCTAAGACTATTAGGAAGAGAATCATTATTAAAGTAGATGAGAGTGCAAGAAGAGATCCGAAAGAGGCTAAGAAGCTGATACTCAGTATGTTAGATCCTGAGGCCGGCGTCTCTGAGAAAGATATAATCTTCGATGAAGTGCTAGGTGAGGTCGTGATCAAGGCTGCTAAGCCAGGTCTTGTTATAGGTGATGAGGGTAAGACTCTCAAACAGATACTAGTAGAGACGGGTTGGAGACCTAAGGTTGTTAGAAAGATTCCTCAGGAGTCTAGACTATTAGAAGGAATCATAAATTACATGTTGCAACAAAGTGAATATAGAATCAAAGTACTAAGATCTGTTGGAGAGAGTATTCATAGAGGCTCAGTTATAGGTAGTAAGTTTGTTAGAATAACAGCTTTAGGAGGATTTAAAGAAGTAGGAAGATCCTCTATACTTGTTGAGACAGCAGAGAGTAAAGTTCTGATAGACTTCGGTCTCAACCCCGGCGTATCTAAGCCACCTAACTCATACCCTAGATTAGATGCTGTAGATATAAGTCCTGAGGATATAGATGCTGTTATTATTAGCCACGCTCACATAGATCACTGCGGCTTAGTACCGCTACTATTTAAATTCGGGTATAGAGGTCCTGTGTACACTACAGAAGCCACTCGAGATCTGATGACGTTGCTACAACTAGATTTCCTGGATCTCTCGAGAAGAGAGGGGAGGACAGCGCCATATACGCATAAGGAGGTTCAACAGATGATACTACACACAATACCACTAAAGTATGGAGAGACAACTGATATAACACCTGATATAAAACTAACATTCTATAACGCTGGGCACATATTAGGTTCTGCAATGGTTCATCTTCACATAGGAAATGGCTTCTATAACATACTATACACAGGAGATATGAAGTATCAGAAGACTAGACTATTAGAGAAGGCAGACGATCAGTTCCCAAGAGTAGACGCGCTGATCCTTGAGAGCACATATGGCACGACAGTTCTACCGTCTAGAAAAGAGGCTGAGGATAGACTAATAGACGTGATCAAAAAGACTGTCGAGAGAAGGGGTAAGGTGCTCATACCAACTCTAAGCGTTGGCAGAGCGCAAGAGATAATGTTAGTATTGAGAGAGGCTTTCATCAAGAAACTACTCCCAGAGATACCTGTGTACATAGAGGGTATGATCGACGAGGTCACATCTATATACATGGCTTACCCAGAGCTATTAGCGAGAGAGACGTTTCAGTTATTTAAATCAGGTGAGAATCCATTTACCTACGACACTTTCAAGAGAGTAGATGATAGAAATGCTAGAATTGATATTATAGAGTCAAAAGAACCATCTATCATAATGGCCACGAGCGGCATGATGACCGGAGGCCCTGTTGTAGAATACTTTAGGTATCTAGCTCCAGACCCGAGGAACACTCTATTATTTGTTAATTACCAGGTTCAGGGTACTCTGGGTAGAAAGATCAGAGATGGAGTCAAAGAGATAATGATGCAGACAGAAGATGAAAGGATCGAGGTTGTCAAAGTAGCCATGGAGGTTCATAGTATTGAAGGCTTCTCAGGTCACAGCGACAGAGAACAGCTTGTCTCGTTCTTAAAATACATGGAGCCAAAGCCTAAGAAGATAATACTGAACCACGGCGAGGCTTCTGTCGTGTCTGAGTTTGCGGAGTTTCTAAACAAGAGTAAAGAGCTTAAGAGTATTCTCAAGAGTTATGATGTGATAGTGCCTGACGTGTTAGATACACTAGTACTGAAAGTATCTTAGCTTGCTATACGTAATGTAGCGTTAACACTTATTTTCTATGCTCAATAGTATTATTTTTGAGAAGTGAAACTATGAGATCGCGTAAAAAGAATCCTGGTAGAGATTTCCGGGTGGAGAATCTCTATATAGATAAAGTAGAAGTCTTAGAGAGAATCTTAGAGGCTGGCTTGTTAGAAGATTTCTTAGAATGGGCTAGGAAGAGAGGTGCGAGAATAGATGAAGTGAAACTTGATGAGATAGATCATAGGTACGTGTTAGAATACGCTATCGAGAGACGTTTGATCGATCTGAAGTCAGAGCTAGATCTGAGAAATATCTCGAGAGAGGAGAGCTAGAGGAATCTATCAGATAAACTCTGATTCTTAGGCTTGCTCTTTAATCCATATAGTTTCCTCTCCCTTATCCAAGAGTCTTATACCTCTTTTCACAAGCTCCTCTCTTATCCAGTCAGCCTCCTCATAGATCTTCTTTTTTCTAAGTCTCTTTCTAACCTCAACTATAAGTCTGATCATATCCTCTAGATCTTCAGATCTGAACTCTACTCTCTTTCTTGGCAGTATGCCGAGAACATCATTCATTCTCTCTAAAACCTTCAAGGCTTTCAGAGCTAGACTACTCTTATCCAAAGGTATTACATTGCTATTTATAATTGATATCAGCTTATTGACATATACAATTGCTCTAGGTGTGTCGAGATCTTCGTCTAACGCCTCTTGATACATGTTCCAAACATTATCTATCTCGCTCCAGACTTGCAGCTCTTTCTCTCCTAAACCGTGTTCTATCGGTCTCTCCTCTATTAATCTCATTAAGATCTCATGCGAATTTTTGATCTTTCTATACATATTTGAAGCTTGTTCAAGCGCCTCCTCTTTATAGTCTAATGGTTTTCTATAGTGAGCTGAGAAGATCCAGAGTCTTATGACTTGCGGACTCCATCTAGATATAGCGTCTTTTAACAAGATGATATTCCCTAGACTCTTACTCATCTTCTCTCCTGATATGGTTAGATAGCCTATGTGAACCCAGTATCTAACCCAATTAGGCTTACCGAAATAACTCTCACTCTGAGCTCTCTCATTCTCGTGATGAGGAAATATGAGATCTTGACCTCCGCCGTGGATGTCTATCTCAGATCCTAGATACTTCGAACTCATAACACTGCACTCTATATGCCACCCAGGTCTCCCTCTCCCCCAGGGAGACTCCCAGTAAGGCTCTCCTGGTTTAGCTGCTTTCCATAGTGCGAAGTCGAATGGGTTCTTCTTCTCTCTCAAAAACTCTTCCTCTTGACGCCACTCTTCTTGTAGCCTCCTACCGCTCAATCTCCCATAGTCGCCGTAAGTTGTCACATCGAAGTATACAGAGCCGCTCGGCGCTACGTAGGCGTGGCCTTTGTCTATTAGTACTTGTATAAAGTCTATTATGTCTTTGATATGATCTGTTACTCTCGGATGGAGATCTATGTTGATATCAAGCTTACTCATGAGATCTATGTATTCCCTGATATAATACTCTGTTAACTCACGCCAGTCTCTTCCTTCTTCGCGAGATCTCTTGATAATCTTATCATCTATATCAGTTATGTTCTGAACATGAATAAAGTTATAACCTTTAGACATTATATGTCTCTTCAGAAAATCAAATGCTACATAGGATCTTGCGTGACCTAGATGCGTGTGATCGTATGGTGTGGGTCCGCAGAAATAGGCCTTCACAATGTTACTACTACTCTTAAACTCTTCAATTCTCTTTGTAAGTGTATTGTAGATTCTCAGCACAAATGAAAGCTCACCTAGATTTAATAATTCTAAACCTTATATAAGTCTTTTCGAATAGAAACTCGTCAAGGTCTCCTAACATATGTCCTCTATTTGTTTTAACGTGTCTATATCTCGTGTTGAAAATCAGTTACAGACCTTTACAATTGAAAGCCTCGCTATCATGGCGGGGTGGGTAGAGATGTTT
>JBEULF010000066.1:0-9175 GCA_041287455.1 Sulfolobales archaeon
CAACACCTATCCAGAGATATTAGAGACTCAGAGTATATGTGATTTACGTCTCTAAGTGATGACTCTTTATCACATGATCCTGGTAATGCTCTTATAATCTTGCCAAAACTCTTTCATATCTCTTATATCATCTCTCTCTAGATAATTCTCAATAACATATCTCAGAGACCTAGCTATCTCGAGACCTAATCTGTGGTTTAAGATCATTGGTATCACTAGATCTGCTGCATGTCTTCTCACAACATAGTCTCTCTCCGGAGCATACCCTGTGGTTATAACTAGCCCCACTCTACCCTGGTTCATCAGATCTCTAACTTCTTCAACACTCACTACTCTGCGTATACCCTCAACCTCCATACCGTTAATTGTGATAATATTAAACCCAGCCTTACCCAGGATCTCTGCTGTCTCTGAGAGCTCCTCTCTCCCCAGCTCCACCGGCGAGTAGATGAGTATCTCACCATCTCTAGAAGGCAGTCTGTTTCCTGAGACTGAGAGCCAGCTGTATATCAGCGCCTTCTCGTAAACTCTATTCAGAACAGCTACCTCGCCAACACTTCTCATCTCAGGTCCCAGAAACGGGTAGGCACCTCTGAGTCTAGCCCATGAGAATTGTGGCGACTTTACCCCGTACCACCTAGGCGAGAGTAGATTGAATCTCCCTCTCTCAACTATATCTTCTATCACACCTCTCAGCGAGGCTTGTACAGCGGCTTTCATAAGATTATAACCTGTTGTCTTGCTCGCGAAAGGCATTGATCTGCTTGCTCTGAGATTAAGCTCTATCACATACACCTCTCCATCTCTATAGAGCATCTGCAGATTGAAAGGTCCTCTAATCTCTAACGCGCTGTTTAGTCTCATAGCAATCTCACAAGCTCTTCTCACAACACTGTCAGAGAGACTTCTGTGAGGTATAGTCATCGTCGCATCACCACTATGAACACCAGCGTACTCAATATGTTCCAGCACTACTCCCACGACACTCTCGCTATCTCCTACAGCATCTATCTCGAACTCTATCGCATTATCTATGAATTTTGACACCACGACAGGGTGTCTAGGCGAGACTTTCGTAGCTTTTGTCAAATATCTCACAAGCTCATCTCTACTCCACGCGATATTCATTGCAGAGCCGCTGAGAACATAGCTAGGTCTCACGAGAACAGGATAGCCGATGTCCTCGGCGAATCTTATCACATCACTAATACTCGCCGCCTCGAACCAGGGGGGTTGTTTGATCCCTAGCTCGTCTAAGAGTTTACTAAATAAAACTCTATTCTCAGCTCTATGAACACTGAGCCCCGAGCTTCCTAACAATACAACACCTCTCCTCTCAAGCTCCCACGCTATGTTATTCGAGATCTGTCCTCCTAGAAATGCTACAACTCCCACGGGCTTCTCATAGCTATAGATGTCGAGAACTCTCTCTAGATCTATCTCGTCGAAGTATAATTTATCATTCATGTCCCAGTCGGTTGAGACAGTCTCAGGATTATAATTGATCACGATCACTTCGTAGCCTAGTTTTCTAGCTTCATCAGCGAAGGTGACAACACTCCAATCAAACTCAACACTAACACCAATTCTAAAACCCCCCGCTCCCAAAACCACTATCTTAGGCTTCTGAGAGTCAAACGACACATCGTGCTCCCAGCCGTTGTATGTTAGATAGAGATAGTTAGTCTCTGCAGGCCACTCAGCGGCTAGAGTATCGATTTGTTTTATAACCGGTCTTATGTTATGCTCTTCTCTGATTCTTCTAATCTCATCACTACTCAATCTCAAAGCTCTCGAGAGCTGCTCATCGCTGAAGCCAAGTCTCTTAGCCTCAGCTATAACTTGAACTAAGTCTTGATCTGTGTGTCTCTGTCTCTTGACACTCTCGTAGAACTCTACAACTTCTCTTATCTGTTTTAAAAAGTGCTTGTCCACCCCAGTAATCTCGTAGATCTTGTCGACATCAATGCCTTGCTTAAAAGCTTTGGCAACCCATATAGGCCAGTAAGGCTCTCTCTTTCTCAGCTTATCCAAGACTTGATCCGGAGATATAGTGTCATCCTCATAGATAGAACCTCCCACAAGCCCCGGCTCGCCTATGTCTAGCATTCTGATAGCTTTTTGTAGTGCTTCTAGAAAAGTTCTCCCGATAGCCATTACTTCTCCAACACTCTTCATCTCAGTCCCTAGAGACTTCTCTACGAAATCAAACTTCTCGAGATCCCATCTAGGGATCTTTATAACAACATAGTCTAAGCTAGGCTCGAAACAAGCTGAAGTTCTCCCTGTGACTCTATTCAAGACTTCGTAGAGTCTATAGCCCAGTGCCAGCTTAGCAGCTATATAGGCTAGCGGGTAGCCTGTGGCTTTGCTAGCAAGAGCACTACTACGAGACATTCTGGGGTTAGTCTCTATAACATAAGCCTCATCACTATTATTAGGATTCAGCGCTATCTGAACATTTCCCTCACCGATCAGCATTATAGCTCTCTCAGTCTCTATAGATAGATTTCGTGAGATCTGATACTCGTAGTCTGTGAGAGTCTGACAAGGAGCCGCTACCACTGATTCTCCTGTGTGAACACCCATAGGATCCAGGTTCTCGAGACATGCTACTGCCACGACATTGTCATAGGCGTCTCTGACAATCTCAAACTCTATCTCCTTCCAGTGGTGAAGATACTTCTCCACTAAGACTTCTCTAATCTCCGACTGTGCGAAAGCAGCTCTTAATCTTCTCTCAAGCTGACCTCTGTCCCAAGCAACAAAACTTCCAGCTCCTCCGAGATTGAAACTAACTCTGATCATAACTGGAAAACCTATCTCATCAGCTGAACTCAGAGCCTCGTCAATAGACCTAGCAGCCTTACTAGGTGGCACAGAGATTCTGTTTCTGATCATTGTCTCTCTAAACAGAGATCTTGAGAGAGCTCTTCTAATACCCTCGATAGGTGTTCCTAGTACTTTAACACCGTACTTGTCGAGAACCCCTCTGTCATACAGATTCACTCCAATGCTGAGAGCTGTCTGACCTCCAAACCCTATCATTATTCCATCAGGTCTCTCTATCTCTATGATTCTCTCAATAAACTCTGTCTTTAGTGGTAGTAGATACACTCTGTCCGCGAATCTATAGCTAGTCTGAATCGTGGCTATATTCGGGTTCACCAGTATAGTTTTTATACCCTCTTCTTTCACAGCTTTCAAAGCTTGGTTCCCGCTATAGTCAAACTCCGCTGCCTCACCGATCTTTATAGCTCCAGAGCCTACTATGAGAACTTTTTCAACTCTTTCCAAAACCGTTCACCAGTCTCTTGAAGTATTCGAAAACCCACGTAGTGTCATGAGGACCGGGACTTCCCTCAGGGTGGAATTGTGTTGCTATAATAGGCTTGTTCTTATGTATCACACCCTCCACAGATCCATCGTCGATATTCTTGAACCATAGTATGAGCTCTGTCTCTTCGAGACTACTCTCATCCACAGCATAGCCGTGATTCTGCGTGGTCACATAACTTCTCTTAGTGAGGAGATCTATGACTCCTTTGTTCGGCCCTCTATGCCCGTATCTGAGTTTGTATGTTCTCGCACCCAGCGAGAGAGATAGTAGTTGCATGCCCAGGCATACGCCTAGCACAGGCTTCTCAGAATAAGCGATCTCTCTTATAGTCTCGATCTGAGTTTTCATAAGCGCCGGGTTTCCAGGCCCATTGCTTAGAACAATACCATCACCACTCTCAATAAGCTCGTCAGCTCTAGACCAGCATGGGAATCTAATCACTCGAAATCCTTGTCTCAAGAGCTGTCTCAGAATACCATACTTAACACCACAGTCTAAGAGAGCTACTGACGCTACAGGTCTATGCTCTGGTTCGTGAACTATCACTCTATCTGGCGACACTCTTCTCGTGAAATCTATAGAATCATACTTCTCAGATCTCTTCAACACTTTCTCAAGATCCTCCCAAGAGATCTCCTCATCATCTCTATACACAGCTATCACAGACATCATAACTCCATGCTCTCTTATCTTCTTAACAAGTGCTCTCGTATCAACTCTATACATGCCCGGCACACCACTTCTTCTAAGCCACTCATCGAGATCGTATATACTCAGATAATGGTTAGATGGTGGGAGTTCTGAGACTATGAAACTCTCAACATGAATCTTGTCAGACTCGTAGTTGAGAGGAACTCCACAAAAACTATGTTGATATGATGGAACGCCGTAGCACCCTACCATTGGGTGAGTCCATATCAAGATCTGGCCGGCGTAGCTAGGGTCTGTCAGCGCCTCTACATAGCCTGTCATACTAGTTGAGAATACAATCTCTCCTACTCTAACAGTAGGATATCCAAAGCCGCAACCCTCTACCCTGGTACCATCTGCTAGTAGTAGTCTTGCTCTCATATTTGTTTTACATTTTAAGTGTGTCAACGAGAGCGTGCTTAAGAATCTTACCACCTCATCAGTCAGCTTATAAGCTCTTTAAAACAATTATTAACTCTCTCTATAACACTCTCCAAACGTGTCTTATCTCTCTCTAGACAGCTCTTATGTTCTTCTAAGAGTCTCTCTATGTATCTCTCTACAGGCTTACTCTTGATCAGAGTGTTCAGATCTGTGCTCGAAAGAATCTTATCTAACGTAGCGTGACTCTCACTACTCGCAAGATCACCTATGATTCTCGCGACATAGAAGTAGATCTCTCGCGCTGGTTTCTTATCTCTTAGAGATATATACTCTACTACTTCACTACTCCAACAAGGCTTTCTATCTATGAATCTCTCCACGGCTTCTCTATCAATACGTAGACTATGTATGAAGTCGCTTATTATTTTGATAATCTCTATAGCTTCTCTCACAGAATCAATGAATAATCTATTAAGCTCTTGAAGATCCAGATTGTAGCCGTATGGTATCGAGCTGTATGTAGATAGTGCTCCTGCTAAGAAACCTATGATCTTTGACGACTTAGCTCTCACAAGCTCCATTGTCACAAGATTCCTCTTGTGAGGCATAATACTACTAGTAGCAATATGCTCTTCAGAAGGTCTCAGACTCTCTGGTGTTAAACTGTTGATAAATATCATATCCTCCGCAAATCTACTGAGCTCCGCTAAGAGTAGAGTTATGAGTGATAAGAGATATATGAGAAAGAGTCTAGAGCCCGTAGCATAGTATGGAGGGATCACAGCGTTGTTGAGACATAGATTTCTCGCTATAAGCTCTCTATCAAGATCTATCAGAGACCCCGCAGCCGCTCCCGAACCCAGAGGATTCTCGTTCAAGAGATCTAGTGATCTGAAGAAAAGATCTGATAGTACACTCATAGTATGAGAATACGAGATGAAATACTGCGCCGCACTTCCACACTGTGCTAATTGTTGATGTGTGAAGAATAAGAATAGAGTGTCTCTGTACTCGAGTGATTTTCTTATCAGGTTCTCTCTAAGTTCTAGCAGTCTTGATAGTATCTCTATCAAATAATCTCTCGCCACAAGTCTCAACGTGGTCGCAACATGATCATTTCTACTCCTCCCCAGAGCAATGTATCCAGCGTGTTCACCTGTCTCTCTATATAGATAAGCCTCAAGAGCTTCAAAAACATCTTCAAACTGTAGATTGTTCTCCTCGATCCATTTATACAGATCCTCACCTTCTGACTTAACTACTCTCTTAAGTATCTCAGCCACTCTATTGAAACTCTCTCGAGGTATTAGTCCTAGAGAGTCTAGACTCTTCACATGTGCCAGCATTACTGCTGCAGCGTGTCTTGCCAGCTCTCTATCTTCTCTAATACTCGAGATGAATCTCTCTATGAAATCTCTTGACTCGCCGATGAAGGATCTGTATCTTAGAGTCATTGTTTAGACCTTACATAACGCGCTGTGAGAGAGTAGAAGCCGTGTATATTTATAAAACCTCTCGCCTCTTCGTCTGAGGGGTACCACCCTCTGTTATAGTCTATGACTTCTTGTGAGTAGAGAGAGTAGATACTATCTCTACCAACAATTCTCAAACCACCCTTATAGATCTTTACTCTCACAACTCCTGTCACGTACTTGTTCACAGAGTCTATCATCTTCTCTAAATGTTCTTTCAAAGGATCTATCCACAGACCCTGATACACTAGATCGGTCCAGAGCTCGTCTATATATCTCTTGACTCTAAGTTCTCTCGGCGTTAACACCATCCTCTCGAGATCTTGATGAGCTTCTATAAGTGTCAACGCGGCAGGAGCTTCGTACACTTCTCTACTCTTCAATCCCACAACTCTACTCTCAATAAGATCTACTCTGCCAAACCCGTGTAAACCTATCAGTCTGTTAAGATTTTTTATCATGTTAACAGGATCTATCTTCTCACCATTGATCTTTCGAGGCACACCTTCTTCAAACTCAATATCTAGATATAGAGGAGTGTCTGGAGCTTTATCTGGAGACACAGTCCACTCAAAAGCCTCTTCAGGAGGCTCTGTCATAGCGTTATCAATCTCTCCTCCCTCAATACTCCTAGACCACAGATTCTCATCTACACTATACTTCTTATGAACCTCTGGAACTTTATAGCCGTAGCTAGTAAGAATCTCAATACTCTTAGCTCTTGTCAATCTCAGCTCTCTCACAGGTGCCATGATCTTTATGTCAGGCTCTAGATAAGCTTTTAACGTAAGATCAAATCTCACCTGATCATTACCTTTCCCCGTACACCCATGAGCAACAGCGTCAGCCTTCTCCTTGACAGCCACTTCAGCAACTTTCTTAGCTATGAGTGGTCTTGCCAGAGCTGTTCCGAGAGGATACTTACCTTCGTAGAGAGCGTTAGCTTTCACAGCTCTGAATATGTAGTCTTCTACAAATTCTCTCTTAGCATCAATAGTATAATGCTTAGAAGCACCAAGCTCGTAAGCTCTATTCTCAACTCCTACAAGCTCACTCTCTTGACCCACATCTACTGTCACAGTAATGACTTCAGCATCGTACTTCTTTCTCAGCAACACAAGTATCGTAGAAGTATCTAGACCCCCCGAGTAGGCTAGTACGACTTTCATTTTCTCAGCCTGCTATATACTGAGCAATAACCCCCTTTAAATGTTATTGAGAATATTTTTTTGTAGTATGCAAAAAATTATGATAACTCCAAAGATAGATCATGAAAAAAATTCATATAACCTCTTGAAAAATTATCATAGTGTGAAAGCTTTATCAGAGAATAAGTACTCTTGAGACGATATAAGAAAGTTTTCGCGAGCTCTCAGGTCTTTCTTCTCTTCATCCTCTCGGAGAGCGGTCTTCAGATATAATAAAGATCTATTATAACAGAGATCTACACTGAACACGATCTTCTCTGAATTGATAGAGTCTATATTAGAAGAGGTCTTCATATGAACATTCTATGCGTTCAAGAGAAGATTTGTTGAAGCGTCAGAGAGTATTGTTGTGAGTATGAGGTTGTTAAGCTGAGTATCATCTCTCGAGAAGCTCTCACTAGGCTAACGTATATCTGTCTCTCTATGTCTTGAGAATAAGCAATAGATCTATATAGTTGTATTCGTCGTATTTTTAATCTTTTAAATCGAATTTATTCTCAGATGATGAGTGACTCCAATTATGAGAGATGATTAGTGGACGACGGCTCTGAAATGTTCTCTGACTCAGTATTCTCCAAGCTCTCTCTTGTAAGTCTCTACCAGTCTCTCTCCCCAGCCCTCTATGTCTTCTAGTCTTCCTAAGAAGAATCTCAGTATCGGCGGCTCGTAGACCCATTTCAAACCTTTTATCAAGTCTCTGTGTTCGTAGAGCCACGAGACTCTGTCTATCACATAGTCTGCGTGAGATCTTAGATAGGTTCTCCTTGGAAACGCTATTCTGACCAGCTCTAGGTCTGGGAAGATCTCTCTCCCACTCTTGTCTCTATCCATAGACATAGCACCTCTCTCCATAGACCTCACTCCTGAAGCTAGGTATAGAGCTGCTGCGAGAGAACCTGCTGGGTAGGCTTCTCTGGGCACGTGCGATAGGAACTCTAGCGCGTCTATATGAACTCCCAGTCCTCCGGGCGGTAGTATGACTGGCACTCCAAGTCTGTTGAGCTCTTCTACAACATACTCTATCAACTTGAGCTCCGAGCCTATCAGACTCTCATCAACCATCTCTCTGAGACCCACGGCTAGCGCGGCGATCTCTCTGATAGACATTCCTCCGTACGTTATAAAACCCTCGTATACTGGGACGTGGACTATTATTCTCTCGTAGTAATCTCTATTGTTAGTAGCTATGAAGCCTCCTCTCACAGAAGGTGCTTTTCTCGCGCTCATATAGAATATGTCAGCGTATCCAACGAATTCTCTGAGTATATCTTCCAGCTTCTTAGACCCATAGCCCGGCTCTCTCTCTTTGATAAAATACGTGTTCCAATCAATCATACTGCCGTCGAGAACGAGAGGAACGTTATACTTGTCGCAGAGTTCTCTCACTTCTCTCATATTCTTCATAGAGACAGGCTGTCCCCCCAGTAGATTGGCTATAGCTTCGATTCTTACGAAAGCTACTCTATCTCTATCTCTCCTAAGAATCTCTTCAAGTCTCTCCAGATCTATGTCTCCTTTGAAAGGATATCTACTCCTCCTATCAAGAGCCTCTCTAACAGGGATCTCGATCATCACTCCTCCAGCCAGTTCTATGTGTGCTTTTGTTGTTGTGAAATGATAGTTCGTAGGAACTAGACTCCCCTCTCTCACGAAGACTCTAGCTATGAGATGCTCAGCAGCTCTCCCCTGGTGCACGGGTACGACGTATTTGAAGCCTAGCACCTCTTCAACAGCTCTGACAAACTCGTAGAAAGTCTTACTACCAGCATAAGCGTCTTGAGCAGAGAACATTGATGCCAGCTGTCTATCGCTCATAGCGTTAACCCCGCTATCAGTTAACATGTCGAGAAAAACATCTTCTGCTTTTAGAAGAAAAGTATTCCAACCAGCCTCTCGAATAGCTCTAAGCCTGTGATCGATGGGTGGTAGAGTGAGTTTTTCGAAGACTCTAACTCTAAAACCCTCAACTTCTAACACTCCACCTCTACTCGATCTAACTCTAATAATTTTTAAACACCCCTACTAGTCTTGCGAAGAGACCTTAATAATGATGTTCAGCTCGTTTAGCACTATCTTATCTA
>JBEULF010000066.1:9275-16377 GCA_041287455.1 Sulfolobales archaeon
TGATGTTCAGCTCGTTTAGCACTATCTTATCTACCGGTGTTCTAGAACCTTACTCTGAGCCTAAACTCGCTGGTTATAGACTCCTACCGCTAGTCTTGTCGAGCCTGTGGATTCGTTAGATGAGGATATTCAGATCTTCGAGTCGCGTAGACTCTACGAGTACGAGGAAAAAAGATGATCTCTCTTAAGCTCTCTTCTCTCGAGTCTTGTAATTTCTGATGATAAAGAGCTTTCCCTCATACTCGACTAATCTGATCTCTCCTCTACTCTCTAGATCTCTTATAATCGCCTCCGGATCTTCTGACTTTTCTCTCAGAGAGTCTAAAGCGTAGTCGAGTCTCATTGGGTGGACAGAAACTACTCTCAGAAGCCAGCTAGCAGGATCTCCGCTAGGGTGGAAGTGTGGAGGTTCAGGCATGTTGAGAAGCTCGACTCTGTCTCTCCCTATCTTGCGAGCGAATAGTTCGAAAGCCTCGACCAGCTTCTCTGCGGGAGGTGCTCTGACGAAAGGCTCGGCCGGAGGTCTTATTGGTATTGACAGATATGCTTTCTCAGGCTTCACACTCTCTCTAATAAACTCAGCTACAGACTCTAGCACGTCAACACTTGAGTTGAGATTCTCGACGATCATAGTCTCTGTTATTATCTTTCCGCTGAACTCGCGTGAGAAAACTTCGATCCCTTCGAGAACTCTAGATAGCTTGAGCTTGGGATGAGGTCTGTTCAATCTCTTCCACAGCGACTCGTCAACAGTATCAACTTTCAGAGAAACCAGATCTGCATTGCTCAAATCTGCTCTGACATCTTCGAGGAAGAGAAGAGAAGAATTGGTTAAAACAGCCACGGGCACTGAGACCAGCTCTTTCACACCCACAATCTCTCTCCCCAGATTGATATCAAGAGTAGGCTCGCCGTCTGGGACGAATGTCACATAATCAGCCCTGCCACTGGCTAGAGCTCTCGCTACCTCTCTAACAATCTCCTCCGGATCGAAGAAAACTCTTCTCTCCGCGATCAGATTAATTGTTCTCCCAAGCTGACAGTATACACAGGAGTATGAGCATGTTTTGTACGGGACGTTGTTTACTCCTAGACTCATCCCGAGTCTTCTAGAAGGAACGGGTCCGAATACGTATTTAAAGTTGTAGTCTCTCCCAGTTGTTTCCGTAAGAGAACATCTCCAATTCTAATCTATGCTTATTCTCGATTTAAATCTGCTATATCTTTTATCTTTTCTCTCCTCACACAACGATCAGATCATCTCTATTTCCTCTACATATCCTAGCTACGACTATGACTTCAAACTAGTTGCCAGTAGAACTGATTCTCAGTATCTGATTATGAGAATTGGTAGTAGCAGTTTACAGTTCTAGGATAGTGTCTAGTGAGAGAGTTATAATTGACATAGTGATTAGGGGAGAGACTATAGAGTGGCTGAGAGAGTGTGACTGAGTGAGTAAAGAGACTTCTGAGCTGAGTGACATGGTTAGAGAGCTCAGAGAACTGGTCAAGAGACTTGAACACCTAGATCTACACTCGATCTTATTGTCCGAGAGCTGGGCTAGAGGTGAGAGTTTGAGAGAGTGATATAGACTTGCTTGTGGCTGCGAGCAGATCTGAGGATCCTCTCCTATCAGCGAGAGCACATAGTCTACAGCTACTAGAAGACAGTATGAGTTCTGACGCTACACGCCGGGAGGGTTATCGAGATAGTGGTTGGGAAGCCTAGAGTAGATATTGTTAATACTATCGATCGTGGGATAGTTGTGAGAGAGATATAGAGGGGTATGAGAGGACTTGGTGTAGAGAGCTGAAGCGGTGGCCAGCTGGATCTGGTGTTGTGTCTTGTTTCTGAGACCAGCTCTTCAGCTGGTAGCGGTGATTTTTGAATGTTCTCAGAGAGTTCTTACGAGGATCTTCACTAGATCTAGTGTATCGATAGAGAGGTCTCTTGATCTCTTGGCTCTGAAGCTTCTCAGAATCTCAATGACTCTCTTAGAGTGCTTCTGACAGCCTGGGCTTAGACGCTCTATAGGACAATTCTCTCTGTATACGCAGGGTATGAGTATCTTTGCTAGCTGAAAAACATCTTCTCTAGACTCACAATCTAGATCTGTGTTTCTCTCGAAGAGGAAATCTGTGTAGTGATCTACGATTTCTCTCATATCTCTCGCGAGGAGATACTCGATGACATCAAGATCCTTTATTATTGTAGACGCTAGATATGAGAGTTTGAGAGCTTCGTCAAAACCTAGATCTGACAGTTCTCTCAGATCCAGGCTTATCATATAGTATTCTAGAGATCCGTGGAGAATCGCGTGGCACGCCTCATGGATCACAAGAGCTCTCAAATATCGATCCTCGAGGTCGCGACATTTCTCATAGTCTACATGGATTCTAGGCCACCCTCTCCAAGCCTCGTGCATTGTGATAAAATCTCCCACAGCTAGAACTCCCAGCTCCACAGCTTCTGATTCGAGGTGTAAGAGCTTCTCTCTCGAAGTGCCGTAGAAGTATATCTCAAGATACACTTCTCCACTGGTTTTGTCTAGAAAGTCTCTTAAGAAGCCCAGGACTCTGTCAACAAAACTCTTCGGGACAGAGCCGAGGACGAAGAATCTTATAGACGCGCTCACTTCTCAGAACCTCTGACTGTGCCCTGCCTAGCTTGTCTGAAGCCTGCGTGTAGAGTGAGGATTAGTGTCATTAGAATACTTCTAATACCTCCTAGGCTTCTGGCTTGTGAGAGTTTTGCGGAGACACTATACACTCTGAGACACCTATGATAAATATGATCCGTGGTCTAATATAGGTTAGCACTAGAATCTTGCCACGCGCAATTTTTGTTTATATGAGTCTCACGCTTATATTCTTTCTAGCGAACTTATGTTCGGTGGCATGTGTTGAGTAGTGTGAGCAGACTCAGACTAGTTACTGTGAGTGGTTTTGGCTGGATGTTTGATGCTATGGATATTCTGATTCTGTCTTACATTGTGACTTTCTTGGGCAGTAGAATGGGTTGGGGTTTTGGTGAGAAGAGTATTGTTATCTTGGCTAATAATCTAGGTCTTCTCGCGGGTGCCACGCTCTTCGGCTATCTGGCTGATATTATTGGTAGAAAGAGAGTTTTCATGGTCACTCTGCTCATATACAGTCTATTCTCTATTCCTCAAGCTTTTGTGAGAGACTACGTGGATCTTGCTATAGTGAGATTTTTCATGGGCCTGGGCTTGGGCGGAGAGCTTCCGGTAGTCTCTACAATGGTTTCAGAGCTTTCTAGACCTGAGGATAGGGGTAGAAATGTTGTTCTTCTAGAGAGTTTCTGGGCTTACGGAACTATACTAGCCGCAGCCGTATCAGCTTTTCTCATGCCGAGGATAGGCTATACTGTCACAATGCTGCTACTCTCGCTGACCGCGGCTTACGTGGTTGTTCTTAGGAGGAGTCTTCCAGAGCCTCTGAGAATATATTCTCAGAGCTCTAGAGTCTCTGTATCAGAGCTTTTCAGAGCTGGTAGAAAGAATCTCCTCGTGTCTTGGGTGGCGTGGTTCTCAATAGCCTTCGGATACTACGGAGCTTTTCTCTGGCTACCCACTATACTCACTAGAAAAGGGTTTGGCGTGGTTCAGTCTTTTGAGTACACTTTCTACATGGCTCTAGCTCAGATACCCGGGTATTTTAGCGCGGCCTACCTTGTTGAGAGAATCGGTAGAAGACCTTCTTTCATATCTTACATGCTTCTATCGGCTGTCTCAGCATATCTATTCTCGCTATCATCATCTGACCAAGAGATCTTTCTGTGGGGTGCTATGCTCAACTTCTTCAATCTAGGCGCGTGGGGTGTTATATACGCCTACACTCCAGAGCTCTTCGAGCAGAGATACAGATCTACTGGCGTGGGAACCTCAGGCTCTATGGCGAGAGTGGGGATGATAATAGGGCCTCAGATACCGGCATTGACACAGTCTTTCGAGACATCACTAGCAATCTTCAGCCTGGTCTGGGTGTTAGGCTCTATATCAACTCTCTTAGCCCCCGAGACCAGGGTTAGGAGAGAGATTGTGGAGAAGAGGTTGTTATAGAGTTCTCGGGAAAAAATCTGGGCAGAGCTACTTTTTCGAGCACTCTATCTCTTCTGAAGATCTATCTTGGGTATGTAGGACAAGTCTATATGCTCAGGCTCGTAATCTCTCATCGTGCCTTCTAGAAACTCTTTGTAGCCCTGGAGATCTAGTAGTCCATGCCCGCTTAAGTTGAATAGTATTATCTTCTTCTCACCACTCCTCCTAGCTTCTAGAGCCAGATCTATCACAGCTTTGATTGCGTGAGCGCTCTCGGGGGCTGGCACTATACCTTCGTTCATAGCGAAGATTCTCCCTGCCTCGAACACTTCTGTCTGATGATACGCTACAGGTCTAACGATCTTCTCTTCGATCAGAATGCTGAGAGTAGGTGCTACTCCATGGTATCTAAGACCGCCGGCGTGTATTGGAGGCACTTTGTATCTGTGTCCTACTGTGTGCATTTTTAACAATGGCGTCAGTCCGGCCGTGTCTCCATGGTCGTACGTGTACACTCCTCTAGTCATAGAAGGACACGCTCTAGGCTCTACGGCTATGAACTCAATATCTCTCTTACTCTTGATCCTGTCGTGTGCGAATGGGTATGCGAGTCCAGCATAGTTAGACCCTCCACCCACAGCTCCCACCACGTAGTCTGGATCTTCTTCTCCTAATTCTTCTAACTGTCTCTTAGCTTCGAGACCTATCACTGTCTGGTGTAGTAGAACGTGGTTGAGAACACTTCCAAGACTGTATCTGGCTCTCTCGTCTGTCAAGACATCTTCTATAGCCTCTGAGATAGCTATCCCAAGACTGCCAGGGTGGTCAGGGTCTCTCTCTAGCACGCTCTTACCAAACCTGGTTCTGTTAGAAGGACTGGGGATAACCTCGGCTCCGTACAGCTCCATCAAGACTCTTCTATAAGGCTTCTGCTCGTAGCTTGCTTTGACCATGAAAACTCTAACCTTAACCCCGAACAAGGCTCCGGCCAAGGCTAGAGCCGAGCCCCACTGACCGGCTCCTGTCTCTGTGGAAACTCTCTCTACACCCTCGATCATGTTGTAGTAGACTTGAGCTACTGCTGTGTTGATCTTGTGGCTTCCCGCTGGGAGAACGCCCTCGTACTTAAAGTAGATCTTGGCTGGAGTGTTGAGATATTTCTCAAGTCTTCTAGCTCTTAGCAGAGGCGTCGGTCTCCCAAGCTCAACTAATGTCTCTCTAACCTCGTCAGGGATCTTGATACGATTCTCAGAGCTGAACTCTTGAGACACAAGACTCTTTGGGAACAGCCTCTCAAACATCTCTCTCGGAGGAACACTCCCGTCTGGGAGAAGTGGTGGTGGGAGTGGTCTTGGAAGGTCTGGGACTATGTTGTACCAGAACTCAGGTACAAGTTCTACTCTTTGTGAAGCTCTTAACCCGAGGAGACCTAGATCCATTGGCGCATATAGACACCGAGGGGGATTTTTGTAAGAAATCTTATAAGCTTTTCTCTAGTTGAAAAACCTGTGCCAGGTCTGCCAGAGTATCTCTCACACTAGCTGTTGCTGTGGTGTCTCTGGCAGTTTCTCAGGTATTGAGAAGAACGCTATTATCTGTATCACGAGAGCTATCAGTAGTATTACGAAGCCTACTAACACTATCATCAGAGCTACTCCTACTAGGTAGAGTGTTGCTGCCACAGAGAACCAGTTGACTCCTAGAGCTCTGGCAGCGAGATCATAGCTCTTCTTGATAAGAATAGCAGCTACTATAAGTACTATCCACGCTATCACAAGTGGTACTATGACTGCTAGCAGGATCTCGAAGAATCTTGAGATAGTGGGCGGGCCTATACTCGTTATATAAGTTGCGCCGGGGATGTGCACACTTTTCTCAACACTGATGAAACCACCGATCATAAAAGCCATAAAATATGCTAGCACAAAGATCATTAGAACCACCACTCCTATAACCACAGCTATCAGCGAGTACAGAGCGTAGTTAAAGATCCTTGGTTCTCTAGTTTCATCGGATATATACTTGAGAGCTACTAAGACCAAGGCCAAGCCTACTAAGAATATCACGAAACCCACGTAGGGGGCGAAGTATAGTAGCATTAGAATACTGCCAATACCGCCGAGGATCTTAGCTTGAGAGAGTTTTGTAGAGACACTTTGCAAGATTTCCACCGTGACAGCTTTTGCGAGAGATAATAAAAATATTAAGAAACGATCCTGTGATCTCGTATTCTATCTCAACATAACAGACACTTAACATCCCCCCACCTTATAAGACTGTGTCTTCAGTCTCATAGCAGAGGCAGATTGCTGACACCTCATATCAGATAGTCGAGATAAGATATGGGTGATCACACTCGCATCTCTTGTTTATAAGATGCTTCTCAAACTCTCTGATCTTCAGCTGTCTAGCAATTCTGGCGGGTACTCGGGGGAGACTTGCTAGTGTTAGACTTTCTAGACGCTAGATGTTTCTACGCCTAGACAAGATGTGGCGTGAGAGTCGTAGGTTTTCGACTGTTAGATAGATTCTCTCACGAGCTTCTCACAGCGTAGAGTGTTGTGTATAGTGTTAGTAAGAGGATCTCGTATGTCTCTAGACACGCTGCTGAAGGCCAGTCTACTAGTGCTCCTGCTAGTGCTAGTGTGAATATGATGATCGTGAGTATAGAGAACACGCGGTCTCTCGATATCACTGCGATCCCGTGGAGTAGCACTCCTAGAAATGCCTGTATGAAGAACCATGTTGAGACAAACACATGAGGCCTCGTCCCCGCCGGGTACACGGCTATTAGTGTGAGGAATACGCCGGCTATTGATAGATAAGATCCTGACACTACCTCGAGCTTGTTTCTCGCTGTCAGCACTATGCGGATTGAGAGAAGCTCGATAAAGATCGAGGAGGTCACGAGACCTAGATTATAGATCCAGGGATCCCTAGCTCTGGAACCGCCAAGATCGCTAAAAGCGTCTCTGTAGAGATTAAACCAACTGTTAACACTGATAGAAGCGAGAGTGAAGATCCAGAAGACTGCGGAGGCA
>JBEULF010000067.1:0-71549 GCA_041287455.1 Sulfolobales archaeon
TCTTCATAGATCTTCTGTGACACTGGTATTATGTTTCCTCTGGATGTTACGAGAGCTACTATATCTGTGGGACTCACCACTCTACCCAGAGTGTTTGTTAGATTATCTGCTAGCAAGCCTAGGTCTAGAGTGTCTCCTGGTCTAAGTGTTATTTTTAGTGTTATAGGAGTCAAACCACCGTCTCCCAGATCTACCCATGCTGATACTATGTCTATAGTTATAGATCCTGAGTTAATCATAGTGAAACTAGATGGGGTGCTGCTGAAGACAGAGACGTTAAAAGTCACTCTCTCAAGATCTCTCTCGTATAATCTCTCTAGAAACACGCTACCTATCTCACTCGAACTCACACTTCTCTGAATATAAATGAGTGTTAAGGGGGTCGCTATTGCGAGTATTATCAGGGTTAGAAATATGAATGCTATACTCTCTGAGACGCCTCTTCTAAAACTCTTCTTCTCACTCTCTCGACTGTTAAACATGATATTATCTGCTCTAATATTTGTTTAACTAGAAAAAATTTAAATGTTACAATAGTACGATTATAGCATTTTTATACTTGGAGTATGATAGATATATGGGTAGTATGAGTAGAGATAGGAGATTTCGCAAGAGTGTCTCAGAACTCATATCTATAGTGATCTTGACTACAATAGCTATCTCTATAGGTATTGGCGTCTTCTATCTAGCCAGTCTCTGGGTCTCTGACACGATTGCTAGGAATAAGAGATTTGAGATAGCTGATCTGGCTAGATTTGATTTTCAAGCTGGTGTAGAGGCTTTCACTAACAATCCTGATGGTAGCATAACTATCTACGTAAGGATTATCAGAGTAGGAGCTCTCATAGTCACAGGGATACAGCCTTTTATAAGTGTAGAGACTACGAGTAGAGAAGTTAGAGAAGCATCTCTAATATGGTTTGTAGGGCTGAACAATATTAACGTGGTTGACGCGACTAGCATAGCATACTCAAATCCTATAGATCCTCAGAACCTGCCCCCAGCGCCAGAGATAATACAATTTAACACATGCACCTCAGGCTCAGCACAAGTCTTCTCTGGAGCCGGCTTATCGAAGGTATATGTCAAGTCTGGAGACACATGGGTAGCACTGTCTGACTTGTCTCGAGGAGTTAGTTTTAGACTAAACTCTTGTAAAATACCACTACCACCAGCGCCTCTAGGTCAGATACTGGTTAGAGTGACTATACCAAGCAGTGTAGCTTCTACTAGCAACTACATAGTTGTCTCGGGCTGGATAATGATAGACAACTATCTGTTTAACGTTTTTAATGTACTCTATAGAGTGATATGATCATAGGAGAATCAGATACCCCATAAGATCATCATTTTTCAGAGGGCATGACTCTGCATCATCTAATACAAGATATTCTAAGCAGAATATTAATCTTAAACCTAGATCTTTCTCAAGAGCAGATATACTAGTAGATATAGTGTGAGAACTGTCGAGAGTATTAGAGGTGGTGTGAAGTTGAGATTATAGCCAGCGCCCACTCCTAGGAGTCTAGAGGAGAGTGGTGCTCCAATAGCTACTCCTAGTAGATATGATGCTCCTAGAGCTGCTGAAGCTCTCCCTCTGATCTTGTGAGACAAGTCTGTCACTATCTTAGAGGTTGTGGGTAGTATTAGAGCCAGAGCTAGTCCAAAGATCATAGAACTCGTGTATCTATTAACAGGCTCTATACTTATCATGAGAATACCTGAGGAGAGTAGTATAGAGAAAAGTCCTATCAAAACTCCTACTACTGATCTCTTGAGATTCTCTAAGAGTCTACTTGTAATCAGGATTATTAATGGGATAGATGTTAGAGATGATATGAGACTCCAAGTAGCAACTTCGGCAGCCGCGATCTCTCTAGACATATTGTATACTCTGATAAGCAGACTAGACATACTACCCACAATCACACCGATCATCATATACAAGTTTAGTGCTGAGAGATACGATATTAGAACCAGGCTTCTAGGAATCTTTATCTCTTCTAAAACTCTGAGCTCTAAGTAGGATCTATGGATCTCTTCGTAGGGAACTCTCATTCTGGTTACAGAGAGAAAACCGAGAAACATTACTAGTAGAACGAATATATAGACAGACCAGAAGCCTAGTCTCACAACAAGTATCCTAGTGACGAGATTCCCTATGAGAATAGGTGTCGCAGCAATAACCCAGTATAGAGAGAATCTCATGCCAAACCTCGTTCTTATCACATCTCTGAATATAGCTAGCGCGGAAGGAAAGATCGAAGCGTCGACAAAGCCGTGGAGAGATCTCACTATCAGAAGCTCTAGAGGGTTTTTTACGAATAGATATGAGGCTATTAGAAGTAGATCTGTTATGTAGAATGAGATTAAAACTCTAACTCTAGAGAAGCGGTCTAGAAGAAAACCTATTACAGGGTATGAGACTAATGCCGCGATAGAGTATACACCGGCTATTAATCCTGCCATACGCTCGCTCGCCCCAAGAGACCTGGCATAGCTAGATATGATAGGAGCTATAGTAGAGTGATCTATTAGTGATGCAAATACAACTATATACAAGTATACTAGCATACGTGAAGACACAACAATCGTGCGAGAAGAGGATCCTCTGAAGATGACCACCCTGAGAAGAGGTTTCTGAGCTTTAAAAAGTTTCTATTAACTGATCTAACTCTACTAGAGTTAATATTCTCCATCTCGCAAACACTATTTAAAACATACTTTTATCCGGTCTCTCTATTATTCTTGTGATGGGAGTAGCTGATAGTATGAAGATTGGTTTTTATTTTAAGAGTGATAGTCAGATTGCTAGAGATCTCTTTGTCAGAATAGCCGGTATACTAAGATCTAGAGGTCACGAGATTTATGTTGAGAAGAGTCTCGTCTCCGGGCTGGATCTGAGGGATCTCAAGGTTTTTGACGCGAGAGAATCAGATCTAGATCTTATCATAGTTATAGGTGGAGATGGGACTGTTATAAAGATACTCCACGAGCTGGGCGAGAAGAGCACTCCTATAATGACTGTTAGAATGGGTCGTAGAGGAATTCTACTAGACGTTGCTCCTATAGAGATTGAGAGTAGAATAGAAGATCTTTTGAACGGTAGGTATACTGTGAGAAACTATGAGAGAATATATGCCAAGACACCTAGTAGAGTGTCCTCGCCAGCTATTAACGAGATTCTTATAACACCATCTTCAGAGTATCTAAGGTCTAGAGTTCTTAGATTCTCTGTTTATAGAGATGATGTGTTAATATACTCGCTAGAGGGAGATGGTATTATAATCTCAACACCAATAGGCTCAACAGCATACTCACTCTCAGCCGGAGGTCCTATCGTAGACCACTCACTCCCAGTAATGATCTTGACACCACTGCTATCTATAAATCTATGGGCTAGACCAGTGATCCTTCCGATAAGCTCTATTGTGAGAGTTTTTATCAGGAGAGACTCTGTCCCAGCCGAGGTTATTGTTGACGGTATCGAGAGAATCTCTGTTTCTCCTGGAGAGTGGGTTGAGGTGACACGATATCCACACCCAGCTAGGATTATCAGGTTTCATAGAGACGAGGAGATTTATGAGAGAATATTCGAGAGAAGATAAGATGAGAAGAGTTCTAGTGCTAGACACCGCAGGCTTATTCGTGATTCAATCTCTAACGTCACACGAGAATCTGTGGACAGTGCCTAGAGCCTTAGAAGAGGTCTTAGACGAAGAGTCTAGAAGAAGTCTTGAGAGTATAATAGCTGCTGGCAGAATCAATATTGTTGAGCCTGAGAAGAGATTTAGAGATGAGATATCTAGAATAGCTGTGGAGAGAGGTTTTAGAGAAGCCTTATCAGACACAGACATAGACGTAGTAGCTCTAGCATATCAATTGAAAGGACTGGGCTACGAGCCAGTGATATTCTCTGACGATTCTTTTGTTCACAGACTTGCGAGAATAGTGGGTATAGAGAGTGTTAGTGTTAGAAGAAGAGTCTCGGGTAGAAGTGTCTTGAGAATATACGTGTGCGATGTCTGTGGGTATAAGACTCTTAAGAGAATTGATAGATGCCCTGTATGCGGTTCTAAGATGAGAGTTGTGACAAGGTTTCAATATTGATCTAGTAGTGTCTTGCTAGAACTCTTCTTAGGCTCATAGAGACTTCTTATAATCCACACTATCTCTTGAGCCTTCTCCTCGGACAAACCCTCAACTCTGCTAAGCTCTGAGGGGGAGGCGTTGAAAATCCTCTGAACACTACCGAATGTTGTCAGTAGCTTGACAGCTGTCTTAGGTCCTACGTGTGGGAGACATTGGACTATATATTCTTGCCATTCTCTCAAGTCTATTTTATCAGGTTTCTTCTCTCTCCTAGGAATCATTCTACTGAGACTTCTACCACTCTTACTAGCCAGAGAATAGATCATGTATGCAGTCTCTTCAGAGCTCGAAGTATAGATCAGAGATATATTCTTCTCTTGAAGAACAAGTGCTAGAGCTCCATAGACAGCCTTCCATCTATCAGTGAGTTCTCTGATCTTCTCGGGAGAGCCTTCGACTATTAGGTAGATTCTGTCAAAATCTTCAGCTCTCTTAATCTGGTCGAAGAGTCTCTTGTCAAAAACACTTCTCACAAGATCATCAATTCTCTTTCTCTCAACAACACTATTATCAAACATATAATCTCCCACGTCAAGCATTCTATACTCTATGAAAGCACCTAGTCTAACAAGATGCTCGGGAACATCAGAATTTCTTTCTCTCTCATCAACAATAATCCTAGCTATACTTCTAACACCGATAGAAGTATTAGGTTAAGAGAGATTAAATTAGACAAGCTATACCTCTATCTCAGCCTAGCTATGAAACTCTTCAGCCAAACCACTAGCAACACTCTATCTATGAAATACGTGGCGTCTCATCCAGACCTCGAGCGCTCTAGAGTGTCTAGCCATTCTAAATCTCTTAAAACCTGCTTCGAGGAGTAGATACAATGTCTCTAGCAGAGACTAGTCTCACAACTATCTCTTCTCTATACCCTATCAAAGCTCTCGTATATCCACTCAACAACCTGTCTGTCTCTATGTCTCCTGAGTCTATGTAGAGAGTGTACTCTCCTCCTAGTTTGCTGAGACTAGTTATTATTATGATCCTCTCTCTACCACATCTCCTCAGTATCAATGGAGATATCTGTTGATTCCCTCTACCGATCAAGAACCTGGTTCCAGGGATTGGTGTGAGTATAAGTCTCACATCACCGAACTCGCTGGCGATTCTCTCTAACTCTCTCTTAGAGAGATCTCTCATTAAAATCTTCTTCTTATAAACAACATCAACTCCATAAGCTGTCTTATCTATCGACAGATAATCGAGTATTCTCTTGAGAGAGCCTCCCGGACCTACTATGAACAACGAATCACTATACTCATCGAAGATCTCTTCTAAGTATCTAGCCACCCCCTCATAATCTAGATCTCTGTAGTATCCCGTGGGAGACTTCGAATCTTGAATCAGCTCTTCAACATATGGAGTGTTAAGAAAACCATAACTCTTGATCTCTAGAGAGCCGCTTCTCAAGAGGTTTTCATCAGCATCTATAACAGGTCTTCTCAAAACCGAGATCTGATCTCTTGCATATAGCTCTAGAACGTAGGCCGCGGTCTCAGGACTTCTAGCAAAAACACCACTATAAACCTTGACTCCCGAGGGGACTCCTAGAACAGGTTTCTCTAAGTCTCCTATCTCTTCTAACGCTCTATGTATATCTCTGGCAGTACCATCACCTCCGACAAATACTATTAGATCGCACTCTCTAGAGTAGTTAGATATAAACTCTATCGTGTGTTTCGGAGTGCTCATCCCATTTATATACTCGCTTGATAGTCTCACACACAACACTCTCTTGAATAACTCGTTGTATCTATTAACAATACTACAACCCATAGGATCTTCTGGCACTACTATCTCTATCTCAGAAGAAAACTCTCTACTCAGACTCTCTAAGAAAGCTATCGCTCTATCATAAGACTTGAGTCTATACCCCTCAGACAGGATCTTAATAACATCTATATCATCACTACCTTTTAAACCTGGCTCTCCCCCCAGCCCAGCCACTGGGTTTACTAAGAAACATATTCTCATAAGACTTCAGCTTATTTCTTTTTCTTCTTCTCCTTCTTCTCCTCAGTCTCTCTCTCTACTTGTTCTACTATAACACTCACACCTAGAGTAGATCTGAAGAAGTGGTCTATGAATCTTATGTAGACACCTTTCTGACCTATGAAAGGCCCTGCACCCTCACGATCTATTGACACTTTTAGATTAGGTCCTGCAAAGTCAACCTCGCTAATATGCTTATAGATCCACGAGACTGGGTGTAGCGCTCTGATCCATTCTTTGAACTCTAGAGTGAGTTCTAAACCTCTCACACGCCCGCCCAGCTCCTTCTCTATCGCTTGTATCCTCTCCCCACCTCTACCTATCAGTCTACCAGGTGTTTTTGTTATTATGAGAAAGTCTGGGACTATCTCTCTCTGAATCCCATACTGATCTCTTAGCTCTGCTAGTTCTATGATAGAGACCACGTCAGCGTCTGGAGCGTGAACTTTTACTAAGTCTGCTACTTTAAGCTCTGACTCTTTCAACTGTCTATTTCTCAAGTGGAGCTCTATGAGTAGCTTCAACCCCTTCTTAGCCCCTGGTCTCACAACATCTCTTATACCTAGGTCGACTACTCTAGCTCTCTCTTCGCTTAATAGGATCTCTCTAACAATAGCAGAAGAATCTTTCTCAACACCTCTCAATCTCTGGAAGACAGGGTCTCCAGCTACTATTAGCTTGCTACTATTCCCAACTCTGATCAGAGTCTCGATAACACTCTCTGCAGGCATATTCTGTATATCATCTATGAATATAAGAGATCTGTCGAAAGACCTTCCTTTCAAGTAGTGGAGGTCTACGAAGACTATCTTCTCTCTCTTAATAAGATCATTTATAGTGTCTTGTGGAACATATTGACTCGCGAGATCTATCAGATATTGCGATGCCAGATCTCTGAATATCTCGCCACCTCTATCAACACTGAGACTAGAGCCGCTCAGAATATTGATAAGAGGTCTGATTATTAAGAACTTCTCATAAGCATTACTCATAACCTGATCTATCCCGTATAGCAGTGTTATCAGACTCTTACCACTGCCGGTAGGGCCGAATACTCCTACAACATCTACACTAGGATCTTTGAGAGCTTCTATAAACCTACTCTGACCAGGACTCATAGGCGTTAGCTTCTCTAGGAAACTCATCTAACACACCTATCCAAAATCCTAATACGAATAGAGCTTTTAAGAAAACACTTTGAGAAATGATCAGCGAAGAGCGCGTACATCACAGATCAGAGATTGCACCCGTCATCACAGTCACTTAATAATCTGCTCGAGAGATATATTAAGACAAGCTATTCTACTCCACTCATCATAGACGTAGAGACACTCGCCTCTAGGAGTATCATATATGAGAGACCACAGTCTATTATGAAGATCTAGGTATCTCTTGAGCTTCTCTATATCACCTTCTCTAATACTCTGAATACTCTTCAGAATAGTATAGCCCACGAGTTTAGTGACAAGATCTCCTATCTCGCCTTCTAAAAGCTCTCTCGGGATCTCGCTCATCTTAACATGTCTAAGTCTCGACACCCTAACTCTAACTCTCTCACTATCCAGTCTAATATACTCATCACCTCTTCTAAAAGCTATACTACTACTCTCTGCTATAGAGAATCTTATACTCTCGTTGAATGTAGAGCTAAGACCTATAGATCTGTCTATCACTATAAGCGCCTTAGCCAGGTCCAGAGGATTCATTTCTTCTACAAGACTATCTACTATCGCGTGAGTTACAATCCCGTATAGAGGTAGGTAGAGAAACTCTCCCAGATCGCTAGAGATAGATATTGAGAGACATATGTCAGTTCCCAGCTCTCTAGAGAGAGTTTCAATGAAAGATTCTAGTGTTTTTGCGAAATCTCTCCTCACTCTAACATTCTTAATCTCAACTCTTCTCTTACAAAAACTATCTATGAATATATCTCCCGAGACTCTGACTATGTTTTCTGAAAGTAGTACTATGATCGGATTTTCTCTCTCTGGGAGAGGTATGCCTATTATTGGCAGAGGTGTTCTATAGGATCTCTCGATAGTGATATGATCTGTCATTAACTAATCCTCACAACCAGAGTTACACTGCTGTGACAGCAGCGTACCCTACTACAGCGTCTTTCTCTCCTGTAACATCTCCTGAGGTGGCGTACTTTAACACCTCAGCCTTGGTGAAACTTAGTAGTCTGGCCAGCTCTATAAATAGCATTACAGGTCCAGGTCCGCACACAGTGTGATCAGTCTTCTCTATGTAGCCGTAGAACCCCTCTAGATCTAGTTTTTTGACATACTCTAGAGCCTGAAGATCTTTCTTATAAGCCGTGTCGTAAGGCTCGTAATGAGTCCAATCACTCGAGGCTACATATATAAAGTCTCTATTAAGCTTGTTAGCTGCAGAGACAATAGCCTTGGCAAGATCTCTCGCCACCTCAGGTCTCTGCAACATTATAACTATTGGTATTATCTTAATATCCTCTCCGAATAAGTGTTGTAAAAATGGTAGTTGGACTTCTACAGAGTGCTCCATATAGTGAGCTGTCATATCATCATCTAGATAACTACTCTCTCTCATAATCTCTCTCGCAAACTCACTGTCAACCTCGAGAGAGCCTAGAGGTGTCTCCCAAACAGCGTTAAGTGTTGTAGCGACTAGAGAGCCCATGCCAGTGTGATTAGGACCAGCTATAATAGCTGTCTGAGGTCTGCCTCCAGACGCGATCCTATAGTATGTGTGTGAAGCTATTGGACCGCTGTATACATAGCCTGCGTGTGGAGCTATAAAGAGCTTGACCCTAGGATCTCTAGTCTCGCTAACACTAGGGAGTCTCCCCACCCCCAGAGGATGTGTGTAAGCCCACTCAATTCTCTTGAGAAGCCTGTCTCGACTACCATCATAGAAACTACCGGCAACAGCAGGGTATCTCTTCTTCAAAATCACACACCTTAATATAATAGTGTATTTGATAAAAATATGCGTGAAAGCCTAGAGCTTGCGAGACTTTTCCGCTACCCACCTACACACTATATCCTTTCTAGAACCTCGACTATGTACTCGATATCCTCTTCTGTAACCCTTGGATGTACTGGTAGACTCAGTATTCTCTTCGATATACTACTTGAGATAGGGCAGCACTCGCTTGAGTATCCAAGTCTCTTGTACAGTGGCTGTTCGCTTATAGGAGTTGGGTAGTGAACCGCTGTCTCTATACCATTTCTCGAGAGATACTCTCTAAGTCCATCTCTAGTTATTGGAGCATCTTCTTTTAACACTATAGCGTACTGATGATAGACGTGGTAAGCCCACTCTCTCTCAACAGGTGTTTTGATCCATTCTATTTTTCTCAATCTCTCTGTCAGCTTGATCGCGTTTCTCCTCCTCATATCGTTCACGACATCTAGCTTCTCTAACTGTCTTAATGCTATAACTCCTTGCACGGCTGTCAGTCTATAGTTGGTGCCTAGGATCTCGTGGTTATACTTGCTCACCTGACCTTGGTCTCTGAATACTCTCATAAAACTAGCCTTCTCAGAATCGTTGGTGACTATAACACCACCCTCACCACTAGTGATATTCTTAGTAGCGTAGAGACTGAAGATCCCTATATCTCCTATACATCCCACAGGTCTATTCTTGTAGCGGGCACCGTGAGCTTGGGCCGCATCTTCTAACACATAGATCTCGTTCTCTCTAGCTATTCTAATAATAGGATCCATGTCTGCCGGGTGTCCGAATAAGTGTACAGGTATAATAGCTCTCGTATTCTTACTTATGCTCTCTTCAACACACTTAGGGTCTATAGTGAAAGTCTCAGGATCTATGTCGCACAAGACAGGTCTAGCCCCTAGCATCAGTGCTGCGTTAGCAGTGGCTATGAATGTGAATGCTGGGACAATAACCTCGTCGCCAAATCCCACGCCAAGACTTCTCAGAGCTGTTTCAAGAGCTACTGTCCCATTAGAGACAGCCACTCCCTCAGAGCACATATGTTTCTCAGCGAATCTCTTCTCAAACTCCTCTACCACCGGGCCGTGGACTAAATATTTTGACTTTAAAACCTCTTCGACAGATCTGATCTCTTCCTCTTCTAAGAGAGGTTCTGCAATCTTAATTCTTCTCATAGGACATCTATATGAGTAGTATCTCAGAAATCATAAAAACATATATCTGCTTGAGAGAATGAGTTTTCGGATGATTGCTTGGAGAAAGAGAGATCTAGAGAGATTCACGACTATATATATAGAGTAGCTAGAGAAGCTTCTAAGATAGCTAGAGAAAGTTCTAGAGACAGATCTATGGTTTCTGTGAAAGGCTTGAACGTGCTGGGCGACGAGTCTAGAGAGATAGATCTTGTTCTAGAGAGATTTATCATAGAAGAGATCAGAAGAGAGTATCCGAGAGCAAAGATAATATCAGAGGAGAGCGGTGTTATAGATGGGGGAGAAAACCTCTATTTCATAATAGATCCTCTGGACGGGAGTGTGAACTACGCTACAGACACGCCATACTGCTCTGTAAGTATAGCTGTTGTTGAGAGAGAAAGAGACAAGCCAGATCTCGTAGCAGGAGTTGTGTCAGAGATCTTTAGAGACAAGACTTACAGCTTTATCTCTGGAGAAGGTGTGTATATAAACAATACTCGTGCTGAGAAGAGAAGATCTCCTGAGAAGGTCTTGATAACCTATCTAGAGGATCCAAGAGCTATGA
Source organism: Sulfolobales archaeon (assembly GCA_041287455.1). Taxonomy (GTDB): domain Archaea; phylum Thermoproteota; class Thermoprotei_A; order Sulfolobales; family AG1; genus WYEN01. The sequence continues at coordinate 10,855 of JBEULF010000067.1, forward strand.
GAGCTATGTATGATATATGGGAGTATATGAAAAGACCTAAGATAAGATCCCTTGGATCAGCAGCATTGGATATTGTCAAAACCTCTCTAGGACACTACATAGCTTTCATAGATCTGAGGGGTAGGCTGAGAAACATAGACATAGTCTCAGCATATGGATTTGCTCTCAACATAGGATCCTATGTTACAGATCGTGAGGGTTCTCCTCTCAACATAGAGTTGATAGACATAGCCAGAGTTGAGAGTATAGTAGTAAGTTCCTATAGAGAGATCCATGAAAATATTATTAGAGTCTTGAGAGACGTGTACAAAAACTCTCTAGTATAATCAGCCGAATAGTGCTGCGAGACCCTCAGCAATCTGCTCTTCAGATACTTCTTCTTTCTTCTCCTCTTTAACCTCTTCTCTCTTCTCTTCTTTAGGAGCTGCCGCTTGAGTCTGTGTAGCAGGCATCTGCGGAGCCGCTACTACTGGCACTCCTACAGCCTGTTTCAACACCTCATCTATATTAATCTGTTTAACAGCTGCTACTAGTCTCTTAAGCTCTACCTCGTCTACTGCTATGCCTGCTGCTTCTAACACTTTTCTCACACTCTCCTCGCTAATCTCTCTCCCGGCAGAGTGGAGGAGTAGTGTCGCGTATATGTACTCCGTGTCAATCACCTACTAATGATATGTGTTTTAGATTATTTAAGCATTTGCAGAGAGACTCTAGATCTCGTTCTCGTCAGGGATGTATTGTATCACAAGATTACTAAGAGAGTTAACCCCCCATCTGAGTAGCTGTTGTTCTGCTGCTCTAGCGTTTGGGTCTATCTTGAACCTCCTCCTAGCCCAGTCTATAGACTCTAGATCCAGCTTTCCATCTCCTCTAGACAGAGCCATTCTTATGAGAGAGTCTATCTCAGCACTATTAAACCACCTAGTTCTTCTCACAAGCTCCTCAACCATGTCTTCTGAATAGCCTGTGACACCGTGGTTTCTCAAAATATTCTCTATGATAATCCTCCTACTCTCTCTATCAGGATAGCCTAGAACTACTGACACGTCTATTCTACCAGGTCTTAGGAGAGCCTGGTCTATTAGTGTTGGCGTGTTTGATGTGAGCAGCGTTATAGGTCTGCTAGGATTCTGTAGATAGTTGAGTAGTATAGATATCTCGCTTATATGAACCTCGTGAATAGCTAGAGATCTGCTTACGAGAAACTCTGCATCATCTATCAAGAGAGCCACGTCTCTCCTACCTATAACGCTTTTGAGAAGCTTGTCAAGAATCTTCTCAGTCATACCATACCACATAGATCTATATACAGAGGGTTTTAGATCTAGTATCTTCTTCCCAATACTAGACACGACAGCCTCTGCAAGAACACTCTTACCAACTCCCGGAGGCCCTATGAACAGTATCCCTCTAGGAGCGAATCTATAGCCTTTCTTAATAGGATTGATAACCAATGTCTCGATCTCTGACACGATCTTTCTTGGAAACATGTTTAACTCCCACATCGGCTTCCTAAGATCTAGTTTTATAACCACGTTATCAAAACCTTCTCTAATAACAACTTCGACCGCTTCACTCTCACTCTTCTTAATCTTGATCCATTTCACGACTGAAGGCTCGCTCGGATAGATTATCTTCTCAATATTAAAGATCGATGAGAGCGTGTTCTCTATATAAGTGAGATCATCTAGAAACTCTTCGAATAATTCTTGAGACTTGTCATTGAGATCTCCCTCAACACTGTCTTCTGACACCACAGCTATTATAACCCTGACCTCGCCATGCTTACAAGTCTTATCTTCGCAGACTCTACCACCACAACCACTAGCCACTCTCTTAAAAACCTTTCCATGAGATCTGTATGTCGAGATACATGTTAGAACAGGGTTTATATAGACATCATAGCCTCTGAGCAGCATTGGCAAGTCTACGTAGAGTATCTTTAGAACAGACTCGTAGAGAGCTAGATCAATATCTCTCTTGCTATAAGACTCTTTCAGGCTTAACGTCTTGATTCTTTTTACAGGCTCTTGTTCTGCCACCACCTCACCACTATTATCAACTCTCACAAGAACTCCCAAGATGCTATCAGTGATCTTATTCACAAGCTCTATATTCCTAGGATAGCTCTTTATATCTCTATTCATCCAGAGAATAGCTCTGTATCTCTTGTCTAAAACACTCGTGATCTCTCTTAATATAGCAGATGTCTTCTCTGTATCTCTCTCCAAGTCTTCTACTCTACCCCATTTAATTGGGTTTAGAGCTCTAAATTTATATTTGTATCCTCAGATTGATATTTCTAGCCATGAGATCTCTGATTACTCTCTCTATAATTCTCGCAATCTTGATAATAACGATCTTCTCGAAGCCTAGTCTTAAAAGAATCTTATCTAGAATACTCAGATAAACCCTGGCTCCCGATGCTCTCGGGTGGCCGCCGCCGCCTAAGACAGCTGCTATTTCTCTCACATTATACTCTCTAGACCTAAAGCTTATAGAACCGTTAGGTCTTATTATAACAGCAATATCACTATCATAGTATGATAGAAGATAGTGTGCTAGTATGCTGACTCCAATGATAGAAGAGCTTTTTTTAAGAGCATATACTATGCTTATACTGTCAACGGGTAGGATAATACTCTTCCTAACATAGTAGTCGTATTCTCTCAGCTCTCTATCAATACTCTCTTCAACATATCTAGCCCCCCACTCTATCACCTCATCCACATCTCTAGCTCTAATAAACATTGATACCAGAAGATCTCTCCAAGAATCGTCTCTTCTATAAGAGACAAGTCTAGCGATCCAAGGAGATCTAGGGTCGCTGAACAACCACAGATCTATAGAACAAATCGTTTTCTCAAGATCTATGGTAAACAGATCTGTTGAACCTAGAAATCTTCTCACAACACCTGTAGCACAAGTACTCCGGTCATGATAGATCTCTGCACCACTTTCTCTCAATATTGAGAACCACTTATCATCCCAGACATGATGATCGTACCAGAAGATTCTTGCGCCAAAGTCTTTATAGCTCTTAATCAGTTCAGCAAGTCTCTCTATATCACCTCTATTAGGCGCTAGATCTAAGATGTAGATATTCTCAACCCTCCCACTCCTCACATCTCTGACTAGAGATCTCATCGTTGAATACAGCTCGTCCGGCTCTATATATCTCCTCTCATAACTCTCGATACCTAAGATTCTGATTAGATTAGCCAGAGCACCTACTCCATCAGCGTCTGTATGAGTAGCTATGAAACTCTTAACTCTCTCTCGAGACACGCCACTCTCTCCCGAGACCATCTCTTCCGCCAATATCGTGTTCTCTTACAAAGTTTCTTTATGCAAATAAAAAATTAACCGCCTGATCTTCTCTTCAAAGATATTATCTTAGCAGCTATCTCAACTATTATTCTAGAGCCTAGCATCACAGTTATCTCCGAGGGGTCGTTTAGAGGGTTTATCTCAACGATATCGACACCTACAACCCTTGGATCTATAATCTCGTCCAATAGATCTAGCAGCTCCCACGTCATAAGACCGTCAGGCTCTGGAGTCTCCACGCCGGGGGCTACAGAAGGGTCTAGAGCGTCTACGTCTATAGAGATGTACAGTGTCTTATATCTCTCAGACCATCTAATGAATCTCTTTATAACCTCTCTCAAGCCCAGTCTTCTCAGAGATGTTATGAGTATGTACTCGTGACCCAGTCTCGAGACCTCGCCTAGCTCTTCTCTAGAGACAGCTCTGACCCCGACATAGAATAGACTCCCAGGTTCTAAGATCTCTGAGACTCTCTTCATAACAGAAGCGTGAGAGAATCTAAGACCCATGTAACCGTCTCTAAGATCTAAGTGTGCGTCGAATACCACTACGCCAACACTTCTCTTAGAGATAGCTTTTATAACACCATAAGAAATCGTGTGCTCGCCGCCAATCACCACTGGAAACCTGCTCTCTGAGAATATATCGCTTAGAACTCTCTCAACTCTCTCAAGAGTCTTCTCAACATCTCCATACACAACAGCTATGTCTCCCTCGTCATAAACCCCGTACTCTTCAACATCTACTTGGCTTCTGATACTATAGAGCTCTATGTTTCTAGAGGCTATACGAATATAGTCAGGAGCGAATCTCGAGCCCGGCTTGTAGCTCGACGTGCTGTCGAAGGGGACTCCTATAAGACTCAGAGGTGTCTTATCTCTCCTCCAAGAGACTCCTCCAAAAACATTAGGTCTGGGGTTTAGATAGAGCTCTTTGTAGCTCATTCTTCTTCCTTAGATAATACTATTTCTTTAAGAGAATAACTTCTCCGCCAGCTCTTTTAATCTCTTCAACAGCTCTCTCTGTCGCGTATACTGTGACTACTTCTACAGGATAATCTATCCTACCTCCCCCAACCAGCTTGTTGAATCCTAGCTCTGTTAAATCAATCTTTATTCTCCCACTCTCTGAGTATACTAACTTGTTCTCTAGTCTCATCTTCTCAACGAGATCTGCTAGATCTCTAATACTAATCTCTCTGACCTCTTCTTCGTAAGAGGGGTTTCTAGGTGTGAAACCTCTCTTACCATACCAGTCTGGGAAGTATTTCAAGACCCAAACCCACTTGTGCTTGTGAAAACCTACCGCACCTCTACCTCCTCTGCTACCAGACTTTCTATGCTGACCAATCCTACCCCAGCCCATCGTCCTTGTTCTTCCTCTCAGCTTCCTCGACTTCTTTCTCCTCCTGACAACCATCTATATCATCCTCCGAATCAGACTATTAATATCTCTACCTCTATACCCTAGCTCTCCACCCTCGTTAATAGGCTTTTTGACACTACCTCTAAACCCTCCTCGAGGAGGGTGTAGTCTGAATACTGGCTTTATAATGTTGTCTAGCTTGTGGAGAAATATCTTCTCTTCATACAACGCCTTGGCCAGATCCTCTATACTATTTAGAGAGAGTTTCTCTCTGACATACTCATCACTCAACCTCTCGCCGCCAGGTATCTCGCCTCTACTCTTTAACAACTCTACGAGTGTCTCAAGATCTATCTCACCCCAAGTAGCCCAATGCTGGATCTTCTTTAACATCCCCTCTAACCCCGGCAGCTCGCTCGGGTATAGTGTTGCGTGAAACTTTCTATAGAGTCTGAATAATCTTAACGTGTACTCTACGTCTGGATGAACGTCTACTCTGCCTCTCAATCTAATTATCGCTAGTAGAGGCACCCCCCTCACCTACTCCAATCACTCACTGTGACGAATTTATAAGTGTTCTTAAGAGCGTTGTAAACAGCTCTAGCGAAGTTTAGCGAAGAAGAAGTCTTACCCTTAGACCAAGTCCACACATCTCTAATACCAGCATATCTCAGCACAGTCTTAGCAATCTCTCCAGCCACTAACCCTGTCCCTTTCGGAGCTGGTTTTAACACTACTCTCACACTACCCTCCTTGCCCTCAACTGTGAATGAGACTGAGTGAGGCTCGCCACATCTACACTCCCAGCTACCACAACCTCTTCTCACTGGTATGATATTCAGCTTGGCATTCTTAATAGCTTTATCAACAGCTTCTCTGAGTTGAGAAGCCTTGCCAACCCCCAGCCCCACATATCCATTCATATTGCCTACTACTACGACAACTCTAAACTTGGTTCTCCTACCAGCGTCAGTCATTTTCTGAACTATATCTATGCTTAGTATCTCGTGCTTAAGTTCTGGCCCTATCAAGTAATCTATGATCTCTGGCTCTCTTATAATCTCGTTTCTCTCAAAGATCTCTTTTAGAGATGTTATCTTACCCTCTTTAACCAGCCTACCAAGCCTGGTTCTAGGGATCCATTCTCTAGTTTCAGAGACTGTCTCGACAGACTCACTCATTCAGAGACACCTTCACACCTAGTTTCTCTCCATAAGAAATTATTTTGTTCAGAACTTCTCTAAAGTGATTAGGCAGCTCTCGAGGGTCTAGATCTCTCTTGAGATAGTCTGAGAACAAAGTCTTAAACCTATCGGGGTTCTCAGAACTCAGCCTACCCGCGTAAGAAGCTATCACGCTACCATTAATCCTATCTTCAGAAGGTATCATCTCTTCATCCACAGGGATCTTCACGCCAACATCATTAAAAGCCTTAGCCACCGCGAATACTTTAGAACCTTTGACAGGTCTCTTCAAACCAATATCAAGAGCGCACTCACTAACACTCATATACCTAGCTCTTATAGCCGCTAGAAGCCCTGTTAGATACGCTGCCGGAGTACTCTTCCCACCACCTCTCCAATCAAAATACTTATACAACTCTCTACTATGAGCCCCAGCGATGACCACGTCTCCTAGTATTGTGGGTTTGACCACTTGTACACTCACATACTTATTCGAGAATCTAACCACAGCCACATATCTCCCAGAGCTTACCAGAGTATATCTCCTATAATAGTCTGTCTTACCCTCTCTCCTTCTTCTTCTAGGAACTTTGTAAGAAGCGTCTCTAGCCATAGTCTCAGCCTCGAGACTTTACCAAGCCTTCTGCTTCTAGACGAGCTTTTAGAGATGAGAGACTCTTGAAATAGCCTCCCTTAGCCATTCTATAGAGCTTTCTAAATGTTCTAGTGTCAATCATATCATGATCTTTGAGATACTTGAGATACCTCCTGATCTTTCTTATCCTATAAACCCACATTCTCTCTTCATCTACTCTAGCACTCTTAACACCTTTCCTACTACCATGACCTCTCCTCCTGCCTCTCCTTCTCTTCTCTCTCAAAATCTTAATTCTGCCACGACTATTTCTGCGAGGCTTCTCTGCGTAGATCGCTCCATCCTCTATTAGAGCTTTAATCTCTTCTCTTCTGAAAGCTTTCGATATGTCTTCCATCCTCTCGATATCGAATCTAATATTATTCTCCCCAACACCAAGTATCTCAGCCGCGAGTCTTCTCTGAAGACTGAGATCCAATCTACTCACCTCTATTAGCTATTCTAAATCCTCTCTCTTCCAATATCTTTACTAGCTCAAGTCTTTTTCTAAGACCCACGGTAGAGCCTATGTAGACTATGTGTTTAGAGGGGTCTAGCCTCTCTATATCTTTCTCAGAGTATACTACGACAGGGTATAATCCAGAAGGGTGTCTACCTCTGACTCTCTTATCAGTTCTATAGCCTATCTCCACTATAGGCGGGTATCCCTTTAGTCTTAGTCTCATCTTATTATCATTACCCTTAGGCTTTCTCCACACAGGATCATTCTTAAACTTAGGAAACTTCCACCAGAGACTTCTTCTAAACTCAGGCTTATCCTTCTCTCTGATCATCTCTTGTATCTTTCTCTTCTCCTCTAGCAACTCTCTCACTCTCACACTCTCTCTCACAATCTCTTCATAAGAGCTCACTCGCCTATCACCTCCTTCTTATATATATAGATCCCGTCCATGACAACTCTTCTATCAAAACCAGTTATCTTAGCAGCTCTCTCAATATTCGCAGCTGTCTGAGAGACCGCCTCAAGATCTACTCCTTCTACTATGATATCTCTATCCTTGATCTGGACTTTCACTCCTGAGAGTATTTTGGCTCTCTTCACATCATTACCTCCGAGAAGTCTCCTAACCACCACCTCATCTCCTTCGACAGACACGCTCATTGGGAAGTGTGTGAATATGATCTTGAGGTAGTATCTGTAACCTTTAGTCACCCCCCTGATCATGTTTCTTATGTGAGCTGCTATACTTCTCAGAGTAGCTCTCTCTCTAGATCTCCCCAGATAACTCTTGACAACAATCTCGCTATCAGACTTCTCAATCACTATCCTCTTAGCAAAGCTAAAATCTCTCTCAACAACACCTCTAGAACCTGACACTCTCACCTTCTTACCCGAGATCTCTACAGTGACATTCTCAGGGATCTCTACTCTCTCTTCTAAATAAACAAATCTAGCTGTCTTACCACCCATGCCTACGACACCTCAGTAGACATATGCTACAGCTATTCCTCCCACCCTAGCCTCTATAGCCTCTCTATGAGACATAACGCCTCTCGATGTCGTGAGTATAATAATACCTATGTCTCTCGATGGGAGGTATCTTCTGAGATAGTGAGGCATTCTAACAAGCTCTAGATACTTAACAGGGATCCTAGGCTTGATAGCTCCAGCCTTATTTATCCTGCCGAGCAACTGTATCTTGAACTTCCCCTGTCTACCGTCGTCAATATACTCAAACTCACCTACATACCCGTATCTCTGCATAACTCTCAGAGTCATCGCGATAAGCTTCGAGGCCGGCCACACTAGAACTGTCTCGTGAGCTCTCTTCTCGGCATTCACAATAGTTGTGAGAGCATTGGCCAAAGGATCCATGAGAGTGATTCTAGACCACCTCTCAGCTATATATTCTGAAGCCCAGAGTTCTGGCAACTTCTCTAAAACACTGTCTACAGAGATAGAGACCGTACTTCTGGATGACAGCATCTCTAGAACCACATCTTCTACACACTTGAACTCCTCTACCATATTTTCTCTCGATTCGAGTCTTGTACTTGCCCATCAGATCAGCCTCAACACTATCTCTTACTACTTGGTATAATACTTAGATTGTATTTAAGCGCTAGTAGTAGGATCCCTTCTTCTCTAGACACTCTATGTCTCTCAGGAATACTAGACCTGGCTCTCCTCCTCCTAGCAACTCTATAGCCTTTTCTCTCAATAGTCACACACACATCCATACCAAAGATCCCTATCTCAGGATCATATTTAGCTCCTGGTAGTAAGAGATGTTCTCTCAACCCTATAGAGAGATTGCCGTGTCTGTCAAAAGAATCTTCTCTCACTCTATGCCCCACAGCTGCGAATAATCTCTTCAAGAAAGACTCTGCCAGATCCCCTCTGAGAGTCACTTTAACACCTATATTCTCTCCTCTCCTCACATTGAATTCTCTAATAGTCTTTCTAGCTCTGCGAGGAACAGGCTTAGCACCTGTCAACTGTTCTAGCAATGTGATTGCTTTAGCCAGCTTCTCACCACTCTCGCCAACTCCTATGTTAACTGTCACCTTACTTATGTAGGGAATGAGCATAGGATTGCTAAGCCATCTCTCGAGAATCTTACTAACACTCTCCTCTCCCAGTATTCTCTTCAGATCTTCTGGAACGACACTCTTTTCAATCTCTTCTTTTGATAGTGTGATAAGCTTCATATTTCACACCTACGAGAGTCTTATCACAGGCCTATCGCGACCGATTACGTACACGTAGTCTAGTGTTGTTTGAAAGAGATGTTTGTTAGGATCCTCTAGTGTCACCAGCGTTCTATAAGCTCTCATACCCTTGACTATCTTAACGATCCTACCAATTCTACCTATGTTCCTCCCACCTAAGATAACTGCTAGAACCCCCTCTTGGATCGGTATGTGTTCTTTGACACTCATATCTCTGAGATCTACAACTATCGTGTCAAAAGTCTTATAGACATCCTGCTCAGGCTTCTTTCTAGGGTCGCTCGTCTTTAGAAGCACGTTATATCCTCCAAAAAGATTCAGCTGAACGTGGCCTCCTTTAACAGTTGTCTTATTCTCAACTCTGAGAGGCTTGATCCAGCTCTCCTCTTCTTCTATCCTGATATAGTTGATAAACTTAGTGGGGTAAGGTATGATTCTGTAGTGTTCTTTAGCAGTAGTAATAGTTATCACGTCGAAGAACCCTACCGGATATTTATAGTTTCTCCTAACTCTCCCATCAACTTTTACAAGCCCCTCGCTAATGACTCTCCTAGCCTCTCTAGCCGTGTCAACTACGCCTATCACGTCTCTAAGCACTACTAGTAGTGGTAGTGAGGAGTATATAGAGTGAGGACCTGGCGAGGGTTTCACAACCCATTTATACTCTTTTCTATGGATAGGGTAGAAGAACGGTGCTGCCAGACTCTTCAGATGTCTACTACCACCCATTCTAGCCACTCTTGCTCACCCTCCTCCTCTCAATAATCTTTCTCCTAACCTCGTCTATCTCGCCTAATTTGACAATCATCACTTTAGAAGGATGGATCGGGTAGAAGACAGGTGTTCCATCAGCTTTCTTTAGAGTGACTCCTTCAACATGAATTCTAACTCTCTTAAGATCAACATTAACAACTTTTCCCTCATGCTCTTTCCAATCACCTCTCAATATTCTCACAGTATCACCAGTCCTCACAGGAAGCCTCTTCACCCCATACTCTCTCTGAAGATCCTCGGACAATTTAGCTGTCAGAAGCTTCCATCTCTGATGTAGAGGCGCGTTGAACAATCTCTTTCTAACCTTTCGAGGCTGGCTACTGGACATATCATCACCTCTCTCACACTATCAGAGTAGCTAGATTTGCAATAGAACTCCATCTCTCAGCAGCTTCTCTAGCTACAGGACCTCTGATCTCTGTACCCTTAGGAAGACCTTCTGGCGTGATAATAACGACGGCGTTGTCTTCAAACACGACGCGAGTCCCGTCAGGTCTTCTATAAGGCATTCTCTGTCTAATAACTATGGCTGGCATTACTTGACCCAGCATCTCTGGACTCCCTTTCTTAACACTGACCATGACAAGATCTCCTACAGAGGCTGACGGTATTCTCCTAAGTCTACTTTTAACCTCTGGCACTCCTACTATCATTGCTATCTTAGCACCACTATTATCGGCTACGATAACCTTAGCACCGACTGGCAACCCTCTACTATAACCTCTTCTAGGATGCGACGCTTTCGATCTGAGAGTCTTCTTAGCCACTACTCTCACCACCTCTCCTTAATACTCCGAGAACTACAAAAGAGACACTCTTAGCGAGAGGTCTTGTCTCGCCTATCAACACTATGTCTCCAACTCTCACATCTATACAAGGAGGCAGATGAGCGTGATACTTGCTTCTTCTCCTCTCATACCTCATATACTTAGGTATATATCTCACATACTCTCTCATAACAACAACAGTTCTCTGCATTCTACTCTTAACCACCACCCCCTCTATAAGCTGACCTCTGACACTTATACTACCATGCCAAGGACAAGCAGGGTCATTACAACTTCTACTAGGCGGTTCGAGACCCTCGTACAATATACCTATATTCCTAGTCTTAACTCTCTGACTCATCTCTTCACCAGCCTCCTAGCTCTCTCGCCAGGTCTCCCAAGAATCTGATCTCCCATCACGACTACTTCCTCTCCAGACTCTGGTATCCTGAACTTAAATACATTACCCACCTTAAATACAGTCCTGGTCTTGTTGTCACTAGCAGCTAGTATTCTGAGAGTCTTCATAGTCTCACCAACAACAACACCTTCTAAACCCTCTACACTAGGATCAGTAGAAGATATGATCTTCACGTAGAGACCTAGCAACTCGTGGTATACAATGTTACTCGCTCTTCTTCTCACTCTCAACACCTATACCCAGAGCCTCTTCTCTCTCGATAGTCAGTATTCTAGCAATATTCTTTCTAACTTGTCTAATCCTATGAGGCTTATCCAGAGTACCCGCAGATGCTTGAGCTCTCAGTCTCAAGAGCTCGGTTCTCAGCTCTCTGAGTAGTTTCAGTCTATCCTCTCTACTCATAGATCTTATCTCATCTGGCGATAGAGTCACTTGCTCTCACCCTTCTCACTCTCAACACTAGTCTCTGAGAGAACTTCTTCCACCCTTTCTTGAGTTGTCTGCACAGCTTCTACTAAGCTCTTAAGCTCTTCAGGGTTTTTACTAATTATCTCGAGATGATCTGCTGGTGTCACTGGTTTCACTATTAAAACCTCGATCCCGTATATACCTGGGATTAGTAGTGTTGAGAATGTAGCTCTATCAACAATATAATTCACGTGATCTCCTGTCTTATACACTTTGCCAGCTCTGATCTTCTCATATCTAGCTCTCTCAGAAACCAGCTTACCGCTGACAACTATCTCAGCACCGACGGCCCCGGCGGCCATAACTCTTCTAAGAGCTATGAAGATCGCTCTTCTAAAGTGATATCCTCTCTCTAGAGCTTGAGCTATTCTAGAGGCTACTACTCTAGCATTCAGCTCGGGGTTCTCTATGGTGGAGACTGTTATCTGAGGATTCTCTATCTTGAAGTGTTTCTCAAATATTGTCTGTAGCTTTCTTATAGTCTCGCCTTTTCGACCTATGATCAGAGAGGGTCTGTCAGCATATATTATTATCCTCGTGCCCAGAGGACTACTTATAATGTCTACCCCAGCAAAATCAGCTTTGTAAAATGTTGATGCGAGATACTCCTCGATCACGAGTCTCTTCATAGCGCTCTCGAGAAAGATCTTCTTCTTACCTACTATTCTAAGCCACCTCTCTAACCACTATCTCGAAGTTTGTATAGGATCTGAATTTAGGAGTAGCTCTAGCGAAAGCTCTTGGCATGTATCTCTTGAGATACCTGCCTCTGTGAGCAGCAGCGTGAACTATCACCAGCTTCTCAGGATCTAGACCTTTATTCTCAGCATTATTTCTAGCATTTCTAAGAACTCTCAGAATATACCTGGCAGCCTTAACAGGATATCTGCCTACAGGGACTCTCCACTTAGGAAACTTCTCTGCCACGCCTGAATGGTGTGATAATTGCTTGTTGTGTCTAGTCATTGGGACAGGTTCTCTCAGCTGAACAACATTCTCTAAGTATTTTATAGCCTCATCTAGTCTCATCCCCTTGATAACTTTTGCTATCTCTTCTGACTCTTTGAAAGATATAGGAAGCTCTCTGCCCAGAGCCTTCGCCGTCTTCTCCTCGTCGGCTATCTCCGGATAGATCCATTTCGAAGGCAATTTTATTCAAGCACCGACTGATTAAAGTTTTATATCCTAGTTTAAAAATCTTTTAACAGATCTCTCTATAGAGTGATCCGGGCTATACGCTCATACCATATAATCTTCTTATCAACTGTCTTATGATAGTTATCTTCTGAATCTCCGTAGTACCCTCATAGATCTTGAGAATCTGCGAGTCTCTCAAGAGTCTCTCAACACCAGACTCAGCCATCAAGCCATACCCGCCATGGATATCTATAGCTCTTATAGCCATCTCCTGAGCGGCCTCTGTTGCTAGTAGCTTGGCTATCGAGGCTGCCACGATGAAGTCTCTCGAATTCTTATCAGCTAGATAGGCCGCCCAATAAGTGACTAGTCTAGCAGCCTCGAGCTTCACGATCATATCTGCCAAGTAGAACTGTACTCCTTGAAACTCTACTATCTTTCTCCCAAAAGCCTCTCTCTTCACAGAGTAATCCAGGCTCTTCTCAAGAGCCGCTCTAGCCACACCCAGAGCCTGTCCCGCTATGCCAATTCTACACCTATCATATGTCTCGACAACTACTTTGAAACCCGCGCCAGGCTCTCCAACCACATTCTCCTCAGGCACTCTCACCTCATCTAAGACTATCTCCGCCACGTGACTCCCTCTCAACCCATACTTCTCGAGAGATCTATTTATCTTGAAACCCGGCGTGTCTCTCTCTACTATGAAAGTCGTTATACCCCACCATCTCTTACCCTCTTGAGGAGGATGTGTCCTGGCAGAGACTATAAACACGTCTGCAACATCTCCTAGAGAGATATACGTTTTCACACCAGATATTACATAATGATCATTTATTTTGCGAGCTTTACTCTGTATACCAGCAACATCACTACCCGCGCCAGGCTCTGTGTTAGCATGTGCAGCTATTATCTCGCCCGAGGCTATTCTAGGCAAGTATCTCTTCCTCTGATCCTCTGTACCGTAGAGAAGTAGAGGGTATATGAATAGGTTCTGAACAGCGACTATAACGTATACTGAGGGTGAGACTCTGCTTATCTCTTCGGCAAATATAACATGAGATCTATTATCCCCGCCCTGTCCACCGTATTCTGCAGGTATTATGAGACCTAGATAACCGTTTTTTCGAAGAGAATCCCACACCTCTTGAGGTATACGATCTTCTCTGTCTATAAGATCGGCGTAGGGCTGTATATTCTCAGCTACAAATCTCTCTACACTCTTTCTAAAGATCTCATGCTCCTCTTCTAGCACTATAGCGTGGTCTAGAACTGTGGTGAGTGGGAATACCAAAGTGACCCTGTATAAAAATCGTTATAATAGTTTAAATAGTTTTAGATTAAAACAATACACTTAACATTCTCTTAAGACAAGTACTTTATTTTTTAAATACTCTCTTAGCCAGCTCTGCTATTTGCATTGGCGTGACAGCCACTGGGATCCCAACACTCTCTAAAGCTCTGATCTTTGAATCAGCTGATCCCATCCCCATCGTTATTATAGCTCCAGCGTGACCCATCCTCTTTCCTGGAGGAGCTGTTTTTCCTGCTATAAACGCTATCATAGGTTTCTTCAGACCCACTCTCTTTATATATGCCGCCAGTCTCTCCTCAGCATCGCCCCCGATCTCTCCTATGACAACTACACCCTCAGTCTGAGGATCGTTGAAGAACATCTCTACAACATCGATAAAGTCCAGCCCTGTGATAGGGTCTCCCCCAATACCCAGTACGGTGCTGTGACCAAAGCCTGCTCTAACTAGAGCTTCCGAGATCTCGTATGTTAGAGTCCCGCTTCTAGAGACGACACCTATATTGCCCGGTGCGAAAGATCTCTCTGGCATTATTCCCACCTTAACTCTCTCTCCAGGAGATATTACTCCGGGACAGTTAGGTCCTACAACAATAACCCCCTTAGACCTGGCATAGTTTATCATCTTGATCTCGTCGTGGACAGGAATACCCTCTGTTATGACAACAATAGTCTTTATACCAGCGTCGACAGCCTCGTAGAGTGCGTCGGGAGCGAATGGTGCTGGAACGAATATTATAGAAGTGTTGATCTCTGGGTGTCTTCTGACAGCTTCTTCCACCGTATTGTATACTGGGACTCCAGCAACAGTGGCACCACCTCTACCAGGTGTTACTCCAGCAACAATCTTCGTACCATATTTAAGCATAGCTTCTGTATGATAACTACCCTCTCTACCAGTTATCCCCTGGACTAGCACGACTGTTCTTCTATCAACAATTATAGCCATCTAAACCACCTCATCTCCTCCCATATGCTAGCTCTACGGCATATCTAGCTGCTTCCTCATCATTTGTAAAGTAGCTTATACCATGCTCCTCAAGGATCCTCCTACCCTCATCTTCTCTAGTGCCCACGAGTCTAACTGCTAGAGGCTTTCTAACACCTGTCTCTTTTAGCGCCTCTACTATTCCTCGAGCCACTTCATCACACCTAGTTATCCCTCCATACACATTGATAAACACGATCTTGATCCTAGGGTCTCTGAGTAGTAGTGATAAAGCTGCTTTAACTCTCTCAGCTCTAGCCCCGCCCCCGATGTCTAAGAAGTTAGCCGGTCTACCACCAAAGTGAGCTATGAGATCTAGTGAAGCCATTGTTAGACCAGCTCCATTACCTATAACACCTATGTCTCCGTCTAGAGAAACATAGCTAAAGCCATACTCTCTCGCTATAACCTCCTCCTGAGTAAACTCTCTGGGATCTGTCTTCAGAGTCTCTGCAAGATCTTCGTGTCTAAACAGAGAGTTATCATCAATAGTAATCTTTGAATCTAGCGCTACAAAACCTCTGTCTGTCAGTGCTAGAGGATTTATCTCCACTAGATCCGCGTCATACGTGATCGCGATCTTGTATAGTGCTTCAGCTATGTTCTGCAACACTTTAGCACTCTCCGGATCTAGACTGAGTCTCTCTGTAAGATTTCTCAAGTGATAAGACTTCAAGCCTATCAAAGGATCTATGTATTCTCTGACTATACTCTCAGGCTTTGTAGCAGCGATCTCCTCTATATCCACGCCACCTTCTGTCGATGCTAGGTAGATATATTTTCTCGCAGACCTGTCTATAGTGAGAGATAGATAGTATTCTTTCTTAATATTAACAGCCTCTTCAACAAGAATCTTCTTAACGGGAACCTCTTTAACTCCCTGCGAGAACATTCTCTGAGCAACTTCACGAGCCTCATCAACAGATCTAACAATTTTAATACCTCCAGCCTTACCTCTACCTCCCACGAGAACCTGGGCTTTTAGAACTGCTGGAAAGCCGATCTCTCTAACTCTAATCTCTACCTCGTCTAGAGAGCTGGCAATACTCCCTCTAGGTACTGGTATGCCGAATTCAGAGAAGATCTTCTTACCCTCATATTCGTAGAGTCTCATATCAATCCCAAAACACTATTAGAAATAAGAAATTTATAAAAAGCGGATCTGGGTTAAAAAAGACTTAACTCTAGTGTGGAAATATATAGTATCCTGCCAGTGTTAATACTCCTAGAGCTAAGAAGACGACGCCCAACGCTATTATTATAGGTGTGGCAATCCTACCTGCTCTAGGCGAGAGTTCGTATATAATGACTCTAAGACCGTTGAAGCCGTGGAATAATGCTACTACTAAGAGTACTAGTAGCACAGCACTATAGATCGGGTTTGAATAATTAGATCTCACTTGATCGTAGCTTAGACTAGTCTCATAGCTCCCGGGTATAAGTCTATATGCTATGTGTATTGATAGAACTATTATCAGCGCTATCGCAGTCCAATACTGCCATTTCATTATAGAACTATGCTTCACTCTCATACTACCACCCTAGAGAGATTACTCCTAGGAGATATAGAGAGCCTAACACGCTTAGTATCAGAGACAGAGCTATAGCCGCTATCAAAAGCGTCTTTTGACAAGATGATAGTGATAGAGGCTTCTCGATGTATAGAGAGGAGGGCATCTTTCTAGGTATACAGATGTTGAAATACTCTACTAGTAGAAGTCTCAGACCATTCAGCCCGTGGAAGAATATTGAGAATACTAGAAAGATCTCTCCTGCTTTGAATAGAGGAGAGCTGTATAGCTGGAGTTCTGAAGCCCACGCCATTGGATTGAGAGAGTTGTGAGTAGATATTATGTGAAGAGGCAGGTATATGGCTAGGTAGAGGCCTGTTATTCTATGCAACGTGTAGGCTATTCTCTCAATATTAATCCAAGGATAGATCCATCCTATGACTCTTCTTATCAAAACCTGAACCTGAGACTCGCCCAAAGAATTCACCTCTTACCACTTAAGACGAGTTTTCTTAAAAATTGAATTGCCAGAGCAGGATCAGTATTCTTAGGACAAGAAGCGCTACAAGCACCTGCAAAGTGACAGCCGAAGACCCCGTCCTGAGAATCAACTATATCAAGTCTGACAGCTCTACCCTCATCTCTAGAGTCGGCGATCCATCTATAGGCTTGTGCCAGAGCCATGGGGCCGAGGAATTTCGGGTTAGAAGATGCTGTGGGGCACGCTGCCACACATACACCACATTTAATACACATACTAAAGATCCTGTATCTATCTACTTCTTCAGGTTTCTGGAGATACTCTCTCTTCGGGTTAAACTGCTCCTCTTCATCTCTCCTGATAAGCCATGGTTTTACTTGTCTATGTTTATAGAACATAGGCTCTAGATCTGTGACGAGATCTTTTATCGGTGGGAAGTTTCTCAGAGGCTCTACCTCGATAGTATCGCCAAGAGATATAGCGTTAGTCATACAAGCAAGCCTAGGCTTGCCATTGATCATCATAGCGCAAGAGCCGCAGATACCCATTCTACAACTATATCTCACTGAGAGAGTGTGATCTTGTGTTCTGATCACTTTTAGTAGAGCGTCTAAAACCGTGTCATAGCGAGACACTTCTACTCTATAAGTAGAGTATCTGTATCTACCTGAAGAAGGGTCGTATCTCTTCACTCTCAAAGTGATCGTTCTGAGACCTAGTTTAGACTCTTGAACTCTTGATATGCTCTCAACAGTCAATCTCATCCCTCTAGTACTTCCTCTCCTCAGGCTTCCATCTAGTTATTCTCACAGGTATATAATCTAGTCTAGGCCCTTCAGGGCTGTAGTATGCTAGAGTATGTTTCAACCAGTTAACATCATCTCTCTTCGGGTAGTCGAGTCTGTAGTGAGCTCCTCTCGACTCTGTTCTGGCTAGCGCGGATACTACTACTACTTCTGCTACGTCTAACATGTTTCCAAGCTCGATCACTTCTTTCAGATTAAGATTATACTTTCTACTCTTATCCTCAACTCTAACTCTCTTATACTTCTCTTTAAGATCTCTGATCACTCTACCAGCCTCCAGAAGTCCTCTCTCATCTCTAAACACATACACATGCGTATCCATGGTGCTCCAGAGTTCTTGTCTTATGAGATAAGGATCCTCGGCATTGGTCTCTGTCTTAAACAACTCGTCAAATAATCTCTTCTCCTCTCTCTCGGCTATCTCTCGGATCGTGGATGTCGTCTCTAAGAGACTAGAGGAAGCCTCCATAGCGTACTTTGCCGCAGCCTCGCCAGTGAGCCTACCCCACACAGCACACTCGGCTAGAGAGTTGCTCCCAAGACGATTAGCGCCGTGGAGACTTGTGGCGACAGCCTCGCCAGCACCCCATAGATTGGGAACATAGTTGTTAGCGTCAAACATTATATGTCCGTAAGTGTCAGCATGTATACCTCCCATAGTGTAGTGAGCTGTCGGTCTAACTGGTATCGGCTCGTACACAGGGTCTACATTGATCAGTTTTTTAGCTAGTTCTCTGATAAATGGTAGTCTTGTGTTGATCTTCTCCTCGCCTAAGTGTCTTAGATCTAGATGAACATAGCCAAGCCCGCTCTCCTCATGTACGAATCCTCTACCCTCTAGAATCTCTCTCACAATAGATCTGGCAACAATATCTCTTGGAGCAACCTCCATTCTCTGCGGAGCGTATCTAGACATAAACCTCTCTCCATTCTTATTGATCAGGTAGCCGCCCTCTCCTCTCGCAGCCTCAGTTATCAATACTCCCGTGGGAACTATGCCGGTGGGGTGGAATTGTATAAACTCCATGTCTTTCAGAGGAATACCAGCTCTATAAGCCATCGCAGCCCCGTCACCTGTCACAGCGTATGAGACAGTCGTGAAACCATAGATCCTTGCAACACCTCCTGTGGCCACTATAGTAGCCTTGCCTAGAAAGATCTTTAGAACCCCCTCCTTCAGATCTAGGGCTGTGAACCCTTTGAAATAACCGTTCTCTACTATGAATGATGTTGCCATATGCTCGTGGTATATGTCTACATTGTCAAATCTCAAGACATTATCATAGAGAGTGCTCATTATGAAGAACCCTGTCTTATCAGCTGCATACGCTGTTCTAGGGATACTCATGCCGCCAAATAGTCTCTGAGCAATTCTCCCATCAGGAGTTCTACTCCAAGGAACGCCTAAGTGGTCTAGTAGTTTGAGCTCTTCTGGGGCTAGTCTTACGAATAATTCTACAACGTCTTGATCTGCTAGGAAGTCGCTACCCTTAATAGTGTCGTATGCGTGCACATCAAAAGAATCTCCTGTCACCTCAGGGTATAGAACACCCGCAATACCACCTTCAGCGGCTACAGAATGACTTCTCATAGCATGAAGTTTTGATACTATAGCGATTCTAATCTTGCCTTTAGAAGCTACAGCGGCTTGGATAGCAGCTCTAAGACCTGCCAACCCGGACCCGAGGATCAATAGATCGTATTTTAAGATCTCCACTATTCACACCCTCCTAATATAGTTCCTAATACAATTATTATTAAAAGTTATATATTTATACGAATATATGCGAGAGCTAGATTATTTATATTGCTATTTATCAGAAATAGAATTGTTTAAAAAGATCAGTGTTGAGATTTTCTTTTGAGAATAATCTGATGAATCAACACTGGCAGAGATATGATTATGCCTGCTATGTCACTAAACTCTCCAGGTATGATCATTAGAACACCTGCAAAACCTAGAGCTATTCTCTCGATCAGAGAAGAGATCTCTCTAAGCATATAGCCTGCTACAGCTGATGACAAAAATACGATTCCTATCAAGACCTCTGTGTATCTCAACACAAACATCTGGATCGCCTGTGACAGAGGTGTCCCTGCGAGTAGAACTGGTAGTATCAGTATCGAAGTTCCCAAGTATGAGTAGACCATTGCAGGAGCATATATATACTTTGGCAGTGCTACGAGAGCAGCTTTAACACCTGTTTTAATAGGATCCTGATTGAACACTCCTGCAGCTGCGAAAGCTGAGAGAGCCACAGGTGGTGTCACATCTGCTAGCATGGCCATATAGAATAGAAACATATATGTTGCGAATGTTGCAGCTGTCTCTGGGATGCCATTTGCGATAGCTAGATTAATTATGACAGGAGCTGTTAGAACTGATGAGAGTACAAATGTTGCTGTCGGAGGAACACCCATACCTAGTAAAATTGAGAAGAATGCAGCGAATATAATTGCCAGAGCAAGATTACTGTGAAGCACGTTTAATAGAGCCAGCGAGAATTTCAGGTGAAGACCTGAGACCACCACCATAGCCATTATAACGTTGGCCGCGACTATAGAAGCTCCTATCTTTGTGAAATCGATGAAAGACTCCGCCAGACCCGCAGGAATTCTACTAATATTAACTCTCAGATCTCTGTCAAGTAGAGATAAGAGAATAGTGAATATAATAGCTAAACTAACCACTAGCGAAACACTATAGCCAAGAGCTATCAACACCACTATGAATACTATTGGGAGAAATACGTGAAGCTTAATCTTCTTCTCTCTAGCCGAGTGTTGTTCTGTCTCAACAAGTCTCAGTCTTCTCACCAAAAACTCATTGTATAATAATATTGAGAGAGCGTATAGAGCTGCTAGAGGTGCGCTCATTATCACAACCCATAGATAAGGTATTTGAAGAAGCTCTACTATTATAAAAGCCACGGCTCCTAGTATCGGTGGTGTTATTATAGCTAGAGTGCCTGCATTAGCTGTCAAACCAGCAGCCGTAAGATCATCGTATCCAGCTTTTCTAAAAATGTCTCTCAAAGTAGATCCTATGAAAGCTGTGTCAGCCGCACCACTACCAGAGATCATACCCATGCCAACACCCATAGCAACAGACACACGACCCACATTAGCAGGATTTCTCCCTAGTAGCGATAGAAATGTCTCTGCCATAGCTCTCCCAAAGCCTAGAGCTGAGAATACTCCTGTAAGCATGAAGAAATAGACGATATACTTGACACTCACGCTAGTAATAACACCCCATAGAGCGGCTTCTGTCTCAATATAAGCTTTTCCAACTAGATAGCCAGGGTCAAAGCCGGGGTGATTCCATGGGGGTGGGAATATGTATCCGTAGATATCATAGATCATAAATAGAGATACTAGAAGCGGCATCTCAGGACCTATGTGCTTTAATATATAGCCCATTAAGAGTAAGATTATAACCCAGCCCATAGCTATATCTATGTTGAGCGGTGCTGTTCCTCGATATATTAACTCCTCGTACTCGTAGACGAGATATAGATACGGGGGTATTATGAGGAGAGAGGAAGCTATATTCGAATATCTAGCTATAGAACCATATTTAGAGGGTAGGAGAGGTGTGAAGAGAGCTGAGATCCACGCGATAAGAATCAATATGCCAGGTATAAGATATGAGCCTCCTCTAACATTACTCATCATACTGTTAATAACATCGATAGACAGTAGCAAGAGTATAGCAGAGGTTGCATAGGCTAGAATTCTTCTACTCTTTCCATAGGTTATAACGCTAGAAGATGAGAAGATATCTGCGAGATACCCCACGAGAATTATAAAGAATACGTGAGTACCTCTGACCAGCTGTGTTAAGTCTAAGACACCGATTCTATACATGTACGAGAGAGGTGTGTATGGGTAGAAGATAAGAGTTAAGTGATATAACACTGCTATGAAGGCTAGCGAGAGAACGATTCTCCTGATCCATTTGAAAAAAATCTTATTCTCAAACATCTGATCTCTCCCACAGAGCTACTTTAATACTCCTACTTCTCTATAGTATTTGAGAGCTCCCTCATGATAAGGTATAGTACCGTTGATGTATAGTAGAGCGTTTTGAAGCGTAGTGTCTCTAGCGGCTTTAACAGATTTATGGAGTATGTCGAGATGCTCGAATACAGCCTTAGTTATCTTGTAGGCAACATCTACGGGTGTGTCTTTGTGGCATACAAACATATTCCAAAAAGCTAATGTCTTAGCATCTTCAGGAGCTCCGTAGACTTCTTTCTTTATCACTCCGGGAACCGCTATGCCTGGGAACTTGCTCATATAGACATTTATGACGTCGTCGGAGAGTGGTACTAGATAGATATTATCTCCTCTATTTCTCAGGCTGTTAGCAAGATCTACTATGCTAGAAGTAGGTAGTCCTCCGCTCCAGAAATATGCATCGATTCTCCCGTCAAGCAGTGCTGAAGCGCTTTCTTCAGCTCCTAGTCTCTCCCACTTGCTAAAGTCTTTCGAAGGATCTATACCTATAAGCTTTAACAACATTAAGGTGGTGAGCTCTGTACCACTACCTGGAGCACCTGTTGAAACTCTCTTACCCTTAAGATCGTATATTGTTTTGATTCCTGATTTAACAGTTGTCACAATATGAAGATGATTAGGATACATAACCCATAGAATAGATATTGGAGCTGTGGCATTCTTAAATCTCTCATCTTGACCTGTGTACGCTAGGTATGCAGAGTCTGGTAGAACAGTTGCACAATAGATCACTCCTCTAGATATGTCTGTCTTGTCTCTTATCAAGAGAAGATTATCTACAGATGCCGCAGTTTGTATAGATGTTGCAGAGAGGTCTGTGTAATTAGATATTATGCTAGCAACCACTTGCCCATAGTAGAAGTAGACACCACCAACACCACCAGTGGCAATGACAATATTATACTTGACAGAAGTAGCAGTCGGCGTAGTAGTTCCTATCATAGCGGGAGGCTTAGACAGATAGTATTGGTAGTAGGCGAGAATCCCTACTAATACTATGACAACTATTGTAACAGCTATAATTATGTTAAGCTTTTTTGTCATCATAGCAATAACCCTCTGTAAATTGACTTGCAAAAGCTTATAAAGATATTTTTCTCTGAACCTATTTATGCAGGTTTGAGAGTGTTAAAGAGTATTATTGTATTTTATCCTCACATTAATTTTATAGAAAGTGAGGGGTTAGAAATGTTTTTAAAGAATCTGACTATCCTAGACCTTACTAAATCTCTCGCAGGACCTATAGCAACTATGATTCTCGGCGATCTAGGTGCTGAGGTTATAAAGATCGAACCTCCTGAAGGTGATGAGACTCGTCTGTGGGCTCCTCTGATCGATGGTGAGAGTGTCTATTTTATGTCTATTAATAGAAGTAAGAAGAGTATTGTTATAGATCTTAAGACTGACGAAGGCAGAGAGATCCTGTATAGACTTGTTGAGAGAAGTGATATCTTGATTGAGAATTTCAGACCTGATGTTCCTAAGAGACTCGGTATTGATTATGATACTCTGAAAAACTATAATAAGACTCTGATATATTGCGCGATCAGAGGTTTTAGATCTGATAGTATCTATAGGAGTAAGGCTTCCTATGATCTCTTGATTCAGGCTATGAGTGGTCTCATGCTTTCTAATGGTAGAGAAGAAGATCCTCCTGTTCGAAACGTGTTTGCTCTATTCGACATATACACAGGGTTGATAGCCTCTATAGCTATTCTAGCCTCTCTAACGCACAGATCGAGATATGGTGAGGGGGTTTATATAGAGGTTCCACTTTACGACACAGCTATATTCTCAATGACATACATACCTCTCATATATCTTATGACAGGCAGAAAGCCTGCTAGACTAGGTCACGCTCACCCCTCTATAGTGCCTTATCAAGCTTTCCAATGCGCAGATGGTAAGTGGATCGCTGTGGCTGTCACGAATGAGAGGTTCTGGAACAACTTGTGTAAAGCACTCGACCTCTCCGACCTGTGTTCAGACCCTAGATTCAGTGGTAATCCGAATAGAGTTGCTAATAGAGAGATTCTAATAGAGACTCTAGAGAAGAGATTTAGAGAGAAGAGTAGAGATGAGTGGATTAAGATTCTTGACAAATACGATGTCCCACACGCCCCAGTGTATGAGTTAGATGAAGTGTTTAAAGATCCTTATGTAGTGTCTTCGGACATTGTAGTCTCTATGAATCATAGCAAGCTGGGAGCGATAAAACAGTTAACACTGCCAATAATAGTCAACGGAGAGAGAGTAAAACCAAGATCTCCACCACCTATCTTGGGAGAACATACTGAGGAGATACTAAGATCCTTAGGTTATGATGACGAGAGAATTAGAGTTCTGAGAGAGAGAAGTATTGTAAAATGAGTCCGAGTAGTAAGCTGAAGAGATTATTCTTCATACTAATGATCATGGTGATAATAACTTATACTTCGTGTAACGCGTTCTTTGACGAGAAAATAGATCTCTATATAATTCTCGGCTCTAGCTCTTTACAAAAAGTGTTAAGAGTCTCGGAGGGAGATGTAATAAGAATCTATTTTGTGAACTCTGTCACACATAGCAATGTAGCGATTTATTTTCTGGTTAGTAGAAGTGGTTTTATTGTAGAGAGCGTAGAAACAGATCAAGCAGCGGAAGAGTATTATACTAGCGGACTCTATAGCTTGAAGAGTGCTAGAGGCTATACTCTGGAAAGAATAGATTTTTGCACAGCTCACTTCGTGGGAATAAGTATTCTGAGAAGCAGAGTGTTTCTAGAGTATTACAGAGAGATCGCTAGACTAAACGTGAGTAGAGGTTGTGTGAGTATAGCGAGTAGATAAAAATAGAATCAGTCCGGCCAAGCACATCACATGTCAGACCCGGTTTCATTCATCAACCAACTATAATGATACTCTCAACAGATATAATTTTATTCTAATTCTCTCTCAACAAGCTCTATCTTGAATCCTTTTTCTCTAATGTATCTCTCTAGCTCTCTCAAGAACGTATCTCTAGCATACTCAGGAGTCTTCTCTAGAAAATCGTCTATATAGTCTCTCAGAACAAGCTCTACAACCTCTCTCTCGCTAAAACCTCTACTCCTAAGATACGCTAGCATATCTAGATCTACTATTGTTTGAGAAGAGGAGTGAGCAGCCTCTTCAACATCTCCTGTCTCAACAGAGATAAATGGCGTTGTCACAGTGAGAGCCTCACCACCTACGTTCAGCGCAGAGACACTCACATTACTCCTAGACTTCCTAGCACTCTCTCTCTGAGTGGCGAACCCTTGTATAATATTCTTCGACTTATCCATCGCAACACCTCTAGACTCTATAAGAGAGACAGTGCCAACACCTCTCAACATAGAACTATCAACATAGTGAACCCACTCAGAACCGCTTGACAGAGTGAGTGAGTATCCGTGATGCCTGGAGTAGTCTCCCTCTAAACCTACTCTATTTTGAAATCTACTAGCAATACCGCCGATTGAGAGAGTATAGATCTCTAGAGAAGAGTCTTGAGATAAGAGATAGTGAAACGAGTGAAAGGCCGGCGCTATGCTCTTATTAACAATACTAATCTTAAGATCTGATTCTTTCTCTAAGAAGAATTCTCCTACGAGAGTTCTCATACTGTTTAACAATGAGTCAGTCACGATCTGTATAAAAGCCTCGGCACCCTCCTCTACTACTACTAGCAGGTGTTGAGATAGATGACTCTGAGGACACTCTCCACTGATAAGTATCTTGAGAGGCTTATAGATCCTGCCACCGATCCTTATGATCAGGGTTGAAGATATCTCTGCTAAATGTCTAGCATAGATCCTTGATTCAAGAGGATCTATTAGTCTAAACAATCTATCAACAGAATCGATCTTCATCAGATCTCTTCTACTCAAAATCTCTATCTCAACATTATCAATATGTTCTCTCTTGACAACGTTTGACCTATGGTATATAACGTCATATTCTTGCAGAGAATATATCTTCTCTAGATCTATCTCCTCACTCTCACTATTAATACACTTGTCTAATAGGTCTGTGTTGAGAGCGTATTTATCGAATTCATGCCAGTTAGTATAAGATTTCATTGTTGGCGAGTCTGCTATGCGATAGTAGAGTAGCTGATCATATAGTTGTCTAGCTCTCTCTATGATCTCTTTTATCAATTAAGATCGCCTTCTCTACCCTACTCTACCATACTTAGCAAACTCAAGATCTATCGCTCCTTTAATTATAGATGCCTGTTCGAAGGGTAGTCTTGCCAGCACATCACTTATGAATCCTCCTATAACAGCTCTTATAGCTTCATTCTCGCTCAGACCTCTCGATCTCAAGTAGAATAACATTTGATCGCTTAGTTTGCTCACTCTAGCCTCGTGACCTATTATAGATGAAGACTCGTCATTCTGTATATGCGGGTAGGTCTCTGTCTTACTCTTATCATCTAGCAACAACGAGTCGCAAGAAGTATAGCTTCTAGAGTTCTTAGCTCCTCTGAGTATCCTGACAACACCTCTATAGATAGTTCTGCCACCATTAACAGATATACTCTTAGAGACAATCCTACTCCTAGTGTTAGGAGCTCTATGAATAACTTTAGAGCCGCTATCTTTTATGTGACCATCTCTAGCAAAGGTTATCACGTAACTCTCCATAGTAGCATTCTCACCTCTGAGTATAGCTGATGGGTAGACGTATGTGACTTTAGACCCTATCGAACCTTCAACCCACTCAATATACCCGTTTCTCTCAACAATAGCTCTCTTATTATTGAAATTAATAACTTGCGAAGACCAGTTCTGTAGAGTAGTAAAGTTCACTCTAGCACCCTCGTGAACATAGATCTCGACCATGCCATCGTGAAAACTATATCTAGAGAGTCTAGGCGCCGCGCAACCCTCAATGAAGTGTATAGAGCTATTCTTGTCAGCGATGATAAGCGTGTGCTCAAAATTACCTTCAGAAGCTCTTCCTATCAAGAAGAACGCTTCTACCGGAGTATCTATTCTCACGTTGGGAGGCACATAGACAAAAACACCACCACTCCAAAGAGCCCCGTGTAGTGCTGCAAACTTATGCTCTGGAGGAAAGATTCTCATGAAATACTCTCTCACAATATCTGGATATCTCTGAACAGCCTCTTCGAGTGGCATGAATACCACTCCCCTACTCTCAAGCGTTTCTTTAATTTTCACGAATATAGTCTCTGAATCTAGCTGAGTGCTCAGTCCTAACAAGAACTCAGCCTCAGCTCTCTTAATACCTAGTCTCTCGTAAGCCTCAACTATGTCTCTGGGAAGATCCTCCCAACTATAGCTTCTCTCAACACCTGGATCCACGTAGTAGGCTAGCTCCTCTAGATCTAGCTCTTCCACACCTTCAAGCCATCTAGGCGTAGGCAGCTTCTCAAAGATCTCTAGGTACATTAGTCTCATTCTCCTCATCCAATCAGGCTCTTTCTTAGCTCTAGAGATCTCCTCGACCAGATCTCTGGAGACTCTGCCTTTGAGAACGAACCTCGCTCTCCCTATCTCAGAAGATCCTAGTATCTCCTCCACAGGCTTTATACCTATGATCTCGCTCAACTCTTTTCTATCACTCATAGGATCACCTGGCTAGCTTGATTCTGTTTTGAAATAGCTATACCCCTTCTCATCTATGATTCTGATAATCTCTTTATCACCGCTAGCAACGATTCTCCCGTTAATCATGACATGCACGTAGTCAGGCTCGACTTCTCTGAATACTCTGCCTGTATGTGTTATTACTAGGATCCCAACGCCTCTCTCCCTAAGATCTCTCAAGATTCTACCTATGGCGAAAAGACCTTCTACATCGATACCACTATCAGGCTCGTCTAGAATAGCGTATTTAGGCTCTGAGATATAGAGTTGGACTATCTCAGATCTCTTCATCTCTCCGCCTGAGAAACCCTTGTTCAAATATCGATCTAGAATCTCTTCTTTAAGATCTAGATCGCGCATTAATTTCAACACGTGTGAAAATGTTCTCCCCTTACTTCTCGCGAGTTGTATGTAGAGAGTCCTAGTCTTAACCATAGTCTCTGGCGGTATCTGAAATGCTAAGAATAGTCCTTTCTTAAATCTCTCCTCGGGAGAATTCTCTGTTATGTCCTCGCCGTCCAAATAGATCCTTCCGCTAAAAACTCTGTAGAGAGGATGTCCCATAGCCACGTATGCTAGAGTGCTCTTACCACTACCGTTAGGACCCATCAGAGCGTGTATTTCTCCTGCTCTTATTCTGATAGTGATATCTCTAACTATAATCTTACTCTCAATACCTGCCGAGACTCTATCTATGAAAAGACTCTTCGAGATATCTATGTTACTCATGGTGACAGGCACATCCACTAGTATATATTGAGTTATAGACTTATAAGTAGAAAGGTTTTCTTATCTGACCACACTCTTAAGCTCTCTAACTAGAGCTTTGATTAACTCGCTCTTCTTAGAATCAGAATAGATTCTTATTCTAGGAGTGTCTTGATACCAGAGTCTCGGATATCTCTTATCTCTATCTATCTCACACTTGATATTTAGTCTCTTACAAGCCTCGATAAGCTCTTCTATACTAGGTCTTCTAGGG
The DNA here is from genome assembly GCA_041287455.1 of Sulfolobales archaeon. Taxonomy (GTDB): domain Archaea; phylum Thermoproteota; class Thermoprotei_A; order Sulfolobales; family AG1; genus WYEN01. Next base: position 39,349 of record JBEULF010000067.1, read on the forward strand.
AGTGAGTTCTTTGGTATTCTTCTACCAAGTCTTCGCGGTATGGTAGGATCTAGGTAGGGTAGCCATATTATGATCTCTCTGCTCAAAACTCCTACCTTTCCAAGAGATCATAATAGAACAGCGTTAACAACACCATCTTGCCCTGGTCTTGAGGTCACCACAGCTCTACCTATCTCTGTCTCGATTATAGTGCCTCTGGTAATGATACCTCTTCTAGCAAACTCGCTGTTAGCCGGTGTCTCGATTATAGCTTTGATCTTTACTTTCTGCGTCTTCATAGTCTTCTTATCTAGCACATTAGCGTAGAGAGCTTTTCTTAATCTGATCTTTGTATTACCGCCTCTGACACGATCTATCTCTCTCTTCTCTTCATCGCTAAGCTTAGTCTCTGTGGGAAAGCCCCCCAACTCATATTTTCTATTCTTTCGATGAGGTCTTCTAAGTCCTCCTGTTATCTTTCTAAAGTCATTACCTTGATAGACGCTCACTCTCTTATAACACCTAACTATATGAATAGGTTTCTGCTTATAAATCTTTTTAGCCTCTATATCTGAGGATACTTAACCCAGTTCTGGTGATGAGTTAGAAATGAGTGGTAAGAACGCGCTTGAAATAGATCTTGAGTCTAGGAAGAGGAGACTTGAAGAACTCGTGAGAGAGTTTCTAATACTCATAGGAGAGGATCCTGATAGAGAGGGTTTGAGAGACACTCCCAAGAGAGTGGCTAAGATGTGGTTTGACGAGCTCGTGTACGGGTACTACAGAGATCCTATGGAGTATATCAAGACATTCTCATATGAAGAGTCGGATTATAATGACTCTGAGAGGATTCAGAGAGTTGATGAGACTATAATAGTTTCTGGGATACCTGTGAGAAGCGTGTGCGAACATCATCTCCTACCCATAGTAGGCGTGGCATCCATAGCCTACATACCTGCCGAGAAAGTGCTAGGCTTCTCTAAGTTCGCCCGAATAACAGAGTTCTTCGCTAGAAGACTTCAGATCCAAGAGAGATTAACAAATCAATTAGCAGATTTCATCTATGAGAATCTAAGAGCTCGAGGCGTTATAGTGCTGATCAGAGGACTACACTTATGCGCTCTCCACAGAGGGGTTAAAGAGCCTCTCGTGACTGTGACAAGAGCTATAAGAGGTGTTTTCGCCGAGGATAAGGATATGAGGAACGAGATACTAAACATAATGTTGAGAGAGATCTATACTCCGAAAGAGATCGACATAATAGTATCGTCTATAAAAAATCTCTGAAACAACTATAGCTCGCACGTAGGACACGAAGGATCCTCAAAACCCTCTATATAGAGAAACTCTCTATTAGAGATTCTCATCCTCCCATACTTAGCAGAAGTCTTCGCCTCTCTCCTCTTACGCGGAGTCTCCACCTCCTCTACCATCTCCTCTCCCGAAGTCTCTTCTATCAACTCTCTCCTAGATCTTCCAGATAGTCTCTCTACAGAACTCTTTCTCTCTCTAACCTTTTCAATCTCTCGTCGCTGTATCTCTTGAGATTGTGATGGCGACGCACTTATCTCTCTGAATGATTTCAGCCCGAAGTATATTACCTGCTGACTCTTAGACTTGTCTCTATACACAGTGGTTCCCTTGATGCCTAGCTTCCACGAGAGTCTATAGATCTTGTCTATATCTTCTACTGTCGCTTCTGAGACCATGTTGATAGTCTTAGAAACGCCTGCATCAACCCATTGTTGCCATGCTGCTTGATGTAGTAGATGATACACAGGATCTATGTCGTGAGCTGATCTGAACAACTCTCTGAGTGTTCTAGGCATGAACGGGTTGTGAGAGATACTGCCAGACTCAGCTATAGCCTCGACAACCTCTGGATCGTCTAGCTCGTATCTTCTCAGATAGTCTAAGAATAGTCTGTCTATCTCAATAAAAGTCCCTACAGCAACTGATCTCACGAATGCTAGTGCGAATATAGGCTCTATACTAGGTGATGTGCCTGCTATAATTGATATAGTTCCCGTAGGAGCTATTGATAGTACTTGAGCATTTCTAACACCATATCTACTCAGCTCTTCCTCCAGATCTCTAATGTCTACGTGTAGACTCTTCGCTATCTCAAAAGCTCTACTAGAGATCTTATATTCAACGCCGGCGATCTTAAATAACTCTTCTACATCCTTAGAGAAGTGCCAGGCAGGTCTATACAACTCTGGTTTAAAGGCTGGGAAGACTCCCTTCTCTTTAGCCAGCTCGATAGACGCTTTGAGAGCGTGATAATATAAGAACCTAGCCATGTGCCACGAGAGATAGATAGCGTCAGGACTGTCATACTTGACTCCAAGCTTGATCAAGGCGTAAGCCCATCCCATCACACCTAGACCTATTTTTCTAGTTCTCTTAGAAGCCTCTTCTAACTGTCTCAAAGGCCACTTAGCAGCGTCAATAACATTATCGAGAAATCTCACTATAATCCTGATATCTTCTGCCAATCTCTCAACATCAATATAACTCTTATCACCCTCCGAAACCACGTACTTAGACATGTCTATAGAGCCTAGGTTACAAGGCTCCCAATCTAACAGTGGCTCCTCGCCGCAGGGGTTAGTAGCATTGATCTTGTCTATATACCACACGCTGTGTCTTCTATTGATAGTGTCAATAAATATGAGACCCGGGTCTCCCGAGTCCCACGCTCCTTTGACAATCTTGCTCCAGAGCTCTTGAGGATCTATCCACTTGACTATAGCTTTCTCATTCTCTGCAATAGCCAGCGCCTCTTCCCACGTTACTATCTTACTCTCGTCTAGCGCTACAGACCCTCCGTTCTCCTCCAGCTCTCTAAGTATGTATTCTTGAACCCACTCTTCCTCAATACTATACCTAGCCCTGACCAAGGCATAGTATCTAGAGTCTCCAGAGCCTGGTCTCAGCTGAGTTTTTCTCGGGTTTATAAGCGGGAATTTCTCACCTCTCTCTAAAGCTCTCATAAAAGCATCGTAAACCCCGACAGAGATGTTGAAATTCTGCAAATGCACGTCTTTCAACTCGCCTGTCTTAGACACTATAAACCTCTCAATATCGGGATGCCACACGTGCAGTATACCCATGTTAGCGCCTCTACGCTTACCACCTTGCTTAATAACATCTGTGTTGACATCGAATAATTTCATAAAACTTAGAGGACCCGAAGCAACCCCCGATGTTGAGGCTACCACATCTCCCTCGGGTCTGAGTTCTGAGAATGAAAAGCCTGTTCCACCACCGTACTTCTGTATGAGTGCCTGTGCTCTCAGAGCGTCCATTATACCCTCTCCTTCTGGAGTGACCATAGAGTCTCTAACAGGTATGACGAAGCATGCTGATAGAAGTCCTGAGTCCATTCCCGCGTTCATCAGGGTAGGTGAGTTAGGCATGAATCTGAGAGATGACATTAGGTCGTAGAACACCTCTTCTAACTCTCTGACAAACTTTGAGTCTCTACCATATCTAAACTCGATCTCTGCAATAGCTTTTGCAACTCTTCTAAACAACATTTGCGGTGTCTCTCTATATCTGAGAGTCTCTGGATCTTTAATCAAATACCTTGATTCTAAAACTTTTATAGCTTGAAAAGTTAATAAAAGATCTCTCGGATCATAACTACCATCCCAATTCTTACCATACACATCCTGATAGATCCTTCCTAACGCGTATCTCTTAGCCACCTCGAACAATTCTTTATTACTAACACCGAGATTCATCAATTGCTTCTCTATAGTATCAGAGATCGTAGAAGTGTATATCTCGCTACACTTCTTCTCATCACAATATCTCTCTAAGTCTTGCAACACTCTCGCGACAAGCTCTTCGACTAGCGAGGTGCTTAAACCTAGTTCTTTAAAGATCTTGATGACAGACCTGACTAGCTTATCTAGAGAGAAAGGCTCTTTAGAACCATTTCTCTTAACAACCATTACCTTAGATTTTAACAATGAGAGCTCGGGTCTCGTCTCTGTCTTCTCTGTAGACACTCTGTCTTGTGATAACATTAAGACCCACTATTCCTAATTTAAATATGTGTTCAAAAAAATAATATACGTAGATGTTGCGAGACGTTAGTAATATAAGCAGATGAGTGATATGAGATTTCCGAACTACGATCCGGAGAAAGAGGTAACAAGGTATTACTAGATCGGTAATACTGCTCGACTCGCTGGAGGACTCGAGCTATGAGTGTTAGAGAAGAGATAAAGAGACATAATCATTGGATGATCGGTATTGACGATGGCTACTTCCCATATTACTACAAGGATAAAAGAGGTTATACACCCTTAGTAGCTGTTTTGGGGAGAGGACCTGTGATCAGAGATGTCTCCGTAAGAATGATTCTTGTGGACGAAGATAGACCAGATGACTTGTTTATAGAACTTGTCTTAGAGCTTGTTAAGAGAAGTCCGAGAGAGAGAATAAGCTCTATAGCCACAGATAATATTATCTTCGCAGGCTTCTCAGTATACGATCCCTGGCTTCTCTCCGATAGAGTAGGAATACCTGTGATAGTAGTTTTCTCGCACGACCTCAACCTGAAGAGAATCAAAGTTGCTCTAGAGAGACATTTCAAAGATCACGAGTATAGATATAGTCTGATCGAGAGAGCTTATAGTGGTAGCAGTGTTATTAGAACTCCTAGAGGTATTCTAAGAATCCTATGTGTAGGTGCTGAGATGAACTATTGTGCTAACGAGATACTCTATAATCAGACTTCGCATAAGATACCACAGCCTCTTAAGTCAGCTGATATAATAGCTTCAGCTCTCGGTAGATTTCTTTCTAATAATACTTCTTCTATATAGATAGATCTTTATATACATCACGCCTATAGCGTAGGCTAGTGCTAGCAAGCCTAGCACGAGGCTGAGAACGATTAGATCGAGATCCATTAGGTGCCCTCAGCCCACTGGCTTAGATATTTAATCTGTTCCTCGGTTAGTCTCTCGATCTCTACTCCCAGAGATTCTAATTTTAACATAGCCACAGATCTGTCGATCTCTTCGGGAACGTTGTATACTTTCTTCTCTAGCTTATCATGGTTCTTATATAGATACTCTACGGAGAAAGCTTGATTCGCGAAACTCATATCCATAACCTCGCTCGGGTGACCCTCTGCTGCTACTAGATTCACTAGTCTCCCTTCGGCTAGTAGATATAGTCTTCTGCCATCGCTCAATTGATACTCTGTTATGTGTTCTCTAATAACTCTCTTTCTCACCGCCAGCTCCTCTAGGTCTCTGACAGACACCTCTACGTTGAAGTGCCCTGCGTTAGCTAGTATAGCTCCGTCTCTCATTTTAAGCATGTGTTCTCTTCTTATAACATCTCTATTCCCTGTGGCTGTTATAAATATGTCTCCTATCTCAGCAGCTCTACTCATGTTGGTCACTATGTAGCCATCCATATAGGCTTCCAACGCCTTGATAGGGTCTACCTCGACGACGACAACTCTAGCACCCATACCTCTAAGTCTCATAGCGATCCCCTTACCAACCCATCCATAGCCTGCCACGACAGCTGTTTTTCCCGCGATGAGAATATTGGTTGCTCTCAACAGGCCGTCTATCGTAGACTGACCCGTCCCGTACCTGTTGTCGAAGAGATACTTAGTCTGAGCATTATTAACAGCTATGACTGGGTATAGTAGTACTCTATCTCTCTCCATAGCCTTTAGTCTTATAACCCCGGTGGTGGTTTCCTCTGTGCCGCCGAGAATCTTAGAACCGATGCTCTTATATTTCGAATGGATCCTTCCATGCAAGTCTGCGCCATCGTCGAGCACTATATCTGGCGAAGATTCCGCTACGAAATCTATGCATGACCAGTACTCCTCGCTTGTCTGACCTCTCCAAGCACATACGTTAATACCCTCACTAGCTAGAGCTGCTGCAACATCGTCTTGAGTTGAGAGAGGATTAGATCCCGCGGCCCAGACTTCGGCTCCGCCAGCGGCTAGTGTTCTCAAGAGAACAGCCGTCTCCTTAGTTATGTGAAGTACTGCCCCGATTCTCAGACTCTTTAAATTCTTCTCTGAAGAGAATCTCTTTCTCACACTCATTAATACGGGCATGTGTCTCTCCGCCCATTCGATTTGTTCTAGACCTCTCTTATACAGATCAGGATCCTTGATCCTAGATCTCTTGCTAGTCATGATTTCAGCCATCCCAATTTTTTCAGCTAAGCTATTTATTTATACCTTCTGTCAGACCTCTTATGATTGGGATATAGCTTGAGAGCCAAGATCATAGCTAGCATAGGTCCTTCTTCAGAGGATCCAAAGATTATCAGAGAGCTATATCTAGCCGGGGTAAGTTGTTTTAGAATTAACTTTTCACACGGAGACGAGAGTAGTTGGAGTAAATATATAGAGGCGATCAGATCTGTGGAGAGAGAGTTTAATGATAAGATATGTGTGTTAGGAGATCTCAGAGGTCCTTCTATAAGACTAGGAGATCTCAAAGAGAGTATTATGATATCTAAAGGCTCTAAAATAGTATTCGCGCGAGACCCTTCTAAAGGTATTCCCGTGGATTCTGAAGAGTTCTTCAAGATAATCGATGAGGGCGACATGATTCTTATGGATGATGGGAGAATAAGATTTGAAGTAGTCAGAGTGTCATATGACGAGGTAGAGGCTATAGCTCTCACAGACAGTGTGCTGAGCTCTAGAAAGAATATGGCTATAAGAGGCAAGGATCTGAAAGGATCTATTCTCTCTACGAGAGATATTAAAGCTCTCGAGTTCAGCGTGAGAGAAGATCTCGCTTTTATCGGGGTAAGCCACGCGAGAGATCGAGGAGATCTAGAGATTGTTAGAAAGAATCTTAAGAATCTCGGCGGTTCTCAGAAGATTCTCGCCAAGATCGAGAATAGATCTGCTGTGGAGAATCTCAGAGAGATAATACTCGCATCAGACGGAGTTGTTATAGCTCGAGGAGATCTCGGCATGTCTATAGGATTAGAAGAGATTCCTAGAGTACAAGAAGAGATCATTAGAGAGAGTAGGAGACTTGGAAAACCAGTTATTCTAGCAACACAGCTACTCGAGTCAATGATAAAATCTCCTATACCCACCAGAGCCGAGATCCAAGATATATACTCAGGCGTAGAGTATGGTGTAGACGGATTTATGCTCACAGGAGAGACAGCGATAGGATCCTATCCGGTCGAAGCCGTTAAGTGGTTGAAGAGAGTTGTTGAGACAGCTGAGAAGCACTTGAGAGAGAATAGATCTCCTGAAGAGATCTTTATTGAGTCTAAGAGAGTTTCTGACCTGGTAGAGAAATTCTTCTACGGAGTAGCTAAACTAGCTGAATCTATAAACGCTTACATAATCTTATTCACTCTCAGCGGGACTTCTGCTACGAGAATATCCTCTATGAGACCAGGAGTGAGAGTTATATGTGGGACTAGTAAGAGTGATGTCTACAAGAGCCTAAAGATCTTGTGGGGAGTAGAGCCTGTGTATGTAGATGCTAAAGACTATGAAGAGGGTTTAGAGAAGACTCTAAAAACAGCCTTGGAGAGAGGGTCTGTGGATAGAGGTCACATGGTTATACTCTCGTACGCGATACCTAACGAAGACAAGTATGTGATATCTGTGAGAAGAGTTCTCTGAGAAAACTCAGACAGACCCATAGCCTCCACCGCCTGGAGTCTCTATAATAACCTCATCACCCTCGTCTAGGTCTATAGAGTACTTGCTAGACAACTCTACCACCGCGTCTCTCTTAATAACTCTAACTCTACCTGGAGCACCACTCTCACCACCCTCCAGACCCCAGGGACTTATCTTAAACCGATCTGCTAGTATTGAGAGTTTTGCTGGGGATAAGACTTTGAATGATCTGATTATACCGTCTCCACCTCTGAATCTACCCTTACCACCACTGTTCTCTCTGATCAGATATCTAGTAAAGAATAGCGGATACTCTCTCTCGGCAATCTCTATAGGTGTGTTGAGTGTGTTAGTCATGTAGACATGAACACCGGACACGCCATCTCTACCAGGTCTAGCCCCACTACCACCTCCTATCGTTTCGTAGTAAGACCAGTATCTATCTCCCAACAACCCTCCGATCATAACATTCATCATAGTTCCAGAGCTTGCCGCAGGTATTCTATCGGGCATAGCTTTCGACAGGGCCAAGTATATTGTATCAACGATCCTGTCTGAAGTCTCTAAATTACCCCCGCCCACGGGAGCAGGCTTCACAGGGTTTACAATAGACCCCTCCGGGGCTATGACTCTGATAAGACTGTAGAACCCCTCATTGACAGGCACCTCAGATCTCATGAGAGATCTTATTGCGAATGATGTTGCAGCATAAGTCACTCCTAAGACAGCATTTAGAGGTGCATCGATCTGTTTGTGTGTCCCTGTGAAGTCGGCCGCGACATAGTCTCCTCTCAGCTCGAGACTCACTCTAATGTTTATAAGCTTGTCATCCCACTCGAGATAGTCCTCAGCCTCAAACACTCCTCTAGGCCATTCTTCAAATTCTCTCAGTGCCACTCTCGCACCATACTCAATAGAATCCTCCCAACCTCTCAAAACATTCTCAAGACCATATCTCTCTACAAGCTGAAGTACTCGAGCTATGCCAGTTCTATTAGCAGCTATTTGAGCGTTAAGATCTCCTATACTAGTCTCTGGCGTCTTTATATTCTCTAAGAGTAGTCTTATAATCTCTCTGTCAACTTCTCCTCTCTTCAAGATCTTTGTAGGAGGTATTATCAGCCCCTCCTCATATATAGTCTTCGCAACCGGGTTTAGACTAGCAGGCATAGGACCTCCTACATCTACGTGGTGAGCCTTGTTAACTACAAAGCCTATCACATCTCCTCTGTAGAACACAGGCGCGAGAATCATTATATCGTTGAGATGTGTCCCAGCTATATAAGGGTCGTTTGTTATGATCATGTCTCCCTCACCTAGCTCTATAGATTCTTTTTCAAGCCATTTGAGAGTGTTTATAACACCGATTCTAAAAGATCCTAGGTGCACTGGTATGTGCTCTGCTTGAGAAACTATTCTACCCTCGCTATCAAGCACAGCACAACTGTGATCCATTCTCTCTCTAATGTTAGGAGAGAAGGCAGATCTCTTTAGAGCCACACCCATCTCTTCAGCTATGAAAACTGTTGCTTTGTAAATAATCTCCCAAGAAACCACTAGCCTCACCTGTAGAGAGTCACTATGCCAAGTCTGTCTACTCTAGCCCTCCAGCCAGGCTTCACTAGCGTTGTAGAGCTGTACTCCTCAATAACTGCAGGACCTTCTAACTCGTAGCCTAGTGGCAGAGTCTCTCGAAGATACACAGGCGTCTCTATCCATTCATTCTCGAAGTAGACTCTTCTAAACTCCTTAATCTTAGGACTCATATCTCTCGGAGGGTCTGGCAGTCTAGGCCTAGAATATCTTGCCACACCGAAAACTCTTATAGTGACAATCTCTATAGGCTTGTCCAGCGTGAAACCATAGGTATTCTTATGCCTCTCTCTAAAAATCCTCTCTACACTCTCTAAGTCTAACGAGTGCTCCGGCAGAGGTATAGTGAGCTCCCAACCCTGGCCTCTGTATCTCACGTCAGCGTATCTTATAAAGAAATCTATCTTCTTCATCTTTCTTCTCAGAGAATCCTCTAGTTCTCTAAATTCTCTCTCAAGATCTCTTGGATAAGATCTTCTGAGCTCTATCTTCTCGTCGGCGAAGAGCATTCCTAGAGCGCTAAAGAGACCTGGGTGCGGGGGTATTAACACTCTTCTTATACCCAGCTCCTCGGCGATGTCGAGAGCGTGTTGAGGTCCTGCGCCTCCGAAAGCTATTAGGGTGAAATCAGCTGGGTTAAGACCTCTCTCAACTGTGACTAGTCTGATAGCTCTAGCCATCTCTAGATTGATCAGTTTAATAGCTTCACTCGCAATCTCGATAGGATCTCCTAAAATCGACAGCGCCTTTAGAGCGAGATCTCTACTTACTCTGAAGCCTCCTGACAACAGATCCTCGCCAATCCTCCCTAGAGCCAGATTAGCATCAGTTATAGTTGGGTTCTCACCACCCTTGCCATAGCATGCAGGACCCGGGTCTGCGCCAGCGCTAAGAGGACCTACTCTGAGAGCTCCTCCTCGATCTCTCCATATAATAGTCCCTCCGCCAGCAGAGACTTCTGCCAGATCTATGAACGGGTATCTCACTGGATAGCCAGAGCCTTTCACGATTCTGCCATAATGAGATCTTCCCCCCACCTCGTATTCAGAGACAATCTCGATCTCTCTATCTATAATCGTCCCAGCCTTAGCAGTTGTCCCACCCATATCAAAACTGATAACATTGTCCAAGCCTATCATCTCCGCAATAGCTTGAGAGCCTATTACACCAGCTGCAGGTCCTGACTCTATTATCTGTACCGGTCTTCTAGAGCTCTCCTCAGGATCCACAAGACCTCCCGAGCTTGACATTATGTAGAGAGCGGGATCTCCGAAGTCTCTCAAGACCTCTCTTAAAGCTCTTATATACCTAGACACTATAGGCATTAGAATAGCGTTTATAACGGTGGTAGAAGTTCTCTCATACTCTCTGGGCTCGGGCGCTATCTCTGAAGATACGGATATGTATTCAAAGTATTTTGAAGCAATCTCTCTAGCTATCAACTCGTGGACAGGGTTTGTGTAGGAGTGTAGAAAAGATATTGCAATAGATACTACTCCAAGCTCTCTAGCTCTGACAAACACGCTCTCGAGCTCTCTCTCATCTATTCTCTCTACAATCTCACCTCTAGCATTGATCCTCTCTGAAACTTCGAATCTAAGCTCTCTAGGTATAAGAGTCCTAGGCTTCTCAAAATAAATGTTATAGAGCTCGGGTCGGTTCTGTCTGCCAATTTCAATAACATCTCTAAAACCTCTCGTGACAAATAGAGCTGTCTTCGGAGTCTCAAGACCTATCTGTCCTAGCAGAGCGTTCGTAGCTATTGTGGTAGCGTGAATAACCTCTTCAACTCTTATTAAACCCCCCTCTACCAAGGCTCTTCTAACACCGATCTCAGGGTTTCTAGGCGTAGTATGAGTCTTATAGAATCTTATATTACCTTCAGAGTCTATCGCGACAAGATCTGTGAACGTCCCCCCTACATCTACAGCTATTCTCAAGAGATTCGCCTAATTAAAATCTTTCTTACTATCAAGATAAAATTTTACGATTAAAACCAGCTCTCGAGCCGAGGATTAGAATGAGATTAGCTTGATTATATTGGTGTGATAATCTCTCTAAAGCCCAGAAACCCAGATCTTCTAACTCACATAATGCCTCTGTGCTTGTGATACTCTCTTCTCAGTCTCCTGATCTCTTCATAATCTATTCTCTTGATATCTCTCTCTTTCATCCACACTCTCAGACTCCCTCTGATCACTATGGGTTTCTGAATAAACTCTCTCAGGTTCTTCGAGCCTGTCAGAAATAGAACTGTTTTGATCTCATGGATCACTCTTTTGACGAAAGTGTCTAGAGCTCTAGAGAAGTATGCTTCGAGGAAGGGGTATGCCATGCCCCCCACATCTGCTCCCAGAGCTATTGTCTTAGCTACGTGTAACCCATTCTCAAGACCACCACTACCTATTATGAAACTGTCTGGAGCCGCATATCTGGTTTCTACTACTGATGCTGCCGTGGGAATACCCCACTCGGAGAGATCTCTGGCAATATCTCTCTTCAGACTATTCTCTCTCATCTCAGCTCTGTACATCTCTACGAGAACCCAGTTAGTGCCTCCAGAGCCTGAGACGTCGAAGTATCTCACCCCGATCTCTCTTAATCTCTTGACGCTCTCCATACTCAAGCCACAGCCAGTCTCTTTCACTATAACAGGCCTGTTAACACTCCTTAGTATCTCTTCTAACTTTTTTATCAAGCCTTTGTAAACCGGCTCACCCTCCGGCTGTATCGCTTCTTGAGAGGGATTTAGATGTATTGCTATAGCATCCGCATCGATCATCTCAATAGCTCTGATAATCTTGTCAACACTAAATCCTCTCACTATCTGTGGAGCTCCTATATTAGCTATTACCAGCGTTGTAGGAGCCTTCTCTCTAACCACGGAGAAAGTGTTCTCTAGAGAAGGGTCTTCTAGAGCAGCTCTCTGAGAACCCACTCCTATCCCTATCCTATATCTCTCAGCCGCCTCGGCTAGAGCTCCGTTAATATCTCTAGTATCAGGGTGGCCTCCGGTCATTCCTGTTATCACTATCGGTGCTAGAAGTCTCTTGCCTAAGAAATCTATAGAGATGTCTATCTCTTCGAAATCGATTTCTGGAGTTGGATTATGAACCAGATCCACGTATTCGAGCCACGTAGTTCTAGGCCCTCTAACTCTTCTAGACAGAACGATATCTATATGTTCAATCTTTCTATTTCTAGTCTCGCTCAATACTCGATCACCGTACCCTGATCTAGTGATCCTGTCAGAGCCTTATATATGTTCATATGTTTCAAGCCGTTGAATATCAGTCCTCTCACACCTCTCGCGAGAGCTCTCTCCCCACTAAGAATCTTAGTTCTCATACCCCCTGTCACATCTATCCCGTAACCCTCGCCCAGTTCTACAGAGAGATCCTTAGATACTCTCAGAAGCCTAATAACTCTACTACCACCTCTCTCAGGAGGTCTATCGTACACACCGTCTATAATCGATGCGAACAAAACCCAGTCAGCCTCTATCTCTGGAGCTATGTTCCAAGCCAGCTCATCTCCTGATAGTATTCTGAACCTAGCGTCAGATATTATCACGTCTCCAAATAGAACAGGGATCAATCCTGCGTCAATCATAGATCTTATGAGATCTATGTTTATAATCAGTTTTCTATCTCTCTCGAAAACCACGCCTCGAGTAGATATTTGAACAGCTGGTAGACTGTATCTTCTGAGACTTTTCACAACCTCTCTATTCAATTCATTCATATACCAAGCTATGTCCGAGAAACCCTCGAGATCTATCTCTCCTCTCTCTTCTAACACTCTAGACGCTATATAATGCCCAAAACTGCCTCCTCCATGTACTATCACTATCTTCTTCACACCATCACTCCACGCCATCTCAATCTCTCTAGACACTCTGTCTAAAACCTCGTCTCTAACTGTCAGAGGTTTCTCTTTATACGTTATCAGAGAACCTCCTAGCTTGAGTATTCTAGGCTTGCTTAGAGACTTCTCTCGGTATCCTCTCTCCCTCTCCCAAGATCCAGAAGACCCCATCTTCTCTCTCCTCGATCTTCCATATACCTGTAGTATGTTTAACTAGATCAATAGTTTCTCGAACTGCTTCAAAGGCCTCTTTTCTACCAACAGCTTGAGCCACGATCATCACTGCAATATCTCCCGGGAAAGTCTCTCCTCTAACATGGTATATCTTTAAGCACTTGACATCGTGTCTCCTCTTGATCTCTTTGATTATCTCGGAGAATCTCTTCAGAGTATACTCTTCGTGTATCTCGTAGAATAATCTCTTGACAATCTTATTGTTGATAGGACTCTTGACGACACCGATATAGATCACTACTCCTCCTAATCCTCTCTCAGCTGCTTGAACACTGATCTCATTTATTATCTTGCTAAAATCTATTTTCTGATCTCTAGTATAGAGACTATAGTCATCACAAGTATTATCACTCAATAAAACCACCCGAAGCCGGTGGGAGAATATCTACAACATCACCGTCCCTAAGATCTTGCTCAAGCGACGCGTACACACCGTTCACCAGAGTTAATATACTCTCACCTCTACTTGTAATAAACTTCTTGAGAGAGTCATTTCTAGAAGCGATGATCTCTAGCAGCTCTCTCACAGATATTCTATCTCTATTAAACTCTAAGAGATCCTCTGAAGCGCCATATAGATCTCTTAAGACAGCATATAGTCTAATCTTAACTCTCAATAGACTCATCCTAAAGTAGAGTAGTGTTAAAAGAGATAAAAATAGACTAGAGAATAATCATGATTCAACATTATCATAATATTATAATTCTATATTAGCATGTCTAACACTCATCTCTCTCTCCGTGACTCCTAAAACCTGCATTAGTCTCACTATGAGCGAGTCTAGGAATACTAAAGTTGTATCTTCAAACAATGTTCCTAGCGGTGCGAGAGGCTCGTGAATACCCAGGATCTGTCTGGCGAAATAGTCTTCCTCAGCCGAGACCTTAGTCCTCCCAGGCACTATTATCACGACATCTGATAACTGAGCCAGCGGAGAGTCTGGAAAAGATGTTATCGTCAGGATCTTGGCTCCAACACTCTTCGCTGCTTCAGCCGCTGTCACTATCAATTTAGTTCTACCAGAACCGCTGATAGCCACCACTAGATCCTCTTCTCTCACAGGTGGCACTATAGTGTCTCCTAGCACATAGACTCTGAAGCCTAGGTGCATGAGTCTCATAGCAAATCCTCTTCCAACAAGCCCACTTCTACCAGCGCCCATCACAAGAACAGTCTTTCCTCTACGATATGTCTCTACCAAGAGTTCTACTGCTCTCTCAACCTGCTCCAACGAGATCTTGTCTGCTGTGGCGAGGATATAATTGGCTATGTCTCTCATCACACTCTTAACCACAAGAGAAGAATCCTCGTACTGGATCTTCAATAAGAATCCCGGTAAAATAATTTCTTAAAAGACCTTATATAGGGAACCCCATCTTATAGAGAAGCTAGCGCCTCCTAGGAATCACTATTCCCGCGGGGTCGAGCTCTCTCATAACCTCTATCTCTTCTCTAGTAGGAGGTTCGAGAACCTCTATCTCGTCGGGAATTATTATCTCGAACGAAGAGTTCTCTACAACATCTCTCACTGTAGTGTGAGGATAGAGTGCTAATAACATCATTCTCTTACTCTCAGGATGAAAACCATACACACCTATCTGAGTCACCACTCTGTAAGGACCTGTATCTCTAGGTAGCCCAGCTCTCTCTCTAGCGCCAAGACCTGTTAGATAGCCTGGGGTTGTTATAAAGTCTACTTTTTCAACAAATCTTCTCTTATCTTGACGCATCAGTATTATAGTTCTCCAGCAGAGAGAACCCACGTCATTAGCTCCGCCACTGCCAGGGAGTCTGACCCTTGGATTCTCCCAAGACCCTATTACTGTGGTATTTATATTCCCATACATATCTATCTGAGCCGCGCCTAGAAATCCATAGTCTATAAGCCCCAGCTGTGCTAGCGACATGACATAGTCCATGCTCGCAGCCATAATAGCCCTATGGATCGTTAGAGAGTCTCCGACAGAAATTGGCAGCCTCGGTATCTGAGGTCCTATGCCGCCGGCCTCAAACACTATTACGAGGTTGGGGGCGTAGAGTCTCTGTGCTACTAAGGCTGCTATCATAGGCATGCCTGTTCCTACGAATACTGTCTTTCTATCTTCTAAGATTCTAGCTGCTGCAACGATCATCATTTCTTCATTAGTATACTCACGACTCATATCAGCTCACCCATGGATAGACAGGCTTAGCTCTGCCTCTCTCAAGATCCATTAGATATTTCAGCTTCTTCAAACCTCCTACTCTCTCTAGATACTCCCAGAAATCTCTCACTCCATACACATACTTATTCAGATACTCTCTAACCCCCTCCTCGGTTCTCGTGAGGTTGAGATACTCGGCCATGTGCTCTTCGTCAGACGCGTAGAGATAAGGCATGTTGCAAGGGTGAGAGCCGAATGGCTGCTCGATCACAGCATCTACTAAGAAGTAAGGTATAGTAGTCCTATGAGGCTCTTCTCTGATCTTCTCGGTGGACACTATTTCCTCCGCTGTTATTATTAGTCTCTTCGCAGCTCTCGCCAGCTCGAAGTCTTCGATGACATGCCCCAGTATCTGTGCATTACCATATCTATCGGCTCTGTGAACATGTATCACAGCGACGTCTGGGTAGCATGCTGGTATGAGTAGCACAGGTTTCCCACTATAAGGATCTCTTATAACTTTAGCGCTACTCTTTCTGAAAGTGTCAGTACCCATCATTATCCGTGTCGGGATGAATGGAAGCCCCATTGCCGCTGCTTTAAAACGCCATTGAAAAGCTGCGTTGCTCCACTCGGAGACAATCTTAACCTTGCCAGACTCAACAGCTCTTCTACCAGCTGGAGAGAGACCTCTCAACTCATGACCGAAAGCATATGCGACCTCAACTCTACTAACACTGCCAGCCGCTATCAGAATATCTATATCGTGAACAGCGGTCTTGGCTCCGATAGTTAGATCTCTGACTCCTTGTCTAATCATCTCATAGATCAAGACCATAGGCACTCTCACATGACCAAAACCTCCGAACGCTATGTAAGAACCGTTTCTAATGAATCTATTGACAGCTTCAGAGGGTTCCATTAATTTATCTCTCATCTCTCTACTCTTATTCTCTCTAAACCACTCTCTCGCATCATCAGGATCCATCCAACACAGAAGAGGAGCCTCACCCTCTGCTATAACTTCAACATTATCGAGCATTAGAACACCGTATTCTATTTACATCGAGAAATTTAAAGATTACTTTAAATTTAAATTATAATTACCCGTAGCCTCATGTGTAGGAATTAAAAACTATTCTAATAGATTTAATAGAGTGAACCTAGTTATCACTTCTCAAAGCCGAGCTTAGACTCTCGAGAACTCCTCGCCGGAGATTTCTGAGAGGTGTCAGCAAGTCTGAAGAGAGATTTAATACTGTTTCCTCTCAGACTCAGCTAATGATCTCTATGAAGACCATAGATCTTTTTGACTGAGAGTGGTCGGAGCAAATAGTAGTTCTGCGATACCTAACATAAGCTTATTTATCTTAACACGCAATATTTCACAGGACAAGATGTAATTGGATCTGCTCAGAAGAGATGTTGCCGTCATAGCCGATTGGGATGCTGATGGAGTTGTTTCTTCAGCTGTTATTCTCTATGCTCAGAGATACGAGAGTGTCTATCCTCTCAAGAGAAAGAGTGACATAGAATTCTATCCTTCAGAACCGTTGGGAGGTTTTAAAATTCTTGATAAGATTTCGTGCTACGAATCCGTGGTGTTTCTAGATCTCCCTCTTATAAGTGTTAGCGAAGAGTATATGAGGAGATATAAGAGCAAATGCGAAGATTCTAAGATCATATTTATAGATCATCACTTATCTTCTCATAAGAATCTAAACACTCTCGCTAAATACGTTGACGAGCCTCTTATCGGCTACAATCCTACGTCTAAGATCGCGTATGACAAGGTATTGTCAGAGGGTGCTAAGAGTAATGAGAGACTTGAGAAATTTGTATCAACAATATTCTACATGGATCAAGGATATAGAGTCCCTAGAGATCTGAGGAATATTATGAAGCTACTCGCGTCTATATCTAAGTACATGACGTTTAAGAAAGATAGAGACACTTGGATTAGAATCGTCGAGTGGATGGCTCCAAGAGTGATCCCGCCCTTCGTAGATTCTGAAGTGTTTAGCAGAATAAATAATATCGCAGAAGAAATTGATCGTGAGATGAGAGCCTTAGCAACAGAGATCGCTGTGTCAGCCCAGAGAATCGGGATCTTCAGATATGTTGATGTTAGAAGAAGGTGGAGAAGAAAAGGAGCTTCATCACTAGCTTCTAATCTCTATAGAATATTCAAGTCTCCTGTAGCGGTTCTAGTTAGAGACTCCAAGAATCAAGACATACTACTACTCGTAATAAAATACCCTGGAAAAGCCTATAGAGTGGCTGAGATCATGGAGAGAGAGAAGCTTATTGAGAGTATAGGAGGCCACCCTTCACTCGCTATCATCAGGTTTTATGAGAGTAACTTGAATAGAATACTTGATCTGCTTAGAAGAGTCAGGGTATGAATACTGACCTTCTCACCGCCTAAGAGCGCGAGTTCTCCTAGGGCGGAGAGGTTCTCCACATCTACTAGATTACATATTTCATCTGCGAGGCGGTGAAATAGAATGGAAATATGTAAGTGTTTCTACTCATCCCCGCTTTAAAAAGCGAGGCTTCCAGTTGTTAAGGTATGAATAGTAGGAATAGATTATAGATAGCTATGTTGATAAGAGTCACTAGCGCGCCTATCTTCATAAATTCGATCGCTGAAACGCTGCTTCTGTACCTAGATTCTAGTGTTTCTAGAACTATGATATTTGATGCTGCGCCTAGAAGAGTTAGATTTCCCGCTATAGTACTACTCATAGCCAGCGCGACCCACTCTTTCTCGCTGAGAATCTTATTACTATCTCTCACATACTCTATAAAGATCTTTGTGAAAGGCACGTTGCTAATAAACTGGCTTAGAACTATTGATGAAAACTCTATCTCGAGCAGTCTTCTAACCATACTATCTGAGGCTAGCGGTATTAAGAGGTTCATAAGATCTCGTAGCACTCTAGATCTCCATACGCCGGTCATTGTTATGAACATTGTTATGAAGAAGAGTATAGTGCCCCAATCAATAGATCTGATTATCTCTCTAGGTTTTCTCACGACTAAGAAAGCTCCTGAAGCTATTATAAACGGTATGAAGCCTATGTATCTGATGTGAGGTCCTCCTGAGACTTTCATCAAATCATTGGCTATGAGTGTCAGTATTACGAGAGTTATTGAGACTCCTCCTATGATCGCTTCTCTCCTATCTCTAATAAATTCTTGTGGCACTAGCTGTACTGATATTCTCTTGTCCCTAATCCCACGGATCTTTATAATTAGATATGTTGATATCACGAGATTGATAATTGTAGGAGGCAATAGGTATTTTAAGAATGTTAAGAAAGGTGCTGTTAAATTCGACTCTGTCGCAATAAGCATATTCTGAGGATTCCCTATGGGAGTCATAACAGATCCTATTGTTATAGAATACATGAGAATAAGAGCTAGAATTCTTATGTCAACTCCCAGCACTCTGGATATGGTGTACGAGAATACAGGGCCTATCACAGCTATAGTATCGTTAACCGACACAGAGGCCAGCAGTCCCATGGCTAGTGAGAATATCATCAGAGAGCTATACACGCTCTTTGATAGATTCATGATTCTCCAGGTTAACAAGTCTAACAACCCTGACTCTTCAGCTATTGCTACTATAGCGAACACTCCTACTAGAAAGAGTATCACCTCAAGATCTATCGAAGAGCCCAGCTCGTCAACTGATACAAGACCTGTGAAGACAATTACGAAAGACGCAAAACTCATATAAGCCCATATAGGTGTCTTGGGATTTCTAGCTCTGATTATCAGAGCTATGAAGAGATACACTAGTACTCCTACAGAGACAGCGTCTATAACGACAGCTCTCACACCGCTATCTCTCACCAGATCTTGAAACCACATACTCCTCCAACACCGTACACATGCTAGAACCAGTAGATATTTAAAGACAGACCCTGAGAAGATGAAAAACTTTATTAGGATATCTTTATTCTAACTATATTATGGTGGGCCGGTAGCTCAGCCTGGAAGAGCGCTCGGTTTGCACCCGAGAGGTCCCGGGTTCAAATCCCGGCCGGTCCACCTACCCGTCGTATATATAAGTGTTTTGAAAAAATGTTTTTAGTGGGTTAGAGATGAGTAGAGATCAACTGTTGGGATGGGGTCTTCTGATAATCTCGATAATTATTATAATTGTCTATGGATATCTTCTGATGACTCCTCTCAGCGACGTGCTTGTCAAGGCAACACTCTTCATAGGTGTAGCAGTGATCTTTGGTATTCTCGCCTGGATCGGCTACACACTGGCAACAACACCACCACCCAAGCCTATTGAAGAGATAGAGAAAGAGATAGAAGAAGAGCTTAAAAAACTTGAGAAAGAGACTAGCGAATCTACTAAAACCTCGAGCTAGATTTTTTCCTCTCAAGATCTTCTTTAAGAGTTTTATAGAGAATTAAAACTGTTGCACTCGACCTAAAGAGTTGTAAGAGTTTAACTAGTATATAAGTCTTATTCTATAATTTTAAATGGGGTTTACTATGTTTCCTTTTAATGCTACAGCTGATTTTAAAATAGATCTACCTTCAGACCTAGAGATCTTTAGAAAGAGTGTGAGAGAATTTGTAGAAACCAAGCTCATGCCTAGAGTGTCTGAAATTGAGAAAAATCGCGAGATCCCAGAGGATCTATTGAGAGAAGCTGCTAAAGCCGGTTTCATGGGTATAGGGATCCCTGTAGAGTACGGTGGTCAGGGAGGCTCTATGTTAGAAATGGTTGTTCTCCAAGAAGAGCTTGCTAGAGCTTCTCTAGCATTTGCAGCTTCGATAGGCGTCTCTGGGCTATTCACTATACCAGTACTCTTGTTCGGCACGGAGGAGCAGAAGAGAAAATATCTACCTCTAATAGCTTCGGGAGAGAAGTTTGCTGCACATGCTAACACAGAGCCTGGAGCGGGTAGCGATGTTGCAGGTATACAGACTAGAGCTGAGAAGACTGATGGAGGTTGGATTCTTAATGGTAGAAAGATATTTATAACAGGTGCTGAGAGAGCAGACTATATACTAGTCTCTGCCAGAACCTCGCCACCTCCTAGTAGGAGAGAGAGATGGAAGGGTATCACTACTTTCATAGTTGAGAAAAGCTATAAGGGTCTTAGAATTGGGCAGAGATTCAATGTTATAGGTATAAGAGGTGAACAGCCTTACGAGGTTATTCTTGACAACGTGTTTGTGCCTGAGGAGAATGTTGTTGGCAAAGTAGATGAGGGTTTTAAAGTTCTCGTCACAACATATGACTACGCCAGAATATCTGTAGCCGCGCAGGCAGTGGGCTTGGCTCAGGGGGCTTTCGAGAAAGCGCTAAACTACTCTCTCCAGAGACAAGCCTTCGAGAGACCTATAATAAGCTTTCAAGGCATAAGCTTCAAGCTGGCAGAAATGCTCTCTAAGCTAGTCGCAGCTAGACTCCTCACTTACTGGGCTGCTTCTAAGGCTATCGCCGGAGAAGAAGAGTTTATATTCGCATCTTCTATAGCTAAGATGTACGCTACCGAGGTGGCTGAGGAGATAGCGCTGGCGTCAATCAAGATACACGGTGGCATGGGGCTAGACGAGGAGTACGGTGTCACGAGATATCTGCGAGACGCACTTATAACCGAGATCTACGAAGGCACAGGCGAGATACAGAGACTGACTACTATAAGAATGCTTATTAAAAAGATCTTTGGAATAGATCTTGCATTCACATAGCTATTCCACGAGCGACATAGATCTTCTAGAAATCCTAGTGACATTGATCGTGTAGTTCGTGTTGCGCGAGATTTCTCTGAAGAGACTATTAAAGAAGGAAATGATTATAGCGCTTGCAAGAATACCCTATCTTCTACGACGATAGGTGCTGGGTATAGATGCTGTCATACTAGCCTTGCCCCCAAGGTGGTGGTACCCATGGCAGTACTAATTTGCCTAGTCTATCAGCCTCTAACCATGTCTCCCACTCTTTCTTTGTCGCTTCCTCGATAAACTCTATGTCACTATCTGTCAAGTGCGCGAATCTTCCTTGAAGCTTTAGATACTCTCTAACATGCTTTCTAGGGCTAGGCTTGTATGTCAGTCTAAACTTCCCATTCTCATACTCCCACAAGACCCACATTCCTGTCTCTACTGCTAGTCTAGCTAGTTCGACTGTTTGATGTGGTGGTGTGAACCATCCTTTAGGACATGGTGTTAAGACGTGTATAAATGCCGGACCTCCGCACTCTAACGCTTTATTCACTTTATTCATCAGATCTAGCGGAGGCCACAGAGTTGCTGTAGCAACATACTTAACTCCTGGGTGAGAAGCTATTGCTAGTGCGAGATTCTTTTTGAGTCTCTCATTACCTATTCTCTTAATCTTACCCGAGGGTGTGAAAGTAGTTGTAGCGCCCCACGGAGTTGTGCTTGAGGCTTGTATACCTGTGTTAGCATATGACTCGTTATCATATAATATGTATACTAGTCTCTCATAATCGTAAGACATACCCATTGAGAGACCTGAGAACCCGATATCAGCAAAACCGCCATCTCCGCCGTATACTATCACGTTGATAGGCTCTAGCTTTCTCTTACCTTTCTTCATCAGAGCTCTAAAACCAGCAGCAGTCCCTATACCAGCAGCGCCACCACCGCCTAACTGCGTGTGGAACCATGGAACCGCGTATGGTGATGTTAAGAACTGATGTGAGTTAGCAACATACATACATCCTGTAGGCCCTAGTAGCACTGTGTTTCTACCCGCAGCCTTGAGAATCAATCTATAAGCCAGCGCGGCTCCACAGCCAGCACATGTTCTGTGACCCGAGGTATACAGATCTTCTGGTGGTATCTCCTTTATATTCCTAAACCTGACTCCTCCAGAGCTCATATATCTTCACCTCTCAGAGTGAGCCAGAATACACGCTTGTCTCCAGGAGTCTTACCAGTTCTCACATACTCATCTACTAACTTTATGGCCTTCATGAAATGCTCTACCTTAGGCTCTCTCCCTCCTAAGAATAGGAAGTCTAGCGCAGGCTTAGGATTCTCATACATAGCTGCTCTGACCTCGTTGAACAACACTCCTCCATAGTCTGGAGAGCCGATAGAGAACGAGAACTCGAGAACTCCAAAGCCCTCTACAGTGCTGAGCACTTTCTTAAGATCCCATGATGGGAATGGTCTCACGTATCTAAGTCTAACCACACCTACTTTAATCCCCTCTCTCCTGGCCTGCTCCGCCGCATAGACAGCATTGATAGTATACGCACCCATTGTGACCAGAGCAATCTTAGCGTCATCCATAAAGTATGTCTCTACAAATGGTGGGTAATCTCTCCCTACATACGTGGCGTAATCCTTCCAAGCTTCTATAATCACTTCTCTAGCTCTCTTCATAGAGACATCCACGAGTTTTCTAAGCTCAGGGCCTATTAGTGATGGAGCTATGTGCTGAGCCTTAGTGATAGGCCCAGCAGCAGGGTCTAGTGGATATAGAGGTTTGTAAGGTGGTAAGAAGTCTTCAACACTCTTCTTCGTAGGCACTTCTACCGGTGCGGCTATGTGTGTTATAGTAGCACCGTCAATCGCTATGAAGTGAGGTAGTAGCACTCTTCGATCCTCTGCTACTCTGTAGGCAACTAGTGTCATGTCAAGAGCCTCCTGAGGATCTTTAGCCCATGAGATGAGCCATCCTACGTCTCTAAATAACAGCGCGTCATTCCACTCCATGCCGAAGTTCCCTGGATCGTCTAAAGCTCTGCACCCTACTATACCAACCACGGGCAGCTGATTCATGGGTGTTACCACTATAGCCTCAGTAGCGTATATCAGACCAACACCAGAGCTTCCGACAAATACTCTGGCACCCACAGCTGATGCGTGTTTAACAATCTCAAACTGAGAGTGTTCTGAATCAGCTATTATAAACTCTGCTGTAAACTCGCCGTGGGCCAACATCTCTGCTAAGGCATTCATTATCCCTGTATATGGTCTTATAGGATACGCTACTATAACATCTACGTCAGCCAGCTTTACAGCCTCAGCTATGGCTCTAGCTCCTGTCATAGGTCTCTTCTTAGGAACTTCAACGACTCTCGGAGGAGCAGGGGCTCGAAGACTCATTCTCTCACCTACTACAAAACTCTAGAAGCCGTACTCTCTCACAGCTAGAGCTAGTTTCTCTACCTCAGGATCTTTCATACCCTCCAATCTCTCCAATTCGCTGACCATAGTGATAGCCTTAGTTGGGCAAACCGTAGAGCATATACCACAGCCAGTACAGTAGTTCCAATCCACTGTTATAGTTCTGAAATCAATAGCTCCCTCCGGGCAGTACAAGTGACACAGCTTGCAATCGATACATCTCTTCATGTCAATAATAGGCGCTTGGAATCTTGAGAACGCTGTTGTAAAGCCTAGGTTCTTCTCTCCTGGTAGTGGTCCGAACTCGATTAAGCCTGGAGCGAGAGTCTCCCATCTAGGCAGTGATTTAAGTCTGTCTTCGTAACTTCTAGCCTGAGAGAATGCTTTCTGATACTCTCTATATGTAGCCAGATCCCATGGTCCGGGTCTGAACTCTGGAGGTTTCACTCTTACTCTGACAAGCTCTGATTCTTTTACGCTCAGACTCACATTAGTAACAACAGCTTCGTCATAGGCGTTCTTAACAGCCTCTATAGACTCTCTATCAAACTTAAGCACCTCCATAGCTGTCGCCACGTGATCCAAGCTAATAATCTCAAAGACTTTTACCAACGCTCCTAATAGTCCAAACGCTATATTCTTATGATACTTACTCGCGCTGACCGTGACTAGCTTGCCAGACCAGTCTTTTGTCAGCTGATACTTCTTTAAGAGATATATTATCTGAGAAGGCTCTAAGCCTGTGTTAACTACGAACACAGAGTTATTCTTAACACCATCAAACATATAGCCTCTCTGCGAAGTCTCTTTTAGTAGGAGAGTAGAATCCATAACAACAACTGCGTTGAAGAGATCTCCTATAGGCTCAGGCTCTTCTGGGAGTATCACATTAACCTTAGGCGTGCCCATGACAACATACCATATCATCGGCACATTGTTTCTCTCGGGAGAATCATCGTATCTCATATAGTAGTAGCTATCACGACCAGCCACAGTCCCCGCCGTAGCTAGAATTCTAGCAAAAGTAGACGCAGGCCCTGTATGCCAGACACCTCTACCGTGAATTATGATCCAAATCAGCTCTTCTAAGGGATCTCTATATCTAACTGTCTCATAACTCAACGTTAAATCACCTGAAAATCATCTGCAATATTATAAAACAACTAAGGTCGTTATAAATAGTATCGCAAGTATAGACTTAGAGATTTCTTCTAGACGCGCAAATCTCATATTACAAAAAACACCCCTCTTATCGATCCGTTGCGTACTGTTCTTAAAAGATATAACTGATGTTAGTGTTGCGTATTGGGATGGTCTATGCTAAACGTGTTTCAAATAGAGAGAGTTTCGATAAAATATTCAGGAGGTCTTAGAGACGAGTGTAGAATAGGAGTGTCTATCTCAAGAGATAGCGAGATAGAGTGCGGATACTCTAGGATCATGATCTCG
Source organism: Sulfolobales archaeon (assembly GCA_041287455.1). Taxonomy (GTDB): domain Archaea; phylum Thermoproteota; class Thermoprotei_A; order Sulfolobales; family AG1; genus WYEN01. Next base: position 64,415 of record JBEULF010000067.1, read on the forward strand.
AGTGGTGATGGTGTGCTTGTCTTATCTCTTGAGAGTGATAGAGTCTTAGACTCTGTAGAACCTATAGATCTATTCTTCAGCATATCATCAGCTGACAGAGCTCTCGTATTGACTAATCATAGAGACTCATCCTACGCCTATGGGAGAGGTTTCGCGTATTATAATGCTCTAGCCACCGGCAGAACACCCTCTGTAGAGAGACCTGACGACTACCCTTCATACCCTCCTAGAGAGTATAGTGTGATAGATGTCATGTCTCACTATAAGAGAACTCCTTGCTGGAGTTTCCCAGTCGTGATAGACTCTCTAGATAAGATTCCTGCGTACAGTATCTTTCTGCTTGCTGAGACAAGTAATAGATTCTTCTCTATGCTAGCTCTAAGTAGCATTTCAACAACAACATATATAGGACCTGGAGAGAGGCTAAAGATTGTCGCGGGGAAGAGTCTTAAGAGGATCTCTCCTAGCCATATAATAACCTTCTCAATAAGAGAAGATCCGTATGAATCTATTCGCGAGACTGTTTACAGAGCTTCTAGAGCCGTAGGCTTTAGACTTAGATGGGAGAAGAGAGAGCCTTACTTCCTCAACAGACTAGGGTGGTGTTCTTGGAACGCCTTATTAACAGAGGATCTGAATCATGATAACGTGGCTAGGATAGTGAGTAGATTAATTGAGAGAGGTGTCCCTGTTAAATGGGTCTTGATAGATGATGGCTGGCAGTATGAGAGTTCTAGAGAGGGTGTTGGTAGAGTTCTAGAAGAGCTTAACAGCGATCCTGAGAAGTTTCCGAGAGGAATAGGATCTCTGGTTAGAGAGTTGAAAGAACTTGGAGTAGAGCGTGTGGGTCTCTGGCACACTATCAATATTCACTGGGGAGGTTTCAGCGAGAGAGTTTTGAAGAGTCTCTCGGCGGAAGCCTACAAGAGCAGATCCGTGGAGACTTACATCCCTCCACCATCTCTTGAGAAGGCTCTCGCTCTCTACTCGAGATTTTTTAAATGGGTGAGAGAGCAGGGAGTAGACTTTGTCAAAGTTGATAATCAGTGGAGTGTTGAGATTCTCTATATGGGAGACATAGAGAGTGCTAGAGCCTCAAGGAGTGTTGAGCTAGCTCTACAAATAGCCGCTGAAGAGAAAGGTTTGGATATTCTTAACTGTATGTCTATGACACCTGGCAATTATTCTAACTTCTTGATCAGCAATATTATGAGAGTATCCGAGGACTATATCCCGTTTTGGAAGGCTGACGCAAAGCTTCACACACTATTCACAACATACAATTCTCTACTATTCAGCCTGATAGCATATCCAGACTATGATATGTGGATGACATATGACCCCTACTCTAGAATTCACGCAGTGGCTAGAGTGATTAGTGGCGGGCCTATCTATATAACAGATAGAGACCCGGATAAGACTGATATAGAGATTCTGAGAAGAATAGTGTCAGACGAGGGAGAAGTCGTGAGACCGAGCGAGCCCGGGCTTGTGACGAGAGACATAATCTTTAGAAACCCATATGAAGAATCTGTGCTACTCAAAGTTGCCGCGAGAACTGGAGAGTGTGTTAATATCGCTCTCTTCAACATATCTCGAGAAGAAAAACCGATCAGAGATCGTGTGAACATTGATATCCTGCCTCAGAGACTTGGAGGAGAAGAGTTTGCCTACTACTATGTCTTCAGTGAAAAGAGAGGTTTGATAAAGAGAAATGAAGATCTCTATGTAGAGCTTAGAGGGCTGGAGACAGAGATCATTAGTATCTGCCCCTTAGAGAATAATTTGGCTGTGATAGGTTTGAAAGAGTATCTACTCCCGCAAAGCTTTATAGATGTGGTGAGATTGAGAGATAGAGTTATTGTGAGAGTTAGAACGTCTGGAACTCTACTCTACTATAAGAGTGGAGAGTTTATAGAGAGATACTTAGAAAAAAGATCTTTTCTAGAGATATGATTCTCTAAACCCATCTACTAGCAACACTTCTCAGAACTCTCAAAGCATTCTCATGTGATATCTTTCGAAGGTCATTATCTCCGAACCCTTTCTCAGAGAGCTTATCTAGAATCACGTGAAGATCGCTGGCATCTCTGATTCCTGTGGGAGTCTCTTCTATACCAAACAGGTCACTGCCTATAGCAAGCACGTCAGACCCGAATCTCTGCCACACATCAACTATGTGAAGAACAAGATCATCGATACTCTCGCTACCACCAATAGTTGATCTTATAAGAGTGAACCCGATAACACCGCCACTCTTCTTAACACCCTCGATCACTTCGTCATCTACATTCCTCCTATGAATCTTTCTACCATAGTAGTTTGAATGCGAAGCTATCACAGGCTGTTTAGAGATGCTCAGTACGTCTAGAGAGGTCTTCTTGCTAGAGTGAGAAATGTCTACTATAACCCCTAGTCTGTTTGCAAGTTCTACAAGCTCTTCTCCTAGTTTTGTCAAGCCATAATCTCTGCTAGTGGTGCACGCTGACCCATATTTATTATCATAGTTCCACGTGATCCCTATCGCTCTCACTCCTAGTCTAAACAAGATCTCTAGGTCGTCTGGGTTGTATAGAGTGTCAGAGCCTTCGAGCGAGATTAAGAGTCTAATCTTATCATCTCTACCAATCATCTCTAGATCTCTGTTAGAAAATACTATGTCTATATGATCCCTATAGATCCTTGAGAGTCTGTAGTATATCTTGATCTGTTCGAATAGATTCTCGTAGCCTGTGAAAATAGAGGTTCTAGGATTGAGTTCGCCTCCATAAAGTTTTTGAGACTCCTCACCTAGTCTAGGGTTCCACGTCTCTATAGCTGGGAATATTGATGAGAATATAAGTCTAACTCTACCTCTAATATACTTCGGTATATCTCCATGTCTCCCAGACATATCTCTATCTAGATCTCTTATCAATCTCTTGTCTCCGTGCTGAAGGAAATAAGCTATGTCTTGATGAAGATCTATTATATCGTACCCAGAATAGATCAATTCTAACCCCCTGTGACAGTTAAAAAGGAGGTATTAATATAACTAATTAGGTGTAGAATCTCGAGCGAAGAAGAATTGAAAAAATATCTTAAAGCTGGCGAGATAGCTTATAACGTGATGAACGAAGCTCTCAAAATGATCAAGCCTGGAGCTCTGTTATACGATATTGCTGAGAGGATAGAGAAGAGAATCTTAGAGTTGGGAGGTAGACCTGCTTTCCCTGTCAACATCTCTATAGCCCACGAAGCGGCGCATTACACACCTACTATAGGCGATTCTAAGAGAATCCCCGAGTCTGGTATCGTGAAAGTGGACATAGGAGTTCACGTTGACGGGTATATAGCTGATATGGCTAGAAGCATAGATCTTGATGGTAGATACGAGAGAATTGTCACAGCCGCTAGAGAGGCTCTGGACAAGGCTGTAGAGAGAATCAGTGTAGGAGTCTCTGCTAGAGAGATTGGCAGAGTTGTTGAGAGTATTGCGAAAAACTATGGTTTTAAGCCTGTGAAGAATCTGAGCGGCCATAGACTAGAGAGATATAATCTCCATGCCGGGAATAACATACCTAACTACCCAGACCCTCTCGCTCTGTGGAGGTTTAGCGATAATAGTGCTTATGCTGTAGAACCTTTCATAACCACGGGTTCTGGCATTGTGTCGGAGGATAAGAACACTGTTACTATCTACAGTCTTAGAAACGTAAAGACTTCTCTAGCCAGCGATAGTGTGAGAGAGATAGTTAGTCTGATCGAGAGGAGATTCTCTAAACTACCATTCTGTGGTAGATGGTTGAGAGACGCCTACTCAAACGCAGACAGGATCTTAAGAGAGCTTTATAATAGAAAGATCTTGTATGGATATCCTCTGCTACTAGATAATCCCGGTTCTCAAGTGGCTCAGTTCGAAGATACAGTAGTAATCTTTGAGAGACAAGTTATCGTCACTACTAGAAGAAGAGATATTATGTGAGTAGCACTTGATCGCCTGGCAGCGAGTATACTCGGATTTTTAAATATTCTAACACGTATTTTATATGGTCGTATACATGAGTGGAATAATAAGGCTTCAAGCCCCTGGAGTTCCTACTGGTTCTTCTGACTGGGCTACCATAGCATGGATCATCATATCTCTGTTTTGGATCATTCTTCTATTCACAGATCTACTTGATAAGTCTAGGATTATGCGTTATGATAGATTTATCAGAATCAAACTAGCATCACTTGAAAAGATGATTCAAGAGGCGAAAAGTGCTTCAGAGAAGTATATTAGTAGCCTGGGAGTCCAAAACCCTAGACTCGTAGTAGATGGTTTTATAGGAAACTTCTTTCTCATAGAACCGGTCTCTATAGAGCCTACTGATATTATAAAGAGACTCTCTCACCTAATAAGAGTTAGAGATAGCAAGATCAAGATCTACGTTGAAGAGCTACTGCCTAAAAATATTGATAAGGTTAAGAAAATGAATCTAGCTGTTCTTCTAGAGATAAACTGGGTTTTAGACCTCTACTACAGATATATAAGACATCTATACCTCTACAGTAGAAAACATAATAACTGGATACTTCTAATGCAACTAGCAATGATACTCCCTATCATACTCAAAGAGTTAGAAGCGTTTAAGAGAGCTGTAGAGCCTTTCTCAAAGGGGGTTCCTGTAGGAGACTCTGCAGGGCCAATGGTAGTATCACTACTAGCACCTCACGCAGAGAGAATACCTATAGAAGAGGATACAGTCTACAGCGAGATAGAGTTTGAGGGGAGAAGAGTTTACCTTATAAAAGCAGAAGGACCTGGAGGCGCTGTAGGCAGACCTGGCGAAGCTCTGAGCATACTGATTGAAAGGCTTGGAGGTAGAGTTGCGAGAGTGATCACAGTAGACGCCGCGTTGAAGTTTGAAGGCGAGGAGTCTGGTAGTGTTGCAGAAGGTGTTGGAGCTGCTATAGGAGACCCGGGCCCTGAGAAGATCTCTATTGAGAGAAGTGTTGTCAAACATAATATACCTCTCGACGCTGTTATTATAAAGATGAGCTCGAGAGAAGCTATAACAGAGATGACAAAAGAGATATATGAGGGTGTTAAGAGAGCTGCTGAGAGGGTTAAAGAGATTATTAGAGTCAGAACCTCGCCAGGCGACAATGTCATTGTTATAGGTGTAGGGAACACGATAGGTGTCTTGTAATGAGTCTTGTCATGGCTCAGATAGATAGTGGGATGATCCTGCTGATACTTCTCGTAATAATGCTCATAGCAATGATTCTGCCTAGCCTGCTGAGAGGTGAGGAGAGCGAGAAGAAAACCCAGAAACCCAAGGTCTACACTGAGATCTCTTGTGTTAAAAATGATTATAGTGAGAGTAGAGAGTTTGTGCCAGGAGACTACGTAGGTAAGATTCTTGAGGATAGAAAGTGTCCTAAATGCGGCTCTCCACTCTATATAAAGGGTATATACGCAGTGTACCCAGAGACTAGAGAAGCGAGGAGAGACTAGAGAGAAAACTATAGTCTCGAGCTATTTCCTATTTCTCTCTAGAAAATACTTGTAGTGCGACTGATAGAGCTCGCTCTTCTTGATTTTCTCAATAAGCTCTCTAGTCCTCCTATACTTAGAGGCCTCTCCAATCTTACCAGGTCCATGTAATTTCTCGTATTCTTCGAAGCTCATCGAATATTGTTTCATCATATAGTCTCTGTATATATCTGGTAGCACGTTATATGCGCAGAACGGGATCACTCTTCCATCGGGCATTACGTAGTGTATGTCGCATCTCATTACTCTCTGAACATCGTAATTATACTGATCCATGAAATGCATCATGCCGAGGAATAGGAATTTATAGTGAAACTCACCCAAAGCCTCATAACTCTGCTTGGTGAAGATGTCTAAGAGTAGTTTTGGTAGAAGCTTCTTGAGATCTCTAGGCACGTTCTTCCACTCGATAAATCTCGTTATCACATTGAATAGAAGTTTTGTCCCAACAACAGCCTTGCTCCCGCCACTCTTAAGCTCTTCGCTCTTCTCTCTCAGATACTCGAAGAAACCTTCTATATCGATCATCTTACCTATAGGTATGAACCTAAAGTCATAGGGATTATCACCACCTCTTCTATCTACATAGACATAAGTAGCAGCGCCGCAATGTGGATGTGTTGTCAGCTCGAATTTAAACTGGTTAGAGAGAGCCTCTATAAACTCTGATACCGGCACACAAGATGGGATAGGATACCACTGGTTTCTATCTATCTCGCCATCTGTCTGCTCTTCGATTCTAATTATAGCATCTGCTATAGTGATCCTGTATCTCTCTCTCTCAAATCTCTTCATCATCCCAGTGAGACTCACAGGCTGGAAATTGACTGATCTGACTATATCCATGTTCGCCGCAGCAAATCTGATAATATCCCCAGCCTCATGATCATTTACAGTTCTTATTAGAACTGGTACTAAGACTACACTTGTCATCCCAGCCTTTCTAAACACCTCGAATATAAAAGGTGTTTCGAAGTGATTCTTCGGATTAGTCTCGGGAGTCACACCATCGAAACTCATGTAAACAGTATTAACACCGTTCTCTCTGAGAGTCTTAGCATAGCTAATCGCTTTCTCAGGATCCTCCCAGTACAGTCTTGCAAATTTTATCCCGTGAGTGTTCAGCTGTATGTGTCTCACACCCATCTCTCTGAGAACTCTAACTATCTCCGGGAGATCCTCTCTCAGAGTAGGCTCTCCGCCAGTGATCTGAATTACCAGTGTGACACCTTGTTTCTTAAGCTGTGAGACCATAAACTTGATCTGGTCTATGGTTGGCTCGTAGACAAAACCAGCCTTCTCAGCATAGAAGAAACAATACCAACAATCAAGATCACATCTATTAGTGACAACTAGATTAGTGAGAGCTGAGTGACTCTTGTGCATAGGGCATAGACCACAGTTAAATGGGCAAGGAGCTGCGAGAGAGACGTAGGCGTATCTAGCACCTCTACCCTCATACGAGATAGACTGAAATCTATGATACAGCTTAGAATCTCCGAAATAGAGCTCCTCTATAGTCCCATGCTCGGGACATGTCTTTCGTATGTACACCTTCTCCTCTCTCTCAAATATCACAGCTGGAAGAAGTCTCTGACAATATGGACATATACT
>JBEULF010000067.1:71649-193799 GCA_041287455.1 Sulfolobales archaeon
CTCCTAAGATCCTTTATAATCTCTCCACTACAAGACGGCTCTACAGAGAGTATTATTTCGAACTCCTCCCCGCCATAGAATGCTAGCTCTACAGAGTCTAAATTTAGTCTTCTAGAGATCTCTACAGCCTCTGGGTCTAGTGGTATATTGTTGAGCTCTATCACATGTCCTATGCTCTCTGAGAGTAGATATAGTGATTCCGCTAGCGAGTCTGATATATCAACACTACCCTTAATACACTCTCTGTATCTATTGATCACGTTGTGAACTTCTACTCTAGCCAGAGGTCTCGAAGTGACTCTGACAATACTCTCTGGAATGTCTCTAAGCGTTATTAAACCCTTCGCGTAGGCTTGATAATAGTGATATGCTAGAGCGTGTAAACCATAGCTACCAGTGATCACTATGTCATCTCCTGGAGAACCCGATCTTCTCAAAGGATCTTTTGGTGTGAAGCCTATGCATGCAACATCAATCCACACATCTCTCTCGGAAGAATTAGTGTCTCCACCAGCTAGATAGCCTCCGTAGCGTTCTATAGCTTCAACAACTCCTCTCATAATATCAAACCCTTCTTCAAAACTCATCTCAGGTCTCAAGCCTACTGAGATCAAGTATGCTGAAGGCCTCCCTCCCTTAGCCACTATATCACTCACACAAGCCGTGACACCCTTCCAGCCAAAGTCTCTCCACGTATTCCATGGATACTTAGAGTTATAAGCTGCAAAACCATCTATTTTGAGAATTATATAGCCCCCCGCATAAGGAATCGCAGACGCGTCATCGCCAGGCTCTAGAGGACCCCAGATCCATACTCTCTTAAAATCTTCAATAACTCTCTTAATATAGCTTTTTTCACCAACTTCTCTAAGTCTCATTAACAAGCCACCTCTACTCGCTAACTGATCAAAGTATTCTTCCGTGAGAATCTATAGACTTCAGCTCTTCAACCAAGATCTCTATCTCTTCTCTCGTGTTATAGAAATGTGGTGAAACTCTTATCACGCCCGGTCTTGGGGATACCACGATCTTGTTCTTGCTAAGTCTATCTGCTATCTCATAAGAGTCTCTCACTCTGAACACTAGTATTCCTGAAGGAATGTTATCAGGCGTAACAATGTTATAGCCGGTACTGCTTAGCTCTTCATAGAGTTTCTTAAGTATAACTCTAGTATGTGTTTCGAAGTACTCTGGAGCATTGTATCTCAAGAGAAATCTTAGAGAAGATTCTAGTGCTGCGAATGATACGAGAGAGCCTGTGCCCCACTCGAGTATTGATGCGTCTCTAGCGAGACCTAGTCTCTCTATGTCAAATGGTTTTTTAAACATCTCTCTTCCTATAGTCTTGAGTCTTTTGATAGGAGAGTCTTCTACGCTGAACCAGCCTGAGAACTTAGGATTCAGTCTATCTATCAGATCTCTTCTCACATACACAAATCCAGCCCCGTGTAGACTCATAAGCCACTTATAGGATCCTGTCAGATAGAAGTCGACATCTAACTTCCTCAAGTCTACAGGTATGACTCCTACAGCGTGAAATCCGTCTATTGCTACTAGAGCTCCGTGTCTATGTGCTTTATCTACGATTCTTCGTATATCAAATCTATAGCCACTGATCCACGAGACATGATCTATGAGAACCAAAGCTGTGCGATCGTTTATAAGTTTCTCAATACTCTCATCAGGATCTCTACTCGCGAGGACTCTGGCAATAATCACGTTTCTAACAAGACCAGCTCTCTTCATAGAGTGAGCAGTGTATATTGATGTGGGGAAGTTAGCGTCTGAAACAATAATATCTCTAGTCCCATCTAGATCTAGAGATGAGAGAAGAGAGTTAAGACCGTAAGTGAGACCAGGAGTAGCGGCTATCTCGTCAGGAGAAACTTTCACAAGATCAGCAAAGAGTTTCTTAGAGCTCTCGACAGCTTCGAGACCTTCAATCCAAGGCTCGCCAGACCTGAACCACTGATCAACAAATCTCTTCACACTCTCAACAGTGTCCACTGGAAGAGGTCCTGCACCAGCGTTATCGAGATAGATAAAACCCTCGGAGACAACACCTATTCGAGACCTAGCCTCTAGACTCATTATAGCATCCTAGAAGAATTTATTTAGAAGAAATAAATATGCTGAGAGAAAAGAGAGACTCTCAGAGATACAGCTAGAGCATTAGACAGACCTGATTACTAAGAGTGGCAGATTGATACTACAACTACTGATCTTGTAACTACTATTTGTAGCATAGATCATTACTATCTCAGCAACGTTATAGCCACCCCTGTAAGCTCCTAGATTACTGAGATAGAAGATCCAGTCAAAACTAGCACTCGTTGAAGCTAGTTTTACTGTGAAACTAAGAGGTATTAGAGCTAGAACCGGAGCTAAGCTCGACGCAAATCGCGAAGCAATAATACCTAGTGGAAAGCCTATTTCAACATCAGAGGTATAACATCTACTCGAGAATACGTTACTTAACCTGTCATGTACAGGTATAGCGTTTGGAGGATACAGAGTTTCATAGTGAATTAGAGTCAGATTATTATAAATCGAGCTTATGATACTCTCTAAGTAATCACTAGTATGATAATCAACTCTACTTATAGCGACGCCGGAGCTATCAAAATTAATATAGTATAGATCTGTTTGAATCTTCACTCTACCAGTCCACTCTTGTATCTCTACACAGTGTGTTGATGGATTAGCATACTTCCTCCAGAGATCATATCGATTAACCTGAGCTTTACCACTTATATAGAAGATCACACCATTATTAGGTGGGAGAATTATCACGTTCGGAATCTTGATCACTCTATTATAATATGATATATCCCATCTCACAATATCCCACTCACTAACAGATATACTGACACCACCCACAGCGTATCCGAGAGCTATAGCAAATGAATTATATATCTGATACTGAAGGGTTATCTTAAAATCTGTAATATATATGGTTCCTGACATAGGATACGGGTTGGAGATTATTAGCACAGGTATCCATCCTCCCAAGTCTCTCTCTGTGTCGATTAGTGTTCCATTATATCTCCACTCGTATATAACGTAGTCGCAGTAGGGTCCTTGACCAGCTGTTCCTATACTCTCTCTCGCCTTCACGTTTGTCTCAGATATTTTCATCTGCGTCTCTATGGCTTCTTCGAATGAGCCTATCTCAACTGCATTCTCAGGTATTACTCTAATGATCTCTGTCGGTTTTAACTCTACTAGTCTCTTCAGATCTATGTGTGCTACTGCTAGTATCATGTGAATTCTCTTGTCCGGAGTTCTGATCCAGATATTTATCTCTATAGGAATTCTCGTGAAGTTAACATCCATAGACCTTCTATCAATCCACTTACCTAGAAACTTGCTCCAGTACTCTCTAAGATTAATATAAATACTCGAAGTCTCACCACCTTTATAAACCTCGATCTTCTCATCTGGAGACTTGATAAACACCTGTATAGACACAATCTTGCCGTGAGGAATCTTTAGTTCTGAGGGAGAAGGTATTATAATCTCTACCCCCGGTCCCTGACCATATATTATCTGACCACTCTTCAGAGAAACCCCACCTACTGTGGCATAAGAGATCATTATGTAGAGCCATGTGAATATGACCAGAATAAGTGCTATAGCACCACTCAAGCCTCGAGGTATAATACTCCTGCTCAGAGCACTCATACAACAATACTTATGTATACTTTATACTTAGGAGAAAATTTAAACTCTAATATGTTAAGAGTAAGCTTTTAGCAATTAGAAATTAAAGACACTCTAACTCTTAGGATAACACTATTCCACGTAGATCGATGGTTTGAGAGGTAGTGACAAACTTTTTCTACCACCCAGATCTGGTGCTCTCGAATCTCTGTAGCCATATATAGCTACGTCAGCGTTAGGATAGACTCTCTTCACTCTTGCTACTATTTTATCTGCGACACTCTCTTCTCCGAAAGATTCTGTCTCTAATATCAGCTCTCTGAGTGAAGAGGGTAGCTTAATAGCTTGATCGAATATTCTTCTGAGTCTCTCTGCGTAAGCCTCTCTCTCACTCGCAGAGACTTTGGTAATGTGTTTGTTTATAAACTCTCTCAAACCATCTCTCTTAGAGGATAGTTCTAACGCTTCTCTTAAGAGCGTGTAGTCTCTCTCGTCTGTTAAGTATATCACTATTTTAGAAGGATTGATTCTTCTGAGAGAAATTATCTCTGAGAGATCCTCTAATAGAATCTTTATATACTCTTCTTCTAACTCTACTCTCGGGCTGATCAGTCTCTCTATAAGCTTATTGTCTATTTTCTCCCTCACTACTAGACTATTCTTACCCAGGACTTCGTTCCACATCTCTTCTGCTATGTGTGGCGTGTATATAGATATGAATTTGATCCATTCTTCTACGAGAGATAAGATCTCTCTCCACAAACTCTCTCTAGATGAGACTTCCAAAAGATCATTGTAGATCTCGAAGAATAAAATGTTCCCTGCTTCTCTAACTCTATAAGAGTCAAGACTTTTCTCAGCTTTGATAAGTTTTCTAGCAATTCTACTCGCGTAGTAGATATCTCTCTCATCAGACTCTTCTCTAACACGCTTAGTCTTTATACTGACCACGAGATCATATAATCTCTTCAGATGAAGAGCGAGATTATCTGCTACAGAGTCTCTGAAATCAAGATCTTGATCTACTTCTGATGAGAGTGCTAAGACTAGTCTCACAGCATCAGATCCCTTACTATCTATGGCTTTGAATAATGGTGTTATATTTCTCTTACTCTTACTCATCTTCCCACCCTCTTTCAAAACCCATCCGTGCGTGAGAATCGCTCTAGGCCAGAGTTCTTCTCTGAGTAGAGCCACGTGGTTCATTATGAAGAAGAGCAAGTGATTATTAGCAAGATCTTTACCAGCCACTCTGAGATCTAGAGGATACCAGTATAAGAACTCTTCTCTGAAACTCTTGAGAATACTAGGATCTATCTTTAGCTTCTCAGACAGTCTATCTAGATCCCCCTCTCCTAAGACTATATACGACCAGAACTCGTCATCTAGCAATGAAATATCTATCTTATTCTCTCTCACTCTGTGTATCACTGTGTAGAATATCATGTATATCGTAGAATCACTCAGACTCTCAATGATCCAGCTGGGATCCCATGGTAGAGGTGTTCCAAGACCTCTAGTTCTTGCGCAAGGCTTCTCTCTGAGATTTAAGATCAGCTCTCTCATATAGCTCTTCATCTCTTCTGGAAAGACTGTCATTCTCTCGAGAGCTTTGAGAGCTCTACTCTTCCACTCACTATCAGAATATCTTATAAACCACTGGTCTCTGAGTATCTTCACAACAATCTCAGTACCACATCTACAGTACACTGGCGCATTCATCAACTCGTAGAAGACATCAGCCTCGCCAACAGATCTGAGTAGTCTAGATATATTCTCTCTAGCTTCAGAAACTCTCTTCCCACTGATCATCTCTCTCACACTATCTCTAATACTACTTAACGACACGTATTTCTCAAGATCTTTATACATCACGCCTGAAGAATACTCGAGATTATAAAGCTCTCTAGTCACTCTCTCGAGAGCCTCTCTCTCGTTGCTACTCTTTATATTGTTCTTCTCTACAATCCATTTAGCCGGGAGATCTCTTACTCCTGGAACTTCTATTATCTTTCTGGGGCCGGGAGCCTTCTCTAGATAACTCTTGAATCTCTCGATATTCATACTCTCTCTATACGCCACATAATCATCGGGCGAGTGAGATGGCACGCTCATAACCACACCACTACCAAAGTTAGGGTCTACGAATGAAGCTGGTATGATTGGTACTATCTCTTGTGTCACAGGGTTTCTAACAAGCACACCCTCAAAATCTCTCCCAAAATATCTATTCAAGATCTTAACAGATTCTTTCTGGTAGAGGAGTTTCTCATACGCTCTCTTAGAGACAATCCATCTAGACCCTTCTACTAGGATCTCGTAATACTCGCTATCTGGATTAATCCAGAGATTAGTCACTGCAAAAACAGTCTCGGGTCTCAGCGTCGCTGTGGGAAACACTCTGTTCTCAGAGTCTCGGAAGAATATTAGTGTGAACTCTCCTATCTCAGGATCCTTATCATCTTTAGTATCGTGACCTCCGACAGGCATCTGATGTAGAGGACACCATCCCACGGGATAGGTTCCTCTCGTCACATAGTTTCTCTTGAACAATTCTCTAAACTGCCATCTTATAAAACTCTGAAACTCGGGATCTATAGTTGTGAACTCTCTTCTCCAATCAATACCTAGTCCTAGTCTCTTCATACTCTCCTTAGATACTGTGTGGAAGTATCTCGCCAGCTCGAGAGGATCTCTCATTTTCGGTATGATCTCTCTCGGCACCGAGTACAGATCTTCGAACAGCTCGATCAGCTCACGATCATTTCTAGCAATAGATTCAGCCATAGTGAGTATAGGTGTGCCCGTGTAGTGAAAGCCCATTGGATATAGCGTGTTATAGCCTTTGGCTCTCATAAACCTGGCTATGACATCAGCTAGTAGAAATGATCTGGCGTTTCCAATATGAGTAGGAGAGTTTGGGTAGGGGAAGGCTGCTGTGACAAAGAACTTAGCTGCACCGGGCCTCGGATCTGCTTCATAGACTTTTTCTCTCTCCCAAACACTCTGCCATTTAAACGCTATCTCATTCAGCCACTTCGAGATCTTCTCTACTTCTCTCTCTTGAGTAGAGAATTATGTTCACCTGAGATGAGATTAGAATAAAGATTTATAAATATATGCCTAATCTCAACCAGATATATTGAGAGGAGTATTTGTTGAGAGATCTGATCAGCGATATTATCAGCATATCTAGATCTCCTGATGATATTATGAGAACTCTTCAAGAGTTTAGAGAGATAATGTTTAGAGAGAGAGATTTGAGAGAGTATCCTCGAGGCCTAGTGAGACTGAGAGAGGGGAGGTACTATGCTGTAGGAGATATCCATGGGGATATGGATACTTTTTCTAGAATACTGGGAGAGTATGGTCTGATCCGTCATCTCGAGGAGAGAGGATATGTGGTTTTCTTAGGAGACTATATTGACAGAGGCTATAGACAGGTGGAGGTTTTTATAGGCATAGCTCTTCTCAAGATCTATTATAGAGATCGCGTGGTTATTCTCAGAGGAAATCATGAAGGTCCCGAGCATCTACTACCTTATCCACACGACTACCCGCATGTTCTCATATATAGATTTGGTAGCGATGCTGGCTCAAGGATCTATTCGATTTCTAGAGAGATATTTAATCTAATGCCATACGCAGCCTATCACGAGAACTCTCTACTATTCGTCCACGGGGGCATACCTGTTTTCACCACTGATGAGTGTCCTAGTGATATTAGGTGTATTCTAGATGCTGACGATCCTTATAGCAGGACTTTAGAAGAGATCTTGTGGAACGATCCTTTGAGAGGAGATTTAGATCTTGAGTTCGCCACAAGCCCCAGAGGAGCAGGCTATCTCTGGGGTTTGAGTGTGACTCGAAGATTTCTTGACAAGACGAGATTAAAAGGTGTTGTGAGAGGTCACGAGCCTTCTTGGAGTGGGTATATGTTTGATCATGATAACAAGGTTCTGACACTATTCTCCAGACTGGGAGATCCTTATTATAACTCTTATGCAGCAATAGCCTATCTCGGTAATATCTCGTTGTTCAACGAGTTTAGAGATGAGATGATCGTTCAGATAAAGTAAGAGTCTTATATACTCTTCAAAAAGATATTTTAGAGGGGTTAAATGGCTGAGACGATACCTCCAGAGCTTCAACAATACGTAGTCAAGCTTCAACAGCTGAGAAATAAATTGAATCAGATAATAGCTGAGAAGAGTGTTGTTCAAGCACAGCTCAGAGAGACGGAGAGAGCGCTTGAAGTGCTCAAGAATATCTCTCAAGAAACACCTGTGTACAGAGCCGCGGGACATCTACTCGTTAGAGTGTCTAAAGAAGAGGCTGAGAAAGATCTTAGTGATAAAAAAGATCTCTTGGAGTTGAGATTAAAGAGTTTAGAGAGACAAGAAGCATCGTTAAACACAGAGATCAAGAGTTTAGAGACTAAGATAAACGAGATCATAGGTAAATACTATGGTACAACACCCAGAAGAGGAGGAGGCTGAGAATAAAACTTTTGAAGAAGTAGTGATAGGTCTAGACCTGGGATCTGTGACTCGACAAGAGATAGAAGAGATAGTAAGCATATTCGAATCCAGTATCAGAGATCATATTGAGAAGAGTATTCTCAGACCTCTCATAAACGGTTATATCATAGAAACCTCTATAGAGCTGAGTGGCAGTATAAATCTCAAAGTTTTTATAGAGGTATACCCCAGAAAAGATGTTCCCAGAGATATTGTATATAGACTAATAGATGAGGCTATAGAGAGTGGATTTAGAGAGGCGGAGAAAATCATCGAGAGATATAGTAAGAAAACACTCTAAGCTAGGTGGTGAGTCTCTTATCAGCAGAGATACTCGAGAAACCGTGCTAGAGTCTCTAGAGAAGATATTCAGCGAGATTATAGAGAGAGGCTATAGTAGTATCTATATAGTCTCTCACCCTTCCGCAGACCTTGATTCTATAGCCTCAGCCATAGCCATAGCACACGTGCTCAAAGCCTACTCCGTCAACCTATGCTTTATAACCTCTGGCGGTCTAGACCCTCTAGCTTCAAGAGTTTTTGAGAAAGTCGCGAGTAGCGGTATCCTCGGAGAGTGTGGTAATGAGATTAAGAGTAGAAGTGTCTTGTTCGTCGTTGACGCTAGCTCTTGTGAGAGATGCGAGATAGATTGTGAATTATTTAACAGAGTCTATATCATAGATCATCATTTGACGAGTGAGACGCGTAGAGAGAGCGAGAATATAAGATATATAGTAGATCCTGAGGCTTCCTCTACCACAGAGATTTTATTAAGATTCATTTTGAGAAAGAATATTCTGCCTAGAGACAGAGAGCTTCTAGACATATTCTTATCAGCTATACTCTACGACACTAGCTATCTCGACAACACATCACAAGAAACAGAAGAGATCGTGAGACGATTAATATTAGAGGGGGCTAGTCTATCTAACTCTATCAAGCTTCTAAAGAGAGAGTTGAGATACGACGAGAGAATAGCGAGAATCAAGACTATGCTTAGAGTCAGAGTTTTCGAGAGCAGAGATAGGGTTATAGTGTGTATTAGTAGAGTGAGAGCACACGAAGCACTGGCTGCAAGTCTACTTATGTCTGCTGGGTGTGACATAGCTATTATTCTCTCCGAGAGAGATAATGAGATTAGAATCGTGGGCAGATGTGGTTCTCTCTGTGAGAGAGACAGTGGTTTAAACAAGATCCTCTTCAACGATCTAGTCTCTAGACTTGGGGGTGAGTGGGGTGGTCATGAGAAGGCTGGTGTTGCCAGAGTCTCTGGCGTGGATAGAGAGAGTGTTGTGAAAGAGATCATAGATATTCTCAGCAGTAGATTAGGTTTTTTAAGAGAGATTGAGAGAGAATAGAGAGAAAAAACTTCCTATTTAAACAAACTTAGTGATAGAGGCTCGTACACTCCACCAGCTAGCACTATGTATCTTAGTAGTAGAGATCCTATTAGAGCTAGTATTGCTGCCGATATTATTAGCGCTCTAACATGTCTCTTAGTAGCTATAGTGTATATGCCTACTATCATTGGATACACAATCCCTAGACCTATGACTCCTATCCATGTTAATGGTGCTAACTCTCCGAACACTATTCTCTCAGCCCCCAGCACGGCTCCTAAGCTTACTACCGTTAGAGACACGTAGATAAATGCTAGTAGAACGAATAGCTCGAACACATCTATAGAGAGCCCGATCCTAACGCCTGAGAATCTCAGACTTTCTAAATGCTCATCTGAAACTTCTAGACTAGAGAAGATCTCTATTAGAGCTATCGCGGACACACCTCCGCTAACGATCCATAGGACGGGTATTAGAGCTGTGTTCCAGAGAGGAATCCCTGATGCTTGTGATATTAAGAAGCCACTATATATAGTCACTAGGAATCCGAAGAAGCCTAGCAAGGCCAAGAAGAAGTTTGATTCCGCGATTGAGGAGAGCCATTTGAAACTTCTAACTCTACTCAGACCTGCGTGATGTAGTGTTGGGATTAGTAGTAAGATCAATTGTATTACTAAGAGCACTATGCCTAGAGCCATCCACGATGACCAGTTGTAAGTCCCGGTAGCCAGAGCTCTCAGTATAGCGTTAAACACGTTCCAAGGTCTTGTTAGGTCTGAGACAACGAATATCAGAGCTAGAACTATTGATATGAACAGAGTGTAAGCCATAGAAGCTCTTCTATACCAGTAGTATGCTATAGAACCCATTCCAGCAATACCTGCAAGCCATAAGAATATCGCGATAAGCCAGCTCCATCCGGCAACTTGTTCTTGTAAGAACAGATCTTCTATCACAATCATCACCCCACCACCACAAAGAACTTAGGACTAGTCCCCTTACCCTCTAGCAGTCTCACAAATCTACTTCTTCTGAGTCTCAAACTAATACTACTACTAGGATCGTCTATATCTCCGAAATCTCTAGCACCAGCCGGACATACCGAGACACACACTGGTTTGCCTTTTAACTTCTCTACTATATACAAACACGTGTCACCCATACACTTCTCTGGCAAGCCTGACACTGGGTGAACCCATCGCGCGTTGTAGGGACAAGCTGTCACACAGTATCTACAACCTATACACTTGCTAGGGTCTATCTTCACTAGTCCATTAGATTTGTCCACGTAAGAGGCTCCTGTGGGGCATGCATGGACACATGGAGGGTTCTCACAGTGCTGACACTGGAGTAGTAATATTCTTGGTCTGAAAGTTTCTATCTCAACTCTTCTGATGTTAGAAGCAACCCAATTCCAACTCTTGTTATCATGCTCCATGAGATCTGAGTGATTTGCTGAGATACACTCTATTATACAAGCACCACAGCCAACACACTTACTAGCATCCCATAGATGAGCTAGGCGAGTCATAGTTTTCTCACCCTAACAGAGCTATTTGTAGCTCCTGCGCCCACGACTGGTGCTATATATCCTTTTGCAAACCAGTTAGGATTGATACCCTCTCTAAGAAAACCGTATTTACCATCGATCATTTTAGACATTCTCTGACCTGTGTAAGAGTATGTGAAAAGCACTCCCTGTCTAACCTTGTTCGTGACCTTAACTCTAGCCACAGCCTTGTACCCATTGTCAATACCCTCTAACTCTACCAGATCTCCATCTCTAATGCCGAGTCTCTCTGCATCAACAGGATTCATCCATACACTCCTGTCGGCGAGATACTTCATAGGATACGCCATGACACCGTGAGCAGATATTAGAGGCCCCTTACCGTTTACTAAGTAGAATTCGTTCGAAGCCTTGGGGAGAGTATATGCGGGGGGTGGGTAGTGGTCTGGTAGAGGATCCCAGTTATATTTCAACGCGCTCAACATATAGATCTCTACTCTACCACTAGGCGTTGCTAGAGGTGTCTTGTAAGGTCTCGTCTCGTACGTCTTCTTCTTCAGAATAACATACCCCTTGCTCTCAAGCTCTTTCTTGAGAGTGTCTGGAGACATCTTCCAGTTAGCTGCTAGAGCGTTGATAAGAGAATCCTTGATCTTCTCTTCGAATTCGTGATACTTGCTATAGTCAGAGTACACCTCTGTATATCCTATGATCCTGGCTCTATCAGGATATATTCTCCTAAGAATCTCCATAAAGATCCATAGCTCGTCTCTAGCATCGACGCCTGGAGGAGGCTCGACATGACCTGTGGACATCTGCACCGCTGCGTCTAGAGTCCACCTGACAGGCATTATCTCTTCTTTCTCTAGATAGATTCTTGTTGGGAGAACATAATCAGCCCAATCAACTATGTCTTGAGCTATAAAGTCCATCACCACTACTAGCTCTAGCTTCTTAAGCGCGTCTATCACTTTCCTAAGATTAATATCTCTCTGGAATATAGTTGTTCCTAGAACTATCAGAGCCTTAACAGGGTATGGTTTATCGGTTAAGATAGCGTCTACAACAGCATCAAAT
This sequence comes from Sulfolobales archaeon, assembly GCA_041287455.1. Taxonomy (GTDB): domain Archaea; phylum Thermoproteota; class Thermoprotei_A; order Sulfolobales; family AG1; genus WYEN01. The sequence goes on from JBEULF010000067.1 coordinate 83,760, forward strand.
GTTGAGACCGCCTCAGGATACACGATCTTGTCTATTCTCTTCTCTTTCAAAGCCTCGCTCTCGAATTTTACTCCTAGAATAGTATAGACATATCCTTCTTGAACCCAGCACACATCTGGGAGTTTAGGAGACTCTGCGAAACATAACCCTCCTCTCTTATCTATGTTTCCTACTAACGCGTTTAGTATTAGTAGAGATGCTACCACGTCAAAATCATTACCATTCTTAGCCATATACCAAGTGTCATCGGCAACTCCTCTAGACAGAGCGAATTCTCTAGCTATCCTTCTTATGGTATCAGCTGGTACTCCTGTTATCTTCTCTGCTTCTTCTGGAGGATATTTTGATGCTCTCTCTCTTAGCAAGATAAAAGCTGTCTTGACCGTAACCTTAGATCCGTCTTTAAGTGTTATGTCTCCAGTAAACTCTAGATCAGGGTCTATATTCTTCTCGTTGTAAGCTTTGAGAGATCCGCTGTTTCTGTCGTAGACGAGATACTTGCTAGAGCTTCCACCCTCTACAATATCAGCTTCTGTCAGAGGCTTTTTGTCTGGTTTTATTAGAAATGGTGCGTTAGTATAGTTCTTTAAGAAGCTCTCGTCGTAGAGCTTCTCTGATATAATAACATTGATCATTGATAGTATGAATGCTACATCTGTCCCCGGTATGATCGGGATCCACTCTACATTAGAATAAGCTATCTCTGGCATCCTAGGATCTACAACAACAATCTTTGACCCGAGCTCTTTGCTCTGCATAGTTCTGCTAAGAGCACCCATAGAAGCTGTCGCAGGAGTTCTCCCCACGAACAATAAGTATCTCGCATTCTCATAGTCAGGATCAACTGTGGGAGGTCCTCCAGCTCCTAAAACCCATTTTCTCGCGAGAGTACCAGCGGCGTGACATGTCTCTTCATGTCCAATATCAAAATTGGGAGTCCCGAGAAGATATCCAAAGAGTGGATTCCATCTTATATCGTGTCTAGTTATAACTATAGATCTAGCTCCGTACTTGCTTATAATATCTCTTAGTTTTGAAGCAACCTCGTCTAACGCTTGATTCCATTCTATCTCAACAAACCGCCCCTCTCCTCTCTCTCCAACTCTCTTGAGAGGCTTCTTGATCCTTAGAGGGTGTTCCCAGAGCCATTTTCCCGTAGCTCCTCTACCACAAATACTTCTCTGAGGATGATCTGGGTTGGCCGTCACATAGGCCAGATTTCCCTTCTGATCCACCCCCACCTTAATACCACAACCAGCACCACAAGCACCACATATACTATAGAACTCTCTAATTTGAGTCGCATCTTGAAAATCTACACCTCTACCAGTCTCTTTGGAGAGACTATCTTTCGAGGCGATCAAGATAGTGCTAGCTAGACCTAGAGCGGCTAGAGTTTCTATAAATTCTCTCCTACTCATAAATCTGTTGTTTCGATTATAATCTACGCTTGAATCATTAGAATCCAATTAAACACACCTATTCAAAAAATGAATATTGTAACAATCTTATAAATTTTTTCTTATTTAGCTCAAAAATATTAAATAAATGAAATTAAATTTATACTAAAGGATCATAGTTAATATTTGTTTAAAAAGAGGGCTTATTAAGGGTCAAATATAGTATCTGCTTGAAGTATGATGAGTAGAAAGCCTGTCATAGTACTTCAGAATGTTTCGAAAGAATACACAGCTGGTTCCATAGCTACTAGAGCTCTTAATAATATTGATCTCGAGGTGTATCCGGGGGATATTATAGCTGTTATGGGTCCTTCAGGTTCTGGCAAGACTACTCTCTTGAACATGATAGGCTTGCTCGATAGACCTACTAGTGGTAAGATCTATTTTAAAGGTGTTGATGTGACTAGATTGAGCGACACAGAAATTGCTTTCTTGAGAAATAGAGGTATTGGTTTTGTATTCCAGTTTTTCAATCTGATCAATAGATTGACTGTGTATGAAAACATAGAGCTACCACTGATCCCTAGGAGAATCCCGAGAGAAGAGAGATACAAGATGGTTATAAGAGCACTGCAGATGGCCTCTGGAGATATATCTTGGCTTCCTAAAAAACCTCTCCAACTCTCCGGCGGTCAGCAACAGAGAGTTGCTATAGCTAGAGCTATAGTTGGCAGACCCGAGATTATTCTAGCAGACGAGCCTACGGGTAATCTTGATAGAAACTCTGCGAGGATAGTTATGAACACTTTTCTCGAGCTGAATAAGCTGGGTCACACTATAGTTATAGTGACTCACGACCCTGAGATAGGTAATTGCGCTGAGAAGATATATGAGATTAGAGATGGGAGGATAATTAATATTCGTGAGGGGGACAAGAGCAAGTGTGTGGTTAACGTCTAAAAGCTATTTTTGACAAGAGATATAGAGGAGGCTGTATAAATGATCTTGTCAGACTTTGATTTGAGAGCTTATCTAAATAGTGGTAGACTAAAGATAGAGCCTCTAGACCCTCTGATAATAAGAGAGAACGGCCTAGATCTCAGGTTGGGGAGGAGCTACTGCGAGCTTAAAGAGACTCTGGAAGTTCTAGACCCCTATAACGATTGGGATCCTGATAAGTTTTACGAGTGTAGAGAGGGAGACGAGTACGTGTTGAAACCAGGTAGAAAGTATCTGCTCCACACGATAGAGTACATAGCACTGCCGCCAGAGTTAGTAGGTATTGTTGAACTCAGATCTACTCTAGCTAGACTAGGCCTACTGATACCCCCAACAGTGGTTGACGGTGGTTTTGAAGGACAGCTCACTATAGAAGTTCACTCATCATCATTCCCTATCAAGCTAAGATCTGGATCGAGATTTCTACATCTAATTCTAATGAAGACTACCACACCTATAGAGAGACCCTATAGAGGGAGATATCAGGGGCAGAGAAATATAATGCTTCCAAAGAGACCTTTAGAATACCCCTGACCTTTCTCACTTTGATAAAATCACAACAAGCTAGAGCGAGAAACAGTTTTAAACTCTACTATCTTATTATTTTAGTGGAGCCGGGTCGTCTAGCGGCCAAGGATGCGGGGCTTTGGCCCCCGTGACCGGGGTTCGAATCCCCGCCCGGCTACTCTGATCTTATGCAACGCTGCTCTGCAACACTAACTTGTATATTCTACCTATGATCTTTCTCATTAGTTCAGTTGCATAACTTTTTCTGATATTCAATTCAGACGCTACAGAATCCCAGCTTCTCCCTTGAAGTACCTTGGCTATTATTAATCTCTCGTATTCTTTCTCTAATCTGCTGATAGGACAAGGGTTCTTCCAATAAGCTTTGACTATCTTGACCATTAGATCCCCTACTACCTCGTATGTCATATATCTTTTCAAATACAATTCTATTCTAGCTCTATCAACATGATCGAGTATTAGAGAGCTTGTCTCTTCTCTCTCGAGATTCTCACAGTCTACAGGCCTTATGAGTAGTAGTGCTATATCTGTCTCTATATCTCTATAGACGTCGTAGAGAGTCTCAACGAATCTCTCTCTAAATCTTCTTCTATAGTCTCTGAGAGCAGTGTCTAACTCTCTATCAATACTCTTGAGAACTAACACTGAGTACTCTCCAGACACAGGATTTCTACTAGGCGATATGTGGATGGGTAGGAAGCCGTTTTTAATCCAGAATCTAAGAAGCTCTTCAGAAGCTCCGAAACCTGAGCCCACCCAGTGAAAGCCTTGTTCTCTAGCCTCTTCGCATATTCTCTCTAGAAAATAAGATCCTATGCCAAGCCCTTGAGCCTCTGGATGGACAGCTATTCTAACTATTCTATAGCCTGTCTTCCTAGCGAAATCACTGTCTCGATAGTACTTTAATATTCTATCAGGTATTATATTCCCGTGAACAGAGCCTCTCTCTAAGATCTCTCTTATAATCTCTTCTGGCAAATCTCCTTCTTCAGCTAATTGAGCTGAAGCCACAATCTTTCCATTAGCCAGAGCCAGAGCTCTGATTCTGTGATGAGGTGCGTCAGCTATCATCGCCAGATCGTCAGGCTCGTTTCTATAGTGAGCCTCAACATATATCCCGAACACGCTCTTTAATTTCATGATATTCTCTTCTCTGAACAGATCTTCGGCGTCTAGCTTTAAGTATGTAAACTCTCTCTTCTTAATAAGATCATAGTCTTCCTCGGTCAGAGGCTCTGGCTCAGCGTCTAGTAAGAGAGCTTTGAAAACCCATTTCTCAACGGGATCGTTTGGAGAATATCTTATAGGCTCCTCCATCTCTATCTGAATAAGCTCTGTATCAGGATCACTCTTCACTCTCTTCAAGAATCTCAGCGAGAAGCCTCTGCCAGCACCTTCATACCCGTGAATCGTTGTAGCCATTATTATTCTATTGAAATTTCTCCAGATCTTGAGCAACATATTAACCGGCAGACCGGCCGCCTCGTCTACCACAACAACGTCGAGATCAAGTCTAGGTATGACTATAGGCTCCCAGTACTCTATAGAGAAGTCAACGCCTCTCAACTCGATAATTCTTTCACTGCGTTCTATAACTCTGTATTTAAGATTCAGTTCGTCGAGAGCTTTTCTAGCTAAGTTCATGAGACTCTCTATATTTGCAGGTGACAGAGCAGTCACACCTACTCTTACTCTATTCTTCACTTTTAACAGCTCTTTGATCAGGCCGGGTAGTGCTATACCGATCGCTCCGCTCTTACCTCTCCCTCTATCTGCTGTGACTACTATCATCTTTCTCTTCCTAGGCTTAGGGATCATGCTTTCTATAGCCTTGATCACTCTGACCTGATCCTCTGTTAGAGCCAGCTTATACAATTCTACAGGAAAGATCCTTTCTTCAGGAATCTTAACGTCCTTCCTATAGATCTTCTCAACCCTAGGCGTGGAGAAGATGAGAGTCTCATCTCTCCCCAGATCATATATAAACACACCCTCAGAGGAGTATAAAGTAGAGATAAACCATCTAACAAAAACATTTCGAGGCTTAGAATACTTGGGTGTTGTGAGAGTTTCAGAGAACAAGTTTCTCGAGAAAGGCCACTCGTCTATAGATGGGGTTAAGAGAATAACTATCCCTCCACCCTCGACTATGCCTATGAGTCTCCCTATGTCGTTAGGCTTTATTCCGTGAGTCAAATCCATTATAAGTGCTTGGATAGTCCTACCCATATACCTCTCGGATCTCTTAAACAGATCAATGGTTATCTGAGCATTTTTTAACCTCTTCTGGATCAGTCTTTTAACAATGATAGCCTTGATAGTCTCGTCTTCAAACTCTCTTCTAAACATATGAAGAATCTTTGGTTTAGAGATGTTTTTAGAGAGTTTATCAAAGTAGTGGTATAAGATATAGGCGGTGCAGAGCCCCTGTCTAATACTGTCACCGCCGCTTAACACTATCAAGATTCTATAGTTCTTCTCAAAAGCGTCTAAGCCTAACTTAACCATAGATCTGGTGAAGAACTTGAACTTCTCAGTGAGAGATCTTTTTATATCGCTCTTACTAAGAGTGATCCTATACTTCTTATCTCCACTACTCTTAACCATCTAAAAACACTGTCCAGATACGATTATGTTACTTGAGGAGAAAAATCTTTTAATAACTAGCTCGGCTAGAAACTTTATTAGAAGAAACGTATAAAATACTAGAGGTGATATTGTTAAAGAGACAACCTGAAGTCAACATAGGAATGATAGGACACGTGGATCATGGGAAGACAACTCTCGTCCAAGCTCTTACAGGCGTGTGGACTGCGAGACATTCAGAGGAGCTGAAGAGAGCTATGACTATAAAGCTAGGATATGCAGATGGGATCATAGGGTATTGTAAGAATCTCAGCGAACCTGAGAGTTATACTACCGAGACAACCTGTCCTGACGGTAGTGAAGCGGAGATTCTTAGAAAAGTTTCTTACGTAGACGCTCCCGGACATGAGATCCTTATGGCCACGGTCCTCAGCGGGGCGGCTCTGATGGATGGAGCTATTCTAGTGATCTCTGCAACAGATCCTTGCCCTCAGCCTCAGACACGTGAACACCTTATAGCTGTCAGACTGATCGGTGTTAAGAATATAGTGGTGGTACAGAACAAGGTCGACGCTGTGCCGAGAGATAGAGCTGTTAAAAACTATGAAGAGATAAAAAATTTCTTAGCCGAGATGGGCTACAAGAATCTACCCATAGTACCTGTGAGCGCGTTGCATAAAGTGAATATTGACGCTCTGTTAATGACTTTACAGAAGTATATTCCAACCCCAGAGAGAGATCTAAAGACCAAACCTCTATTTCTCGTGGCGAGAAGTTTTGACGTGAATAAGCCGGGCACGCCTTTTGAGAGACTTGTCGGAGGTGTTATAGGGGGCTCTGTCATTAGAGGACTATTCAGAGTGGGAGATGAGATAGAGATTAAGCCAGGAGTAGAGATTAGAGAGAGTAGTGGGAGAACATATTACAAGTCTCTACAGACAAAGATAGTCTCTATAAGATTTGGAAATGAAGAATTCGATGAGGCAAAGCCCGGTGGTCTCGCCGCTTTTGGAACGAAACTAGACCCCTTCTACACTAAAGCAGATAAGCTGGTGGGAGGCTTTGTCAGTTTAGCGGGAGAATTGCCAGAACCTCAGTACGAGATTACTGTGAAGTATTCTCTACTTGATAGAGTAGTGGGGGTTAGAGAGAGTGTTAAGATAACACCTTTAAAGACTAAGGAGAGAGTGTTAATAAGTGTTGGAACACTCACAAGCTTTGCGATCATAGATAAAATTAGAGATGATGAGTTAGAGCTTTTGTCTCAGAAGCCTGTAGTGGTTTTGAAAGACTTCAGCATAGCGATCAGTAGACAGATCGCTGGTAGATGGAGAATAGCCGGATATGGGAGGATCGTTTAACCTGTAGAAGAGAGTGGTAAACGTCGGAGTAGTAGACGAGAATATCACATTGAGCAGAAAACCTCTCGTGATAGACACGAGCATATTCCTACTGATAGAAGATGGGTATAGTGTTTTAGACGGATTATCAGAGGAGATAGAAGAGAGTTACATGTGTGTGACCACAGATAGTGTTATACGAGAGATGCTGAGATTTCATAGTGATAAGAGAGACTTAATACTGAGATATCTAGAGAAGATTTTTAATGAGTGTTCTATAGAGACAGTCTCTGAAGATCTGGAGAGAGAAGACGCTGATCACGATCTGATTAGAGTAAGCTTATTACTAAGAGCTCCTCTCATAACTCTAGATAGAGAGCTTAAGAGAGAGGCGAGGAGAAGTAATATAGAGTTAGTATTGTATAGAGTGAGTAAGAAGAGGATTGAGACACCTTAGAGAGTTTTTAATATGCTAGGCAGATTATAATATTTCGGTAGGAGAGGAGGTCAGTATTGAAGTTACAAGTTGAGACAGACCTTAGATTCACAGAGGATCAAGAGAAAGTAGTGAGAGCTCTGAAGAATCTTTTCGATCTGGAGAAGATTGAGATTGTAGAAAGTGGGAGATTCTATAAAGTGATAGGCTACTCAGATCAAGTATCTTCGCTGAAGAGATTTAGAGAGAGAATATGGTCTCAGAGAATCTTAGATACTGCTAGGAGTATAATGTTGAGTAGCCTGAGCAATAATAGGATCGAGTTTAAGCTACATAAACAAGCAGCGTATACTGGCAGAGTTAGTTTTGTTGATGATGAGAGAGAGAGTAGTCTAGGAGCGATTAGGGTTGTCATCGAGACTAGTAATCCTAATGAACTTATAGACTGGATCGCTCCAAAAACTTCTAGGGGCAGGCCTTTGTGGGTTAAAGAGATGCCAGAGAATGTATGAGAATTGATTTTATGAGATAACAACATTTCTCATAGCTATGTGAGGAGAGACTACTCTATCTAGAACTCTAGTCTCTCTGCTAGAGTCTACAAAATCCTCACCATAGCCTTTGTAGAAGTTTGTTGTCAGAGTACCTCCCTTGAGAGGTGTCTTAATCTCTCCGTCTGAGATCTCGTATGCGTGAGTTATAGTTGCCTGAATATATCCTGACACAGGATTAGAGAGCCACTCACCTATAACTCTCACCACATATATTCCTCTACCTATGTCTCTAACAAGATCTGATAAGCTCTCCTTACCCGGACTCATGATCAAGACATTGTGAGAAGGTCTTGGAGATGTAGAAAGACCTCTCCACGCGTTGCCAGTAGATCTTGTGTTCATTAAATTAGCGTAATACGTGTCATAGAGATAACTCTTCAACACACCTCTATCTACGATAATAGTTCTCTGAGTCTTAACCCCCTCATCATCAAATTCTCTAGAACCTATATACTCTCCTATCAATCCGTTATCCTCTATAGAGATCTTTTCACTAAGAATCTTAGTCTCTAACTTGTTTACCAGAGGAGACCTTCCTCTAAAGATATTCTCGGCAGATACCGCTGGCGATAGTATCACTGTGAGTATAGACGCGTTAACAACTTGATCTAGTATTACGTTGTATCTCCCTGTCTCCGTCTTTTTCGCATTTGTAAACTCTATAGCTCTACTAGCGATTCGCTCGCCAAGTTCTCTCGGTCTAAACTCTCTCTTTATATTTCTACCTATTTCAAAGTCTGAGTAAGTCCCCGTAGCACCGTTAGAATCTACTCTAACCATAGCGTAGGCGCTAAAGCCACTCTCAATTCTACTCATGATATTGTTAAGATAGCTATTGACATAGTAGTACTCTACGCTAGAGATATTTATACTGCCTCTAGTTATTCTAGCATCTTTGCACTTCTCGTGTACGCTTGATCTGAGTTCTCTGAACATACTCTCGATCTCGCTGAAATCTGTCTCGATATTCTCTTTCTCATACGTAGCTCCTGAAACTCTGCTTCTACCAAAATCTTTATTAAGACTCCTCCAATTAGGATCTTCAGGACTTGTCTTTGTTATACTTATGACCCTATCTATAGCTTTATCAATACTCTCTCTATTAAGATCCTCGATACCTATAACTCCTACTCTCTTACCCACTATAACTCTGATACTCAGTGATATCCTATCTAGCTCAACAGCCTCTCCAGGCTCTTCAGCGAAGCTTAGTCTCTTTCTCCTACTCCTCCACATAGATATCTCTGCTTCGCTAGCACCTCTTCTCTCTATCTCTCTAAGCAGTTCAAACAGATCAATCATTCTAAACACCTCCTACGAGCATTGTCGCAATTCTCACATGAGGACCTCCGTGACCTACACGAACCATCTGATTCTCCTTGCCACAGCCACCGAACACTGATGTCTCTATTTTTAAATCTCTTCCCACAGCCTCTACACCTTTTAAAGTCTCGAGAATAAAACCTGAGATCACGGTAGACCTCACTAGTCTACTAATCTCTCCATTCTTAACCTCGTAAGAAGGACCTACAGCGAAAGTAAAAGTGCCAGACCCTGTGTCAACCTGACCTCCACCAGCTCCTCTTCCCAAGAGATAATACCCCTCTTTCACATCCTCGATCAGCTCTTCAAACCTGTGATCACCCGGCCCCATGTAGAAGTTTGTCTGTCTAACTATAGGAATATTCTCAAAATCTTGAGCTCTGCCATTTCCTGTAATCTCACTATTCAGCTCTCTAGCTGATAACATGTGCGTCAAGTACCCTTTTAGAACACCTTTTTCAACTACTATTGTGGGGTTCTTCTTGTTACCCTCGTCATCGTAGGGCACGTAGTAACCTCCCTCAACCACTCCATCATCTATGATTGTGACTAGCTCAGAAGCTATTTTCTCTCCCACTCTATTCTTTAGAATAGAAGTCCCCGAAGAAACGAGATCTCCTTCAGAGGCGTGGCCGAACGCTTCGTGAAGAATCAACCCTATGAGATCAGGGTCTGCCACAACTTTAAATCTGCCCGCTCTAGGCATAGGAGCTCTCACGGCCTTGAGAGCTAGTTCACTTAATTCTCTGGCAAAGCCGTTCCAATCGTTGGACTTAATAAACTCCCAACCAGCAACCATAGACCTCTGATCATACACTCTCTCCCTCACATCTCCCTCTTGAGCAACACTCAAATGAGCTAATCCAGATAGTATGACTAGTGTTTCCACGTCTACACCGTCTGTAGATACTATGATTCTTCTATCTCTCTGAAGACCTAGTCTAGTGACAACAGAAACCACCCCCTGGATCATAGAGCTTCTATTGGCCTCTAGCACTGTCTTCACCTTCTCCTCTGGAGAGATTTCAAAAGGATCCTCTTTATAAGAAGAGAAGACTCTATCTCTATAAGCTCTACGCTGAGATAATTGTTTAGAACCTCTAATACCTCTAGCAATAGCATAGGCTCTATCTATAGCCTTGAACAACTCCTCTCTAGTCAGAGAGTTAGTAGATGAAAACCCAAAAGAACCTCTGTAAAACACTCTCACACCAACCCCTCTTCTACTGATCACAGAATACTCTCGCAACACCCCGTCCTCCGCGACTACGAGTTCATATGAATACTCTTGATATCTGAGATCGCCGAACTCAACGCCTAGTTTCTCTATGTAAGAGATCCCGTGAGAGAGAAGATCTCTTATCTCCAAAATATTCTAGCACCATAAAAAGTCTCATTACAAGACTTATATAGTGACACTACTATGAGAAGTTTTTTAAGTTATAAACAACAAAGCGTTAGATTTAGGAGATTTGCTCTATGCAGTTTCTACCGATAAGAATCAAGAGTGGCAGAGTTAATGGATTGAAAGGGTACTATTCTAATGCGAGTAGCGAGACGAGTATTGATAGTGAGATTAGAAAAATCAAACATTCTTACACATACGAAAGAATTGATCCTCAGATCAATTTTGTATTCTACGAGAGAAATCCTGTTCCAGGAGTGGCACTAGATAACATGATAATTAGGTGGGAAGGGTTTCTAGACGTCCCAAGAAAAGGTCGTTATAAACTCTTTATCGTAGCAGATGATGGAGCTAGAGTCTACCTGGATCAGGAGTTAGTTATAGATGCTTGGCGAGACAGACCTCTAGAGAGAGTATACTCTCGAGAATTATTTCTCCAAAGAGAGATCTATAGAATCGAGATAGAGTATTATAACACTGGAGTGTTTGGCAAGATAGAGTTAGGCTGGAAGAGAGAAGGAGGTCTAGACGAGATCATACCTTCTCATAATCTCTTCACATACTCAGCTCACTCTATCATAATAACCAACCCCCCGAGAAACGCAAAGATCAAAATAGTATATAATGGTGTTGTGAGAGAAGCCTTTATAAAAGGAGGTATAGCTCTCATACCAATACACGATCTCGCCTCTGGCAGAGATAGTGAAGGACGGATAGTAATACTAGATGAAAGTGATAAGCTTATCTATATGAGTCCTATCATAGAAGATATGTCGCCGGGAGATATCTACTCTCTAGAAACGGTTGAGAACGTGGTAGAGTAGGAGTTTCTGGCACTAACATCCCCACTCTAGAGAGCAAGAGATCTTTTAAACTATTCACAGGTCGGCATACTATTTTCACTTTTTCATCTCTATTTATGACCTCGTGAGGACAAGCCTCGCCTTTTAAGGCGGGGTAGAGGTCAGAAGTGTTCTTGCCACTTATTTGCAACAGATCACGGGCTGGCCCTCGGCTTATCACTCTATTTCTCGGCGAGAGCAGTCTCCGTCTTAGAGACGGAGAAGTTTGACTGTTTTGTCAAGCACTTCTCATAGTGGTCGAGCCATGAGATAGGCGTCTTCTCCATCTTTATAATAGCCTGGAATGATTCTAACCACTTGGAAGCCTAGTTTTCTGTATAACTCGATGGCTGGTGTATTGCTCACTCTAACCTCTAAAATTACTTCCTCTGCACTATATATCTCTTTCATTCTCCTCATCCCCTCGATCATCAGTGCTCTTCCGATCCCTCTTCTTCTATACTCTGATAGAACTGCTATACTGATCACGTGTCCTCTTCTCACAATATCTCTTCTGAAAAAACCTTCGTCTATTTCGATTCTATTCATCATATAGCCCACTATCCTCCTACTAACCTCAGCTACTAAGAAGATCTCTCTCCACATAGAGAACATTTCTCTCCAGAAGAATTCGGGATAATGCTCTGGCAAGGCGGACATGTTTATATTGATAACTTCTCTGAGATCTTCATAGCTATTTATAGTCCTTATAAGAAAAGATTCTTGATCCATATTCATATACAGTCCTCTCAAATAGATTATAATGGGATTTATGATAATTTTTATTTTAGGAGGTTAAGATACGATGAGTAGAGTTTCTCTCAGATCTAGTCTGAGAGATCTTATTAAGAAAGAAGATATAATACCAGTCCCAGGAGTATATTCTCCAGCCGTAGCTATGTTAGCAGAGAGACTAGGCTTCAAAGCAGTCTATCTCAGCGGAGCCGCTCTAACAGGACTGCTAGGCATGCCTGATCTAGGGATAATAACTCTCAGCGAAGTTGTTATTTTCACAAGATATATTACCCAGAAGATCTCAATACCTCTCATAGTAGACGCTGACACAGGCTTCGGAGAGGCTATCAACGTCGAGAGAGCTGTTAGAGAGCTAGAAGAGGCGGGAGCTTCTGCCATTCAAATAGAAGATCAGGTTCTCCCAAAGAAATGCGGTCATCTGACAGGTAAAGAGGTCGTGCCCGCTGAAGAGATGGTTAAGAAGATAATCATGGCTGTAGAGAGTAGAAGGAGCGATGATTTTCTAATAATAGCTAGAACAGACGCGCGCTCGGTAGAGGGTTTAGAGAGCGCTATTGAGAGAGCTAATATATATGCGGAGGCGGGGGCCGACATAATATTCCCCGAAGCACTTGAATCTGTCGAAGAATTCAGAATCTTTGCAAGAAGAGTGAAAGCCCCTCTACTAGCTAATATGACTGAGTTCGGCAGATCCCCTCTTCTATCAATTAACGAGTTAAAAGATCTGGGCTACAAGCTAGTTTTATTTCCTGTGACAACGTTTAGAGCCTCTATGAAAGCCTCGGAAGTGATACTTAGAAAGATCTTGGAGAAAGGTACTCAGAGAGAAGATCTGGATCTTCTGATGAGCAGAGCAGAGTTCTATGATCTTATAAACTACTACTCTTATGAAGAGAAGGATAAGAGAGTTAGTGATAGAGCCAGAAGATTCTTAAGCAAGAGAGGTTAGAGACTTTCTCCCTTGTTAATTATCTAGAGAGATACTTGGATCTTCAGAACATCTATAGGTTTTGTAGAGCGAGAAGATAGTGTTCTAAGCTTCATTCTATCTCTGACCTCCTCCCCGCCCTAAAGGGCGAGGCTTGCCCTTTTTTGTCATAGACAAGTGTCTGTGGCTAGACTTGGCAGCTACTCGCGGATCTGGACTCTGTTAAGAGTCAGTACGCGAAGCCTTTCTTCACGGATCCGTTCCCGGATTCTTCTTCATCCGAATAAACATTCCTTACTAGAAAGGTTAAAAACATATTCTTTTAGCTACGTGCTTTCTTCTTCTGGCTCTCTCTCTTTCTCTTCAACTATTGTAAGACTAGTTATAGGAGCGGCTTTCACTCTGCTTCTCAAAGTATTAACAAGATCTAAAGCCTCGTTTTCAGACACAAATTTGACACTAGCTGAGGGGCAGGCACTCTTAATACTCTCAGCAGATTTAATTATGTCTCTCAAGGCCTCTTCAGGTTTTCTCTCTTCAAATCTGATTCTTACTTTCTCGAATATTATTGGAGTAGGATATATGAGAGCTCCTCTCTTGACAAATAATTCATCGTCAAGCAACGTGACCATCGCAGCGCCAGCCTCAACGTCGCCAAGCTTTATCACATAGACTATATCTTCATCTTCTGTCTTACCCATCTCCTCAAAATTATACGATATCCCCACTACAAGAGCCTCTTTCCACGTAGATCTGAGTCTACTGACGTGAGGCTCTATCTCTTCTTGAGGCACTCTGCGAAAGGCTTCCACAGAGAGAGTCTCTGGTTTCCACTCGATCGAGTTGTTCTTTATAGTATAATTGATCCTTATCCTGACCAGGTCTGTTTTTCCGATCTTGAGGTCTTCTACTAAGAGTCTGTATAGAGCGCTATTTAACTGAGCTATATCTCTCGGAATCTGCTCACGTAGAGCCTTATTCTCTTTTATAAGATCCTTAAGCTGTGCATATATAGTTCTTCTAATCTTATCAGCGTAGGTAGCAGCCCACACATATCCTGTGCTTAAGCGTCTCTCTTGAGCCTCTTCACTCATAAAACCACCACTCCATATCTAATTTTAATTTTTAAAGTATTTATTCTTAGCCTAATAGATAGAATTGAAAAATGTCCACCGATCTGATTGTCTGGCGAGGTTTTTATTTTTAAAAGACGTCTCAAGAGATATTTTTATAAGCCTTCTAGCATATTAATAAGGATACAACGAGGTGGTTAACTTGAAGAGATACGAACTCCCACCTCTACCTTACAACTATAACGCGCTTGAGCCGTATATAATAGAAGAGATAATGAGACTACATCATTTAAAACATCATCAAGGATATGTTAATGGTGCTAATGCGGCTATAGAGAAGCTAGAGAAACATCTGAAAGGAGAGATACAGATAGATGTGCGAGCTGTGTTAAGAGATCTATCATTCAACTACGGAGGCCATATACTACACAATATATTCTGGCCTAACATGGCCCCGCCAGGCAAGGGAGGAGGAGGTCCTGGAGGTAGAGTAGCTGATGCTATAAATAGTGTTTTTGGCTCGTTTCAGAAATTCAAAGAACTATTCTCAACAGCTGCTAAGACTGTTGAAGGCGTTGGATGGGCTGTGTTAGGATATGATGTTTTAACAAATGAACTAAGGATTTATCAGATCGAGAAACATAATCTACTACAAGTAGCGGGAATGATACCACTTCTAGTAATAGATGTGTGGGAGCACTCTTACTATCTCCAGTATAAGAATGATAGAAGTGCTTTTGTAGATAATTGGTGGAACGTAGTTAATTGGGACGACGTAGATAAAAGATTCAATGCAGCGCTAAACAGAGGGAGAGAAGCCTTCTTGATTTAATAGTGTTTAACATTGTTAGCAAATATTTTTGTTGTAAACTATCTTTTTCTCCCCAACTCTACGATTATTATGATCTTCATTTCTCTCGCGTTGCCTAACTAGAGCTCTTCTACATCGCTCCAACGAGCATATAGAGCCGTAGTCTGCGTATCTACAATTATACACATCAAGAGGAAGGTAGGGAGAATATATGAAAATCTCTACACCAGCTATTCTATGAAAAGAATTCTGACAAAACGTTAACCTGCTAATACTCGTAGGAGGTCTGAGAGAGTTTTTGCTTCTCGAGAAGAAATTCACAGAGCTCTGCGAGACGACGAGAGTCTCGCTTCATTAAGCTTGACAACTCACACCAACTCACAGTCTTGCCGAGAGGTTTGAGTTGGTGGAAGTCTCTAGATATAAAGAGAGACAGATAACTATCTAAAGATAAACAGTGTATTGATGCGAGAACTTCTAAACCTGAACTCTACCATCACTCTAAGTCTATTCTCTGACTGGCTAGACTTTTAATCTAAGATTTTTTAGTTCAGAAATCACATCACAAGTAGTGGAGAGACTGAGAATGAGCGAAGATGAATCAGGGTACAGAGCCTATATAGATAAGCTGGTATCTGAGATCTATAAGAAGATTCTTAGGAGTGGGGAGAGCGCGATAGTAGAGATCATAGGAATCGAAGATTTCAATAGATTCGTGTCGACAGGTTCGTCAGTCATAGTATTTTATAATCCTAAATGTCCTGTATGTAGAAGATTCATGCCGATCTACGAGGAGTATGTTGCTATTAGAAAAAACATGGATTCTAATATTAAGTTTGGAAAGATCAATACTGTTCAGAAGGAGAATGTGATAATAAGCATAGTATATGAAGTATTTGCAGTGCCTACTATAACTCTGTTCAGAGATGGAAAGCTTATAGCTAGACATGAGGGATTCTTAGATAGAGATGAGCTAGAAGACTTTATATCTAGAGAGTTCAACAAGAATCTTTAATACTATATGATCGAGAATCGCGTTATCTTTTCACACTAATGATTCTTTTGTTGATGAGTAAAGAGAGAGATTTCTTTAAGATCTTCCTGATCAAATATCTACTGTTTATATCTCCATAGATCTTGAGAGCTACGGCTCTAATACTCTTTAACTCTCTCAAAAATTCTAAGACTCTTCTCTCTTCCTCGCTCAGCTCTTTATCTATGTATTTTAGAGAGAGCTTTGCTATGTCCACAGGATCTAATCCTAAGTAAGGTTTTGAAACGTCGAGAGAATCAAGTCTCTCTACAACTCTGAATCTTATTATAGTAATCATACTCTCTCTTCTAAGCTTCTCACCATAGATCTTGCGTAGCTCTCTTATGAGCTCGCTAAGATCTCTATAACCCTCTCTCTTAGCATCTTCTTCTGATAATTCATATAGTCTTTTGTGTATGACCTCTTCTATAAGAATCTTTGCAATAGGTCTGCCCCCGCTATGAACGATAACCTCTCTCTTCTTCGGTATCACATATCCCAGACGTATAGTACTGGTCTTCTTATTACTAAGAATCATTTCAGCGTATTCTTTTTTCAACATTAGATAGGATCCTAAGAATTTCTTCTTTTCTAAGCCCAATCTAAGATCCCCGATCTCGACGATCATATCGCGAGTCTACAGCTCGTAGTAAGATAATTGCTCAAGCACATAGGCTCTTATATCTAGAGGCTTTGGGAGTTCTTCTACAATCTTTCCTCTACTCATATACTTCTTTAGGAGAGGCTGTGGATCTGAGTTGTCAGAACATTTAGGAGGTGTTTGGCTCCATGGGATCATAATTTTTCTCCGATTCTCAGAACATATATAGACTTGCTTAGCTCCTGGGAGTTTTCCTCTCTTAGCTATAGGCTCCCAACGCCCATCTCTCTCTATCTCAACTATATCCATGCTCAGATCTATACTCGGTGGGAAGGCTATTGAAGTCCCGACACCGAAACCGTCCACCAGATCTCTTAGTTCTATAACTTCTTTTTCATCTATACCACCGCTAACATAGATCTTTACATCTGATCTATTCATTAGATTGAGAGTCCAGCGAACCTCCTCAACTATTTTTCTCATATTACCTCTCCTAGAGCTGGGCGTGTCGAGTCTAACACCGTTTAACCTCTCTCCCAGAGCTTTAACGGCTAACACAGTCTCTATTCTCTCGTCATAGAATGTGTCTACTAGCGCGATTCTAGGTACAGAAGGCTCTATGACTTCATCAAAAGCTTTCCAGGCTTTGACTTGATCTCCAAATACTATGATTAGCGCGTGAGGCATTGTTCCCAGAGGCTTAGCTCCGAGAAGCTCCTCGCTGTAAGCTCCTGAGACAGCGTCGCAACCGCCTATAAATGCTGATCTGTCTAGTGTAAATGCTATGGCTGGGTGGGCAGATCTTAATCCGAAGAAGATGACACTTCTATCTCCAGCTAATTTCTTGATTCTAGCTGCTTTAGTAGCTACTGAGCTAGCGTGTCTAATTATTCCTAGCAAAGCTGTTTCTAATTCTATAAACTCTCCTACAGGCCCCTCTACGAGCATCACTGGATATGTCTCTTCGAATATAGTACCCTCAGGCACTGCGTAGACGTCTACATCTCTACCTTCTAAGAGTTTCAAAGCCTCTTCCAACCCTGCAAATACGGCCCATCTATAATTTTTGGGAAGACTGTATGCGTGGATCTCGGCTCTAACTCTTGTTCGGTCTAAACCGTACATCTTTAGGATCTTGAGTGTTCTCTTAAAATATATATCAGTCACATAGCCACTCTTAATCATGTCCCACGAGGGGATGATTTTCAATCGTCCTCCATCTTACAATATAATTCTTAACTAGCATTTTAAGAGTTTTATCATACTATAACTTGATCTAGGTATTATATAAGTGGATGCTATAAATTGATTATTTGAGGAGCAATGTTTGGATTAGAACACCCTTCTAAAGACATTATCGGCAAGTCTGCAAGAACTTTACTCGAGCACGTCATAGTTCTTGGCGTGACTGCAAGTGTCTCTCTATACAGATCTCTTGATCTGGCTAGAGAGCTTATGAGAAGAAGTGCGGAAGTCTATCCTGTTATAAGTAAGAGTGCTGCTAGACTCATATCACCTATGATGTGGGAGTGGGCTACCGGTAACAAGCCCTATGTCGAGTTTGGCGGAGAGATAGGACATGTGGAGCTGGCTAGAAAAGCCTCGGGAATGATCATAGCTCCTGCCACTGCTAATACTATATCTAAGATAGCCTATGGAATAGCTGACACCTCGGTGACTCTTGTAGCTCAGATAATGCTTGGCGTGGGTAAAAAAATGCTTCTAGTACCAGCAATGCACGAGCCAATGTACAGATCTCCACCTCTAGTTGAGGCTCTTAGAAAATGTGAAGAGATGGGCGTGTCTATCCTGCCTCCTGTAATTGAAGAAGGAAGAGCTAAGTATCCAGACCCTGTATGGGTTGCTGACAAAACAGAGGCTCTGATACTGAGAGGCGAGGATCTTAGGGGTGTGAGAATCATAGCTACGGCAGGTCCTACAAGAGAACACTTAGACCCTGTTAGATTCATATCTAATCCTAGCACTGGTAAAATGGGTGTTGCAGTAGCTTCAGAAGCTTACTATAGGGGGGCCGATGTAATATTAGTGCACGGCCCACTCGCCATGACCCCGCCTCCGTGGATTGTGAGAGAGGAGATAGTATCGACAGAAGATATGTTGAAGACCGTGGTGAAGTATATTAAGAAGATTAATCCTCACGCTATAATACTCTCAGCGGCTCCAGCAGACTATAGATTCTCTAGGAGAGAGGAGAAGAAGATTCCTAGCGAGATAACTAAGATTAGTATTGAGTTAGAGGCCACTCCTAAGATAGCTTCGATCGTTAGAAAAGAAGCTCCTGAAAGTATTGTCGTAGGTTTCGCCGCAGAGACAGTCTCATCAGAAGAAGATCTGATAGAGAGAGCTTTGAAGAAGCTAGATAAATACAACTTTGATCTAATACTAGCAAATTATGTGGGAGCTCCGGGGACAGGTTTTGGCGCCGATACGGATGCGGCCGTACTCATTGATTCTAATGGTAGGATTATTAGCAAGGGGTTTATGCTCAAGCGAGAGTGGGCTAGGATAATCTTAGACGTGGTCAGAGACAAGGTCTCTAGAAGATAGTATGAGGTGTATACTCTGAGAAATAGATACAGATGTTTAGTTTGTGGGAGAGTATTTCCAGAGGGTCAGGGTATAGTGTTAAAGATAAGAGACGTCACACTCACATTTCATAGCAAGACGTGCGCTGTGAAATTTTTCAAATATTATATAGACATACTAGATCCTCAGTGCGCAGATAAGAGTCTTAGAAAAGCTGTTGAAGACTTCTCTAAGACGCTAGAGCAGAGGGTCAAGAAGATTTTTCTCGAAGAGTAGAGTATCAGATGAGTCTCAGAGTATCTCCGAAAACTCTGATTCTTATACTCTCTGCACCTCCTCTCTTAACAATACTCAAATACAGATCACCAGATCTATCTGGGTTGATCCAGTCGGATTTCAAACCTATTATCATAGGCTCTAACCCCTCCTCTATATAATTCTTAACTCCAAACAGATCTCCACCGTTTACGGTGGCGTATTGAAGCGTCTTACGAGGATCTATATTCACACTCTTCAATCTCAACATGTTTATAAGCGTCTCCATCTCTCTCCAAAGATCTGGCTTGATCCAGCCTGCGTTGTCGGTTCCAAGAGCGATTCTCACTTCTTCTAGCTTAAATAAGTCTATGTTAATATATCCAGAGCCGAACCACATATTACTACGAGGACATAAAATGAAAGTCACGCCACGATCGCTCAGTTCGGATATCTCATCATAGTTTAGATATAGAGCGTGAACCACGGCTCTCACTCTATCTAGACTTGATATCTTCTCTAGATCTCTCTCTTCTCTAACTTCTCTAGTCTCGGCTACGTGAGTTATTATCCACGAGTCCGTCTCTCTAGCTATACTATCTATCTTCTTCAACTGATCATCTGTGTAATAGTGAGGAGAAGATATCCCGACCCACTTAGTCTTCTCGAGAGCTGTTCTAAGACTCTTCTCAAGATCCTCTGTCTCTCTCTCGAGATCTGGCATATAAGATGGTATATAGATCAGATCTTTTATCTCTCTCGCCGCTTCTACTGAGTGTCTAAGACCTTCTAAACCTCCTTCTCTAAAGTCATTTAAGATCATGACTCCTGTCTCGAGAGATAATCTCAGACTTCTCGCTATATACCTGCTCGTCTCTTCTCTATATTTTTTAAGCAATAGATATTTGAGACCGTATGGCTCTCCAACTACAGAGTCTATATCTAGATCCCATCCGATCTCTTCAAACCCTATATCAGCTGTGTGTATATGTGAATTTACTAGCGAGGGAATCACTATCCCTCCTCTAAGATCTATCTTTAGCACATTTGAATTAACAGAGAACCCCGACAGACCTATACTCTCTATTATACCATCTTCTATGTATAGAGAGACGTTTCTTTTGATCTCTAGATCTCTATGAATTAGAGCGGCACTTGCTTCGATAAAGTATTTCATATACTGACACCCACTTAATATATAGAGAGTCGCGGGTTATCACTATTACTCGTATTCTTCTTCTCTCTGAGCTCTCAAGTAGAAGCCCAGATCGAATATGTTCTTGACCACAGGTTTTATCATATACTCTCTTGTTCTAGGCCACTTGAGGATCTCCTCGAGATCCTCTGTAGCCACGCCTATTCCAACTACTCTACCGTCCTCAGGATCTATTATAGAGACTATATGATTCCTCTTGAAAGGCTCATAGATCTTAATAACGCTCTCGTAGAGCAGATCATTACCATACAAGAAAGCCTTAACTCCTCTCTCCCCAGCTATAACAGCTCCTCTCGTAGTAGCCAATCTCTCGTACAGAAGATCTAGGAATAATGGTGTAGGTATAAACTTACCACTCTCTATAAAGCCTATTCTAAGACCCGCTGACACTACTTCCACGTCTCTCTCTCTTAAAGTTCTTATCTTGTCTAACAATGATCTTTCTATCATGAATAGATGTTTACAAGACTCATCTAGACATATGATCTCTGCGTTTAGAATCTCAAATAATCTATCTAGAGAGATATCAAATAAAGTCTTCACGAATCTATCTATCAGATAGAATTCCCCCCTAGACCTCAGAGATCGCGTGTTTACGACGATTCTTACTTTCTCCTCAGAACACATACAAAGTATCCCTCCATCAGATGTTTGTGCGGCCATATTCTCACACACTTCTCTACGTCAGGAGAGAATTCTAGTCCTAGAAACCCGCTTAGACCTTTAGACCAAAGACTGTTCACATTCACAGTCTCAACACTCTCTCTATAGTGATCTATTATCTTTGATATCACATACTCATTCTCTTCCGGGGCTATAGAACATGTGGAGTAGACTAACAAGCCTCCGGGCGATAATGCTTCGATATTTGAAGATAGAATCTCTATCTCTCTAGAGACTAGCTTAGCGAGAGTCTCGTAGCTCGTCTTACTCTTTCTACTAGGATCAAACATAATCGCACCTTCAGCACTACAGGGCGTGTCTACGAGAATCTTACCAAACTCCTCTCTAAAATACTCGTGAGTTCTTCTAGCATCGAATCTTGTTACAATATAACTCTTGAAACTCATTCTCTCTAGATTGTATCTCAGAGCGGCTAAACGAAGTCTCGAAAGATCATTAGCTATGACCAGCCCTCGATCTCTGATTAAGAGAAGTATATGAACAGTCTTACCCCCAGGAGCTGCACAACTATCAAGTATAGTCTCATTCTCTCTCGGAGCCAAGAGTAGAGGAGGTATTAATGAGGCGGCGTCTCTGTAGAGATAGTAATACCCTTTCAGATACTCGTGAGTAGACCCTGCCGTAGGTTTGTCAGGACTCTTAATAATCTTGTATGCGTGACTAGACCAAGCTATCTTCTCGAATTCGAATCCTATTCTCTCTAGAGAGCTAATAGTCTTCTCACAACTATGCTTCAGATCATTACATCTAATAGCAGGTTTAAATAGATCTTTCCTCTCGAAAACTCTCAACAACTCCAGAGCTTCTTCCTCGCCTAGCATGTCAATATATCTAGCCACCATGTATGGGAGATAGCCATAGCTTTTAGCAATCTCTCTCACTCTATCTGTAATCTTTATTCTATCTCTCAGCTCTCTAAAAATCTCGTTGAAAGCTATTCTCAGAACCATACTATATATTACTCTCTAAAGTGATTCTCTATAGAACTCTTCTCTCCAGAACACGAGATCTCTCTTAAAACACTGTTCTCCCCGACCTCATCTAAGCCTATAATACTCATATCTAATCTCTTCTCTAATAGGAACAAAGACAGCTCTCTAGAATCGATTAAATTAAAAGACATGTCTCTGATTCTTGCACTTGGCGACAGACTTGATCCCTCTGGAATCTAGTTCTCGTCTAAAAGCGTATCTAGAGCTATATCTAGCAACTCTAATATTTGAACACTCATCATTAATATCATCAGAGAGTTAAGACTTATAAGTCTTTTTCTACTCTCATAGAAAGATTCATTGTATGACTCGATTAGATTGAGATTTTATATTATCAAGTAAAGTATATATAGGAGATATATGAGAATCGATTCTCTCGTGATCAAAGATCCTTATTTCTACGCTTTATTAGTTATTCTAGGTGTCATCTTCGCCGTCTGGGGTCTTAAGATAGCTAGAATAGTATCATCTCTGATATTCGCTATAGTGCTAGCCTATATATTCTTCTTATACTCGATGAATCTAACTCACAGCACACTAGTATCAATACTACTAGCTTTCATAGGACTGATCATAGGGGGTTTTCTAGGATTTACTCTTGCTAGAATAATAATATCACTCTTAGGAGGCTTTTTCTTATCAAACATATTGTTATCTCTCATAGGCTCAGGATCTGTCTTACTACTCGTTGTATTCACACTAGTATTCTCTGTGATTCTATATATTGTATCTAACATGATCTTAGCTCTCGGCTTTGCTATAATAGGATTTATCTTGATCTGGTATGGCTTAGAAGGTCTAAACGTGCCTAGTATGATTAGCTTCTTAATATCTCTAGTGATCTCTGTAGTAGGATTGATATATCAGCTGGGAGTTAGGTGAGGATAGAAGCGGTTTACTATCTTATCTTTTCCTGGCTGAGACAATTTTTATAACATCATTGTTATTAAGCACGTACTCAGCCCCCACTCTATTCTTAGTCTTAGCATCGATAGCGTATATAAATCCCTCGCCAAGATCGCTATGAATCATATAAGCAAGATCTCTAGCCGTAGTGCCTCTTCTAACTAGCAGAGCGTCGGGGAGCACTGCTCCACTAGAATCAGTATATCTAACATGATCCTCTACAGGATATACCACAATCATATTCAACAACTCAAATACTGCTGTGTTGAGCAGTCTCTGCACGCCAGTCCCATCATATGTTTTTATAAAAGATCTTATCTTCTCTAGAGCTTTTAATTGAGCTAGTGTAAGCTTCTTGTGATCTACGATCTCAAAATCTCTATCTCCAGGTAGATATCTTATCAAACCCTGCGAAGAAGCTCTTCTCAACGCTAGCTCGTACTCTGCAGAGACTGGGATTATCACTCTGTCTCTGAGTCTCTCGACGAGAGACTTGATAATATCTCGCGCCTCAGGCACGTCAGCCTTGTTCGCCGCTATAATCATCGGTTTTGACGCTTTGCGTAGAGCTACTGTGAAATTATAGAGATCCTCATTATTCCACGAGGAGAACTTCTTCTTCTCAAGATCTGTGGCTCTGAGAGCTTGTATGACGTGAGATTGTTTGATAGATAAGCCAGATAGTCTTTGCGTCAACCTAGCCACGGCTTCGGAGGGCGGCACATGATCTAGCCCTCTAGAGAATTTATCCCAGTCTCTCTTTATAATCGAATACATCCATAGCTCGATCTCTCTCTCTATATCAATAACATCATTATAAGGATCGTAAGACCCCGGCTTCACAGGATTACCCTCAGGATCTGTAGACCCTGCTGCATCTACAACATGAATCAATAGATCTGCCTGTCTCAGATCATCTAAAAACTTGTTTCCAAGACCTCTCCCCTCGTGAGCACCTCTGATCAGCCCGGCTACATCCATTATCTTGACAGGGATAAATCTGTCGCCGTTGACACATATAGAATTTCTAGCATCACACTTAGGAAGATTTAGCTCTATATGAACACACTTGCTTCTCACATACCCAATCCCTATGTTAGGCTCTATCGTTACGAAAGGTCTATTCTCTATTTTCACAGGGATCATAGTGATGGCTGAGAATAGAGTTGATTTACCAACATTAGTCTTCCCCACGATCCCGATCAGAATATTTGTCTGAATAACCATTATACTCGAGTAGATAAATAGTTAACAAGAGTAATTAACTATTCTCTAAATCATGAGACTAAAGATCTTTTCTACTAGAAGACCTGCGAATGGGTATAGGAGTGCGCCTATAAAGAGAAACAGAATATATGGAGCTCCCCACGAGACTATTATAATATCATCACTACTGACAAGCCTCTCGTCTAAGAGTTTCTTCAGAGAATCTCTATAGGCCTGAGACTCTTCATTTATATCAAAACTAGATCTGCAGACCCAGACTAGCTTATCATCTCTTTTAACAGGGTATACTAGTGGGAACATGAATCTACTCTCTAGAAAACTACTGATCCTCATGGGCAGACCTGTTAAGATAATGATAAATCTCTTAAACGCAGAATCACATTTATCAGCTATAAGCCTCGAGAAGAGCATGTTCCTAATTATAAAAGGGGTTAGAACTATCACATACACAATATTAGATATGAGAAGGATCGTGAGTGAAGGTGGTAGTAAGAGCTCTCTGTATAGAGGCTTGGGTATTAGTATTGAGAGTACTAGAACTGCTAGAAAATCCGCGAAGCCTATCATATTAGCCAGACTTAGAGGTAGAATTATCAGAGGGGCGATCAAGCTTAGCAGTAGATACACTAAGAGATCTCTCTCTACATAGAATCTCATGATAAAAACAATCGATCCTATCACGCCAAATAAGATCCATATTCTGAGATCTACTTCTCTACTCTTTATATCACTATAAGAACTCACACCTAGCATTAGAAGAGATAATATGTATCCAAGCCATTTATAGTCTACCTCTAGAGACATCAGATTCACTCGACGATCTTGTAGCAGTGTATCTTTACTTGAGTCACTATACCCTCTCTATACAGAGTATTTAAGAGTCTCTCGATCTCGTCTTGAGGTATGTTATTCTGTAATCTACTAACTATCTCACTCAGAGAAGCGCAAGGCCTCCCCTCTACCTTGGTGATCTGTTTTATCACATCCTCAATCTCATGAATCTTTCTTCTCTTGCTCAGAGGCTTCCCAGTCATTATACTGTCAATATCTATCTCTCTAGTCTCTATGTCAAGCCCCACATTGCTCAGGACGAGAAGCATTATTCTGATAGCCTCGGCAGCGTCTTCTACGTCGACAATCTCTCTGAGAGCCATTCTAGCATGAGCTTCCGCGAGTCTTATGAGAGACTCCATTTGTCTAGCAGTTATACTTATTGGTGTAGCCCCTTTACTCTCAGCAGCCGCTCTACGCATCTCTACGAAGAAGTCTACAAGCATCTTCCTGGCTTCTTCACTCAATAGAGGTTTTACATGCGTTCTAGCATAGGCGATGTATTTCTTTAACAGCTGAGGCTCTATAAAAGGCTTCAACTCATCGTACCTCGAGTGTGCTTCTACAATGTATGAGGCTAGTCTCCTATCTTCATCTGGGCTGGGCTTGTCCTTTAACACGAATATAAGATCGAATCTTGATAAGATTGTCACCGGGAGATTTATATTGTCTGATATGTGTCTCTCCTCCTCATATCTCCCATACCTCGGGTTCCCCGCTGCTAGAACTGAGGCTCTCGCGTTGAGTATCGCGTGTATACCAGCTTTTGATATAGATACTGTCTGTTGTTCTAGAGCTTCGTGTATTGCTACTCGATCTTCTTCACGCATCTTATCGATCTCGTCGATACACACAACACCAAGGTCTCCTAGAACTAGGGCTCCAGCCTCTAGATAGTACTCTCCAGTCGTCTTATCTCGAAGAACTGATGCTGTTAGCCCAGCCGCTGTAGAGCCTCTGCCCGTAGTGAAGATTCCTCTAGGAGCTATCTTAGCTGTGAATTGGAGAAGCTGAGACTTCGCAGTGCCAGGGTCTCCTATTATGAGAACATGTATATCACCGCGAACTCTAGTACCGTCTTCTCTGATCTTGGGCACTCCGCCGAATAAGAGTAGTGCTATAGCTTCTTTTATATCCCACAACCCGTATATAGTTGGAGCTATGCTCGCTATGATCTTTCTCCTAATCATAGGGTCTCTGGCTAATCTTCTGATCTCTTCTACATCTCTCTCCGTGAGCTCGACTTGCTCAACACCCTTTCTACTCAACTCAATATAATTAGCGTAGAGCTCGGCTTCATACACTGACTTAATAACTCTCTTCCTAGCAGAACTCTTATCTCTAGCCAGTCTTAACACTCCTGTCACAGACACTCTGTCACCAGGTCTAGCTATGTCCACGAGATCCTCTTCTAACACGACTGTTATCTGTCTCGGCATGTGACCTGGCGGTATCTCCTCGGGCATTTCAGCAACAGTGATCTTCTGATAATCTATGTACTCATTCTCATCTTCGACCACGTCGAAAGAACCCTTAGAAGAGCCGCATAGAGGACATGTCTTAGGCAGTTCAAAGAACTCTCGATCCACTTCTATCTTAAATACTCCTCCACACTCAGAATGTTTTATAGCAGCTCTATAGATCCTCTGTTTGGGCGGGGTCATTCTAACTACTATTCCATCAACTTGAATTAGCTTGCCTACATGCTCGTTCTTAAGATCTCTAATTCTATAAGACTCGGGAAGACCTCTGAACCTAGGCTTGAGCGAGACCTCGACATTAAACTCAGATCTCGTGTAACTCTCCAGAGCTTCTCTGAATATCTCTATAGTCTTCAAAGGCTCTTCTCTGAGTATTCGAGCCAGGTCTTCGTCGAATGCGTATATGTCCATATAGTCGATCACAACAGAACTCTTGCCTCTTCTGAGAGCCTCAGACACTCTTTCACGATACTTCGGCACATTATTCTCATCAGTCACACTCTCAAAGAACTCTAGGGCTTTCTCTAGAAGTCTCTCTCTAGACTCTATTGTCAAAACCTCTTCTTGAACACTCTCGCTGGCCACTCACGTCACCCGGTTATAAACTTCTCAAACTCTCTGATCCATTTGTATATGCCTATGAGAAAATATCTATAGAAGATCTTTTCTTCTATACTCATTCTCCTCTCCAGATCCTCGTCTATACTCTCAGAAACCTGTATAAAGTATAGTATTTTTCTGAACCTGAGTCTCAGAATCCTCTGAAAAACCTTGATTATTCTCTCCAGCTCTTGAAAAGCCCTAGGATCTCTGCTCTCAGCTCTCTCTCTAAAGTCGCTGACAAGCTTCTCACTCTCCACATATAGATCTTGAGAGATCTTGTATAACTCTATCTTTTTCTCTTCGAATCTCGTCTCCTCATGATATCTGATCTTGTTAAGATCCTCTAGACTCTTAAAAGACCTCTGAATCCTAGCATAACCCATCTTCTCAAGACTCTCAGCGATCCATCTCGGCAACTCGATCTCTACACCTTTTGACAATTCTACTTCGCTAAAGATAACTCTGCCAAGGTCTTTTAAGATCATGACTCTAACAGGTTTTAGCAGTTCAATAATTCTAGTAGCTTCGAGATGATTTTTTATGAACATGAAGCACACTTCTAATGATATTATATTCACATGTTATCTTAAAAATTTTCTCTTAAGACTCGATATATGTCGAAAACATGATTCATGAGGAGGAGGTCAAAGTCAGATACTCTATCACTTTCTGAGCCTCTTTAAATCCATGCGTGCTCAAACTCTCTAAGATCATGCCTAAAGCTTTATCTCGATCTATGATTCTGTTGGCCACTCTATCTACTAACTCTTCTAACTCTCTACTAGCTCTCTCAGTCAGTATATCTGGGTACACACTCTCTATAGTGCTACTGATTTCGATGCCAAGTTTAGTAGGGATTAAATATCTCTTCACTCTGCTCTCGATCACGTATCCATGTTTTATATTATTCTCTATAGCTTTAGAATACGTACTAGGTCTACCTATTCTTCTCTCTCTCATCAGCCTAACTATCTCTCCTCCTGTAAAGAGTTTCACTCGAGACCCTCTTCTATATCTCATCTCTCTAATCTCTAAGATCTCTTCTGACTCTAGCAACTCGTGAGGTATAGTATTGTAAGTGTTGTAGGCCTTTAGAAATCCTTCTTGGTAGACTCTACACAAACCCTCCACGCCCGTCTCGTAGCCTCCTATGTCAAATGTCACTCTACAATAATCAACCTCTGCTTCTATCATTTGACTAGCTATGAATCTCCTGAATATAAGATCATATAGCTTCTCGTGATCTTGTCTCATGTTTAGCGCGAATATCTCTCCGGATAGAGATGATTCTTTTATCTCATTGATATTCATCGAATACACGGGTCTAATAGCCTCGTGAGCTTTTTCCTCCCCCCAACTCCTGGGCTTAAAATATCTCTCTCCATAGACTCTCGATATATACTCTCTCGCTAGCTCTACACCGTTAGTAGACACGTGAGTAGAATCAGTTCTATGATAGGTTATCAAGCCCAGCTCAAACAGCTCTTGTGCTATTCTCATAGTCTTCTCTGGAGAGAATCTTAGGAAAAGGTCGGCCGCGGAGATCATTTCATCTGTTGAAAATGGAGGTGGTGGAGACAAGATCTTTCTCTCTACTTCTACTTTCTTTATCTTCACAAGTCTCTCTCTAGAAATCTTCTCTAACTCCTCTCTGCTCTTCACGAATATTTTGAGAGGCTCTATAGGATAACTTCGGTCTGTGTAGATATAGACCCAGAACCCCAGCGAGTTCTTATACTCAGAATATCTATCGACGATCCATTTAAGAACAGGTGTTTGCACTCTCCCAGCTCCGAGCCACTTCATTTTATACCTCTCTTGAAGTTCTCTACTAATAATAAAACCGATCCATCTATCATCAACTCTTCTCACGATCTGAGCGTTCACAAGATCAAAGTTTATTGATCTAGGGTTTTCGAAGGCTTTTACAACAGCTTTTCTAGAGATCTCGTGAAACTCTACTCTGTATATATTAGGATTATAGGGTTTGAGAAGATTGTATATGTCATAGGCTATCTTCTCTCCCTCCATATCAGGGTCTGTAGCGATAAAAATCAGATCTGCTGACTGAGCTAGTTTTCTCATCGTAGCAATAGTCGTCTCTTGAGATCTGATCTTACTACTACCGCATCTAGGACATCTATCTACTCTCTCAGTAAACTGATATCCGCAAGACAAGCATCTTCTAATAAAACTATAGACGGGTGTGAAACTCTCGTTATACTCAACCCCGTAGAGACCTGAGTCTACAACTAGATCTGTTATGTGGCCTAGAGAGGGTATTACTTCCACCACGTACACCTTGTCTCGAGTCTTCAATGTGAACTCTCTAACAACTATATTATCGTAGATTCTCTTAGAGTTCGAGCCGAAGAGTTTCGAGATAGTACGTGCCTTAGTAGGCGATTCAACGATCATGAGTACTCTCTTGAGATCTATAGACACACCCATACCTCTAAGATCATTATTAACACTGCTACTCGAGACGCTTCTCGTCCGGTTCTGCAGACGCTTCACACCATCCAGATCTATCTCTTCGAAGGATCTTATCTCGAACTCACTATACACTCTCTTCATCCTCTTCAAAAATAGATCTAGGAGATCTCTGTCTCTGAATAGTATCACAGAGAGTCCAAGCGTGAATCTACCGTTTAGAATCCTCGAAGTCCTCCCAGACGCTTGAATATAGGTCATTATGTCGGGGACAAAAACAACTCTATCTCTAACGCTGATCACGCCTACTCTAGTAAGAATCTTCTCTTCACCAACTCTATTCATAAGCTCTTGAACAAGACCGATATAGTCTCTGAGAGTCTCAACAATCTTTCTATTGTGATAATGCTCAGAGTCTACTTCTCCAGATAATATCCTGCGAATCAAAGTGAGCTCCGAGAGTCTGAGACTTCTAACAAGTCTCAGAAGATCTTCGTAGGCTTTCTCTGCTTCGCTAAAACTCTTAGAGAGAGCGGATAAGACTAATCCTAGCTTCTTTGGGTCTCTGATAAAACTCTCTAGAGAGATCTTGTGTGCAGGCAGCTCTATGAATACAGCATTTTTAACCACTAGAGGAGCATCGATCCCTCGAACCGCTATCCCGTAGAAGCTTGCTGTAGCGATTATATAGTCGATCTCTTTATTTAAGAATTTCTTTAGATCATTTCTCTTAGAGAGAGCTATACCTATTTTAAAACCCTCACCCAACAGATCTTGATATAGATCCTCTGCTCTTCTATTAAATATCTTAGACACGTAGATCATAGTGCCAGGGCCGAGAGTTTGCAACATGTCGCTTATGTCTTTATAGTCTCTCATCTCTCTATACGTGTCAATTATCTCTCGCACGTAATCTAAGACTCCTCCAACATCAAAATCTAACACTTCTCTAAGAATCTTAGTTTTAGAACCACTTCTACCAGTGGCTGTCGACACTATTAATTGTCCTACTCTATTCGCCGCCTTGTACCTCAGTATGCTGGCTCTTAGAATCTCTATTTCTTCTCTGATCTTCTCATACAGATCTCTTCTATCGCTTACTTTGTATATTAAGAGGTCTTCTCTCAATCTATTTAATCTATACGCACTCTCAATAATACTCTCATCATATCCGAGCAACATTAAGATTCTCTCGGCATTTTTAGAACTCTTGAGAACAGCGTCCAGGTCGTCTGCTACTACTATGTCAAAATTTACTCTGTCAAGATCCTTGAATCTGCGAGATAGAATTGCAGAGGTTGTTACGAGAATACCTCTCTCAGCGACAGAATCAATGATTTGAGACAGAGATACTCTACTCGTTGAATCATATAACAGAGCATTAATCTCGAGACCAAGTCTATCGGCGTAGACTCTTAATCTGTCTAATGTTTGCCTCCCCAGTTCTCTCGTAGGAGTTATAAAATAGATCCTCTTACCATACTCGTACATGTACAGAGAGTATATTTGAAGAAGAGTAGACTTGCCAACTCCAGTAGGAGCTACTAGAGCGAAACTCTCGCCATCTAATAATCTTCGAATCCAAGACCTCTGTATAGGCCATAACTCGCCACCTATAGCTCTAGCGAAGAATTTCTCAAATTCTCTTATCTCTTCATCTACGTATCTCATCACGCCATAGTCTCCCGGGTTTCTCAAGATCTCTGTTAAGATTCTTCTCTTCTCAAGCAAATCTTTCTCTAGAGATAATAGTGTCTCAGGCACTCTCGGAAGACATTCTCTACACGGTAGCCCTAGTGAGAGTCTATGAGAATCTATAGGTCCATGACATGCTGGACAAGAGTCTCTATAGATCACGCTCAACAGCTTGACCTGTGTAAACTGCTTACTATACTCTCTCGCGCTTAAAAATTCCACGTGCATTGAATCTAGCGATTTAATTACTCTACACAACGACTTTTCAAATGGTGGGATTTTGATTGTCAATATAAGCTGGAGAGAACCTGTTGACACAGTGGACATGAGAGCTCTCGAGATCAACTCAAGCGCGCTAGGCGTCTCTACACTTCTTTTAATGGAGAACGCGGGAAGATCTGTTGCTGAGGAGATCTTAAGGAGATTCGGTAGAGATAAGAAGATTCTCGTGATAGCTGGGAGAGGAGGTAAGGCAGGCGACGGTTTTGTCGCGGCAAGACACTTGAAGAGCCTGGGATATAGAGTAGATGTTATGCTAACATCAGACCCCGAGGCTATAAGACACGAGGACGCCAAACACAATCTAAACGTGCTGCTGAGAAGCGGTTGGAGATTACTAAGATACGAGAGAGAGATTCCTAAAGACTACGATATAATAATAGACGCCATGCTAGGCACAGGTGTTAGAGGTCGTGTGAGAGGTGTTATAGCAGAGATTATTGAGAAGATAAACTCTATAGATTCTTATAAAGTCTCTATAGACCTCCCCTCAGGAGTCGATCCTGACACCGGAGAGACTCTGGGCATATGCGTCAGATCAGATCTGACTATAACTATGCACGCTCCGAAGAAAGGTCTCTTGAATAATAAAGAGTGTGTAGGCGAGCTAGTCGTAGTCAATATAGGAATACCCTCAGAAGCGTGGGAAGAGGTTGGTCCGGGAGATATTGAGGCTAGGATTAGGAAGAGAGAGAGAACAGCTAAGAAAGGTGATGCAGGTAGAGTACTAGTTATAGCCGGGTCTTATAAATATGTAGGAGCGCCATGGATAGCAGCACTGGCTGCTTGGGCTGCGGGGAGCGACCTAGTATACCTAGCCTCGCCTCGAGCTGTTATTGACAAAGCTTTCTCGCCAGAGATCATACCTATAGAGCTAGAGGATAGAGAGCTTACTATGAGATCTCTCGAGATCTTGAGAGATTATATCGATAGAGTTGATTCTGTAGCGCTGGGTCCTGGGATAGGCTTGTCGAGAGAGACCAGAGAGAGCGTAGGCTTATTGTTAGAAGAATTGAGTAAGAGTAAGAAGAATATTAAGATCGTGATAGACGCTGACGCTCTAAAGATCCTGTCTGATCTAGATGTGAGATTTGGTTGGAAGGCTGTTTTAACACCACATCTAGGAGAAGCCTCTATACTACTGAAGAAGAGTATCAATAATGATCCTATGTCTAGAAGAGAGGCTGCTTCAGAGATCTCAGAGAAGTATGAGGCTATAGTAGTGTTGAAGGGATACATAGACTTCATGTGCGAGAGATCTAGGTGTAGGAGTAGAAGTATCATAGGAAATCCAGATATGACTAGAGGAGGGACTGGAGATGTTCTGACAGGTGTTATAGCATCGCTGATACCTAGAACTCGTAGTCTCTTCGAGGCAGCTTGTGCAGGTGTGGAGATTAACGCTATAGCAGGTGAGCTAGCTTATATCAGAAAAGGCTCTTCTTCACCTATGAACCTGATAGAGCTAATACCCGAGATAATCAAGGATCCTTTGAACAGCTTTAGAGAAGTATTGAGACAAAAAGAACTATAGATGCCTGTAGTTCTCACGCTGTGAATATCACGCGTGCCGGTGGAGCTGGTTTCGCGTTCACGATCTGTACTCTGAAACCACAGTCTCTATAAACATCTCTTATCTCTCTAACAATATCTTGCGCCCTGTCTCTAGGTGCTATAGTAAGTATACTAGGTCCCGCACCACTTATAACCGAGCCTAGAGCCCCTACTTTTCTAGCTCGAATCTTGACCAGATCTAGGCATGGTATATATTTAGATCTGACAGATTCTACCACTATATCATCTAGACCTTTAATTAAAGCACTATCATCTCCAAAAGTCAACCCGTATATAAGTGCTGCGAGTCTTGCTGAAGCTTCTACATGTGTGCTTAGCTCTATCACTCTAGGTAGTATTTTTCTCATAAAAGCTGTCTTATTCTTGATAGGCTCTATAATAGGTATCGAGAGTATAAAAGAATATTTAAAGTCTTCTCTAACTTCTAATCTCCTGATCTCTGGCAGAGGTTTGCTTGATAAAACTAGTATGATTCCTCCGAGAGTAGATGCCGCCACATTATCATAGTGAGGCTCTCCAGCCGCGAAAGACTCTGCAAAACCTGCTAGCTCTATGATCTCTTCGGGAGAGAGTTTCACGTCTAGAGCCTTCGACAAGGCTATTATCGTGGCTACAATAGAAGAACCACTACTACCTAGACCACTGCTAACAGGCACTCCTTTCCAAAGTCTAATAGATATAGACATTCTCTTATCTCGAAGCAAGCTTAGTCTCTCGAGGAGTAGTCTGCTTGTATGAACAACTAGATTACTCTCGTCGTGAGGAACGTGAGAAGAGTAAGGACCTGAAACTTCTTCAAGCACGATCTCTCCAGAACCGTCTTTAGTCTCTACCTCAACCTCGTCCCAGAAAGCGTCTAAAGCTACGGCCACTATATCAAAACCTGAGCCTAGATTGGCTGAGCTCGAATAAGCTCTGGCTCTCACTCTCGCCATAACCCACCCCCCCTCAGAGTCTTTTTATAAAAGGATTTGTAAGTAGCAAAATAAGTGTTTCTAATGATCTGTATCGCGAAAAGCAGATTCACAAGAGTAGATAGACTGATATTTCAACAACTGACCTCCTACCCGCCTTAGAGAGCGGAGGATTATCTTCGGCGGTTCATTAGTCTGTGGTTTATAGCATTCATCTTCACAGCTTCATCGCTGGCGGACAGTCAAAAAGTCTCATAGGTCAAAAGCCCCACACAACTACCGATATGAGATAACATGCAACAAGTGATATGGTAGAGTAAGTCACAGTCGTAGCATAGATCTCTCTTAGAGTTAATCTTCTACTTAAATCTCTCTCCAACAGTCTAAATGCCACGTAGAGTGCCGGCGCTCCTGCCGCGGTGTAGTTACTTCCTAGAGTTCCCGAGAATAGTAAGGCCCAGTTATAAGGCCACGGGTTGTTTAGAACTCCGTCTATATAGAGATGTTTGAATGTTTTCAACATTATCAATATATACGCGTCGTGCTCGACAAAAGCTACTATAGACGCTGAGATCCAGTATACTACTGTGTATCCTACGTAGAGCGTGGATGATAGTAGCGGTGTTAATTCTCTGGCTAATATGTCTAGCAATCCAGTCTCTTCTAGAGATCCTACCAAGATAAACAGCCCGATATAGAATAGTATCGCATTGAGATCTATACCTTCTTCTACTACTTTCTCAAAAGACACTCTCTTAGAAGCTACTAGATATACCGCTACAAGTGTTGCTATTAGAAGAGGAAACACACCTAGCTTAATATCATATCCGACAAGATCGCTTATAGACCTTCTCAGAGCCATGAGAATGATAACCGAGATAAATGATATGAGAGAGGTCGCAACATACCTCTTATCATAGACTCTACTCCACTCACTACTTAAAATCTCTACGTTGACCCTCCTCCTACTCAACTCTCTCAACAAGATCCTGCTCGAGAGAATAATAGTTATTATAAAAGATATGGTGAGAATAGGAAACGAGGCGGGTCTGCCTTGCATAAATATGAAATCGATAAACTCAGCTCCAAATATTACGTGGAGTAGCTGTGGAGGCAGATCTCCTAATAATAAAGCAGTCCCCATGAAATTAGCTGACAAAGCGATCATTATAGAAGGCTTAGCAGGATCCACCCCAGCTAGTCTTAGCAATCTCATAGCTATTGGTACTAGGAGTAGTACTACAAGCACATTATCTACAAACATTGTTATCAGGCCAGCGAGAAGATTGAGATAGATCACTATAGCGTATATATTATTAGTTCTTTTGACCATATACCTTATCAAAAGATCTATTAAACCTGAGTCACTCATATAGAAGCTAATCATCCACATACCCAGTAGAATAGATATTACATTCCAGTCGACATATGTAGAGAACGCTTTATAGAGATCTGCTACTCCTAGAATTAGTATAAGTGCTACTCCTAATAGTGCAGCGTGAGATTCTTCTAGTCTTCTACTTATTATCAGAGATATAGAGAGAAGAAAAACCGTTAATGACAGGATCTGAGGGATCTCTAGAGAAAACTCTATACACGGCCCC
The DNA here is from genome assembly GCA_041287455.1 of Sulfolobales archaeon. Classification (GTDB taxonomy): domain Archaea; phylum Thermoproteota; class Thermoprotei_A; order Sulfolobales; family AG1; genus WYEN01. The sequence goes on from JBEULF010000067.1 coordinate 119,617, forward strand.
ACTATTACTCGTGTTATGTGCTTAAAAAGTTTTTCGAATAGCTAGCGTATAGATTGTAAGAGTGTAAAACACATTTTCTAATACCTTCTCGAGGTATAAGTTCTCTACACCTCTCAATACTCAGCGGGATCTCTCTTTCTATCAGTTCTTCTAGAGAATATATCTCTCTAGAGAGCATATTAGAATCGATTAGACAGTAAGGTCCTACGTATTTGAAGAGTCTGGGATGAATCTTCATAAGCTCGTTTCTTAGAGCCCACGCTACGAGTCTAATCTCTTTCTGTGCGTGCGTGCACATTCTAAGTCCTAAGAAGTGAACTATCTCTCTAGCATTCATTGTCACAATTATCTTTGTAGCTATGGCTTGCGGCAGTATGTATCTAGCCTCCTCTCTGCTAAGACCATTCTTTCTGAGAAACCAGTATAGAGCCACAGACCTCGCGTACTCAGCGGCGATCTTAAGTCTCACACTCAAACCCCAGTCGGGGTCTATGAAGAATATCTCAGAGATCCTTTTATAAGACTCTACGTCTCCAGAGAGAATCTTCTCTGAGAGATTATACCAGTAGTCGCTGTCCTCAGGTTGTAGCAGCCTGTCATTATATCTCTGACTAAGCTGAGTATAGCTAGCTATCCTATGTCTAACCAGCTGATGCGAACATACTCTAGAACAGATTATTTCAAACGTATAAGATGTATGCTCCCAAGGGCTTAGGTGTCCTCTTCTAAAAGTCTCTCTAATCCACTCTTCGATCTCTTCATCACTCATTCTCTCCTCTATCTCGCTCACATCTCTAGAAGAGAGAGATCTCTTAGAAGCTATAGCTATCAAACGATCTCCTTCAGGATCATATCTTACGATAGTGACACGAGGTATCATACTAATAAATATCTCGGAATATAAAAAATAAAAATATGAAGCCCTCTAAGTAGCAGTACTCTAGGCAGGTAGACCTGTTATCCCATATGTATTCTTCCACTTCTCAAATTCTTCTCTCAGAGGACCTTCGAGAGGCTTACTAAATCTATACCACCCGTTCTTACTCTTAGCCTCGGCAGGAGCCTGTGAAGCTGGCCATATAGCATTCACAGGGCATATCTTGATACACTCAAAATCACTATCGCAAGTATCCCAGACATATCTAGCCTTGTTATTCTCATTCATCTCCATAGACTGTGTAGGACACACCGCTAGACAGGCACCACAACTAATACATATATCTTGATCTATAACTATTCTCTCTTTCATTAAAATCACCACTTTGTAATAGGATAAAAGATAATTTAAATTTTTCAGCCGTTATTAATACTCTACACAGTTTATTTAAATATTCCTAAAGAAATACTAGACTGTGATCTGAGGTTTTTGATATTCTAAGAATATAAGAATACTCTATACCTGTACAGAGGCCGATCCCGGCTTGTAGAGGCTGCGAGTCCTTGCGGACCTCACAGCCTCTACAACGCGGCCGGCTTAACTTCCGGGTTCGATATGAGTCCGGGTGTTGCCCGACCGCTATGGCCGGGTCGGCCGTGACTATTCTATACCTATCAGGCTTTTAAATTTTTTCTTTTCAACTTTCTAATCTCTTGATCAGTTTCACAGCTCTGTTGAGATTTCCTGTGAGTTTTATTGGTACTATCACTCCTATAGTCTCGCTGAATTTTCTTATTCTTATGATGCCTAGCAGAACTAGATCTATGTTTCTCGATATGATTCTTATGATACCATATCTACTATTAGGATCGTATCTAATCAGCTTAACGGAAGAGTCTATTAATCCAGAGACTCCTAAGAATCTTGTCATATGATTGTTTAATTCTTCAGATAGTCTCTCGAAATCAGGTGATGAGCCTATGGTATACAGCTTAAACACTAGATATCTCTTCCTAGGTTTTCTCTCTTTTTTTAACAGATCCAATTTCTCTCACCAGATTCTTATTCCACTTCTCTAAGACGTGAAACCAAGAATATGTCAGCACGCCTCTGATCCCTATTAGATATCTCTCGACCACTCTGAAAGATCTTGGGGGGAAGATCTCTTCAGACGTTCTCGAGCCTGAAGATATAATGATATCCACACCATTCTTGACAGCATATTTCACACATGCTCCAAGATGTCTTAGATATCTCGGCGCTTTTCTATCGTCTAAGATAGCTCTCGCAAGTATCTCTAGAGAAGTGCTCTTGCCTCTCATAACTTCTATCTGTTCTCTAGTGCAGTATTCTATAGTATCCTCATCTATTAATATAGTGAGAGAGAAGCTCTCAACCTTGCCCGCTCTCCTAGCACTCTCTTTATCTCTAGGTTTAAAAGCTATGAGATAATTCTTCTCTTCTCTCAATCTGTCTATATCGTCTATTATAACTCTTCTTATAATAAAAAAGTCTCGTAGCACTCTCTCATCTACTTCCAGATCACGTGGCACACCTATTACTCTAACACCACTCTCTCTATACACACTCGTGATAAAAGGGTTTATGTTTAACAACATTAGATCTGCGTACATTTCACATCTCCTCTTTTCTCAGACTTCTTATGAATCTCTCGACCAGAGGAACGCTTCTAGGGCCTCTCAACGTTGTCACTACACGGATCATATCATCGTCAAACGCTAGACTAATACTATTCCTATAAGCATCTTGTTTTGATATTCTCAAATACACTTTATTCTCTCTAGGATCATATCTCTCCTCTAGAGATAATAATACTATTTCAAATTCTGATCTGCTAAGCCTGGTTAAGATATGAGAGAGATACTCATAGGCGTATTCTCTCTCTAGTTTGGCTCTATATATTCTTATAGGATCTTTGTAGTGTCCTAGAGTATCTTCATAAGATATATTCTTTCTCAACAAGTCTCTCAGGCCGGGTGAAGAAGTGTTGAGTATTGCTTGGAGCACCTTATCATAATCTTCAGTAGCATGAGCTATACAAGATATCTCAACACCTATTATCTCAAGATTCTCTTGAGCACTCACTCAACACTTCTCCTCGCTAAAAATATTTATCTTTATCTCGCTAAATATTTATATGATGATGAACGCTCGCCGTGTGAATAGTGATCTTATGAACCTCCGCTGACTCACAAAGCCTTTATATATGGTAGTGAGGGTCTTCTACTCAGCAGATGAGGCATGCCAAGATCAACTTTGGGATAGTCGTCTTGTAATCTCTCTAGAAGCTCTATAAACTCTTCTAAGGTAAAGGGTCTCTGCAAGCCTGTCTCTCTGTCTCTCACAGTAAGAGTGTTAGTCTGAACCTCTCTATCACCTATTATAACAGTAAAATAAGCCCATTCAAGCCCTGCATCTCTCATCTTTCTAGCCAGACTCTCTTCTCTATCATCTACATCTACTCTAAAACCTCTCTTAGAGATCTCTTCATAGACTCTGAGAGCATAGCCTAAGTGCGAGCTTGATACTGGCAGTATCCTCACCTGTATTGGAGAGACCCAGAAGGGTAGCACTGGTGTCTGACCATTCTTTTCTCTTAGAGAGGCTGTGTCAAATAACATGTATATATACCTCTCGAGACTCCCTATGATCGCTGTGTGAATTATTATTGGATATCTCTCTCTATTACTCTCGTCAACGTATCTAATATTAAATCTCTCAGCATTGCCAATATCGATCTGGAATGTGGCTATCTCGCGAGGTTTGCCAGAACTATCGATTATATTATACTCTATGTTTATAACCCAGTAGTATATATCGTCGGGGACAACAACCACTAGCGCTGGTCTCCCATCTCTTCTCACAAGCTCTCTTATATAGTCTCTCTCCTCATCCAAGAATCTCCTAGTCACATTGATTATAGCCACGTAGCTTCTCCCTAGTTTCTTTGCTTCTTCAAAGATCTTATCTCTTATCAATAGTGTTATTTTCTTCGCCTCTTCAAGGTCTCTGGTTAGAATATGAAGATCTGGCATATAGAATCTTCGTAATCTAAATCCTAGTATTAGCTCTCCTCTCTGCTCATATCTATAGCTGTCAGCTATCTCAAACATTCCGAGCGGGAGATCTCTATAGCTCATAACCCAGTCTTTCAATATAGCGAATTGCTGATGACACGCCGCGTATCTCATAACGAGTGGCGCTCCGCCCTCCATACTAACTTCGTATAGTCTGTCTCCGAATAGATCTGCATGTTCTTTCACAGCTCTAACACCGAGATCAAACATATTAGTTCCTCTAACTCTAAAAACAGGTATTCCTAAAGATCTCACGACTTGCCAAGAGTATTGAGCCACAGTCTCTAGTATTGTCGCTGCGTGAGGCTCGTACCGCATGTGCCCGTGATCTGAATAAGGCTCCCACTCGAATCCGAACTTCTCCATATACTCCGCGGCTCTAGGCCTGCTTTTCTCTAGCTCTTTTTTAAACACTTCCTTCTCTACCAAGGCTCTAAGCTCGGGATCTTCATATTTATACTCGTAAGGATCATGAAGATTCCCGTCTAGATCTATTATATAGTAAGATTTAGTAATCTGAGGTCTCTGTCTCTCACCAGCTCTAATAGTTCTAGAAAGCTCAGCTAGTGGGTGCCCGAGATTCTTTAGACTAAACTCTTTATACCAGCCAAAAGGAGCTCTCGCAGACTTAATCTTTTCTCTTTCTAATCTCTCACTTAACTCTCTTAATATTCTCATCGCGATATCAGGAGGAGCCAGTTCAGATGATAAGTGCGCGTATGGGTAGATCAGGGCTACGCTTGCTTTAACCGCGTTGAATTGATTCTTAATCTCTAGAGCCGCGCGTTCCACAATAGTAGAGTCTTTATCGTCGTCTCTCTCAACGCTCACGAACACTACTAAAACATTTCTAAAACTGCCTTCTAGAGGAACGTCTCTCTCATACTCCTCTACAGCTGGTTCTCGAGCTCTATAGCTAAACTCCTCAGCGTGTATTAACAACAGTCTCATTATCTATCTCAACAACTTATATCTGAAAGAGTTATAAAAATGCTTTTTGTCAACAGTCTTACGTGTGAGGTTTATTTCGTGTAGCAACACTGTACTTGAGTTTAGTAACACTTAAATTCATACGTAGAACTATTATTTAAAGAGGGTTTAAAAGAGGAATCTATATGTACTTAAGAAGACTGCGAGACTTGGGAGCTGGGGAGAGAGTTCCTAACTACGTCTATGTTATCATTGAAGTTCCTCTAGATTCAGAGGTTGAATATGTCTACGACGAGGATCTTGACGTGATAAGAGTTGAGAAAGTCCTCAGCCCCGGGGCTCGGTATCCTTTTAACAAAGGCTTTATTCCTGGGACTCTAGATGAGAGTGAGAGAACTCTTAACGCTATAGTGATCTCTAGCAGATCATTTCTGCCAGGATCTCTGATAGAGACCAAGCCTATAGGTGGTCTGAGAATATTCAACAAAGAGACTTCAGAGTACAGGTATTTAGTGGTGACAGTGCCTAGAGAGAGGATCGATCCTGTCTATGCTGGGATTAAAAATCTAAACGATCTATCAAAAGATCTGAGAGAGAGTATTAGAGTATTTATTGAGAATTATATGGAAGGCGATCATAAGGAGAGTCTTATAATAGATCGTTGGGAAGAAGTTCAAGAAGCCAGAGAGAGAATCTTAGAATCTGTAAAGAGAGCTCTGTCTGCAAGAACACAAAGACCCTGACCAGCCTGACTAAAGCTTATTAAATTGTTAAGTAAAACACACAGGTGCCACACTCTGAGCTCAGTAGAATTCAATAGAGTTGCAAATGAAGCTTGTTTAGATGAATATAGAGATTATATGATCTATAGAGAGCTCTCAAAAACAAGATTTTTATCTAGAGATCTAAGAGAAAGACTCGTTGAAATGGCTGAACAGGAGAGGAGGCACTATGAGTTTTGGAGAAAATATACTGATAGATGTGAGTTAAATCACAGTAGACTTAGATTAGAAATCTTCCTCATAAAAATTCTAGTATTGCTAATGGGTGTTACATTCACTGTAAAGTTCTTAGAGAGACACGAGAAGAGAGTCATCGAGATCTATAAGAGGGTTAGAGATAGTATTAGAAAAGAAGATCTATATTTATACGATGCTATGATCGCTGACGAGGAGGAACATGAGGAGAAACTCTCTTCAGAGCTGCCTGAGGGTCGGATAAAATATCTAAGCTTTACAGTGTTAGGTCTCTCAGACGCTTTAATAGAGATAGCAGGTATTCACGCCGGCACTCTAGGAGTCTACTCAGACACTGTCAAAGCAGGACTAGCAGGACTAGTGGCAGGCGTGGCAGCATCTATAGCTATGGCTTCAGCAGCTTATGCACAGGCTAAGCAATTGAGTGGTGTGGGACGGGCGAGTGTCGCGTCTCTCTACACAGGCTTATCTTATCTTCTCACAGCAATCGTTCTAGCACTACCCTACTTCTTGATCCACGATATATTTATAGCACTTATAATCTCGCTAGGTCTATCTATAGTCATACTAACATACATATCTCTATACTCTATGTTTCTCTTTGAGAGAAGTTTTAAGAGAGAGTTGCTAGAAACATCTTCTATAATCTTTGGAGCTACAGTAGTTTTATACTTCTTCGGAGAGTTTGTTAGAAGAGTGCTGGGCTTCACTGTTTAATTCTCGAGGAAGAATTTATAAGAGATACCAAAATCTAAGATACTTAGGCTCTCTAAAATGAAAAGGATCAATATTTATATAGTCACTTACGATAATGAAGTTATTGAAGAGGTGGAGAAGACATTATCCACGTTGAGCAGAGTTATTAAGAAGAGTAGAAGTAGTGTAGTTCCTCAGTTCTATTATTACAGAGTTGAAACAGAGGATCCTGAGAAAATCGATAGTATCTTGCGAGAGTTTGAGAGGAGAGAACTCATATCTTGGCATAAGGTTGAGGTGTCTCTGAGTGAGTAGTCATAGAAGACTCACTCTAGACCTAGGCAGTTTCTACGATCCTCACTCTGTGGAGGAGTGGGTCAAGAGATTCTGGGAGGAGAACAAAGTCTATGAAAAGATTAAAGAGACAAGCAGACGTAGAGAGAAGAAGTACTATTTCATAGACGGACCGCCATACCCTAGCAGTCCTTCAATACACCCGGGGACTGCCTGGAATAAGATTTTGAAAGACACGTATCTGAGATATTGGAGAGCTAGAGGCTACTATGTACACGATACCCCAGGCTATGATATGCATGGTCTTCCTATAGAGTATCAAGTGGAGAAACTACTTGGTATAGAGAGTAAAAAAGAGATCTATGACAAGGTGGGTATAGATAATTTTGTTAATAAGTGTAGAGATTTTGTTCTCAAGAACGCTGATAGCATGACAAGGATCTTTAAAGATCTAGGGGTTTTCATGGATTGGGAGAAGCCTTACATGACTATAACAAATGAGTACATAGAGGAGGCTTGGAAACTCGTTAAAAAAGCTGAAGAGAGAGGACTTCTAGACAGAGAGTTAAGAGTGGTTCACTGGTGCCCTCGCTGTGAGACTGTTTTGGCAGATTATGAAGTGTCACAAGAATATAGAGACTTAGAGGATCCCTCTATATATGTTAAGATGCCTGTCAAGGGTAGAGAGAAGGAGTATCTCGTCATATGGACCACAACCCCGTGGACACTCCCCGCTAACACTTTCATAATGGCTAATAGCTCCACTTACTACGTCAGAGTGAGAGTAGGAGAAGAGACTCTCATACTAGCTGAGGCTTTGTACAAACAGGTTCTCGAGAAGGCTGGTATACGAGAATATAAGGTTGTGGAGAGAGTGTTAGGTAGAGATCTAGAGAACCTTGAGTACGAGCACCCATTAAGAGACGTAGTTGATATTCAGAGAGATTTAGAGAAATATCACAGAGTGATTCTAGCTGACGAGTACGTTAGTTTGAGCGAGGGCACAGGATTAGTTCACGCCGCACCTGGCCACGGTGCTGAAGACTACGAGGTTGCTCGGAGACACAATATACCGGTCTACTCTCTCATAGACGATACAGGGAGATTCGTGAGAGAGGCTGGTAAGTATGCTGGTAAGTATGCTAGAGATGCTAACAGAGAGATTATAGAAGATCTGAGAAGCAGAGGCGCTTTGCTTCACGAGGAGAAGATAGTACACAGATACCCTGTTTGTTGGAGGTGTAAAACACCTCTACTATTAAGAGCTACTCATCAATGGATTATCAGAGTGTCTAAGCTTAGAGATAAGATGATCGAAGAAACAAAAAAGATCAATTGGATCCCTAGGTGGGCTCTAGACAGAACTCAGTCACTTCTCGAGAATCTTCAAGACTGGGTTATATCTAGACAGAGGTTCTGGGGCACACCACTGCCTATATGGATATGTACTTCATGCGGCTTTAGAATCGTTGTCGACAGTGTGGAGGAGTTAAAGAAATACAATCCTAATATGATCCCAGAGAACCTTCATAGACCGTGGATAGATCAGGTGGTTTTGAGATGCCCCAGATGCGGAGGTCTAGCGAGGAGAGTTGAAGATGTAGCAGATGTATGGCTTGACTCAGGAGTCGCGTTTTACGCTTCGTTTGGGAAGAAAGGTAGCGAGATCTTTGATCAAGAGATTAGAGAAATAGACATGATCGTAGAAGGGCATGATCAGACTAGAGGATGGTTCTTCAGCACAATAAGATCTGGTCTGATATTGTACGATAGAAGACCTGTTAAGACGATAATAGCACACGGATTCATGTTAGATGAGAAAGGTAGAGAGATGCATAAATCGTTAGGAAACTTTATCGAGGTTCCGATCATAATAGAGAGAATAGGTAGAGATCCCTTCAGACTCTTCTTACTGTCAAATACAGTCTGGGAAGACGTTAGATTCAGTTTAGACAAAGCTAGAGAAACTCTGAGACCTCTGAACATAGTATGGAATGTATATGCTTTCGCAAAAACCTACATGACGCTAGATAGTTTTAAGTATAGCGAGGAGCTACTCGAGAAGCTACGAGTAGAGAAGGCTTTTAAGAAAGAGGATCTGTGGCTTCTCTCTAGGCTGGCGGAAGTGGAGAAGAGAGTTACTGAGGCTATGAATAACTATAGAGTTCACGAAGCTGTGAATCTGTTAATAGACTTTATATTAGAAGACATCTCTCGATGGTATCTTAGAATAATTAGAAGAAGAGTGTGGAGTGAGGAGATGAGTCTCGATAAAATAGCTGCTTATACGGCGTTGTATAAGGCTTTAGAAGACTGGCTCGTAATGGCCAGCCCTATAATACCTCACCTAGCGGAGTTTCTATATCAAGAGTTTGTGAGAGAGATAGCCACTAGATCTTTTGAGAGTGTCTCGCTAGCGTTATGGCCTGAGCCAGAGTTCCTATTAAAGAACTTCTATGACGAGAGTCTCATAGAGTCTTTTAACATTGCTAGGAGGATTCATGAGTTGATGTCTAATGCTAGAATGAAGGCCGGTATAAAGCTTAGAAGACCTGTGAGTAGATGTATTTCTATTCTAAGAGATCCTCACAAAGCCTCTCTATTGACTCAGATCAGAGATGTGATGGAGGAATTGCTTAATTGTAAAGAATTTATAGTCTCAGGCGATACAAGAGATCTTGAGAACTATGTTAAGAGCATCGCCAGACCTAATCCGAGTATCATTGGCAGAGAATTTAGAGATAAGGCTAGGAGTGTTGTTGAGTATATAGAGAGAAACTCAGAGTTAGTAGCTCTAGAGCTTGCTAGCAGAGATTCTATCGAGATCCGGTTAGATGGAGAAGTAGTTAGGTTGAGAAAAGATCATGTTTCTCTAGAGACCGTGCCGAGAGAGGGTTTTGTAGTAGTGTCAGGCGATATAGGCTATGCCATAATCGACACTAGAATACCCGAAGAGATCGTTGCAGAAGGTTTTGCTAGAGAGATTATAAGAAGAGTTCAAGTTATGAGAAAAGAGATCAGTCTAAAGCTGGTAGAAGAGATCGATATGAATATCTATGTTGAGAGTGATGAGAGTAGGAGATATTTAGAGAGAACTCTCAGCTATATCTCTCGAGAGACTAGGAGCAGAGAGATCAATATTGTCAGAAACGCTGTAGACGTAAAAGGAGATCATGTGCGAGAATGGGATATAGATGGTGAGAGAGTTATCATAGGGATCAAGAGAAGAAGTTAGATAGGCTGTGTTACAGCCTCTATATTAAGTCTTCTCTTAATCTCCTTAGCAAACTTCTTACCCGTCTCACCACTTCTAAAACTATCAATGATAACCATCTTAGGTCTGGTCATGTCTACATAGTCTATGAGCTCGTGAAAATCTGCGTGATCGCTGAAAGAGAATATATAACTTCTCTCATCTATAGACTTATACAGCGAATCAAAAAGCCACCCCGAGAGATGTACAGAGCTAGGCTTAAGAGAAGAGTTGATCATGTTTCTTCTATTCACATACCTACTACCATAGGCTGGGTGTGCAAAGTATACAAACCACCCGTCTCTAAAGATCTCTTCAGCCTCTCTACTATTCTCATGCAACAGATCTTTAATCATCATTCCGTATTTCTCAGCAATCTTAGACAACCTATAGATCTTCTCAGGAGCTATAAAAGGGGCTACAACACCTCCTCTTCTGAGAAGATCCATTACTTCTTGTTGTTTGCCGTAGTAGGCGAATAAGTATACAGGACCTCTAGAGAGTAGGTGGGTTATAAAGTCTACAAGTGCCTCCTCGGCTACGTCTTTGAATCTTCTCACATACTCGGGGTCTCCGTAGGTGGCCTCGGTCACAACAATATCAGCCCCCTCAACGATCTTAGTTCCTTTTCCCGGCTTCTTAAAGTCTCCGGTATAAACTATGACACCTTTATTAGGGCTATGATAAACCAACTGGATCGAGCCGAGAATATGCTTTGCCTCTATAATCTCTAGATAGTCCTCATCTAAATATACTTTATCTCCGTACTCAAGAGATTTTCTCGCGTATCTAGGTATGTACTCGTCTAGCGCGTCGAGTATCTCGAATGTTGCTTTATGAGCATATATTATCTGTTGATTCTTTATAGACAAGCTCAAGTCTATGGTATGGTCGCTATGTGCATGTGATAAGAATCTCAGTCTAACACTCTCGAAACCGTCTGCGACAATCTTGTTGTTTATCACAATACCTCCTCTACTATTGATCCAGACGGGATCTCTAGAGAATATCATGAGGGTTCTAATAAATTATCTTCCCGAGAATATATTTTTAGCTCGAGTAATACAATGTAATACTGGATGATGAATAGCGATCAGTGTGAAACGTGATCTTGAAGAGCCGAGCTGACCTTACAACTGAAAACATCGCCTCTCAGGGCGTGGAAGAGGTCAGATATTAAAATATGATTAACGTTTATTTATCTGTGGTGCTAATATGGCTTTGATTCGTAGTGCCACTATTCACATACCCTCTCTCTCAGTCGAAGATATCGCGAGACATAGAGATGTGTTAGAGAAGTTCGTAGAGAGGATCTCATCGAATGGTTATAATGTTTGGACCAAGAGAATCTCTCTACCTCCTCTGAGCAGGAGTATATTAAGTCTATGCGACGAGATCAGCAGAGACCTCAGTCTACTCTCAGGACTCTATATAGCTGCTTTCAATATAGACTTTGAACTGTACAGAGATATTAGTAGCAAAGATCTTGTTTCTTGTATGACTCTCAACCCCAGCGTGTTCAGCTCTATTCTTATTAGAGAAGAGAGAGATCTAGAGATAGAGTTTCTAGAAGAGTTCTACAGATACGGCACTCCCGATATTTTCACGAGATTCGCTGGTGTGATAGGTAGATGGGTTCTGACACCATACTTCCCAGGGAGTGCTTCGATAGTTGAAGAGCCTACGATAACAATTTCACTGAGATATGTTGACCTATTTGACAGAGCTTTTACCTCGAGAGAAGAGTATAAGAGCTTAGTGAGATGGCTTAGAAAGTTATATAGAGTATCTCTAGAAGTTTCAGAAGAGCTGGGAGTCTATTTCGGGGGATTCGATCTATCTCTATCGCCTTGGATGAGTGAGAGTGTAGCAGAGCTAATAGAGAGATACTCAGGATCGATGATCAGCGAGCCTGGCGTGGCTAAGACTATCTTAGAGATGAATAGATTTATTGAGAAGATAGCCAGTGATGCTGGTGTGAAGACCACAGGCTTCAACGAGGTTATGCTACCTTTAGAAGAGGATAATCAGCTTAAGAAGAGAGCCTTAGAAAAAAGATTAACACTAACAAGTCTATTGAGATTAACGCCGTATTGCATAGCTGGAGTTGATATGGTGGTTGTGTCTAGAGAGAGATTAAAACTAAGATCTCTTGTAAGAGATCTTATAGCCTCATACGAGATCAAGAGAAAAGTTCACGGCTTCAGAATCATACCTGTTAATAAGAGCCCTGGCGAGAGGATCAGTCTAGGCAGATTTGGTGAAGCAGTAGTTATCGACTATTCACTAGCTTAAGCTCTAAGGCCTTTGGTGAGTAGAGATATATTTAAACAAAAGTTTATAAAGATCATACTCTCTATCGAGGAGAGATAGAGTATCTCAACTCCCTCTAACAAGCTTGATAACAGTCAGAAGCGAGATAAACTCCTAACAAACCATAAGACAATCACTGCGACGCCCGCATACAAAGCTATTAATAAACCACAGAGCCGGATAAAGCGATCGAGAGAGTCCTACGCCTATATCAAACAACCAAAATATAAGACATGAGCAACCGCGCGCCACGGCAGCATGTCTAATAGCATTGAAAGTGTTAAAAACATCAACGCTTAAGAATGTTTTAATGAAGATAAACAAATCCTACAACTTTAGAGAGAAAACTGCCTCAACCCCGCTAAGAAGCTTCCTATTATAATCGTTGCTAGTAGCTCTAGAAAGACGATCAGCATTTCAACTCCTCCCACACCTAAACCCAGATCTATCCTTAACGCGAAGAATATTAGAAGTACTAGAGAAACAAAACCCATTATAGGAACGATAACTCTTACAAACCCGCTGAGAATCTTATGACTAGATATAAGTGCTAGTCCTCCGAATAAGAAGGTTATTAGAGCAAAGACAGCGTGGATCAAGCCTGCTGACTCTGGAAATACTCCTACACCAATAGCTCCAACACCAGCCACAGCTATCAGCGTTGAGAGAACGCGTGCTCTAGCTCCTCTGAGGATAAAATAAGAAGCTATACACAAGAATACTCCCAGTGTTATGACTGAAGAGTTAAATATCGTCGACGAAGGCTGTACTACTATGCAGAAATTAGCTCTACACATAGCGCCAAGATCGCTTATGTAGTTAGAGGAGATAACGAAGCCAAATAAAGCCATTGCTATTATAAGCATGATCACAAATTGAACAACTCCTACAATGAGAAATGCGCCAGCTATATTAACATACTTTAAATTCACAAAGACCCCCCTACTCGAGTATTTGCACAATAATATAATAAAAATCTCTTGTTAATATGAGCTAGTGCGAGACTCGCTGTTTACGACGGGTGGTGTTTTAAATTGTTGACACTGTTATTTTAGCGACTGTCTTAGTGGGGTCGCGCTTATTAGATGAGAAGCAGGATCCGTTTCTACTCTCGTAATACCTTGCTAGGAAGATCATACATAGAATGAAAATAATAATAAACTTGATATTAAACGGTTATAAGGGATTGGTGATACGATGAGCAGGATTAGTTTAGTTGCTTCTTATAGTCTTGCTAGAGGAACTGTTCTAGACGGCTATCTAGGCTTTGGTAGCCCTAGAGTTGTCAGAGATCCTTATACTAGAGAGCCTAAACTCTTCTTCACAGCTTGGAGAGATGTCGCAGGTCAGGCTAGAGAAGTCTGGGTTGCTCCTATAGTAGATGAAGAGAATCTCGCAATCGATCTTAGGAGAGCGCTTAGAATAGCTAGAGGCTCCGATTTCAACGTTACAGGAGTGAATACTGTAGATGTGTTCTACGATTTCTACAATGACCAATGGATCGTGTTCTCTACTATATATGGAGGAGATCCTAAGAGTATTGCCGTATCTCTCAGCGATCCAGAGTTTAAGAAAATCGAGTATACATTACTTCAAGCACCAGTCACAGCTGGAGACGCAGGCTTCCCCTGTATCTCTTACGAAGACGAGAAGTTCTTGAGCTGTACTGGAGGATTTGGTCTAGAGAGATCTCTAATGATCGTAAGCGACTTCACCTCGAGACCTCTCTCACAGCCAACACTGCTCAAGAGATCTCTAGGAGGTCTGTCTCTAAAAGAAGCCGCAGATGTTCATAAATCATTTATATATGACGGTAGATTCATTATGCTGACAGAGAATCTAGGCGAAGAGGGTTTATGGCATATACAAGCATATTTCGGACCTAGAGTAGGTTTGAAAGGCTTTGAGAGAAGAGCTCTAGGAAAGTGGCAGATCGCATTCTCTCAGAGATCTCCTATACCATACACGAGCGAGCACGAGAAATCAGGCTATGGACACCCCGAATACACAGTTCAGCTCAAGAGACCATGGCTTCTCTGGGCTAGTTTTAGACACTGCCACTGGGCTCACCCCGACAAGACTCTCAAATGGGCTCACGAGATATGGGCTGCAGAGACAACCACCACTTATTTTGCTAACCCAAGAGAATGGCTGCCAGCTCTATTCGAAGCAGACTCAAACATAGAACCTCCATGGACTCTGGATACATTAGGAGCTTCAAAAATTATGATAGTAGCCTACAAACCTATTGAGAGATACGTTCTGACAATACGTCTAGGTAGAGATGTTAATAAACTGGTGGGAGACGAAGGCTACTATGCTGAAGAGAGCTATAACATAGAGAGGCCTGGAAGAATCATAATAGACCCAGCACCACCGGCTATCTATGTGGCCCCCTCTTCTCAAAAAGACTTTAGAGGATTGCTAATTTACCTAATACCCTGATCAAAACATGATTAAAGTTTAAAAAAGGTGAAAATTTTAAAAACAATCTACTTTAACTTATACTTACCTTCTGATGTTTTCTCCACTTTTCCTTCTCTCTCTAGTCTTGTTAAGAGTCCTTTGACAACTCTGCTCTGAGCACCTATTTCTTTTACTATCTCATCAAGTGTTTTGGGACCTTTCTTTAGACTTTCAATAATCCTCTCTTTCACAGACATGAAGATCCCATTTTAGATGAGATTTTTAAGAAATATAAGTATTAACCATAGATCTTGGAGAAAGTCGATCTCGCGAACATCTCTGGAGTTATAAGTAAAGAAATATAAGCGTTTCTCACTATCTAACTATGGGTTGATTTACTTTTGTGGCAGAGAGAGAAGAGAGTAAGACGGTAGAAGAAGAATTCAGAGTAACGCCATGGGAGGTTAGGGGTAGAGTAGACTACGAGAAGCTGATAAAAATATTTGGCACACAACCTCTTACAAGAGATCTTCTGGAGAGACTGGAGAGATTAGCTGGTAGAGAGCTTCACATGTTCTTTAGAAGAAATGTATTCTTCTCTCACAGAGACTTTGACAAGGTCTTAGAAGATATAGAGAGTGGCAGAGGTTTCTTCCTCTACACAGGAAGAGGACCCTCAGGCCCTATGCACATTGGCCATCTAATACCATTTATTATGACGAAGTGGTTTCAAGATGTTTTCAAGACAAATGTCTATATAATGATCACTGACGACGAGAAGTTTTTACACGAGGAGAATATGAGTCTTGATGAGGTTAGAAGATGGGCTTACGAGAATATCCTAGACATAATTGCTGTCGGCTTCGATCCTGATAGAACATTCATATTTCAAGACACAGAGTATATAAGAAACATGTACCCCCTAGCTCTTAAGATTGCGAAGAGAATCAATTTTAACACAGCTAGAGCTGTCTTCGGGTTCCAGGGGGAGGATAATATAGGTCTTATATTCTACCCAGCTCTACAGATAGTGCCAACGTTCTTTGAGAGAAGAAGATGTCTAATACCAGCCGCCATAGATCAAGATCCTTATTGGAGGATTCAGAGAGATATGGCGGAGAAGATAGGATACTTCAAATTATCAGCTATACACTCAAAATTCCTACCACCACTAACAGGGTTTGAGGGTAAGATGAGCTCTTCTAAGCCAGAGACAGCAATATATTTACACGACGATCCAAAGACTGTGAGATACAAGATCATGAGATACGCGTTCTCTGGAGGACAGCCTACCGTAGAGCTTCATAGGAAGTTAGGAGGAAACCCAGATATAGACGTCTCATTCCAGTGGCTCTATATGTACTTCGAGCCAGATGATAATAGGATCAAGAGAATAGAGGAGGAGTACAGATCTGGGAGACTGCTAACAGGAGAGTTAAAAGAGATACTTATTGAGAAGATAAACGAGTATCTCGAGGAGCATAGAGAGAGGAGAGAAAGAGCGAGAGAATTGATTCACATGTTTAAATATGAGGGTAGGCTGGCTAGAGAGATGTGGGAGAGAGTATATGAATAATAATAGATCATAGTCGTTATTATTCTTAATAAAAGAGAGCTTGAACCTCGTTATCATATATAGAGATAATCTGATCATCTCTCACCATCTTCATTTAATACTCTCATGGACAAATTATAGAAATTGGATGATGAGCGACTTCGGTCTTGATCTGTGAAGAGCCGTGTGAGGTCTGATGTCTCGTAATATAGTATGTAGCAAATGTCGCACTCGAACAGCTTTCTACGTGGATAGGTTCTCGGGTCACAGACTATGTTTCAGATGTCTCTATGAAGATATTAGAGAGAAGATAAGATCTTCTATCACACCCTATATAAGAGATCTTAGGAATAGTGTGATTGTCTATGTAGAACCCTTTCAACCCGTGATCTGGGGGAGAGTGATCGTCGATATCCTGGCGAGGATTATTAAGAAAGGAGATAATAAGATGTTGATAATAACATATCCATGGCATAAAAACGTGTTAGAATCAGATCTTGGGAGTGGTATTGAGAATATTATCATAGTTGATGACAATGTTCTGAATAGTATCATGAACACATGTCTCTCGTATGATAGAGAGATCGAGTTATACACCTGTCTATTGAAACATCAGATCGTGCTGAGTCTCGAGATACTAGAGAAGTCTACCGTGAGAAGTAGGATAGTAGCTCTTGCGAGACCTAGAGAAGCGCTTGTAAGAATAGGTTTGAAAGCTTTTATAAATAGCTCGAGAGAACTCGTCTCAGAGATCTATGGAGTCAGACTAGTCAGAGATCGTAGGATTGTTAATATTCTAGATAGAGTGTCTGAAGAGAGTCTCAACGCTTATTCTATTAGAGTAAAGGGTCTGTCAGATCTATACACAGAGTCTCTATACGAGTTCATTAGAAGAGTTCCCAGAGAGATATGGAAGATGTTTTTCGATAGAGAGAATAGAGTAATTTCTTCTTTCGACGAGATCTTCTCTTCTTCTCGCGAGTTTATATATACATTTCCAGCAGCTCTCTCTAGATACTATTCTCACTATGAGAGTAAGTGTGATCTTTGTGAAGCTCCTATCAACGCGTCTAGCGGTAGATTTTGTAAGTACTGTTCTAAGCTACTTTCTATTTTTGAGAACTTCTCTTAGTCTTCGAGACAGATTAAAACATCCCTCTCCTCTCTCTATAAGCCCTTTCTTAATCAGCTTATCTATTATTTGTTCTGGTTCTTCTATTTTATACAACAATCTTATCTCTTTCAGAGCGATTATCTCTCCTACAGACAAGTATCGGAGGAAATATTCTAGAACCTCTAACTCGCTCTTAGAGAGGTCTTGCGGAATCTGATCTTTAATAAGATCTATTAGACTCTTTCTCGATTGAAACATTCTATTCCGTATACATGAAGCTTTTAGTGAAAATATATTTTTAATATCTCTCTTGCATAGTTATTATGATAGATGAGCTCTACGAGATTCAAGAGACTAGACTTCCACACTTTTAGAGAGTCGAGGTGAAGAGTCTCTGGAGATATTAGAGAAGAGAATCACAGATCGATTCGGCAGACCTTTGAGTTCGCTAAGAATAACTGTTACGCACAGGTGTAACTTTAGATGTTTCTTCTGTCATATGGAGGGCGAGTATTCTAATATCTCTGTCGAGCTTACGGCTGAGCAGATAGGATTAGTGGTAGAGGCCTTCTCAAAGATCGGAGTTAGACACTTTAAGCTAACTGGTGGAGAGCCTACTCTCAGGAGAGATATTATTACAATAGTCAGAGAGATTAAAGATCGAGGAAGAGCTGAAGAGATCTCGATGACTACTAATGGTTTTAGATTAGAAGAGTTAGCATTCGATCTTAAGGATGCTGGTTTAGATAGAGTTAATATAAGTATACACTCGCTTAGAAGAGATACTTTTAAGATGATCACAGGCGTAGACGGTTTGGAGAGGGTTTTGAGAGGTTTAGAAAGTGCTCAGAAAGCTGGATTCAAACAGATCAAGATTAACATGGTTCTTCTCAGAGGGGTTAACGATAACGAGATACCAGCCTATCTAGACTTGATCCGTGGCTATGATAATATGATTCTTCAGATAATAGAGTTACACCCCGTAGGGCTGGGTAGAGAAGTGTTCGATAAATACTTTCTACCTCTAGAATATGTAGAGAAGTTATTCTCAGAGAGGATAGAGAGATGGAGAGTCAGAAAAGACCTTCATAACAGACCTATATACTATCTCAGAGAAGGCGGAGCTGTAGAGCTTGTCAGACCCGTTAGTAATCCTATATTCTGCGCTGGGTGTAATAGACTGAGACTAACAGCTGACGGCTACTTAAAGCCTTGTCTTCTCAAAAACGATAATAATGTTGATCTAAAGCCAGTGCTAATGAATCCTATGTTGAGTAGAGAAGATAAGATCAGAGAGATAATTATGTTGATATACAAAGCCAATCAATATAGAGAGCCTTCGTCAAAATGGCTGATTGATAGAGAGCTAGATCTGGCCGCTGAAAGATATGGTTTGATCGGATCTCTCAGAGATAGAGTGCGTATTCATATCCCTAAGAAGCTCTATTCTGAGTAAGCAGATTCTTGAGAACAAGAGGTTGACATATTAAATTTTCTGAGCACACCGAATATAGTGTATGGTGAGTTTGTTTTGAGTGAGAACCCCTTCTCAGACAATATGAGTAGACTAATAGATCTGGGGTTCTCTAAGAATCTAAATAAGATTATACTATTAAACGAATCTAATCAGGCATGGGCTAGTGGTTTAAGAATTAGAGGCACTATACTGTCAATAGATCTTAGGAATAGAGAGATTAGATACTACACACCAATCTTAGAGTTCTGGAGATCAGAAGATAGGTTGAGAGAATCTATAGGTAAGAGATTCTCTGTCGAGGTTCTGGGCTACTATAGATATAAGATCAGTGTTCCTGAAGATATCAGAGTGTTTGAAGGAGGCTTTAAAGAAGCTATTAAACAAGAGCTAAAAGATCTTGAGAGTAAGACTTGCGGCACCGATCAGTTTGACTCAGACAGCGAGCTCAGAGAGATACTTGGCAAGTGCACGGATCTGAGAGAAGATCTGGGGGAGCTAAGATCTGTGAAGAGCGAGAAAGAGATCAATCTTATATCTAGAGCGGCCGAGATATCTATGAGAGCTTTAAAAAAACTATTAGAAGAAGATATCATAGGTCGTTTTGAGAGAGAACTAGCTGCGAGACTATCCTATCTCATGAGAGTCTACGGCGCTGATTCAGAGGCTTTTCCTACAATAGTTGCTGTAGATAAAGACGCGGCCAACCCTCATCACGAGTCTGGTTTGAAAGTTGTCTCTCTAGGAGACTCTGTGCTCGTTGATATTGGTGCGAGAGTTAACGAGTATAATTCAGACATGACTAGAATGATTATTCATAGAGATAGTGAGAGACACAGAGATTTTATAGAGAGTGTGAGTGAAGCTATAGACAGAGCGCTAGAGAAACTATACCCTGGGACTCGGGCTTCGGAGATAGATAGAGTGGCTAGAGAGACTTTAGAGAAGAGAGGATACTCGAAATACTATATCCATTCAACAGGTCATGGTGTGGGTGTCGAGGTTCACGAGAAGCCAATGCTATCTCTGTCTTCTAACGATATTATAGAAGAGAATAATGTGGTGACTATCGAGCCAGGCATATACTTGAGAGATAGAATTGGTGTTAGGATCGAAGAGCTAGTCTTAGTAAGCTCTCGAGGTCCTAAGGTTATTACCAGTCTCGCCAGAGTGCTTGAATACACTTGACTCTAGCGATATACAATCAAATCGTATTACAAGATTCTCTTCTCTCAACACATTTCACTAAGGCTTCTCTTATTTAGTCTTTGTACAGCTAGTAACTTTTCTGGTGCTTCATTTGGAGGAATTGGATGAGATTTTTTCTAGAGCTTTAACTCGAAGAATCTTTATTAACAGAGAGGTTTTAAGACCTGACTATATACCAGAGCATCTACCTCACAGAGAAGAACAGATCAAGAGTCTGGCTACTATAGTCTCAGTAGCTCTACGAGGTGAGAGACCTAGCA
This sequence comes from Sulfolobales archaeon, assembly GCA_041287455.1. GTDB lineage: Archaea > Thermoproteota > Thermoprotei_A > Sulfolobales > AG1 > WYEN01. The sequence goes on from JBEULF010000067.1 coordinate 140,073, forward strand.
ATCTATTCATATATGGTGTGACAGGCTCTGGTAAGACTGCTGTGACTAAGTATGTGTTAAAAAAATTGAGTGATAAGAGTAGAGAGTATAACAAGCCTGTGACATGGGTATATGTGAATTCTCGCGTCGATAACACATCGTATAGAGTGTTCACTAGAATAGGCGAAGAGATAGGACTGAGACTACCATTCACAGGACTTGCAACAGCTGAGGTTTATAAGAGAGTTAAGACAGCTCTAGACTCAGAACAGAGAATATATATAATTGTTATTGACGAGATAGATTTCGTCGCTAGAAATGAGAGTGATGAGATACTATACAAACTAACGAGAATCAATGAAGAGCTTAACAGGGCCAAGGTTAGTATTATTGGGATTACCAACAATATTAGATTTGTCGAGAGTCTAGATGCGAGAGTTAGGAGTAGTCTTGGCGAAGAAGAGATAGTGTTTTCACCATACAACGCAGAGCAGTTAGAAGACATCTTACGAGAGAGAGCTAGGCTGGCCTTTAGAGAGAACTCTGTCTCAGAAGAGGCTATAAAGATCTGTGCCGCAATCGCAGCGAGAGAACACGGAGACGCTAGAAGAGCTCTAGACTTGTTGAGAATAGCTGGTGAGATAGCTGAGAGAGAAGGTTCTGACAGAGTTCTTGAAGAGCATGTGAGTAGAGCTTATAATGAGTTGGAGAGGGAGAGAGTAGTTCAGCTAATATCAACACTGCCATTTCACAGCAGGCTGGTTCTATACACGCTCTTAAAGATAGAAAGTGAAGACAAGATCACTACTACAGGCGAGCTCTACATGGCTTATAGAGATAACGCGGCTAGATTCGGTGTCGAGCCTGTGACTCAGAGAAGGGTTAGCGATATAATATCAGAGCTAGAAGTCTTAGGACTTGTAACAGCTAGAGTTTATAATAGAGGTAGGTATGGGAAGACTCGAGTACTAAAGCTCGCGGTCAGTCCACAGATAGTTTTAGAAGTTTTGAGAAAAGATACTCTAATGAACGAGATCATAGATCAAGAGTTAGAGTCTTAGGTGCTAGGAGATAGTGTTATCGCAATCTCTTCACGAGCTCTATCGCATTGTCTCTCAGCACAAGCTCCTTCTCTCTGCTAGTGAGATAAGGGCTCTCTAGAACTATATTAACCTCACTCTCAATATCGCTACCGAGAACCACGGGGTAGTCGGATCCGAATAACACTCTCTCAAAACCCACCTCTCTTCTCAGCGTGTCAACTGTCTTCTCTGAGTAGAAGAGATAATCATTAACAGCCGCCGTGTCTCCATACACGTTGTCAAACTTCTTCATAACTCTAACAGCCTCATTAAACCATATGCCATATCTATACGCGCAGTAAGAACCTGTGTGCGCTAAGATCATGGTTGGCGAGTATATCTCGAGAACTTTCATAAGTCTAATAGGATTAGCCCACTGAGATAGTAGTGGTATCTCGAAAGGTCCCGGATCGCATCCTGTGTGGATTGTCACAATCATTCTATTCCTCTCGGCGAATTCTAAGATTCTTAAAAACCCTTCACTGCTAGAGGGGTCGAATAGCTGTAGTGTTGGCAAGAGTTTCACTCCTCTAACCCCTATCTTTAGAAAAGTCTCTAATCTCCTGTTTAGCACGTCTAAATTAAGATCTGGGTAGACTGATCCGAAGGGTATCACATCTATCTCTTTAACACTGGAAGCTATACTCGCTACATCTTCAGATAAGTACTTCTCACCGCCATACCTCTCGATCAATTGATCAAAGAATCTTCTCAAAGCTTCTCTCAGATCTGACACTCCATACATTTTATAGATCTCAAGATCTATCATAAAGACACTCTCTAGAGAAAGTCTCTTAAGGAAATCTCTAACTCTAGATCTGTCTAGAGCCTTAGGATATATCTCTATGGCTAGAAGAAATATCTTATCAACACCAGCTCTCCTAGCCGAGTTTACTATATTCTCTACAGATGTGAGAGGATGAACATGAACATCTATATAATTCATATCTTTCATGCTAACATATATAGGTTTATCAAATATAAAAATTACTAACCTCTGGAAAAAGCGTAGAGTAGAGAGAGGAGATCGATTAAATATAATATGATGATGAGCTATTTCTCACCATTAATCATATCTCTCACAAGAGGATCTGTGAGAGATTTCTTATACTTCTCTAACAGTTCTCGAGCTAAGTCTTCTCTTAAAGACTCTCTAGGTTTAATAGGACCTGGACTTCCAGAATCGTATCTAGGTATCACATGTACGTGAAAGTGATATATCTCTTGCCCTGCAGAAGCTCCCGTGTTAGCCATTATACGAAACCCTGTAGCTCCTAGGCCTCTCATAGACGCAAAACCTATCCCTCTAGCTATTATAAAGATTCTTGATACAAGATATGGTGGTGTCTCTACTATATCTCTATAGTGCTCTCTGGGAGCTACAAGCACGTGTCCATAGCTAGCAGGGTATTTGTCTAGAAAGACTACTATCTCATCTTCCTCCAATAAGATCCATCCTTCTTCTAATCTTCTAAAGATATTACAAAAGACACACTCTTTCACATCAATCACTCTGAGATGATATGTGTTAGAAGTATATATTGCTTACTCGCACTAGATGAGAATATTTGAATAGTCAGAGTGAGCTAAGATCAGATCATCTGTCACTGGCTGCCCACGTCATCATCCATAGAATTCTTATTATTCAGTAGAAAATAAATTCACTACATGATAACTCGAACTATTATTATTACTACTACTGCTAGAGGCAGGATCAGATCTCTTGATCCGATCGGCCTGTTGAAATTTATAATATCTACTTTTACGAGTAAATAGTTGATCGGCGCGATGACTAGGACTGAGAATAGTTTAATGATAAACTCTACAGCTGAGATATGTAGAAAACTCACGTATATGGGTATGAATATAGCTAGAGAGTAGAGCGTTGAGAATATCTTCTCACGAACTTTCTGTCTATACATAAGTTTTAGAGCGGGGTACAAGATCGATAGTGATATAGAGTATGATAGAGATAGCAGTGTCTCGAGATTCATTTTTCTCTCAAATCTTATTACTTGGCAATATATTATAAGTTGTGTAGAGGCGATTTGATGGATGAGAGTTTATTCAGGATCATAGAAGTTGACGCATTGCAAGTATTAGATTCTAGAGGAGATCCTACTATAGAGGTTGTGATAAGAACTAGCGGAGGTTTTGGCAGAGCGATAGCCCCTGCCGGTGCTTCTCGAAGCGTTCATGAAGCTGTTGAGATGAGAGATAACGATCCGAAGCTGTTCAGAGGAAGATCCGTTTACAAAGCTGTTGAGATAATTAGAACAATAGTGTCACAAGCCCTGGTCGGAGTTGATGTGAGAAGACAGAGATACATAGATAGAATCTTAGTCGAGCTTGACGGAACACCTACAAAATCAAGGGTTGGAGGAAATACTACTACCGCTACAAGTCTCGCCGCGCTGAAAGCCGCGGCGGACACGTACAGAATCCCTGTATTCAGATACATAGGCGGGCTGAGAGCTAGAGTAATACCAGTGCCCATGATGAATTTGATAAATGGAGGTGTTCACGCGGGTAATAATCTGTCTTTTCAAGAGTTCATGGTAGTGCCCTTGAAATTCGAGAGTTTCTCAGAGGCTTTAAGAGCTGGTGTAGAGATCTATAAGAGCCTGAAGGATGTCTTGAAGAATAGATATGGCGCTTCAGCCGTTAACGTGGGTGATGAAGGCGGGTATGCTCCTCCTATGAGGAGAGTTGAAGAGGCTTTGCAAGCGTTGAGAGAGGCTGTTGAGAAGTCTGGCTACTCATTCGGAGAAGAGATCTTCGTCTCGATCGATGCTGCAGCGTCTCAATTCTATATTGAGACTACTGGGAGATATCGTGTTGATGATAAAGAGTTGAGCGCCGACGAGCTACTTGATCTATATATGGATCTTGCCGATAGATATAAGCTATTATCCATAGAGGATCCTTTCTTTGAAGAAGATATTGATAGCTTCTCTAAACTCGTCTCTTCTCTAAAGAAAACGCTAGTTGTAGGAGACGATCATCTTTCTACGAATGTTAAGAGATTAACTAGAAGTATCGAGAGAAGATCTGTATCGGCGGCATTGGTCAAGATAAATCAGATCGGGACTTTTAGCGAGGCTTCAGACTTTGTAGAGTTGGCCAAGAGAAACAATCTGTATACCATAATGAGTCATAGAAGTGGAGATAGCGAAGATAACGTTCTTTCGCATCTGGCAGTAGGGTTGGAGACAGAGTTTATCAAGACAGGAGCTCCAGCAAGATCTGAGAGAACCTCGAAGTATAACGAGCTTCTCAGAATTGAGAGATTCTTGGGAGAAGAAGCTGTTTACAGAGGTGGTATACTCAAGATATAAGACTCACCGCAGGTTCGAAAGATCTATGTAATCACTATATTGTTTTTAAGATCAGTTTAAGGCAATACTATAGCCACAGCTATTAGAGCCATTCCTATAGCTAGCATTAAGAGAGCGAATTCATGTACTCTCAGCCTGAGAGTAAATCTAACGAGCTTATACACTCCATATAACATGTACACTATTAAGACTATCCCAATCAGTATTAAACCTGCGAGAGCTATAGATCCTTTCATACCTCCGATACTCCCCACCAAGGTCTCTATGAAACTTTTTATCATATTAACAGCCTCATTACTACTCACTCAGACCACCGTATTACCTTGCTTAAGCTTAATAAAGCTTAAAAACTCTGGGTACTAAGATCTCTAGGATGATGAGGGTTAAAAGCGATGAAAAGTGATTGAGAGAGACTTGCTGAATCATTCTATGTATTCAGAACACTACTCTAACACAAATCATGTTTCCCGAGACCATGAGTAGCGTTGTGAGAGTAGATGTTAGAGAGAATCTTTTGTGGGCTTGAGTTTTTAAGCTATTTTGATAGAGCATTTAGTTCGAGGTGTTCAGATGGTCTCAATTGAAGAAATAGAGAAGTTCCTAGGCGGCAGGATAACAGATCCTTATGGGAGGGTGCTGGGAATACTCTCATCTATATACTCTGACGTTGATGGAAACGTCTCTGGGATCGAGATTGTAGGCGAGGATTTCTCTGTTAAGTATGTCTCCTCTGAGAGACTTGTTATATCTCACGAAGGCCTGGTAGTGCTCCCCGAGTGGAAGGTTGAGGCTTCAAAAGTAGAAGCTCAACTAGATCGAGCTAGAAAGAGAGCTAGAGCTATAGAGGATCTGTTTATTAATAAAGAGATCAGTGCACAAGCTTATGAAGAGATGAAAAAACAGATCGAGTCTACTCTAAGCAGATTAAAAGAGAAGGCTAGACAAACAAGATCTCTTCTGAGAAAGAGATTAGGTGAGGTGGAGGATGAGATACTTCATATTGATAAAGCTTCTAATCATCTAAAGCTTATATACACGTCTGGAGAGATCTCTGAGCAGAGATTCAAGCAGGCTATGGAGATGCTTAGAAGCTCTAGAAATAGATATATAGAGGAGAAGAGAGACCTAGAGAAGCATATAGAGATAATTGAGAAGCTAGAGACAGAGGTGACAACGCCTATAAAAACACAGATACCAACACCACAGACCGTTCCAGCCACATCTCAGCAAAGTCAGAGTCAAGCTCCCACGTCTCAGCAGACACCGATCAACGTTATAATAACTAGTAGCTAGAACTATAGAGATCTGTTTAGTTTTGGAGAGTGATCATATTGTCTGTTTACGGAGGTGATGTAGAGAAGAGGTTTAGAGAGAAGACTCTACTAGACTCTATATTTGACAGTATATTCAGATTCTTTAAGAGAGACACATCACCGATCAAGAGGACTATAGAGAGTATTCTAGTAGAGATTGAGAGTGCAACACTATCGATTGAAGAAGTCTTGAGTAAATTAAAGAAGAGATATGAGGATCTATACACGTCCGCTATTCGAGCTGTGACTCAGAAGAATATAGCCAAGGCTACTATATACGTTAATGAGCTTGTTGAGATAAGAAAGATATTCAAAAGACTTATGATATCTTATAACTTCTTAGAACAGCTGAAGATAAGATTACAGACGTTAAACGAGCTGGACAAGGCCTACCCACTTCTAGCATCTCTTAGTAAGACTATTGAATATCTCAAACCTCAGATACTACCTATAGTGCCTGGAGTGGCCGTGTCTCTTGAAAAGATATCCTCTGAGATCAACTCTGTCTTAGGCAGTTCATCAATGCCTTCTCCTGTTGTAGAAGAGAACTATATAAGACTCGGCAGTAGAGAGGCTGAAGATCTGATGAGGAAAATAGTTGAGGAGGCTGAGAAGTCGGTAAACTCAAAACTACCAGAGCTTCTGCCAGAGCTCTCCAAGCTGGTGCCTCCAGAGAGACTAGAAGAAGATATAAGTCTACCTAAGGATATGTTTGCTATCAACGTAAATACTACTGGTAAGAATAGTAGTTCTACCACGCGAGAGAATCAAGCTAGGAAAAGTGAGACTTCTCTCGCACAGACTCAGCCAAAGGCTGTGGTTAAGATAGAAGAGATCGAGGAGAGATTGATAGACTATATAGTGAGTAGAGGAGGTTTCTTAGATGTCAGAGATTTTTGTGCTCAGTATAATCTTCCTAGAGAGTACGTGATGCTAGCTATAGAAAACCTGGTTAAGAAAGGCAAGATCAATATAGTCAAGAGAGGAGAAGAAGAAACATAAAGATCTTTTCAACTATATTAGCAGAAAAGAGATCTCGGTGATCTCGAGTGTCTGGACACTCAACATTAGTGCTAGAGAGACTAGCCAGAGAGTATGCTGATAAAGCTATTATGATGGAGAGAAAAGGTCAATACGAAGAAGCTGTTAAGAACTATAGAAAAGCTGCTGAGATTCTCAAGAAGATCTTAGTATTATATCATGATATTCCGATGAGAGAGACTTATATAGAGTATATTAAGGAGTACGAGAAAAGAGCTGAGTTTATAGAGAAAAATCTACAACAAATAGCATCAGCTGGCCCGAGCAGTCCTCAGAATAGCAGTTTAGATGTGGATGAATTCGTGTCTCCTCCGCCTAAGATCGGTTTCGACGATATTGTTGATCTAGAAGAGGTTAAGAAAGTTCTCAGAAGAGCTATCATATACCCCATGAAGAGACCCGATCTCTATCCTAACGAGATCGGCTGGTCTAAAGGAATCCTCCTATACGGCCCTCCTGGAAATGGCAAGACTATGCTAGCAGGCGCTATTGCTAGAGAGATTAATGCAGCTTTTATAGCGGTTGATGCGGCAACAATCATGTCCAAGTGGCTCGGAGACGCTGAGAAGAACGTGAGTAAGATCTTCTCTAAAGCCAGAGAGATATGGCTTAACAAAGGTGTGCCAGTCGTGATATTCATAGACGAGGTTGATTCTTTGATGGGTGTCTATAACGCAGAGGTTGGTGGGGAGGTGAGAGTTAGAAATCAGTTTCTCAAAGAGATGGATGGCATTCATACCAAAGGCTCGTCTGAACTAGTATTTGTTATAGGTGCTACGAACAAGCCTTGGGTTCTCGATATGGCTTTCTTAAGGAGATTTCAGAAGAGAATATATGTGCCTAACCCTAGTAAGAGTGTCAGAGTAGCTCTGTTCAAACACTACACAAGATCTATTAAGCTAGATCCAGATGTAGACCTAGAGAAGCTGGCTGGGTTGACAGAGGGGTACTCTGCCAGTGATATAAAAGAGATTGTTAGAGACGCCTACGAGCTGACTTTAGATGAGATGTTTGAGAAGGGCTTGAGCGAGCCGAGACCTATCTCGATGAGAGATTTTGAAATAGTCTTGTCCAGGAGGAAGCCTAGCGTGTCTCCAGAGATGATCAAGTATTTCGAGGAGTGGAGTAGAAAGTTTGGAGCTCTCTAAATCTCAGTCTTCTCTAATAATTCTCGAATGAATCTCAACAATATCTCCATCTTCTAACACGTGATCACGACCTACTCTGACACCTGGATACTTAGCAGAAGGACCCCACACTCTTGCATATACAAACCCTCTGTACAGATCTTCGTGAACCAGCTTAGCAACATCAATCACTGTAGCACCTCTCCTCAAGACTAAGGGTCTCTTAGAAACCTCTCCATGCGGTGGTTTTGTGTAGACTCTTATCAAATCCATTCTCTTTACTATTATATCACCTATGCTGAATAGCTTCTCCTCTTCTGATATTGACACACATATAACGGGTATTTCTGGAGGAGTATTCTTAGTTAGACTACTACACTTAACACCCTCAGGATCGAGATCTCTCTTGGTAGCTACTATCATAGCTGGTTTATATTGATAGACTCCTATAAGATAATCTTCTATATCCTCCAGAGAAACCTCTCCATAGATCCTGATCTCAGCTTTATAGATCCTGTATGATTCAAGTAATCTTCTTATATCATCTATTGTGGCATTCAATATTCTGCCAAAATTAACTATGTTAACACTCTCCACGCCTGATGTTCTTCGAATCTCTATAAATCCTCTAGGTCTGGTTATCTTTATCCCTTCACTCTCCAGAAGATCTTTTATAGAGTTAAATTGTTCTAACGGCTCTTGAGAGAGATCTATAACTATTATTATAAAATCAGCGTTTCTAGCCAGACTAATACTTCTCTTATTAATTCTCGACTCAGGATCTCTCGTCAGCGATGGGGCCTCGATCAACTGAAGATATATGTCTTTATAGAGAAACATGCCAGGCACCGGATTAGTAGTGGTGTAAGGTGTGTCTGATATCACAACCTTAGCATTGGTAAGAGTTTTCATTATAGATGATTTTCCTGACTTAGTGTATCCTAGCAGAACTATTTGAACATCTCCCTCTCTAGGTATGAAAAAAGAAACACCGCCACCTCTCGCAGAGACTCTCTTTCTCTCCTCAATCTCTTCTCGTAGCTCAGCCATTCTCCTCCTGATCCATCTCACGAGATTCTCAGTACCCTTATGTTTTGGCACAGCTGATAAGAATTCTTGCAAAGCCTGAAGCTTCTCTTCAGGCGTCCTAGCCTCTTGATATTTAGCGAACTTAGCCCTAGCCTCGGGAGGTAGATTCGTGACCATTTATATCAGCCTTACCGAGACTCGTCCTCCATTACTATTTTCAAGAAATAGAAATATTTTATAACAGCAAAGACTTGATCAAGCCTCACGATCTGTTTTCTATTTATAGGCGGAGAGACGTTCTGAGTGGCTAGAGAGAATATATATCTTGTGTCTAAATATGGTTAGTAGATAGAATTGAGCAATAGAGATTCTAATGCTGAGGAGAGCGCGAGTGAGCTAGAGATTTTGACTAGACTTATGAGACCAGAGTCTGGTAAAGTGCTCTCTTCTCTGACAAGCATCTCTCTAGTCTATCTCGCAGGTCTGTCTCTCCTGCTAGCATACTTATACCTACTGCGAATATCTAGAGATCTTATATTGAGTTTATTCAGCGATCTTCTGGTAAGAAACCTACTGTTAATACTTATAGGTGGGGTTCTAACCTTTATATGGCTCTTCACGTGGTATAGAGTTATCATTTTAATTAGGAGATTTCTATCGAGAGATAAGACCGCGTGAGAGTTCCTACTTTCCTCTAGCAATAATATATTCTGTAGGAGAATTCTTGCTAATAATTCTAATCACACCATGCCTGACAAAGAGGTCTAACGCCTCCTCAAGTTCTTTAACCTGAGATTCGTCAGCTATTATCTTCATCTCGTCTCCGCTACGAAGTTTTCTTAGATAAGTTAGTATAGCTGCAACAACTCCTCCACAGCTCTCAGCCTCTCTCCTCAGATCTAGCACTAGTATATTTTTAGAACTCACTATCCTCACCACTTAAAACAATAGTGCTACAAAGATTTTAATCTGCTAATCTCTTCTAGAAACCCTCTTATACTGAGAGATATGTTGAATAGCCCTATGATGCAATCTTTATCTTCATACTCTAAGTATCTTAGCGTCATATAGTCTCTCTCGGCCAATACTCTCAGTATCTCCTCAGGATCTCTGTTCTTAAGATCTCTCTCTACTAAGAAAGTTTCCAGCCATATCCTCATTTGATTAAGATGTTTCTCGAGGACACCCTCGTTTGCCCTGATCTCTCTGTGTGTAAATGCTATCTCTCTGGGGTTTAGCAAGATCATTTTTTTGAGAGAGCTTACATACAGATCATATCTAAAGGGGGGTGGAGTAGTGGGTATAATAGAATCGATCTCTGGGATGTATATTCCAGCAGAATCACCTGTAAATAAAATAGATCTATCTTGCCAGAAAATAGATATATGATGAGAAGCGTGTCCCGGAGTGTGAAGTATCCTAAGAACTATGTCGTCTAAAATAAAATCTGTGTTATCTCTGGCCTCGATAAACTCTACGTTCTCACCGTCTAAGGGTCTTTCATATTTCTCAACAATCTCCCCCTGAACCCTTCTAGAATCCTCCCATAGCTTTGTAGGATCTTTCAAATGAGGTATTCCTCGTGGGTGTGCTAGTATTGCAGCTCCAGTCTCTCTAGCTAGAAACACAGATGCGCCAGCATGGTCTAAGTGTACATGTGTTGGAATGATCGTTTCAAGAGATCTTCTCAAACCCAGCTCGTCCAAGACTTTCAGGATCTTTTGACCAGAGCTATGAGGCCCGGGGTCTATTATAATAGCTCTTCCAGCGCTAGACACTATTAGATATGACGTGATATATCTCTCGCAAGGGCTTATACCAGAGTATATCACGTAGAGATTATCATAGATCTTCTTATACGCTTGAACCGTGTCTGACATAGCAGGTCCCGATAATTATCTACTCTTAAAGATATTTATCTCAGACTCGTTTATCAGAGTTTCGAGACACTCTCTAGCTGAAACCCTGATCTAATACAGATCAACATGGTGTGTAATATAATCTCTGAGTAGAGAGTATATAAGGAATGAGTGGAGTAGCAGAACTACCTCTTCACGACGGGCATGTGCCTAGATGGCTTCTCGAGTATATGGAGAGATTAGCATTAGCCATATTAAGAGTGCTACACGAGTTATACGATGCTAGAGAGATTATAAGAAGTTTCTCAGACCCTCTATGGTTTCAAGCATTTAACAATGTGATAGGCATGGACTGGGATAGCAGTGGCTCTACTACTGTAGTCACTGCTATACTCAAGAAGATTACTTGGAGAGAAGATTTTGATTTCATAGTGCTGGGGGGCAAGGGAGAGCATTCTAAGAAGACAATTAATGAGATCCCTGAGGCCGTGAGAAGATTCGATCTAGGAGAAGATAGTATCGAGAGGTACACTAGGATTAGTAGAATTGTTGCAAAGATAGACTCTTCTCTACTTCAAGACGGGTACACGCTCTATCATCACTCACTCATGATCTCTAGAGACGGGTTCTGGGGAGTCGTTCAACAGGGTATGAACGTGGCTAGGAAGATGGCGAGAAGATATCACATAAATCAAGACACGCTAGAACAAGACCTACTCACAGATCCTCACGCAGGTCTAGCCTCGAACACTATCGAGAACCCTCTGAATCTAGTGGATATAGAGTCTGTGAACACTAGAAGAGTTATTGATGATATAATCAGAGAGAGACCCAGTAGAATAGTGGCATTGATAAGAGAGGTTAATAGACAGTTGAAAGGCGTAGCCTCTCTAGAGCAATTTGCGAGAGGAGTGAGCGGAGTTGTTAGAGCTGGTAGGAGGAGTTTCACAATCTCATATTACAAGCCTGTGAATATAACTCGAGAACTCATAGACAAGATCAATGAGATTCAGTTGATAAATGCTCAAAGCTTGGTAGAGGCTTTAGAGATCAGAGGCTTCGGTGCTGAGCATGTTAGAGCTCTTACACTTGTAGCTGATCTCATATTCAACGCGACGCCTTCAAACAGAGACCCTGTGACACATCCCATGGATCCCTTCATATACTCTTACGCTCATGGAGGTAAAGATGGTGTTCCATATAGAGTGAGAAGAGATCTCTTGGAGAGAACTATCATCACTCTAGAGGAGGCTGTAGAGAGAGCTAGGATAGGAGACCGAGAGAAGATGAGAGCTTTAGAGAGACTCGCCAGATACTCTAAGATCTTTAATATTGATTTGAGTAGATGAAATATTTATTAGAAGAGCGTGACAATTTCTAGCAGGTGAGTTTATTGTGGCTCAGTGGCGACACAGTATTCATATCTTCACATGATCTTCAGGAGAAGTTGAGAAATGATAGAAAGAATATCTCTCTCGAAATATATGATGAGTTTAAAGAGTATCTCGAACAGGTGTATCTCGTCCTAGTATCTGAGACTCATCACAGCCTAAATTACACTGCTTGCAAATGGAAAATGCTTATAAACGGGTTTAACATATCTAGGGTTCTCAGACCCTATAAAGATATTATTTATAAGGATAGGAAATATCTGTTTCTAATATACGATCTAACATCTGTGAAACATTTGTTAACAGACATAAATAGAGTCTCTATAGAGTATCAAGGAGATCACACGCTGAACACTTATATCGCGAGTCTAATATCAACTTACAGTGTATTTCAGAAGAAACTCTCCGAAGAAGTTGAGACTAGCTCCAGCATCTATCTTGATCTGAATGCTAAAGTTCTAGAAGCCAACACCTCAGCCACGCTGAGTTTCCCGCGAGAGACTTCTAGAGATATTGATATAACGTTATACATGATACCTCTAACTCTCTCAGCCGAAGTCTCTGTAGGTGATAAGAGTTTAACTCTTAGAGGGGTTGAAGAGATAGATCTAAGGATCTCACAGAGCGACAGAGAGATTCCTATCAGAGTTCTCAGAGGTGTCGTGATGATCCCTATGACCCTCATGCAGGAGAGGATATTTAGAGAGCCTAACTACTCTATAAAAGAAGTCTACCTAGACTCTACTGACCCGAACGTGATCAGGTCTAGAGTAGAGATAGATAATATAGGAGATATAGACCTTAGAGAGATTCTCTTAGTTGTTATGAGTAGGGGGAGAACTATTGCGAGTAAAAAGATGAGTGGTTCAGAGAGATCTGCAGTGATAGAGTTTCCTAGAAAGACTCTCGGCCCCGAAGATCGGAGACTCACATATAGAGTTATTTGGAATTGGGCTGGTAAGAGATATTTCGTTTCGAAAGATATATCTCTTGAGAGATAGAGATGTTTGCGAAAGTAGTATCGTGGCTAAAGTTAATTAGAGTTCATAATCTTCTGCTAATTCTAGTGGGAGTATTTATCAGTGTTAGTATCTCTCAATATAGCAAAGATCTATCTGTAGAATACTTAGACATCATATCTATATCTCTATTCATATCGATCCCCCCTCTACTAGTTGCCTCGGCCGGCTATATTAGGAATGACTATTTCGACCTAGAGACAGATAGAATATCCAAGCCTTGGAGACCTCTGGTCAGAGGAGATATAGAGCCTGAGACAGCCAATAAAACGGCTCTGGCTCTCTACCTGACAGCTCTTATATACTCTATAGCGAGTATTGGATGGGCTACATTTCTATTCACTCTATACAATATCTTGATAACAGATCTATATGATTCTAAGTTTAAGAAGAGTGGTCTCATCGGGAATATAATGGTCTCTCTAGCCACGGCAAATGTGTTTATATACGGGTCTCTGGCTTTCTACGAGAGATATTCGAGACAGATCAGCTTCTCGCCATATGCTCTCATACCATTCTTATTCGCCTTTCTACTATCTATATCGAGAGAGCTGATAAAAGGTGTTGAAGATATCAGAGGGGATAGAAGGCTGGGCGTGAAAACTCTCGCAATAACACGTGGTTATAGAGAGACTTCACTCGCGTCTCTCATTATATGTCTAATCCTACTACCGATACTCATACTCCCTCTCACACTGATCTTCTCGTACTCCTACCTAGTACTATCAATAGTATCTATAGTATTGTCTATAGTAGCATCTTATAGAGTGTTTAATGCTTCTAGCGAGGAGGAGGCTATAGAGAGAGCTCGTGAGGCTAGGTCTATCACTAAAGTGTCAATGCTAGTAGGTATCCTGGCATTTCTCACATGGCTCCTCATATGATCTCTACATAGATACGCAGATATGATCTATTGTCTGTTTAAAAGTCTTCTTCTATAAGCTTGCAGAGGATTTCTATACACGCATTCATCATCTTCTATCTTCATAATTCTCTTAATATAAGCACAAGATGGCGGGAAATAGTAAACCCCTCTAGAGCTGAGATCTCTGATTCTCGCTATTATATTCGTCAGATAGCCATATCTCTCTGAAAGCTCGCTACCGATCTCTTCTATAGGAATACCTGTGTATGCTAGAAATGTTGATAGTAGATAGACTTCTCTCTCGTCTAAATCTTCGTTTCTAGATATCTTCTCTATGATGATATTAATACACTTGGGAAATAGAGTTTTATCTAGCGAAGGTTCGAGTTTGCTGATACTCTCTATGACTCTGATCATATTTCGAGTATATAGATCTATGAACTCTCTCTTAGCCTCTCCCACGATCTTTGATATCTCTTCAGAATATCTCTTTACGCTCTTTAGCGCGACATAGTCGCCGTAATTCTTAGAGAGTTCTTTCATGATATATCTCACGATATCGAGTAATATCTCTAGTAGGGTAGTATCTCTACTCTTGAAGTCTATTAGAGCGATATATACGAAGCCATTTTTAACAGGGAGTCTCTTCAGATCATGCTTCTCATACAACTTTAGTTGAGCTAGGATTCTTAGAAAGTCTAGAAGTCTTATCTTCACACCATAGATCTTTGTTTTCACTCTATTCTTTGAATATGCAGAGTACACTATCAACTGATCCTCTTCTCTACTTCTGAGAATATTTAGACCCAGACTGTTGGCCAGTTCTATTAAAGTGCTCTCTCTCTCGACATCGTTTAATCTCTCGAAGAATCTTCTCATAGACTCTATCTCTCGATCTAGTATCTTCTCTCTGATAGAACTATCTTCTATTAGATTAATGAGTGCGAGCATTAGATGTAGCGATATAACACCTCTGTTAACATCTATATTCAACGTGTCATACGTGTTTTTAAGTCCTAAGTCTCTCTTGATCCTCTCGATGGCGAGTCTAAAATACTCTTCAGAGATCTCTGGTTCTAAAAAACTCTCTAACTCTAATTTGAGTCTCTCTCTAACAATATCTCCTAGAGATCTTTTGATCGAAAGAATCTCGGCTACCGTATTCTTACTCATTAATATACTCAATTATCAACTTCTCATAATAGCCTTAAAATTATGTTATTAATTGAATGTTATTAGAGTGAGTGGATTGGGCAAATGGGTCGTGGCCGCTGCATGGCCGTATATAAATAGTGTTCCTCATCTAGGAACGGTACTACATCTACTAGCTGCAGATGTTTACACCAGGTTTTTGAGACAATTAGGAGAAGATGTTATATCTGTGAGCGGCTCTGACGAGCATGGCACGCCGATCGAGGTTGAGGCTAGGAAGAGAAGTATTGATCCGAAGGTTTTAACAGATGAGGCTCATAGATACGTTGTTAATCTGCTAGAGAGATGGAATATAAGGCTGAGCAATTATTCTAGGACAGAGAACGAGGTTCACAAAGAGTTTGTTAGAAGCTTTATGAAGAAGCTCGAGGAGAGAGGCTTTATATATCCGAGAGAGCAGACTCTGCCTTACTGCGAGAATGATAAGATCTTTCTTCCAGACAGATTTATTATAGGAACATGTCCTAAGTGCGGCTATCCAGAGGCTAGAGGGGATCAGTGCGACAACTGCGGTGCTCTGCTAGACCCTACAGACCTTATAAATCCTAGATGTGTTTTCTGCGGCTCTAGGCCTGTTTATAAAACTACTATCCACTGGTTCTTTGATCTTAGGAGAGTTGAGGATAGACTACGTGAGTGGCTTGAGAATAATAATAACCTGGATGAGAGAGTCAAGAGATACTCTCTCTCATGGATCAAGGAGGGTTTGAGACCTAGAGCTGTCACGAGAGACACTCAGTGGGGTATAAAAGCTCCTTTCAAAGATGCTGAGAATAAGACTATATACGTGTGGTTTGACGCTCTCCTAGGCTATCTATCAGCATCGAAAGAGTATCTAGAGAGAAATGGTAGAAATTTTGAGGAATACTGGCTCGACCCGGAGACTAAGACAGTATATTTTATTGGCAAGGATAACATACCTTTTCACGCAGTGATTCTGCCTGCTATGCTCATAGCCTCTGGCGAGTCTTACCCTCTTCCATACCAGATCTCTTCGACAGAGTACGTGTTATATGAGGGCGAGAAATTTAGTAAGAGTAGAAGAATAGGTCTATGGATCGATGAAGCTCTCGAGATAATACCCGACGCTGACTACTGGAGATATGCTCTAATGAGGATCAGACCTGAGGAGAGAGACACTAATTTTAGTTGGAAAGAGTTCTACAGAATAGTAAATAGTGAGTTAAATGATGATATAGGTAACTTTGTTCACAGAGTCCTTATGTTTATAAAGAGATTCTTCAACTCTACAGTACCCGAGCCTGGAGAGTACGACGATATAGATCGCGACACGTGGGCCGGGGTTGATTCTAATTATCGTGAGTACATAGATCTCATGTTAAGATTCAAAGTAAAACAATCTCTCGAGAGGATCTTGAATATAGGTAGATTAGGAAATCAGTATCTGAATAGAAGAGCTCCTTGGGACGAGATCAAAAGAGATCCTAGGAGAGCCGCTACCACGATATATCTGTCAGCCAACATAGTGGGTTTGCTAGCACTACTCTTATACCCATTCACACCTTCAGCATCAGAGAGACTATGGAGCATGTTAGGTGTGAAGATTAAGATAGAAGAGATAGTCTTGGGTAAGAGAGCTTTTCATCCTCTCGAGCCTGGAACGAGAATCTCTGAAGAGATAGAGCCTCTATTCAAGAAATTACCAGAAGATTTCGTTGAGAGAGTTGAAAAAGAGATTCTACCGAGAGTCAGAGAGAGAATTCAATTTAATAGACCCGAAGCGCTTAGATTTTAAGTGAGAGTATAGAGATGCGTGAGATAGAGATAAGAAGTGTCTCTAGAATTCATATCACTCTAATAGATCTGAATGGTACGTGGGGTCTCATAGACGGGGGCGCGGGTCTAGTGTTAGAAGAACCCTACTTCTTAACCTCTGTAAGAGAATCAGATAGAGATAGCATAGAGTTTCTTAGCACCTGCGACACGGCGTGTTGTGAAGAGATTAAGAGAGTTGCGCAGAATTGTTTAGATAGAACCAAGAGATACTTGAGATCTAGATCTAGTTATAATATCAGATTTAAGAGATTCTACCCACCTCACATAGGCTTAGGCTCTACGACACAGCTGTGCCTATCAGTGGCTGTAGGTGTTTGGCTTATTGAGAGAGGCGAGACACCGTCTATAGTAGAACTGGCGAGAATAGTTAGGAGAGGTGGTACTTCGGGGATCGGGGTCTACGGTTTCGCGATGGGAGGCTTCATCATTGACGGAGGTCATTTAAGAGATGTAGAGAAGAGATCTTTCTTACCCTCAGACTATTCCGAGGCTCCGCCTCCTGTACTATTAGAGAGAGCTGACATACCAGACAAATGGAGATTCATACTCGTGAGACCTAGAACAGCCGCTCGTATATACGGTTCTAGAGAGTTGAGCGTCTTTCAAGATAACACTCCACTAGATATCAGAGAAGTCTATGAAGTTTCATACCACGTTTTCATGGGTCTTCTAAACGCTGTTAAGAGAGGCAATATAACAATGTTTAAGAGACATTTAAGAAGAATCCAAGATATAGGGTTTAAATCTGTTGAATGGAAGATTCAGGATGAGTCTATTATCAGACTGGCTAGACATCTAGATAGAGAGAGAATAGAGTATGGTTTAAGTAGTATGGGTCCCACAATCTTTATACCAGTGCTAGAAGAGGAGACTGAAGAGACTTTAAAAAAGATCAACAATCTACTACCTGGAGAATATATTTTAGAACTTTCTAGAGGAAGAAATAGAGGATTCGAGTTTTCACTTATTTAAAACAGATCTAAAATAAGCTATATAAAGAACTTTAAATATATTACTATTCTATGGGTGTGATAGAGAACCGAGATGAGATAGGCTGATCGGTTTGAGAAAAGAGGCTATCCTACTAGACAGTATGGATGATACTTCGCTCAGGCTCGCGGATATATTAGTTGAGAATGGCTACATAGTTCACGTCTTAACCTCAGAGGAGAGAGGCGAGATATTTGTTGAGAAGCCTGTGTATATTCGCGTGATATCAAAGAGAGATCTTAGTAGCGAGGACGAGATTTTAGAGTTGTTTAGAGACATAGATTTTAGTAGTGTAGAGACTTCTATAATGATCTCGCCTGACGAGACTCTAAATATGAGACTCGCAAGATTCTTTAAGTCTCAAGGAGTGCCGATCGTTATCGTGTCTCTGAAGAGTAGCGAGTTGATAGAAGAGGCTGAGAGAGAAGGTCTAAACGTCATAAGTATACCTATGTGCGTGCTCGGCAGAGTCCAGAGGTTTCTATCGTTGAAATTCTACAGAATCACACAGGTCAGAGGAAATATCTCAATGCTTGAATGTCTGGTCACGGGAGATATGAAGATAATAGGAAGTAGTATTGGAGAGCTAGAGAGAGAGCATAACGTGAGTATTGTGATAATTAGAAGATCTGATGAAGTTCTCAACTCAGCTGAAGAGATTATTCAAGAGGGTGATTACTTAATAGCTATAGGTCGCACAGAAGACTTAGTAGAGTTGGTTAGATGAGATGGGGTTGAGAAAAGACTGGCTGAAGAGAGAGTTAGGCACTTTTGATATATACTCACTTGTTCACAGCGATTCTCAGTCAACATACTATCTCTTAATAGGCTTCATAGCTTTTTACGCTGCTGAAAACTTTTTTCTAGTAGCACTCTACGCTATAGCTCTAATGATCATAATAGCTCTTATATATGGCGAGATGGGATCTCACTTCCCAGAGACCGGAGGATCTTATATATACGTGAAGTATTCTCTAGGTTCTTTCATAGGATTCATATCTACTTGGCTACTAGCTCTAGACCAGATCATCATGGTAGGCTATGGAACACTAGATACAGCGATCTATATGAGCAAGGCTTTAGAGTATTATAATATTAACATCACAGCTTATATTCCAGAGAATATTCTAGCTATACTCTTCGCAACAGCTCTCTACATACTAACTCTAATTGGTATAAGAGAGTCTGCTACAGTTGCTAGCAGAATTGCTATGTTAGATATTCTCGCTATAGGTTCTATTCTGCTGTTCAATACTGCTATAATAATCCGGGACCAGCAGCTCTATGCTTTTCCTAAATTTAGCTGGAGTGGTATATCTTCACTCAATATATTGTATGCGCTAGCACTAGCGTCCAGAGGCTTCACAGGGCTTGACGCTATAGGACAGCTGGCTGGCGAAGCTAAAAAACCTCTCATTCAGATTCCTCGAGCAACTTTTCTCGTGATACTCATAGGAGCTTTATTCAGCTTCTTGATCTCTATGGTGTTAATGAATAGAGTTTCTTATACAGAGCTCTATAAAGACCCAGCTATTGCAATACTCTTAATAGCTAGAGAAACACCTCTTATACAAGATCTGGTGGTACCTCTTGTCACTCTAGATATAATTCTGATAATGCTCATGGCTTCTCTCACGGGTTACGTGTCTTTCTCAAGACTTCTATACATACTATCTCTAGATAATCTAACTTATAGAGGGCTGAGTAAGATTCATAAGAGATTTAGAACTCCATATGTTTCTCTAACTCTCTCATACTTAATAGCGATCCTACTTCTAAGCCCTGGAGAGATCACGATTATAATCGAGCTTTACGCTATAGGTTCTCTGATCAATTATCTAATAGTAGCAATATCTCTCGCTGTACTCTCTAGAAGAAGAGTTCTCTATGGAGGCTTTATCACTCCCAGAATCAAAGAGATTCCTATAACCGTGATAATAGGCGTTCCCATGATCGGGGTTGCGCTAGGCTTTGCATTTCTAGAGAAGTACTACGCACTCGGCATCATAGGTCTATGGGTGTTTGCAGGTTTGATAATGTATACTATACAAACCAGGATCATTGGAAAAAGTAAGCCTTCTACAACTGTTTCTTGACTTCATATAGGTTTAAAGGTTGTTGCCGAGTTTATTATCGAGATATTTCACGCTCGCCGGATCTTCGAAACCTGCTCGCGTTGTGAGCGTGAAACACCTCGAGATGCGAGATTCTCTCGCAGCAGCGAGTAAAAAGATAGGCTAGCTGTGAGCTGGAGTCACCTCCGAGCTAGTAGAGACCTATGATATGGGCTCCGATGAAAAGAGTTCCGAGGCCGATGAAGCCATGGGCTGAGCATGTTGATATCAAACGTCGCAACCTGCTATGAAGCCCCGAACTACTCTCGGGGTGGGGCGGTTACTTTTCTCTACGAAAAGCCATGCTGTATATCTCGTCTAGTAGAGCATATCGTATATCCTCTTCTCTTCTGAGATCTCTTATTATACCTCTTATTATCATTCTTATATTTCTCTCGCCAAAACTCTCGATAGAGACTCTAACATTCTCAACACCAAGTTCTTGTGATCTCTTCTTAATCTCCTCCCTAAGATCCTTAAGATCTGTTGTATATGGTATTATAACAGGTATGATGATCTCGTGACCCTCCTCTACTCTGAACCTCTTGAAAGGTGTGTGAAGAATCTTAGTATAGGGTATATATACTAAGTCTCTGTGAGAGTCTCGTATGACTATTGATGTTTCGTTGAGAGCTACTATGTGACCTCTGAAATGATCTATCTCGATATAATCTCCGATCCTCAGATCATGTATCTCAGTAGCGAACACTCCACTCATATACTCCTCAAGCACATGTCTAGAGCCTATTAACACTATGAGAATTCCTATGATAAATAAGCCGAAGACGATAGCAAAGACCTCTCTAAAACCATATAGAGAGGCTACTCCTCCTATAACTATAGATACTATGAAGAGTATCAAGATAAAGTCAAATATAAACATAATAGCTCTTCTAACTCTCCTTCGTAAGACTCCTATCACGTACCTATGGATCAATATATAGAGTATTGTTACTCCGACAAGTAGAAATATAACATATACTAAGTCTAGTAGAAAGCCTATGTCAATAAACATAGGTGCTACTCCACTTAAACTAGCTATAGACACTTAAAATATTCTAAACACCACTCTCCTTCTCTCGCGAAGACAAGTATCTCTCAATATACTCGCCGAAGAAGAGCCATATGATAAACACGCTTATAGAAATACCGATCCCCACAGCTATTCCTTGAGCTAGCGCGCTTTTAATAGATTGTGACAAGTTTGTCAGGTCTATTATCAGAGATACCCCTAGAAACAGAGCTATCAGATAGAAGAGTATCTCAGTCTTTCTCTCGAAATTCGTTATTCTAATGATAAGATCTAGTCCTGTCATGAATATTAGCATAATGATTATAAAGCTACCAAATCTCCACAGTATATCGATTATACTATTAATCAACACAGGATCATAGCTCAGAAATATTCTGAGAACAATAGTAGCTGCTAGTAGAAATAGTCCTACATCAACAACGACCAACACAAGATCTGAGAGTGGTATTCGAGGAGGTTCCACAGAGATCTTCTTATAACTATCTTCGATCCCTGTGTATTTGAGTACGCTTCTAACAAATTTGTTCAGATACCTGGCCAAGAATAGTATTATGAGAACTATTATCAGAGCCACGAAGATCTGTGGTAAGACGACTTGTAGCTCTCTTAATAGTTCTGTTAATAGACTCTCAATCACACCTCTCACTCCTAGAGGTGTGGTGGTATTAGTGATAATCTCTTGATCTGCTAGTATAATCACTCTAAACACCCTTGTATAAGATAAATCCTAGTCTATATATGATGTATATGAGCGTTAAGAGCACTGTAAAAGCTATTATCTGGAGCGTCAGTTTTAACGTGCGAATCGATGTTTCTACGGTGAAGGTATAGCCTAGTATAGTCGTAGTATAGATCAGTCTGGCATAACCATATGCAACCTCTCTAGGCACTATAGCGGTCTCAGGAATAGCTATGCCAGCTATAGCTGTTGCGGCGAATCTAGTTATAGAACTTATTAATAAAGCTATTAGTATGTCTCCTCTCACAAACACGCCCACGATAGAGGAGGCGAGCATACCAACAGCCGCTGACGCTGTCAGAAATGTTGAGGCTCTGACTATGCCGATAGACCTAACATACCTAGAATATATGCTCGCCCCAATTAGATTGGCTCCTACAAATGTTGCAGAGAGTATAAATGAGTATAAGAGATGAAGATATAGGAGAGGTGTTAGTGGTATTAAAACAACAGTGATCGCGTTAATCAACATTGCTAGCAGGTACATTTTGTAACCCTTCCATATATAAGGTCCTATAACACCTCCAATACTTCCTACGAGACCGAGTGTTATAGGTATGTTCAGCGGAGCCCCTAGCTCTCTTAGTAGAGGAGTCCACGCTATGCCAAGTATGCTAGCTCCTATGTTCATTAGAGATAACATTGTGAAAGTATTTATCTTCCTAATCTCAACTTCCTCAGCATAAGACTCTAAACTCTCTCTCACCACTGATTCTCTCTCTGAGATGTTGATAGGGAGTAGCGAGATACTTCCGAGAATACCTACTACAAATGCTGTGAGATAAGAGAGTATATAAACCTCTGGAGGAGATATGTATGTTGAGATATAGACCCCCAGACCTAGCCCTAATATCGATGACGCAGATCCTCCAGCTGTTCTCAGTATAGTTATATCGGTAAAATCTCTCTCTTCACTAAATAATGCTAAGAGAGCATAGTTAAGAAGCACTCCTACGGGTATAGTGATACTCTGAGCCACACCATACATTATCGAAAGCAGAATCGGCTGGTCTAAGAGTAGTGGTAGTGTGAACCATGACACTCTCTCGAGTACGTGGGTTGTGAGGAGTAGTGACTTAGGATTTCGAGACACGATCTGAGGATATCTATACATGAGTAGCGAGATGAGTACACCTAGAACTCCAGACAGTATTATCACATATGCTACTTGTGTTAGAGAGTAGCCATAGTAGACAAGCATAGGCACAAACATGTTCCTCGTTATAGCCACGTAGAAGCCTCCGAAGAAAGCTTCTAAAAACATTAATAGCTTTTCTAATCTCATATAGACCCCACAGATCTATACTTACGCGTGTTTCACAGCTACTATACCATTATTCTGAATGTATTTATATTCTCTCGCGAGAGAGCTAGGCTAGATATGCTAAAGATCTGCGTGATGCGAAATATTTAAGAATACTATGTATAGTTGATTATGATAAACATGTTGAGAAGAGCTTACAACGATATTGGTAAACATATTAGGTTAAATAAGATTCTTAAGAATAATAGAGCTCTTATCTTCGCATTTGATCACGGGGTTGAGCACGGACCCAGCGATTTCCCCAGCGATAGAATTGATCCTAGGGTTGTTGTTAAAAACGTGGTTGAAGAAGGTGTTGATGCTATAATGACCACTCTAGGAATAGCGTCGATGACATATGATATATGGGGTGGTAGAGTGCCTATGATAATAAAGGTCACTGGGAAGACTAGTCTGAGACCCGAGCCTCAGAGACTTGTTCAGAGTGTGTTTGGATATGTAAGAGATGCCGTAGCGGTCGGGGCTGACGCTGTTGCCGCAACCGTCTACTGGGGTAGTGAGTATGAAGATATAATGCTCGAGAGATGGTTTAGCATTAGACTCACCGCAGAGAGATACGGTTTACCAGCTCTACAGCTAGCGTATCCTAGAGGCTCTGCTATTAAGAACATGTATGATCCTGAAGTGGTTAAGTATGGAGTTAGAGCTGCTATCGAGAGTGGTGCAGATCTGATCAAGACTTACTATACAGGTTCCGAGGAGAGTTTTAGAGAGGTAGTTAGAGTCGCGTCAGGCATACCTATTCTAATGAGTGGAGGGAGAGCCAGAGATGATCCTGTAGATTTTCTAAGAGATGTTAGAGCTGTTATGAATGCTGGAGCTAATGGAGTTGTTGTTGGTAGAAACGTCTTTCAGCACAGAGACCCTAGATCCATGATCAGAGCTTTGAAAATGATAATCCACGAAGATAAGAGTGTAGAAGAAGTAGCTAGATTAGTAGAGTGAGAACTACATGTCTTCAGAGAAATCGCTAGACGTGGTCACAGTAGGACACGCTCTAGTAGATATAAGAATCAGAGTAGAATCATTTCCCCAAGCAGATCAAGAAAGCAGCGTCTTAGAGCAGAAATGGGGTGCCGGCGGCTCGGCTGTTAACACGGCTATAGGTGTGAGGAGACTAGGTTTTAAGAGTGGTATAATAGCTAAGATCGGTTTTGATAACTTTGGCAGAATTATAGTTGATGAGTTGTTAAGAGAAGAGGTTGACACTCGAGGTCTCAGAGTTTCTTGGGGTAAGACAGGCTTTACCGTAGTGGCTATAGATTCTTCTGGAGAGGTTATTATGTACGGTTTCAAAGGATCTGCAGAAGAGCTAGAGCCGGAAGAGATAGACGAGGAGATAATAGCCAGATCAAAACATATGCACATAGCTAGTCTGAGAATAGACACATCACTTAGAGCTATAGAGATAGCTAAAAAATATGATCTGTCGGTCTCATGGGATCCTGGCAGAGTTCTCTCTAAAAAAGGAGTAGACTCTCTTAGAAGAATACTAGAGCAGGTAGACATTGTCATGCTAAACTCTTTAGAAGCTTACTATATGACTGGTGAGAAGGACTTTAAGAAAGCGGCTGAGATAATAAGATCCGTTGGCCCTCGAATCGTTCTAGTAAAGCTGGGTGGAGAGGGGGTCTATGTGTCTAGCAGAGATCTCCAGGAGCATATACCGGCTTTGAGAGTAGAGAGAGTAGTAGATACCACAGGCGCTGGAGACGCTTTTGCCGCAGGCTTTATATGCGGGGTTTTGAGAGGATATAGTCTTAGGAAAGCAATTATATACGCTAATGCCACAGCCGCCCTGAAGATAAGTAGGCTAGGCTCCTACGAAGTGCCTAAGCATGAAGAGGTAATTAACTTTATATGGGATAGACTAGGCTCCATATAGATCTATTGTGATATAAAATACTTAATAATTTCCTCCCAGAACTTAACTAGGTGAACCGTTGTGTTTTCAAAGAATCCATTAGATATTACTAGAGAGAAGAAATTGAGTAGAGAAGAGATCGCTGACGCGATCAGAATTGCTATGGCTGCAGAGATTGATGCTATAAATCTCTATCTTCAATTCGCCAGATTAATAGAGGATCCTGATGTGAGAAGAGTATTTGAAGATATCGCAGACGAAGAGAAGGTTCACTTAGGAGAATTTCTAGCAATACTAAAAAATATAGATCCTGGGCAAGTAGAAGCTTTAAAAAGAGGTGAAGAAGAGATTAAGAGCTTAACTGAGAGAAAAGAGAGCAGCGATAAGAAGAATAGTTTAAATAAAGAAGACTCTAGTGATATTGAGGAGAAATTAATAGATAAAATACGCGAGAAGACACGCGAGAGTAGAAAGAATGTGATGAAGCTGAGAAGATATCTATCGGTAAGAAAGATTCCTGTGGGCAGAGATATCGCGATCTTAGAGAGCACTAGTAGCGAGAAAAACAAGGTCTCTCTTAGCGGCAGAAGAATCATTGAATTAACTACTCTAAGCTACATATTTGACTTGAGTAAGAGATCTGTGTATGCCTGGAGAGATCTAGGCGAAGAGCCCGACCTCACATCAGCTGTCATAGCCTCTCAGAGACTAGCGTATGATGAAGATAAGGTCGTAATTGAGAGATTGTTAGAGTGTAAAGAGGCTAATATAGTCAAGATCTCTTCATGGGATACTCCAGGCTCTGCGATAGAAGAGATCAGTCAAGCAATAAGAGTTCTAGCCGATAAGAGCGTTCCTGAGCCCTATATTCTTATATTAAACCCGGAAAGATATATCAAGCTACTCAGAGTTTTTGAAAAGACAGGAGTACTAGAGTTAGAGAGAGTAAAGAATCTTGTAAGAGAAATAGTAGTACTACCTCAGCTATCTGCTGATAAAGCTGTCATACTATCCACAGACCCCTCTGTTGTAGAATTGATCGTTGGGGCTGATGGAGAGTTAGAGTTTATAGGTCCTGAGGAAGAGAGTTATAGATACAGGATCTTCGAAACACTAACTTTGTTAATAAGAAACCCGTCTGGAATAGTAATATTATCTCAATAGTAGCGAATCATATGATCTCGGCTCTCTCAATATAGAAGTAACCCCACCCAGCTTTATACCATTTTTTCACTCCATCAACTCGGATTCTCTTTCCCTTGAATAGAGGGGATGATATAACATAGCTCTCATACTCTCCCCCCTCGCCCACGGGTGAGAAGCCGTATCTTCTTGACAATCTTATCAACTCTTCAACATCTCTCTCGCTCGAGATAACTCTGCCAACCCATCCCTCGGTCAGACCCATTGCTTGTGCAGCTACTATGATAAACTCGATTCTTTCTTTAACCACTTCTTCTCGTAGTAATCTCTCTTGATCAGATCCCCATAGAGGTGATAAATGCTCCAGTCCGTTGATCGATGCTATAGAATCTAAGATTCTCTTCTGAAAGCTGCTGGCTATAACGCCAGAGACTAGATACCTAGCATTAGTCTCTCTAGCAACTTTTGATATGATCTCTGCTACTTCTCTCTTCTCATCATCGCCTCTTATATAAAATACTCTAATAGGCATGCTCATCAGCTGAGCATGAGTGTCAACCCACCTGCTATTTATAGTGTGCAGTAAGTATAGATCCTCTTTTTCTGACCTTATATTTAATAGCAATCCCTCTCCCAGATCATACTCTCTCAGAACTTTGAAAAGAGCGTAATGACTATCTTTACCACCGGTATATAATGCTATAAATATAGACTTACACCTCTCTCTGCAATATGACTTCTACTAGCAGATTCCATATGCAAGCCTCAGCCTCTACACAGCTATTATCTGAGCCTGTGGCAATACACAGATCATCGCATAACTCAGTTATTCTAGAACCCAGCTCAGTCGATTTGATACTATACTCAGGCTCTCCTCTGGAGTTTAAGAGTCTGGGCTCTCCCTCTACTATTCTCATTATAAGAGCTCCACAACACCCTCTTTTTACAAGCTCATCTCTCAACAATAAAATGTTTCTCGTATATTCTCTCAGAATAGTTCTCTCAGCCTGTTTAGATATTCTGTGAATAGCTACGTATCTCCATGAGACTAGATCTGTTCTCTCGATACACTTACTAACTATGATACTACTCCACTCTCTAACCAACTCCTCTCCTCTCTCGGTTAAGAATCCGCCTGCAACAAGATCTATTTCTATCAAGCCTAGATCTCTTAGTTTTCTCATTAGATTTCTAGTAGAACCTTCTCCTAGCCCGAGATATTTAGATATTAAACCTCTACCTAGAGGTCCTTCAACGCTTAGCAGATATAAAGCTCTGATCATGTGATATGGCGTGAAATCAGTTTTTCTACTCGATCTGATGAGCAGTCTAAGATTCTCTCTAAGCAAAGGAGTTAGCGACATTAACCTGATACCATACAACTATTATCTACACTAGTTTTTTTAATATTAAAAAGTAAAACCATAATTAAATAGGGATCTCTCTGAGCAGAGTTGTCAAGATCGGGGTTTCAATACCTGTAGAGCTTTATGAAGAGTTTATAAAGATCGTGAACGAAAGAGGTTTTAGGAATAGATCTGCGGGTGTTCAAGAAGCTCTCAGAGATTTTATAGCCTCTCATAAGGTTAGATATGACAAAGAATCAGAGGCTCTCGGTGTCATAGTAATATACTATGATCACGAGGTTCACGAGCTTGACGAGAGATTAATCGATGTACAGCACGAGTATCTCGATATAATAATATCAATGCAACATGTACACTTGACTAAGAGATACTGCACACAGATCCTGGTGGCGAGAGGTGTTGTTAGCAGAATTGAGAGTCTGATAAGAGACATAGGCAAGCTAAAGATCTCTTACGTGAAGTATATTATCATGCCTATCTTAGAAAAGTGATGTGTTCTTAAGCTCTCTACAGAATACTGCATCAGATATCTGATCGCATAATTCTCTCACAGTGCCTCTATTGATACTCTCTATAGAGAGAATCTCGTTTAATCTCAGATTCTTAAGATCTCTCACACTCCTAACGCCAGCCCTATACAGAGCTCTAGCTCTAACCCTCCCAATACCTCTCAGTTGAACTAAGTCGAGCAGCTCTTCTCTGACTCCTGTCTCCAGTCTTGCGGACAACACTCTTAATCTCTCAGCATGATCCTTCATTCTCTTCTCTTCTAAAACTCTATATAACGCGTAAGCGATCCATGTGGCTGTCTCTACAGCCACTCTGAGATCTCCTAGAGGTAGCCCTGTTTCTGTCATAATCTTATCTTCTTCTACCTCGTCTATCCACATGTTCAGAGCCTCAGCGTAGAGATATGCCGAGACATATAATTCCTCATCTAGATCATCAGGTATTGGAGGGATCTCTCCTCTCTCAATCCTCTCATATAACCTCTCGACAAGTTCTTTCTTTCTAATTCTTCTGCTTATATTCCTTTGGAAGTCAGGTGTTAGTGTTATGATGTGAAGATAGTATATCTCCTCTACTTCTCTATCTATGATCTCTGAGAGCAACTCTATAGCTCTCATAGCAGTCAGAGGATCTATGTATAGACTTGATATTAGCTCTCCCAGCCTTGACGTAAAGATCCTATCTTTATCTCCTTTTACTATACCATAGTTCTCGAGAGATCTTATGATTCTTCGGATTATCGCTATCCAAAAATCTCTAACGAAAGACCCTCTCATATTCTTATAAGTGTAGAAAGTATTCATCATTATATCTGCCAGCTCTTCTATACTGGAGGCGTATTTTGATGCTAGCAGAGCTAGAATATGTATTCTGAGAGACCTCTCGTTGTTCAATGAAGATAATATCTCCTCAGGCTCAGATGTTATGTATCTCTCAGCAGTATCAGGGTCTAGATCCGCTATAATAGCCTCTCCATAAGGATCGTATTGAGGTCTGCCAGCTCTACCACACATCTGCTTATACTCCATGACTGATATAGGCTCGTAATACCCTCTCTCGTATCTATAAGTGTATATGACAACTCTTCTCGCAGGCAGATTAACTCCTGCTGCTAGTGTTGGTGTTGCCACCACTACTTTGAGAAACCCTTCTCTAAAACTCTTCTCAATCACTCTTCTAGCCTCTAGAGAAAGTCCTGCGTGATGAAATGATACTCCTTTCGTAAATAGTTTCGATAGCATCTCTCTTTCTACTCTAGAAGAGACCTCCTGATTCAGCATATTAATAGCCTCGCTAATCTCACTCCTAGGGATCTTTGTTGCGAGCAGACCTAGCTCTGAGGCTATTTTAATTGCG
The DNA here is from genome assembly GCA_041287455.1 of Sulfolobales archaeon. Lineage (GTDB taxonomy): Archaea > Thermoproteota > Thermoprotei_A > Sulfolobales > AG1 > WYEN01. The sequence continues at coordinate 169,565 of JBEULF010000067.1, forward strand.
AGAGACTCAGCTTCTCTTCTAGATTGTCTGAATATTAAGAGCTGGTAGTTGTCTTTGACAGCCCGCGAGACTACGTGACTGACAAGATCTCCTATAACATCTTCTTCTCTACCATCTTTAAAATATATTTTACCACGCTTCTTATCGTAGTAGCCTTCTATCAGAGGCACTGGTCTCCAATTACATCTCACAACCTCAGCACCGATCCATCCGCCTATATCCTCAGGGTTCCCTATTGTGGCGCTCAGCCCTATTATCTGTATATTCATTCTCTTAGATCTTGTTATGATCATCTCTATGACAGGACCTCTATCGCTGTCTCCTAGCAAATGAATCTCATCGATCACTATGGTCTTGACTTTGTTAAGCCACTCAGGTCGGAGTCTCAGTATAGAATCAAGTCTCTCGTAGGTTGTGACAAGTATATCATACTTCTCAAGCTCTTCTCCAGGATTATCATAGTCCCCGGTACTGATCCCCACTCTCAACCCTATCTCACCAGCCAGCTCTCTCACCTCGTCGTACTTCTCTGAGGCTAGAGCTTTAAGTGGTGTTGTGTATATACTCTTAAAACCTCTAGAAGACGCGTAGAGTAGAGACATATAAGCGATCAGAGTCTTCCCACTAGCCGTTGGTGTTGCTATCAGCATGTTCTTATCGCTGAATAAGCCTCTTCTAATAGCCTCTGCCTGTGGTGGTGTTAGATAAGAGAATCTTCTCTTCACAACACTTCTAACAACGCTCGGGATATCTATCTCATCTATACTCACAGGCTTGTCAGGACACCTGCTCAAACTATCTCCCTACACAACGTCTGACTGGCTCTTCTGAGAATTTAATTTTAGCCCTAATATAATATCGGTTGTGTTAAATATGGTTAAAGATTTATCCCAAGAGATCTTGAGAGCCAGGAGGAAGGCGGCTGAAGAGGCTCTCAAGAACCTCATTAAAACAGGGTTTGATCTGATAGGTATTGGCAGTGGATCTACAGTGAAACTCTTCTTAAGCATCATACCACAAGATCTATTACGCAACAAATGTTTTGTCTCTACAAGCTATGACACCACGCTAGCTCTAAAAGAACTAGGCGCTAGATGTGTAATTACAGACATGCCCCCGGAAGAGATAGACATAGCGATAGACAGCGCCGATGAAATAGATCTGTCGGGCAATTTATTGAAGGGTGGCGGTGGTGCTTTGTTTAGAGAGAAGATAGTTCTACTAAGTGCCAGAAGTAGAGTTATAATAGCTGACGAGGAGAAGCTTGTAGAGAGACTGGGTAAGAGAGGTTCTGTGCCTATCGAGATAGCTGTGTACGCTTATAATTATGTGAAGAGAAGAATCGAGGGTCTAGGCTTAGAATTAAAACTCAGATCCTCGGAGGGTAAGTTAGGTCCTGTGATAAGTGACAATGGGAATATTCTAGCAGATGTTATCTTAAAGAGTTCTGCAGAGGATCTTTTGAAGCTGAATAGCGTCTTGAAGAGTATAGATGGAGTGATAGCAACAGGGATCTTTCCTTACGAGAACTATAAAATATTGATAGGCAGATTATCAGGAGAGGTTATATGTCTTCTTAATAACTGCGACTAGCATATTTAAGAATGAGAAACACTATATCACAGATAAGGTGGCTTCATGAGTAGTATATTGAAGAGAGTATTAGAAATAGTCTCTGATATTCTGATCGAGAGAGAATATGAGATATCTCTGTTAATATCCACTCTACTATCAGAAGGGCACGCGCTAGTAGAAGGTGTGCCAGGTATTGCGAAGACATTAACTGCTAAGACAATAGCTAGATTATTTGATCTTAGTTTTAAAAGAATCCAGATGACACCAGATCTTCTCCCTAGCGATATATTGGGATCCTATGTGTATAATCAGAAGACAGGTGAGTTTGTTCTTAGAAAAGGTCCTATATTCGCTAATATTATTCTCGTAGATGAGATTAATAGAGGGTCTCCGAGAACTCAGAGCGCTCTTTTAGAAGCTATGCAAGAGAGACAGGTCACTATCGAGGGAGAAACTCTACCCCTCGAAGAACCTTTCATGGTGATAGCAACTCAAAACCCGTTAGAGTTTGAGGGAGTGTTTCCTCTACCGGAGGCTCAGCTGGATCGTTTCTTAGTCAAGATCAGCTCAACCTACCCTTCTACCGAAGGCTTTATAAAGATTATGAGTAAGATAGACGAGATCGAAGAGAGAGCTAGGAGTCTAAAGCCTATAATATCCAGAGAAGAGCTACTCGCTCACATGAGAGATGCGAAGAGTGTTAGAGTCGATGAGAGTATATATAAATATGTCGCAGACATAGTAGAGGCTACTAGAAAACATCCTTCAGTTAGGTTAGGAGGTTCTCCTAGAGCTGGTATAGCCATGATTAAACTAGCAAGATCTATGGCGTATATAGAGGGTAGAAACTATGTTATACCAGATGATATAAAGAGAATAGCTAAAGCTGTTATGTCTCATCGCATAATAATCAAGAGCGAGTATGAAGTTGAAGGTGTGACACCTGAAAAAATCATCGATCAGATCTTATCTAAGACTCCTATTCCAAAACCTTGATAACAAGAGATTATTAATATAATCTTTCATACGAAAAGTTTTTAGAGAGTATAACCCAATGACAACCCAGCTATCTAGAAGTCTCACATTAACACTGCTACTATCATGGATCTTATTAGCTTTTCAGATAGTAGCATTAGTTCAAGCCGAGAATGTATATGAAGAGAGACACACAATAGGCTTCCCAGAAAATATGTCTATCACAACACCATTGAATATCTCTTTAAAAGATTTAAATAATATTCTTAGTAGTCTGAAAGATCTGCAAGAGTTGACCAGTAGTTGTAGTAATATTGAGTGTCTCAGAGAGACTCTCTCTCGAAACACCTCTATACTGGATAGTCTTAGAAGAAAAGAGATTATTGGTAGCGATGTGTATACAGGTATAGAGATTATAATGAACTCTAATACTCCTGATCTCTATTCATATGTAGGAGATTCTGAGCTGAGAAGTCTTATAGAGAACCTCAATAGATCTGATCTAGAGACTTTCTATCTATTATTCAATCAATACTCGTCAAGGATCGATGAGATGTATCTCTCTGGCAGAATCTCTTCTAGAGAATATCTAGCAGCTCTAGAACTATTAAAGAGAATATCGCTAGAGAAAAACGCCTACAACATATCTAATACTCTCAGCGAGAGAGAACTCGAGCTTGTCAGAGTGATGCTTGATAAGACATATTCAGACATCCTAGCAAAGGCTATGGGAATCGCTATGAGAAACACTAGTGGCAACATTAATATTCCCAGTAGCGTGGGAGGAGTTAGATTCTCTTCTCTTAACTCCCTCAATTCTCAGAGCGTGCATCTTATAACACCTGGAGTTCCTATAAGCTCTATTATGCTCTTAGTTCTGCTAGCTATTCTAGCTGCTCTTAGCATATCTATAATAGCTTTGATGATACTAGGTTTTAATCCTATCAAGAACATCATAAGCAGGGTTATTACTAGTAGAAGTTTGAAAATTGAGACAATGTATAGTCTGCCTCTACCTATAAAGCTCTATTGGGCGGCTGTTAGGATACTCTCAAGAAGAATACCTAGATCTGATAGCGAGACTCATCGAGAATATCTAATGAGAGTTGTTAGAGCTAGAGGAGAGATCAAGGCTTTCGAAAGACTTACGAGAGTGTATGAGTTATCTAGGTATGGTGGAGTGTCTAGCTCTGCTCTAGACGAAGAGGCTATCAAGAGTTTTGATGAGCTAAGTAAGAATGAGAGGAGATAGCTTGGATCTACTTAAGCTTTCTCTAGCGATCTTTGTAAGAGTTTTTATACTCTTGATCTCTTATCCTATAGTAGTGAATTCTGTGAGAGATTTCGAGATAATCTATAACACTATCTCTTCCGCCAGATCTCTATCAGTGTATCTACAATTGATTGGTCTGATGATGAGCTCATTAATATCTCTGCTAGCACTGATCCTAGTGGTGATACCAAGACCTGCTCTAGCTACTATAATGATGTTGTTTGTAATCTCTTCTGAGAGATATGATGTTAGAGAAATCATATTATCAATTATTGTTCTAGTATCTCTACTATTATACGACGTGTTTAACATAGAATATAGATCTGGAGAGTTGAACTATGTGAGAAGCCTTAGCAAAGGTTATAATAGGATCTACAGAATTGTTTGGTCTATAACTCTCGTATTGATTCTAGTGGTGCTACTACCTTACGTCTCAGTATCCTATCTAAATGCTATAGTAAGCATTATGATGAGTAGTTTAAAACCTTATAACATATATGAAGAACCGATCATTGGTTTTATTACTCGAAATCCTGTTGGAATATCTATATTCACAATAGTAATATTGCTAGTCTTGTCTCTGCTAGTATGGGGTTTCTACAGTGTGACAGCGCTTTACATTTTAAAACCGTCGAAAACGTTGATCGACGAGTTCTTCGGTGACATAGCGAGTCTCGATATATACTACAAGTCTCCTCTAAACTCTCTCCGAGATCTGTTTATAGCAATACTCTTGGCACCATTCACGTATACTATTGTAATAAGTGTTATAGACAGAATTCTCAGAATGAGCATAACTAGCTATGATAATGTGATGTGGAGCTCTATTGTCGCGTTAATATCTTTCATCCTCTCATGGATCTTGTCTAAGGCTATCTTCTCTATTATCTCGCTCAACGAGGTCTCTCTGAGAAGAGTTCTTGTAGGCGTATTTCTAATTCTCATGATCTATCTCACAGCATATCTTCTCTGGAACTGGAATCCTTCTGAAGGAGTTCTCAGACTAACCCCCGTAGATAACTTCATCTCTTCTACTATCTACAATTATTACTACATGTTATACTATCTAATAGAGACGATAGGAGTGGTGATGGGGTTTGTTCCTTAGAAGAATTAGATTCTCTGACACTGCTAGATGGCTTATCTACGTGACAATAGCCTCCGCAATAATGATTCTCTCTATAATTCTATTAACAATTTCCATAGGATATATGCAGAGTGGTCTAGTAGCAACTTCTCTTCTAACAGCTCTCATAGGATTTACACTTTTATCAGGATCTCTATATCTATACAAGATCTCTGCTTACGTCTACTCCGTCTCTAGAGCTAGAGAAGAGAGTAGTGAGAGAAGAGAGTGATTCCTATGGCTCTCTCTGTCACGAGAAAGAAGAGAGACATCACACTTATTATGAGTGGCACTCTAGCAGTTCTTTTTTTAATAGGTATTCTCGCAGTCATGGAGCAAGGACCTCCCACAGCGAGAATATACTTAGGAGCCTCACCTCTAAACACAGGTCCTCTAGGAGTGTCAGATCTCTATATCAGAATCAAAGAAGAGTATCCTAGAACTATTATAGTCTCAGACTGGTCTAGAGTTACTCTGATCTCAGCATGTTCTAGAGCTGTGTTAATACTCATCTCTCCTGAAAAACCTTACACAACTAGAGTTCTGGAGAGCGTGAAGAAAGTCTCTGATAACTGTGATAATTTTAACCTGTTAATTGCTGACGAAGGAAACTACTCGAATAAATTGTTAGAATTATTTGATTCTAGTATAAGAATAAACGGATCAACCGTTCTCTCAACATATATCTATAACACCTCTGGCGAGAGGATCTCTGTACGAAGAGGTCTTAATATAACGATTCTTCCTGTAGAGTATTTATTGTATCCTGTAGCATCTTTTGATCTAGAGGCTCTTCGCGGAGAGAATAGTAGTGTGGTAAATCTCACGCTAGACATAGCTTCTCTACTAGATATCAGTAAGAATAGCTCTGTGAGAGTCTTTGGATATGTTGATAGAGGTTTTATTATGAGTAAAGATCGCGCTACACCGACTAGCTACATAATTGTTTACAGACTTAATAACACAGATCTATATTTCTATGAGGATCTCTCTTTCTCACAGATCCCACACCCTATACATTTATCTCAAAATATCCCTGTGGCGGCTCTAGAAGACAAATACAAGACTAAGATAATAGTCTTTAGCGATGGATCTATCTTTCTCAATCAGGTACTGAGATCTTCTCGAGGAGAGCCATATTACACACTATTTAAAAACGCTTTAGATTTTCTATGTGATAGAGATGTTAATTGTATTATACTACTAGACGCGTCAGCGTATAACGGTATAGATCCTGTTGATGCTATAAACAATCCCAGTCTACTCAGACTAGTACCTCTCTCTCAGATTATAGCTATGTTTCTAGCTAGAATACTTCATCCTACCACGTGGCTTCCTCCCGCGGTCTCGTGGTTCAATAGTTTTATAAGTGACCTGTTAAGCGTCTCTTTCTTAAGATCTCTCGTATTTATTCTCTTGATACTTGTGATATCGCTTGTGTGGCTTAGAAGAGAGGTTATGATGAGAGATTATAGTTATAAAGAGATCGTCTATAGAGATATACTTCATTTCAGAGATCTCGTTGAGAGCATAAGATCAGGTAGGTACAGGATTGATAAGAGAGATTTTATAAGCTTATACGATCTCATAGAAGAGATCTTTAATACATACCTAGACACTAGTCTCAGAAGCCCCTGGCTTGCAGACTATCTATCTAATCAGTATAACATTGATAGAGAAAGAGTTGTTAGATACCAGCGTTTCATGAATAAATACTATGATAAGGCTGGCAGGAGAGGCTTGGCTAAGATAACGAGTTTTGCTCTGTGGAGTAGAGTGTTTAAGAAAGCTCTAAACGAGAGTTTAAAGCTACTTAGAGACATAGGGAGTGGTCTTGAGAAGAAATTCTCTGAGGTGTGATCAGACATCTTCGTAGCTGGAGATATTCTTCTCACGAGACTCACAACAAGGTTCTCTCTATATATCTTCTCTTCAGTAGCAATATTAGTCTATGGTATTATAAGACAGAGGATAGATCTCGTATATCTAGGCTCTCTGATACTTCTCATAGCAATAGCTTTGAGAGGCTATCTAGAGATATCAGTAGCTGTCTTAACAAGATCTAAAGTCTATAAAGAGGTTTACGGAGCTACCGAAGGAGAGAGTGTCAAGATCGTATTCAATATTGAGAATAGGAGTCTGATACCCCTGCTATTCGTAGAGCTTGTTATAGAGCATTCTGAGTATATTAAGAGAACAGGCGTAGGAAGAGCTCTAGCCATGATTCTGCCGAGAGATGTTTTTGAATATACAGTAGTATTCGAAGGTAGGGTAGGTAGACATAGAATAGGACCTTTAAAAGCTGTTGTAAGAGATCCTCTAGGTCTCTACAGGTCGGTAGAGGTGACGTTGCACGAGATCTTCTACATAGAGATCTTTCCGAGAGTTCAAGCGACCACGCTGAGAAGACTGTACAGCTATGCTAGAGGTATAGGTTATACTAGGTCTAGAGAGAGTGGTGAGGGTGTTGAATTCAGATCTGTGAGAGAGTACAGACCTGGAGATGATATAAGAAGAATCGTGTGGAGGAAATATGCTCAGTTTAACAGACTGATCGTTAAAGAGATGGAGAGAGAGTCATCTCTAAAGATACTCTATCTAATCCTCTGCTCCCCCGACATGTTTAAAGGTGTCTATCTAGCAACACCCTACGAGCAGGTGGCTAGAGTAGTCAGTTCAATAGCTAGATACGCGGCATATAGATCTGATTATCAAGCTATAATCCTAGCACTTCCACACACAGTCTATTCTTCTGAGAGATTCGAGAGAGGCTATAATAGTTATCTGAAAGTGATGAGAGTTCTATCAAAGATAGACTTAGAGATAATATTCGGATCAGATAATACCTCAGTTTTTGCCGAGGATATCATGTCCAGAGTCGAGATGTTTCTCTCGAGAATCCTCTCTAGAGAGAGCGTGTTAGTTTTAATATTTGCCGACGCTACTATCTCTGAGAGAGAGTCTGTTTTAAGACTAGTAGATATCTTGAGATCCTCTGGTCACAGAGTTTTATATCTGATGCCCGTGAGATCTCTCTACGATATCAAGGCTCTGAGAGACGAGGCAACTCTTATATATAGAATCAAGATAGCCTCAGAAGTTGAGAGAGAGAAGAGTATACTGAGAAGATTAAGATCTAGAGGGATTGATTCTCTAGCTCTCTCACCGGATCAGATGGTATATCATATTATGAGTAGAATAGAAGCATACAGATACTAGAGAGTTTACAGCTCTTCTCTCTCGATCCTTCTGAAAGAATGCTTAGAAGCCTTGTAATAAGTCACATCACCATACATATCTACGACCGCTATCACAGGGATCAAGCCTTTACTCATAGAACTCTCGATCCATTCTAACACTAGAGATATAGGTATAAAAACGTTCTCTTCTGCAACATAGATCTGATATTTCTTTCCCTCTCTCTCGATCATAAGATCTCTATCAGTAAAACCTCTTCTAGCAATCCTCCCTCTCTTATAGAGATCGTAAAGCACTGTGAATAGTAACCACCACTCTTTCTTTTCAGAAAATAGCGATACAAGGTCCCTGAGATCTATGCTTCTCCCTCCCTCATCGTATACCACCGCTCTATCTTCTTGGAGTAGATATGCGACTTCGAGAGGGTCTAGTTGAGTTCTCTCTCTATATCTCTCGGACCCTCTTGTCACAATAAATTTACCGTTAGAATATCTGATCTCTATCTTACTATTCTTCATTTAATACTCTCATTATTAATGATGTTTCTAATATATAAATTCTCTCTAGAGAAAATCTCTATGGTCTGACATGCTGGATCTAGAGATCAGGAGAGAGATTGTTAGAATTATGAAGAGACTCTACATGAGATCTCTAATAACAACTTCTAGTGGAAATGTTAGTAGAAGAGCTAGTGATAGAAGGAGATTCTGGATCACGTCATCTGGAGTTGATAAGTATAGTTTAAAACCAGAGGATCTATCGTTAATAGATATTGAGAGAGGTGAGAGAGTACTTGGTTCAAAACCATCGTCAGAGTACAGAATGCATCTAGAGATATATAGAGCTAGAGATGATATTGAGGCTATCGTACACGCACACCCCTTCTACGCTGTAGCTCTGTCTCATATTCTATCTAGAGAGAGTCTCACAAGAATCTATAGGAGGTATGGTGAGAGACTTTATGAGGCTAGAAGCTACATAGGTTCTCTAGTAGTAATAGACAGATACGAGCCTGGCTCCGTAGAGCTGGCAAAAGCTGTGGCTGGCGAGCTCTATAGTAATAGAGGTGTCTCAGTAGCTGTGCTTAGAGGACATGGCGCTGTGTCTGTGGGAGCAAGTCTCTATGAGGCTCTCAACAAGATCGAAGTGTTAGAGGATCTCTCTAGGCTGATCTTTTATCTCTTGATTCTCAGGAGGAGGTGTAGAGACTCTAGAGCATCTCTTTAGAAGTGTAGTTATCTTACTCAGAGTCTTTATCAGTAGATTGATCTCGGTTTTTGTCGGAGTCGATTTATATAAGATCCTTTTCAGAGACGTCTTAATCTCTTCAGATCTCTCAACGTTTCTCATCACCAGATCAACTATCTCGGAGATGTATTTCTCGGCGAGCTTATAGTCTTCGGGCTGTGGCTCCTCTATATTCTCTACACTTATTCTCTCACTATACATACTATGGATCTCGTATAGTACTATTGCTACTGCGTGAGACAGGTTTAGCACGGGATACTCTTTATCTGCCGCTATGTGAACGTATACGTGGCACTTACTAAGCTCTTCTCTGTTCAGCCCAGTACTCTCTCTACCAAACACTATAGCTATGGATCTGTATTTCTCCAGGATCTTAACGAATTCTCTCAACTCTATAGGCTGTCTTAACAGATCTCTGTCTACAGGTACTATAGATGATGTGCAAGCTACTAGCTCTATGTCTCTGAAAGCTTCTTCGAGCGAACTTACTACTATAGCTCTGCTTAGAATATCTCTACCTCTCATAGCATACTTGTACGCTTCATCGTCTATAGATGCCTCGGGCTTCACTAGATACAGCTCTTCTACTCCGAAATTCTTACATAGTCTAGCTACTGAGCCTAGATTTATAGATCCTTCTACTCCTACTAGTACTACTCTCACTCTCTTACTGATCATCCCTAGCTCAACTTTCTCTAAATAGTCTCATTCTTCTAAGTATACTCATAACCTGTTCTACGTAGCTCTCTAACTCTCTCCTCGAAACTCCTCTCTTCTCTGCTTCTGCGAATACTATCTGTTCTACTAGAGAGTATTTTTTGTATCTCTCATTCAACTCTCGCCATCTAACCCCTTTGAGCGCCTCGCTAAATTTCTTATCATACGGTATCACGCCTTTGATCATTAGAAATGATATGATTGGATAGCCTATGTATCCTCTATACACAGTCCCATTATCACTACTACTAACAACACCTCTAGAAAGATCTACGAAAACCTTATAAACACGATCACCCTCAGAACTGACGACCTCAGCATTTTTCTCATCAACAACTCTAACTCTACCATCAGCAACAGCTCCCAAAGCCTCGAGAACCTTAATCCTAGGAGGAAGCCTTAACAAGACCATGACACACGCCATAAATTATTACTCCTATGAGAAAAATATTTAAGGGGCCCGTAGCCCAGCCAGGACAGGGCGTCGGCCTGCGGAGCCGGAGGTCCCGGGTTCAAATCCCGGCGGGCCCGCTATAAGGCTCTATAGTTTCTGATAACAATTATAAAGCCCAAAGAGTTTTTAACAAAAACTCTCTATTCATCTCACAACTTTAAGTAAGGTGTTCAAGTTTCTGGTATAAAATGATATGAGGAGGCCTGTTTCTCTGCTTAATAAGTTTCAGAGAAAGCTTTAAGAGCCCTAGTATGCATAGCATGGCAGAGTTTCTTGGGAGAGTTAAAGAATCTATTAGCGTGCCTGAAGATCTCATGGTTCTCGGCGAGAAACTAGATAGATTTCATATATGTAGCATATTTCTGTCTCTTCATCAAGAGGTTTTTATTTGAAAAATTTAAATTAATCTTCCTCATATATTCTGAGAAGGTGAGAGATATCCTAGAGATCTTTAGAAGCTTCGCTGTAGGATTTCTCTACGGTCTCTCTCTAGCTGTTCCTCCCGGTCCTATGAATGCTTTAATTGCTGATAGATCTCTGTATTCATTCACGCTAGGCTTCTCAACTGGCGCCGGTGCTCTCACGGCAGATCTGATTTTTATGTTCTTGACTTATCTGGCTTACGAGCTTGTAAGAGATGTTCCTATAGAGATCTTTTATTTTGCCGGAGGTTTTTATATGTTGATTCTGGCCGTATCGATTCTGAGGAAATCAAGCTATACCTACTCTAGTAGCAATACTAGGTCTGATGTGAGAGAGATTATGAAAGCATATATATACTCGCTATTTCTAGGCTTGAGTAATCCTTATCAAATCCTCTGGTGGCTTACAGCAGGTTTGTCTTTCATATCTATATTCGGCTGCTCAGCTGTTCTAGGATTGTTTATAGCTATATTGACATGGATCACTCTCTTCCCATATCTCATTAGGAAGGGATACTATAGGAGTAGTAGAAAGACTATCTTGATCATTAAGATCTTCTCTGTGGGAACACTACTAGTATTCTCAGCACTAGTACTCTACAATGGTTTTATTAAATTACTCTAAAAACTTGTCAAATAAGATTTCTGTATAACTCCAGTTAAATGTTTATAAGTTTTAAAATCGAGTAACAATTGACAGTTATGAGTGAAGAAGTTGTATTTGTTAGAAGAGCTTCTGGACTTATCAGAGAACTCGGATGGTTTGATATTGCTATATGGGCTCTAGCAACACCAGCAGCATCTGGTATGACATACTACGCTGTGAAGATTCTCGGAGACCCCTCTGCATATGGGGGTAACATAGCTCTAGCATTCTTCATAGCTGGTTTGATGTTTCTACCACTAGTAATAGGTTTCGCTCTTATAGTAGCCTCTTTCCCTAGATCTGGCAGTCTATATGTGTTTGTATCGAGAACAATACACCCAGTGCTGGGTTTCATACCATTCTGGTACTTTGTGATCGGTGGCGGAGCCGCCATAGCCTCAGGCTTCCTCTTATTCATAGGAATCAAAGCTCTGAGCGGCCCTATAGTAGTGGCTGGTCTGGCTAGTGGTAGCACAGATCTTATTAATATAGGAGAAGCACTTATTAATCCTATTAATCAAATGATCATCGCGATGATCCTGGTAGCAGTTATATGGGCTATAAACTATACTGGTATGAGAGTTATTAAATGGGTCATGAGAATATTAACAATAACACCACTAACAGTCACCGTAGCTATTCTCATAGCACTATTAACTCTAGGACCTAACGGGGGTGTCGCGAGATTTGATGCTATATACGGTCAGGGTGCTTCTGAGAAGATAATGCAAGCAGCTTTCAACGAGAGTGTGGCTAAGAGCTATGAGATCTCTATTCTAACACCTAATGATCTGTGGGCTGGCACGTACGGCATGCTACTATGGACACTCTGGGCTTGGACAGGTCTCGAGATAGTAACCTTCGTAGGTAGCGAGGTTAAAGATCCTTCTAGAAGCTATTTAAGAGGATACGCTATAGGATTTACGCTTGTCATGATACTCTATCTCGCTAACGCAGCTATACTACCATGGGTCTTTAATTATAACTTTCTAGCTGCATACTCTTATCTCAAGTATACAGGCGAAGAAATGAAAAAAGATATAGTAAGAGATTTATTAGGAGGCAAGCCAGCTCCTGACGCTTCAGTCCCGTTCTACGCTGCCATAGCCTTCTCCAACGTCGCTGTAGCTCTCCTGATAGGATTAGCATACTTCTTGTGGTATCTTAACACAGTAATACCTATATGGGTTGGAGGTGTCAGAGGCTTATTCGCTATGGCTTTTGATAGAATCCTTCCAGAGAAAATATCTGAAGTCTCTGCTAGATGGGCCGCGCCTACTTGGGCTAATCATATAACAGCTCTACTAGCTCTATTCGGAGCTTTCATGAGTTTGTTAGAGAATATGGGTTTTGAAGCTGCTAAAGCTCTAATATCATTCTTAGACTTCAGCGTATTCCTATTCGTCTGGCCCACTGGTCTGGCTCTAATGCTCGTCCCCTGGTGGAGACCTGAGTTATTTGAGAGAATGATATTTCCATCTAAGATTCTAGCGTCAGCTGTTGGAGCTATAGTATTTGCTCTCGGGTGGTTCTTCATGATAATAACTTCATACTCAAATCCTATGATAGTGCTGATCAACATATTAGTAGGCTTGATAGGATTAATAATATTCACTGCTATGTCTGCTAGAAATAGAGCTAGAGGAATAGATCCTTCGAAGATATATACTCAAATACCCCCTGCCTGAGCAAGGGTGTAGATTAAATCTTTATACTTTTTTATAATCTCTCAAGAAATAATTAACTGATGTATGAGAGGTGTAATAGTTCTTGATTAGAATATTCTTCTCAGTAGACGTGCATGGTTCTACACTGGTTTGGAGAAAATGGCTTAAGGCTGTTGAGATGTATAATGTTAACACGTTAATACTATCAGGAGACTTAACAGGTAAGGTTTTGGTGCCTATAATAAAGAGATCTAGCGGTGTTCATACGGCGAAGTACTTTGGGAGAGTATGGGAGTTGAAAAGCGAAGAAGAGATCAGGAGATTTGAAGAGAGATTAGAGGGAGCTGGAGCTTATTATGTTAGAGTTGATGAGAGAGAGTTAGAAGAGCTGAAGAATAATCCGGAGAAGGTTAATAGACTGATTATAGAGAAAATGATCGAGAGGCTCAGGAGATGGCTTGATCTGTTGGTTGAGAAGATTGATACCAAGAGGATCACCACTATAGTAATGCCTGGAAATGATGATGAGTGGGCTATTGACGATGTGATCAAGGAGTATAGTGACAGAGGTGTGATATACCCTATAGATAGAGTGGTAGAGCTTGAGAGTATTGAGATGATCTCTTGCCCATATGTTAATCCTACGCCGTGGAACACTCCTAGAGAGATGAAGGAGAGTGATCTAGAGAAGTATCTAGAGAGACAAATATCGAGATTGAGAGATCCGTCGAAATCAATATTCAACATACACCCACCACCATATAATACTCATCTAGATCTAGCTCCTAAGCTAGGAAAAGATCTGAAGCCTGTGACTATAGCTGGAGTAGTTCAGTATGAGCATGTTGGGAGTAAGGCTGTTAGAAAGATTATTGAGAAATACCAGCCTATAATAGGGTTGCACGGCCATATACACGAGTCAGGAGGTATGGATAGGATAGGTAGAACAGTAGTTGTGAATCCTGGTAGTGAGTATAGTGAGGGGGTTCTGAAAGGTTATATAGTTGAGATTGATAGAGGATCTCTTATCAACTATTGGAAGGTTGAAGGATGATGAGTCTCGGTAAGAAAGTTGGTCTACCCACAGCAGATTTCATAAGAGAAGCGATAGAGATCATAGATAGAGCGCGAGAGAAGGGAGTAGTGCTGAGAATACTGGGAGCGGTAGGAATCTATATTCACTCTATGGATAAACCCGAGAATCTAAGGATCTATAGTACGCTTAAGAGATTTGAAGGTGAGGAGAGTCTATTTACAGATCTTGATTTAATAGGATATAGTAAGCAGAGAAAAGATATAATTGATTTCTTCGAGAAGACACTGAGATTCAAGACAGATCCTTATGTAAAAGCTCTCTTCGGAGTTAGAAGACTAGTATACTATCACCCTCAGGATCTCTATCACGTAGATATTTTCTTTGATAAACTAGAGTTTAGTCATGATGTGTATTTCGGGGATAGACCTGGTAGAGGGAGGTTAGAGCTCGACTACCCTACAATATCTCTAGCAGATCTCGCTCTAGAAAAACTCCAGATCCACGAGATTAATAGAAAAGATCTCGTGGATCTAATAGTCTTATTCTATTCTCACAGACTCTGTAGAGAGACTTCTGTGAGAGATAGAGAGTGTATAGATGATGATTATATAGCAAGTGTCTTATCTGAGGACTGGGGTTTTTGGTATGATGCGACAACTAATTTGAGAAAGCTGAGCTATATGATCTCTTCGCAATTAGCCTCTCTAGAGCCTGATATAGCGAGAGTTGTTGGAGAGAGAATCAATCTTTTACTTGATTCGATAGATAGAAAACCGAAATCCAAGGAGTGGATCAAGAGATCTAAGATAGGCATCTCTAAGCCTTGGTATAGAGTTGTTGAAGAGTTAGAGAGATGATCTCAGAGCTTTTTATATAAACTATTCTTCTCAAACTAACACGGTGAAGAATTATAACTCTACCTCTCCAAGAGATCTTTAGACTAGTTCTGGACAATATGAAGAGAACAGGTAATCCTATAGGTGTTAGTGTTGACAAATGTGTTGAATGGTCTGATGGCACGAGTATTCCTAGAGGAGGGGAGAGTATAATATACACTTCATGTATGTACCAGATGGCTCCTTATATAAAGCGTTTTGTAGAACAATTGCAGAGAATAGAAGGTGTGAGCGGTTCTAGCGTATTGCTCAGATTGGGAGGTCTAGTGAGTAGATTTATAGATCTGTCTAGTGTGTTAAAGACTTCTAGAGAAGAGATAGATCGAGCCTCTAGAATTGTTAGAAACATATTCTTACTACTGAGAAGATATGATGAGAAGATAGGCTATCTATATGATGAAGAGCCTTATAGTGGTGCTCTCTTATACGAGCTAGGCTTAGAAGAGGCGTTCATAGAGAATGCTAAGAGAACTGTAGAGATTTTTAGGAAGCACAATGTGAAGAGAATCTACACAATAGATCCTCATACGCATCACGTTTTAAAACATGTATACCCGCTGTATATTGATAATTTTGATTTTGAAGTAATCCATTATCTAGAAGTAGTGTCTAAAATAGATCTCTCTAAGAAAGATTTCTCAGGCAAATACGTTATTCACGATCCATGTCTCTTAGCTAGATACTCAAATATAATAGAACAACAGAGAGACGTCCTTCGGAAGATAGGCGTGGAATTTGTTGAGCCTCTCAGAAGTGGTGTTAGAACTAGATGTTGTGGTGGACCTGTAGAGTCTGTGGCTCCTAGCGTGTCCGGCGCTGTTGCTCGTCTCAGACTCGAGGAGCTATCTAAATTCTCTGACAGAGTAATTGTTATGTGCCCGATCTGTTATATCAGTCTGTCTAGATATGCTAATGAGTATAAGCTCGAGATCCGCGATCTAGCAGAGTTCTTAGGGTGAGAATATGAGAGAAGTGGTGGAGAGACTAGAGAAGATCTTGGAGGATAGAGAGTTGAGAGAACAAGTGAAGAGAGTAGCTTCTGAGTCAGCTGATAAGATATGGGTTCTACTAGATCAGTTTTCACACGTGGTTAAATGGGCTGATGAAGTGAGAAGAGTTAAAGAGAGTGTTATAAGAGATCTAGATAGATATGTTAAGCTGGCTATGAGTAGTATTGAGAGAATAGGTGGGAGAGCTTATCTAGCAGAGAATGCTGAGGAAGCGAGAAGAATTATTAGAGATATAGTAGGTTCTGACAAGATTATTGTCAAGGCTAAGAGTATGGCTACAGAAGAGATAGAATTGAATAGATATCTAGAAGAGCTGGGTAAAGAGGTTATAGAGACAGACTTGGGCATGTTCTTGATCCAGGTGTTAGAGGATCTACCTTCACACCCCGTAGCCCCAGCCATACATCTGACTAGAGAGAGAATCATAAGAGGACTTAGAAAAAAGAAGATCGAAGTCTCTGAGACAGCTTCTCCAGAGGAGATAGCCGGTGCTGTTAGAGAGTATCTGAGAAAAAAGATCTTCTCGGCCGACGTAGGCATATCTGGAGCAAATGCTCTGGCAGCTGATACAGGAGCTATCGTGCTAGTTGAGAATGAGAGTAATATAAGACTTGTGACATCTATACCAAAGAAACACATAGCTCTAGTACCAATAGACAAGATAGCCCCCACACTAGAAGACGCTATTAAGATAGCTCTCGTCCAAGCCGCCTACGACGGACTATACCCGCCAACTTATCTAAGCGTTATAGCAGGACCTAGCTCTACAGCAGATATAGAGCATAAGAGAATACTTGGTGCGCAAGGGCCCAAGGAGTTGCATGTAGTGCTATTAGACAATGGAAGATCCAGGATTTCAAGAGACTCTGTTTTATCAGAGATTCTCAAGTGTGTTAGATGTGGTAGATGCGTCTTTGAATGCCCAGTTTATGAAGCGATAGGACCAGGCTATGGTTTCAAAGGTTTCAACGGTCCCATGGGCGTGGTCTGGCTGTATGTTATAGGAGAGGTCGAGGCGGCGGGTCATCTGAGCATGCTATGTACTCATGCAGGGAATTGTCGCGAGGTGTGCCCGGTTAAAATAGATCTTCCCAAGCTGATCTCTAGAATAAAATCTGAGTACGCTAAAAAACTACTCTCTTCATAAGTCACAACTCAGCGTCACTTGATCTTTTCGTTAGCGAGTATTCTTCTCATGGCAGCTACGACAGCTGGTATATCAATTCTGGCTGGACAAGCTGTGACACACGCAGCGCATAGAAGACATGTGTATATGTACTCATACATAGTCTTAGAAAGAGATCCTTCGAGATATAATAGTGATATTCTGATCCTACCTCTAGGTCCATAGCCTCTCTCACCGTATATACTAATTGTAGGACACTCATACTCGCAGAAACCGCAGAAAACACATTTTGACACTTCTCTCTTTATAAAATCTCTATCTTCTCTCAATAGGAATCACTCTACCAGGGTTCAGAATACCCCCTGGATCGAATATTTTCTTTATATCGATCATGAGATCTATTGTATCTTCTGATTCTCTATATCTAAACTCTTCGATCAAAAGATCTATTTTCATAGTACCTATACCGTGTTCTGCACTAACACTCCCACCCAGTCTCACAGCTTCAAGAGCTATTTCTCTACCTATTCTCATGACAATATCTCTGTCTCTGGGATCCTCTAGATCTCCCTCTAGCTTAGGATGTAGATTACCATCTCCTATATGACCTCCAACATAGATCTCTCTCTTATACTTCTCACTAATACTATCAATAGCTTTGAGATAATCAGGGATCTTTGATATAGGTACTACTATATCCTCTGTTATAATATATTTCATCTTTCTAGCTCTGACAGTAGCTGGATACATGGATCTTCTCAACTCGTATATTCTATCAAAATCTCTATCTCTATTTGTAGCTATGTAGAAACTCTTGATCTCGTTCGAAGATAGGATCTCTCTAAATCTCTTGCTCATATAATCTGCTCTAGAGAGATCCTCTATCTCGAAGTCTATTATAACAGCGTGACCACTCCCAAAGTCTATTCCAGAAACTTCTCTGATATTATCAACAATCTTATTAGACATATACTCAGCTATTAGAGGGACTCCGAACTCTTCTCTTATCTCTAGAAAAGCTTTGTAAGCTTTATCAAATGTCTCTGAGTAGTATAGCAGCCTAACCACACCCCTGGGCTTAGGCCATAGCTTCAGTATAGCCTGTGTTATGATTCCTAGAGTCCCTTCAGACCCTACTAATAGTCTCGTCAAATCATAACCCTGTCTACATTTAATCGTTCTACAACCAACTCTATGGATCCTGCCTAGACCGTCTACGAACTCTACTCCTAGAACCCAGTCTCTCATAGTACCATATCTAGCTCCTCTCAAACCACCTGCTCCAGAGGCTATTGCCCCTCCGATCGTAGCTGCTCTAGAAGAAGCAGGGTCTATTGGGAAGAAGAGACCTGATCTGTTTAGCTCTAGATACTCATTTAACTCCTCAATCCTCAGCCCAGCCTCAGCGATAATATATCTGTCTGTCTTTGAGAATTCAACCACTCTTCTCATTAAGCCTGTGTAGAGTATGACACCATAGTCTAGTTGTGTCAGTTGATTCAGGGCGGTGAGACTTATAATAGAGGATCCCAGAGCCAGACTCGTAGCAGCTCCCTGAGGTATGACAGGTATCTTCTCTCTATAGCATATCTTTACAATCTCACTTATCTCTCGAGAGTTAAGTGGAGAGACCACGATGAATCTCTGTGAGAGGTCTCGTGGTATCAGAGGAAAAGAAACAGCATCTACAGCGTGAAGTCCTAGCACGACAGCATCTCTTGAAACTCTCTCGCTACCAACGATCTTTTTTAACTTATTAGATATCTCATCTAGCTTCATAACACGTGCATCTCTTCATTGAATAATTAAGAGTACACTAGTAAATATATTATGACTAGATATGAGAAAGACAATCTTTTAAGCCTCTAAATAACTTCTCATATGTGACGAGTGGTGGATGAGGATGAGCAAAGTGTCTCACATAAGATTCAAGACACCTCCTGAGATAGCTGAGAAAGTATACGAGCTTGTCTCAAAAGCTAGAACTACAGGTGGGAAGATCAAGAAGGGGGTTAATGAGACTACCAAGGCTGTTGAGAGAGGAGAGGCAAAATTCGTGGCTATAGCCGAAGATGTTAACCCTCCAGAGGTGGTGCTACACCTACCCTATCTCTGTGAAGAGAGAAAGGTGCCATATCTCTACGTGCCTAGTAAGACTAGGCTAGGCCAGGCCGCGGGGATCCAAGTGGCTGCTTCATCAGTAGCTGTTATAGACCCTGGAGGAGCAAAAGATCTTTTAAACGAACTGATCAAAGCTTACAACGAGTTAAGAGCTAAAGGCTAGAACATACTAGTGATACTTGGCAAAAATATTATTTTTTAACTAATCTTTTTCATGGGTCTCAGATTGAGCAGAACTCAACTATTGAAGAGTCTAAGCTTCTCGCAGGGCATGATACTATTATACTCTTCAATACTAACTGTATTCCCCCAGTACTATCAATATGTCATAATACTGGTCTTCGCGACTTTTCTCGCATACTCTATATACGCCTCGGCCAAGAGGATAAGTGCTACAACTCGTGGTAGTGATGCTGACTATGTAAAGAGTGGTAGAGTGATTGTGAAGGCGCAGCCTAACAAGATTATAGAGCTTATGAATAGAGATGAGAGGCTAATACAAGATATGAAACCTCAAATGAGACTAATGGCCTCATCGCTCATAGGGTTGCCTCTGATATTTATAATATACTATCCGTATCTAGATTTCGTAATGCCTATATTCAGGTCTTCTAACAATATTTTATTAGTCTACATAGGCTACCTCATACTATTTGAGCTATTATTCATGACACCGTGGATTATAAATAGGTTCTTTATTATGAGAGGAGATATAAGAATAGTGCAACCTCTGAGAGACTATGTGATCACTTCGAGAGGCATACAAGCACCGGGGCTTCTAGTTAAGTTCCCCCTAGACTCTTCATATAGAGTTTATTGTAGTAGAAAGAGGAGATTCGTAGATATAGAGATCTCTCCTCAGACACAATCTTTGACAGGAGTAAAGATGATACCTGTTTACAGACTCTATATGCCAGAATCAGATCTTGTAAGAGTTATAGAGATTTTAGAGAGATATGGAGGTTCATCTGTTTCGTGCGAGTGAGATTGTATGGGTAGAGATGATTATGATAGTGGTAAGAGGAGGAAGGAGAGAAAGAGATACTTCGATTCAGATCTTCTGGAGACGGTTGAGGAAGTTTTTGATAAACCAACTATAGATAGTATAATGAATCTTATGAGAGCTAAGTGTATTAAAAGTATTAAAGGTGTTATATCAGCTGGTAAAGAAGCCAGAGTTTACTGGGGTATTGACTATGAGAATAGAGACGTAGCCATAAAAATATACTATGTGGCAACCTCAGAGTTTAAGAAATCTATATGGAAGTATCTGGCCGGGGATCCTAGGTTTGAAGAGTATAGAGGGATGAATTGGAGAAAACTAATATATATTTGGGCTTCGAAAGAATATGCCAATCTGACGAGACTCTATAAGGCTGGTGTGAGAGTTCCTAAACCTATATGTAAGAAGAATAATGTTCTGGTAATGGAGTTTATAGGTCGTGAGGGGGTTAGAGCTCCTCTATTAAAAGAAGCATACGAAGAGAACTTGTTATCAAATGAGGATCTCTCTATCATATACAATGATCTGATAGAACAGATCCGTATGATGATCATTGGTGCAAGACTTGTTCACGCTGATCTAAGCGAGTATAATGTGATGATTCATGACAAGAAGCCGTACATTATAGATGTGTCACAGGCTGTCCCCATAGATCATGTTAACGCGTTAAGATTCTTAGAACATGATATAAAGACTATAGCGAGGTTCTTCAGAGAGGCTGGGCTAAAGACTCGAGACCCAGAAGAGATAGTTCGCGAGTTATTAGAAGAGTTAAGAAGATTTTAAAATAAGATCTATATGAGGAAAATTAACATAGTAAGAGTCTCAAGACCTCTACCATTAGTAGGACACATAGCCTTTGGTGTTATTGACAGAGGTACTAATCTACTTCAAGTAAGACCTTATACTCTCTGTCCATTCTCATGCATCTTCTGCTCTGTGGATGCAGGACCTATGTCTCGGAGTAGAGTTGCTGAGTTCATAGTCGACATCGACTATCTGGTTGAATGGGTTTTATATGTTATCAGATATAAAGTCTCGAAGAAGATTCATATTCTGATCGATGGTGTAGGAGAGCCTATACTACATCCACGTATAGAGGATCTCGTGAGAGAGTTAAGAGAAGTTGAGAGAATAGGAGATATCGCTATTGAGACTAGAGGTCCTATAACCAATGTGAAAATCTTACAGAGACTGATTGAGGCGGGCTTGAGTAGAATGAATGTGTCTATAGACACTCTAGACCCTCTGAAAGCTATTAGATTGACTAATGCGAAATGGTATTCTCTTGATAAAGTTCTAGAGACTATACTCCAGCTGAACTCTATGGGTCTTGATATAACTCTGACACCGTTGTGGATACCTGGTGTTAACGATTATGACATAGTAGAGCTTGTCGAGTGGTCTAAGAGGAATATTAAGAATAAGAGTGCTCCTGTAATAGCTATTCAGAAGTATGTTATTCACAAGAGAGGTAGAAAGATCCCTGGTGTTAGAGAGATTAGTTGGAAAGATTTCTACAAGCATCTTCGAGCTCTCGAAGAGAGGACTGGTGTGAGACTCGTGTTAAAGCCCGAGGATTTCGGGGTTAGACCTGACAATCCTCTGCCAAAGCCGATGAGAGTAGGAGAGAAGATTAGAGCCAGAATCTACTCTATAGGCTGGTTGAGAGGAGAGTATATAGGCTATGCGAGAGATAGAGTTATCACGTTTATAGAGAGTAGAGATTTAAAAGAGGGTACCGAGGTTATTGGTAGAATAATTCACGATAAGGACAATATATACATAGCGAGAACCGAGTGAAGATTTAAGAGATTTCAATTATAACGATATATGGGTGTTAGAGATAGCTGTAGAGAATGTCTGCGGCGAAGAGATTCGTATCGCTATAGTAGTCTCAGAGTTTAACTTTGATATAACAAGAATCATGCTTGAAAAAGCCCTAGATCACGCGTCATTTCTAGGAGCCAAGGTCTCTTATGTTTTGAAGAGTCCTGGAACATTTGACATACCCGTATTGGTTAGGAGAGTGATTGAGAGAAAAGATGTTGATGCGGTAGTCGCGTTAGGGGCTGTTATAGAGGGTGAGACAGAACATGATGAAGTAGTAGCCCATCAAGCGGCTAGAAAGATTCTTGATCTGTCGGTTGAATATAGCAAACCTGTCACTCTGGGTATAATAGGGCCTGGCGCTACAAGAATGCAAGCTCTTGAGAGAGCTGAGGAGTACTCTAGGAGAGCTGTTGAGGCCGCCGTGAAATTAGTTAAGAGAATAAGAGAGTTAGAATGCAAGACTGTATAACTCGTTTTGATACTAGATCCTAATACTCAACATAGATTTTATCTCTGCACTAGAATATTCTTAAGACTCCTATGATTGAGAGAGTCAAGATCACCGCTACGAGAGTTGTGAATAGAACAAATTTAAGATCTCTATGATATGCAAACCATATTAGAGAAGCTATAGCTCTTGTATAAGGTGTGAGAAGTATTATGATCAAGCCTATAGAGATTATTCTCCGAGAAAGTTCTAATGTGTGTAGAGATAAGATCCATTCTACGACATCGTAGAATGCGATAGTAGTAGTGAGATCTATTGAGACTCCGTGAGAGTATATATAGAGTGTCAGTCCTATGACTAAGAGTATTATACCAACTATCACTCCTATTATTAGTATTAGACTTAATAATTTCTCTAAGTCCATATCGAGATCAACCCTTTATACAATATTTGAATAATCAGATATACTGTGACAGCTAGAGAGAGTATTCTCAGAATCTTTATATTTATATGTGGTAATATGCGTGAGCCTAATATACTCCCTAGAGCCGTTCCCAGAGTCATCGATCCGGCTACTAGAGGATTAAAATATCCTGAAGCTATGTATACTGATACCGCTGCCAATCCTGTCATTCCTATTATGAAATTAGATGTTGCACTAGCAACTCTTGATGGCAGACCTAGTATGGCTTCTTGGATAGCTGTTTTAAAAGCTCCAGCACCTATACCTAGAGCTCCAGCGGCTATACCTGCTATAATCATCATAGGTCCTCCTAGATATGCTCTTCTAACGCTGTATCTAATATCTCTCTTTAGACTAGGCTCATAATACTCTCCCTCTATACCCAGCCATCTAGAGAATCTATCTAAATCATCAGACTCTACATGTGAAGATTCTGATATTAGACGTGATAATATCAACATTATAGATAGGAATATTGCGAAGAAGAAGTATAGATATACTGCAGGTGTTATCAAAGTTATATAAGCCCCTATTAAACCTCCTATTATAGTGAAGACCTCGAGATACATAGCAGCTCTAGGATTTGTAAGTCTATCTCTCACATAAGCTGCTGAAGATCCTGCTGATGTAGCTATGACAGACATCATAGCGTTAGCAATAGAATACTTTATAGGATAGCCTAAGCCTACTAAGATCGGGGTTATTATAGAAGCCCCTCCAAGACCTGTAAGACTACCTATGAAACCCGCTATAAAAGATATCAACAAGATCAGTGGTATGTTGATAGAGATCATCATGTTTGCGCGCTCGGGAAATTAATTCCACACTCATTAATATGCTTTTTCTACGTGAGAGAGGAATTCTCACCCTATCCCGGATTGAACTTAACGAGTCATAGACCCCACACCGCTCCCACCCTCTAGTCCTTAGAGAGCTGTTGATTATTCTCATATAGATGATCTGCAAGAAAAATTTCCCGATCCTCTCATGAGCGAGAG
>JBEULF010000068.1:0-15917 GCA_041287455.1 Sulfolobales archaeon
AATGCCTAGGATCTTGAGAAATTCTCTTGCAATAGATCTGCATCGAATAATCGCGACAGAGACTAGAGAGGATCTTGAGAAACTTCTATATGACTTACTAAGAGAATTAATATCTCTAAGCAAGTCTAAGTGTAGAGTTTATTTATCCAGAGAACCTTTCACGAGCAACGTTTTGTATGGGGATGAGATTTATAGAGTAGCCTTGGGTATTAGTAGTGTGATTATAGAGTGTGATAGGAGAGAACTCTACAGCAACATGCCAGCTACGATCAGAGATAGATCATATATCTTAGCGGAAGATGTGTGGCTTAGAATAAGATATTTTAATCCTTGTGTGTACAACGAGAATCAATATATAGAGCCTCTCTTAAGAGAGTTAGATATATCTGACAAGTGTCGCGTGAGAGGATCTATGAGAGTAGTCTCTAGGACACCAAATATTAGAGCGGTCGCTGAGAAACCCTCAATACTATTCATAGACGAGAACATGCTTGAACACAGAGAGATGATACTAAGCAGAAATCAGATCTTATTAGAGCCTCTCTCGTTTCTTATAGACGGTGTATACACTGAATGTGTCTATGCTACTAGCACTCCTAAGAGCTATAGCCTTAAACAAAGTTATTCTCTAGTGGCTTTCGACAGATTAAGCAAAGATCCTGTGATCATAGAGATTATGCCAGACGTATTTATCTCGTTCTGCACTCCCAAGAGACATAGAGACCTTTTCTATCTAACTCTATTACTCTATCTGCTCACAGTCGAAGAGAGATCTATAGAACTCTACTAGAGCATAGGTCTATTAACGACTAACTTATAAGTTTTAACAGTAAATAATATGTAGAGGAGGCCGCGGTAGCTCAGCCTGGGAGAGCGCGGGACTGTGGGCTCCTAACAAGGCCGCGCGATGCCGGGGGATAGACATCCCGAGGTCCCGGGTTCAAATCCCGGCCGCGGCCCTGTTCTCATCTCATACAGACTGATCATTGTTTAACTTATCTTGTTCTTCTTCTCCCACCGCGGGTATACTCCTGGTCTCATTATAACTCTCATTGTGGTGCTTACTAAACCCTTATTATTTAAGGCTATCTCTTCAGAGCTCATTAGAGCTCTGGCTAAGGCTACTAGCTCTCCTTTTGGTGATAGTAGAGCTATTATATCGCCTCTATTTATATTCTTGTCAAACAGAACCACTCCTGGCACTGCTAGCTGAGCACCTCTGGCAATAGGGTCTACAGCGTTTGTGTCTATCACTATTTTCGGCAGATGCGAGATTCCGTATTCTATTGGCATTATATATCTTCTAAGATAGCTCTCATCACCCTCTGTCTTGTATATATAGGCTGCTTCAGATAGTTGATGTAGAGTGACTAGATTTAGATCCTCTCTAAAGACACCTGATCTAGTTCTTCTAAGTTCTCTCATATGAGCACCTACACCTAGCACTAATCCTATGTCGTGGATTAGTTTTCTAATATATGTTCCAGGGTCTGTCGTTATCCTCAAGAGATACCATCTCTTGCTATGATCTAGGATCTCTATATCGTGAACTCTTCTCACTCTAATACTTCTCTTGACAGATGATCTGAGAGGAGGCTTCTGATATATATCTCCTATGAACTCTCTAACAACTCTTCTAACATCTTCATCCGAGACTTCTGAGTGAAGCTCCATTAACGCTACATACTCCTTAGTTGTGTGAGTCATAACTCTAACTATTTTCACAGCATCTTCTAGAGCTATAGGAAGTACTCCGGACACGCTGGGATCTCTCCGAGAACTCTAGAGTCCCAGCGTGCCCAACCTTAGTTAATCCTAAGATTCTTTTAACCCACGCAGCCACTTCATGACTCGTAGGTCCTGGAGGCTTGTCTAAGTTAACAATTCCTAATCTCATATGCATCTCTATAGGTCTCTCGTGAGGATAGTAGCCATACTCCTCAAAACCACTCTTTATATCATGCTTAACAATATACTCAGAGCTTCTAAAAGCTATCTCATCTAGCTTTTTAATAAATTTAAGAGTTTCATCTAAGCTCATATTCATTCTCACAATTTAAATACAAGTAAAGAACATAATTATTTATGGAGAGACCGCCCACGAGGCTTACGGAGGCTCGGAAGCCTCCGAGGAAACTCCGCCCTCTCACGGCACCCGACCCCGCAAGGGGGGCGACGAGAGGTCGCTGAACCGGTACAGAAATGGCACGGCCTAAGAGAGATGTGAATGATGGGGCCAAACCTCTGACTATCTCTTAGGCGCGGTGAGACAACCGGTTCTCGGGGGGAGCAAGGCCGAGTAGTGTCGATGATCGCCGTGGGAGACACAGGTAGGCCGCTCAGCCTAATGCCTCGTGTACAGAAGGCGGGTTATGTGGGCGGTCTCTCCATAAACATTAGGTTTCTTATTTAAACATATTTAAATATTTTCTTTACAAATATATACTCGGGGAGTTCATTGTCTTCTTCAAAGTCTGAAGTTGACAAGTGGTATGAGATAGCTCTCAAGGCTCACAAGTTCTACGAAGGCAAGATCGAGGTTGTGCCGAAAGTTCCTGTAGAGAAGCTTATATACTTTGCGGTGTGGTATACTCCCGGCGTTGCTGAACCCTCGAGAGCTATCTCTAAGAATAGAGATCTGAGTTTTGAACTCACTTCTAGATGGAATATGATCGCTGTTGTGACCGATGGAACTAGGGTTCTAGGGCTAGGCAATATAGGTCCCGAGGCATCTTACCCTGTCATGGAGGGTAAAGCACTCATATTCAAATTCTTAGGAGGAGTAGACGCTGTCCCACTACCTATAAGAGTTAGAGATGCTGACGACTTCATCGAGACTGTGAAGAAGCTTGAGCCAGCGTTCGGAGGTATCAATCTCGAGGATATTGAGAGTCCTAAGTGTTTCTATATACTAGAGAGACTTAGAAAAGAGATGGAAATACCCGTGTGGCACGACGAT
This sequence comes from Sulfolobales archaeon, assembly GCA_041287455.1. Classification (GTDB taxonomy): domain Archaea; phylum Thermoproteota; class Thermoprotei_A; order Sulfolobales; family AG1; genus WYEN01. The sequence goes on from JBEULF010000068.1 coordinate 2,960, forward strand.
CAGCAGGGTACGGCGACAGCAACTCTAGCAGGCTTGATAAACGCTTTAAAAATAGTGGGAAAGAAGATCTCAGATGTCTCAATAGCCATGATAGGCGCGGGAGCTAGTAATATAGCTACGTACAACCTACTGGTGAAGTATGGTGCTAATCCTAAGAATATAGTTTTAGTAGATACCAAGGGTATACTTCACGCAGAGAGAGAAGACCTGGACAAGCTAAGATTTGAGAACCCGTGGAAGTACAGAATCGCTCTAGAGACTAATGGTGAGATGAGAAAAGGAGGTATTAAAGAAGCCATAGAAGGTATGGACGTGGTCATAGGTGCATCAAGACCAGGACCAGGAGTGATAAAGAAAGAATGGGTTGCCAAGATGAATAAAGACGCCATAGTATTCGCTCTGGCAAATCCGGTGCCAGAGATATGGCCTTGGGAGGCTAAGGAGGCCGGAGCTCGCATAGTTGCTACGGGTAGAAGCGATCTTCCTAATCAGATTAATAATAGTCTTGCATTTCCATCAGTGTTCAGAGGAGCACTAGATGTGAGAGCAAAGACTGTTACTGACGAGATGGCTATAGCAGCAGCTGAAGCTCTAGCCAAGTTTGCTGAAGAGAAAGGCATCCATGAAGAGTATATAATACCCACGATGGAAGAGTCTGAAGTATATATAAAGACAGCCGTAGCAGTAGCTGAGAAGGCTATAGAACAAGGTGTGGCAAGAATCAAGAGAAGCAGATCTGAGCTTGAGGAGAGAGCTAGAGAGATCATAATGAAAACGAGAGAGAAATACTCTCTACTTATAAAAGCCGGGCTTATAAAAGATATTGTACAACTCTAGGGGGTCTGATATGAGTTCCACATATAGAGTTAGACTCGCTGAGAAGAGAGATGTTGAAGAGATAATAAGTCTGGTAATAAGACTAAAGAAGCTAAACGAAGAGTTCGACCCTCTGTACACTGTTAGAGACGACATAGCTGAAGTAGCTAAAGAATACGTTGAGAAGTCTTTCGCTAGAGAAGACGTCTTTATGCTAGTAGCAGAGAGTAGTGGTAGAGTTGTCGGAGTGATCAGAGTAGAGATAAGATCGAGACTCTTCTATCAGCCGGTCTTCGAGGGTGTGATAACAGATCTATATGTTTTACCGAGTTTCAGAGACAAAGGTGTCGGGACGGCGCTTCTAGATGAAGCAATTAAGATCCTTAGAGGTAAGGGTATCAGTATAATAGGCGCAGAATTCCCACCTATGAATAAGATAGCCGTTGAATTCTATCAGAAGAGAGGATTTAAACCACTACTCTACACATTCTTCAAAGAAATATAGTTTTTTGTCGTTAAAGAGATTCTTTTTTAAATTCGCTCTCTCATATCAACTTATATCAATAGACACTGGTATAGCTCTAGGGTCTGGGAGGATTCTTATTATCGCATCTCCTCTTCTCATAATAGTAATAAGATCTTCGAGATATCTCTCTCCTATTTTCAAAAAATTAGAAGCCTCGCTCCAGAAACTCTTGTTAGGATTACTCATAACGATCAAGAGACCCGTGTTTTCTACAACTAGATCCCATAGAGATCCGAAGTCTCTGAAGCTCTGAGTAGCCATGGCTATAGACAGTCCGTAGCCTCTGGCTATTCTCATCAGATTTATTATTCTCCTAGAGACACTCCTGCTGAGCAATATCCACGCCTCGTCTAACCCTAGGAAGATGTTGACAAGACTATCCGGCTTCTCCTGAGAGGCTATATTAATGAGATCTTGGAATATGATATTTATCGCGTATCTAAGAAGCTCTTCTCTCTCTTTAGTAAGAGATCTCATTGTTACAATATTTATCTCACCTCTAACAATCTCATATCTATCTCCCTCTCCTGAGTCTAGAGAAGATATCTCTCGAAAGATTCTTTCAATAATACCGTTCAACCCGTCATAGTTCCTATCATAGAGTATAGATATGATCTCATCCCACGACGGCGTGTCGTATCTCTCGTACCCTCTTTTCAGAACCTCGAATATTATACCTTGCAACTTCAGATCATTTATTTCATAACTTTCAACAATACTATCAAAGACTTGATAAACTCTTATCCACGGCATAGTGTATCGCGGCTCTAGCGATTTCAGCGAGTTCTCTGGCAGATCTATCAAGTTATAGTGTACACCTCTATCTCTTAGTCTAGCACTTATATCGCCTTTGATATCTACGAATACCACTGTAGAGTTATATATCTCGTGAGCTCTCCTCAAGATAGTTATCAACGTCTCTGTCTTTCCACTACCACTAGGGCCTACTATGAGAATATGAGGATTCATTGATTTCATAGGATCCCATAGAACGATTCTAGAATCATTAAGAATCCTACCTATCAACACACCTGATTTATGAGGATTTCTATACTGAATAATATTTTTGATAAGAGGAGATATTATAACAGCTTTCTCGGGAAGCCATATAGAGTCTCTCTTATAGAGTATTCTTCTCAAAATCCTGATCAGCAGATTCGATCTAAATCCGAAAAAATCTATTCAAGATCTCGAGTATGTGTAGTCCTTTGATCTCGTCTACAATGACACCCAGATCTTTTAGTTCTTGAGAGAGTATTCTTAATCTCTGTTCAAGCTTTTCTCTAGCCTCATTCTCGTCTCTACCTTCTGAAGAGACTGATATTATCATAACTATGTTGAAGGGGAGATCTCCTTCTAAGATTCTTTGTTTTAATCTCTTCAATCTCTCTAACTCCGTCACGACTCTAGCATTACTAGGATCGCTCTCTCTAATAACTTCTTTCACTTGTATAGCAGAATCTATCTTCTCTAGAATCTTACTTTTATCCAGGGGTATGAAAGACACTCTAATATCTATTGGGAAAGGTTTTGAAAGAACTTTTATATAGGCGTTGAGAAATCTGCTTAACTCGTATTCTTGCAACTCGTCTAAAGATCTTGTTATATCTCTCACTAGTAGAAAGCCTCTGGCTATGCAACCCTTACTATCACAACCGACAATATAGTTATTTCTGATCTTTATATCTTCCACGCCGAATAGATGTTTAATATATCTCTCGTACAGATCTGATCACCTCTTTATTAACCCGTGTAAAATTCTAGCGTGAGTAGAAGCCTCGGCTATAACTCTCTCTATGTCTACAGGTCTTATAATTAAAGTCTCTTTTCTCACCCCGTCAAACAGATCTATAGTTATACTCTCATTTAACTTTAGATTCTTTATCTTTACGAGATTAACTCCCTTCTCAAGTCTACCGATCCTCTTTTCACTCTTGTGTTGAAACACGTAGTAACTATCAGAAGAGGTTTTGATTAGAAGTAGAGTTTCTCTGGGTAGAAGAAGAAGCTTGTAGTCTAATAATATCCTGTCTCTAAGATCTCTTCTCAGACTCGTTATAAGAGTTTCACTATTCATCTCTTCTCTAAGCTTATCTCTGATCTCGATCTCTCTTGAGAAACCCCAGACAAAACCTTCATTATACAGCCAAAGGTCTATCTTGAGAGGTTCTTCGCAAGTCTCAACTTTATCACTTAGATCTATCTCTATAACATTATTTCCAGACATCTCTTCTAGCAGATCTCTGTGACTGTCACACTTGATATCTATCTTAATCTTATAATCACTGATATTTTCATTGTCGAGTCTGATGGTCACTTTGTCTTTTAACTGGTCAAATGATACGTTAACATCTCTCTTATAAATCTCGATTCTTCTCTCGTCAATTTTCTCTTCAGACACGCCATCGAGATCTTTGATTAGTAGAGTAGCATTGTAACTATCATCCGTGTCACTACTCAGAACACCTTGATCTAGACAGTATTCTAAATAAATATTATCACCGGCCAGCTCTTCTCCTGCTAACTCTCTCTCTAGAACCACAAGATCTTTTCTCATAAGCCTTATTTTATAGTTATAATACCTAGAGATCTCTGGTTCTGCCACTTTTAAAAACAGCTTGAGGACAGGTCTACTACTGCACCTGACATGAAGACCTTTCTCAGAGTACTCGATTATGCCTTTCTCTATATAGACAGGTTTGATAGGTTTTAAAATATCTATTTTTACATCCACAGATCCTATTAGAAAGTCTGTTCTAAACATTATTTGATCAGCGCCCTGGATCTTAGGTATAACTAGAATATCACCATTAGATCTTATGATCCTATTATTATTAGAGTCAACATATATATCAGAGAAAGAATCACTTATCTTAACATAGTTCTTGTCTATCACTTCTCCTATTATAATCTCTTCTCCTCTAGAGAGGTCTAGCTGATATAGACTATATCTACGAGAAGATTCTCTTCTCAAGCAATAGATCATCTTGTTATAACTGACACATCTACTATCACTTCTCTTAGAAAAGTTTTCTCTCTCTAGACTCTCAGGATCTATTAGCACTAGCTTATCTCTTCTGTCAATCAGTATACTTCCTCTATAGATGCTTATCAACTCATCTCGAGAAGTCTTATCTAAGATCTTAGAATACACTCCTTTAAACACTCTGATAGTATTGCCCACTCTTAGCACGATCAGATCTTCTATACATCCTATAAATGAGATGTCTTCTTCACCACTAACTCTAGTCATATATCTTATGCTATTATCATTGTAAACAAGAATCCATCTGGTAGCAGGATTATAACCTATCAACTGATCCTCGATTCTGGCTAGAGCATCTATTCTGCCAGGTATCTCATAGCTACTGTTTCTATCTAAGATAAACGTTCTCTCATTATCAATCACTATAGAGCCTATATCAAAACCTAGAGAGCACTCTGTCAATCTTCCAAACGTCTCTATATAGTTAAATCTGCCAGATTCTTCACCATATAACATATAACTCTTTCTACCAAAGTCTAACCCTAGCACTATTAACCCCTGATCTCTTCTTAGACAATAGTCTCTTAGATCAAATATCTTGTCATTTATAACAACGATTTTTCTACTGCCCGCGATGAGTGCTAGAGAGAGATTTGAGAAATTAACAATATCAACTCTCTCTACAGAGCGGATTCTCTGTACATACTTATCTTCAGAAGGTCTATGAATAAATACTTCATCCAGCTCTCTGTTATAAGAAACTATTAACTCTCTCGAGACATAAAGTGGTGTTCCAAACGAAGACTTCATGTAAATATCACAACTCTCATCAAAACATCTATAGAGAGTGTCGCTATTAGCATATAGCCACTCTCCTCTCAGAACCTCTAGACTTATATAGGGTCTCTTAACTATGCTTATAGAGTCAATACCTCTGGGATAAAGAAGATCATATCTAAGTCTGGAGAAGTCTAGCTCGACTAGGTCAGCAAGGGGGGTTGGGATGAGAATAATCTTAGAATCGATTAGTTTGTAAGGTTTCGAGATCTTAATAAGATCTCTCTTGCTCATATAGAGACACCTCTCGTAAGATAGATGTAAAATAAGATCTGTAGAGAACCTATAAAACCATTGATCTGTTCGTCGAATAATATTTTAGAAGCGATCAGAGAAGTCGAGACAATAGTGAGGATAGAAAGCTCGAAGATTGACTCTTTAGACACAGCTATATACTCTATCTGGTAGAATAGAATTGGCTGGATGAATATTATGAAAAACGACATTATACTGCTTATAATATAGTTCTTATACGCAGAGAATAGCTCGAGCATTTTTTCACAGAATTTATCATATAGATCTCCTATGATTTCGCCTATCTCTCTCATATATCCTATCGTGAATAGAATGTAGCCTGTGATCCACAGCTTGTAGCCATTCTTAATCAGAGAATCTTCTCTAAAACTACTCAACTCCTTGTATACTCTAACATGTGACTGAGAGTTTATTAGAATCTCTCTATCTACTTGTAGCTCTCTTAGACTAGCGAGAAAGTTATATAGCGAGACTAGGCTGATCAGTAGAGTGGATAGAGAGTAGATAGACAAGTTATAGAGATTATAGAGGATATACTTCTTTAACTGATATAGCAGCGTGTTAGAATACAGACTGCTAGCAAGTATAGTTAGTGAGAGTATAGATAGTAGTAGTAGCGATAGTGTATTTGCGATATAAGATATAACATCTCTTCTAACCACTCTCAGAGGCAGAGGATGTCTAGGTGTAGAGAAGGTTATCAGAAGAGATGCGAGAAATACGAACAGCTCTGCATATGCTATAATAGACGCTCCGTAGATAACTGATAGGGTCGATACTATGATTGCGACAATCGTGAATACTACTAGAGATAGTGTGAGTATATTCACTCTAACACTAATCACTCTCTTATAAATATTAGAAAGATCTCTCATTAAGTCTTCTAATAGTATCTCTAGATAAACTCTCTGAGTCCCGAGAGATCTGTTTATCAAGTAATTCTTTATAATCTTTCTAAATCTACTCGAGGGAATAAACTCTGACACTATTCTCAGAGACTCCACAGATCCTGTGAATCTTGCGAGATTTCTTATCTTCACAGCTATTCTTCTAGATATAGAGAAGATTCTATACTCCTCAGAATGCGACGAGACCCTATCTAGCAGATGTCCTAACTCATTACCTGATACAGGAGACGACGCTGCTAGTAGTACGAGATAAGGAGTCTCTTCATCAAGATCTTTTTTATACTCAATATATCTGACTAGAGGTGCTATGATTATTCTCACGACCAGCATTATGAAGAGTAGTAGGAGCACCTCTACTAATAACGCTACGTATATAGAGAAGTATATCTTGAGCGATATTAGTATAAATACTGCTAGAGTTGCTACACCGAACGATATCATCAGATATATCTGTTTCTTAAGACTCTCTGGTTCTGCTGTAGGCTTTATAGTTAGATAGATTCTCTTCAGATCATTAAAAAATTTCTGTGTCAATAGACTCATGGCAGAAGACCGCTCATCTGTCTATTCAAGAGACTTCTCACGTGAAAGCTTCTCTCGATGATATTAGTATCTCTATCATCTTTGCTGGCATCGTAGATACGTCTTATTTTCAGACTACTACTCTTAGAAACTATCTCATCTATATACTTGAGTATTCTTTTATTGCTCTCTATAGCTAGTATAGCTATGGCTTTTATAGATGATATGTGATAAGGTCTTAGTGATATTGGAGGAGCCATTAGCCTCGTTATCACTTCTCTAGAAGAGCCTCCGTGAAACGTTGTTATCGCGCTTATACCCATATTGAGAGCTTGAGCCAGCACTCTAGCCTCTGCTCCTCTTGTCTCTCCAATCACTATAACTTTATTTACAGAGGATCTAAGGGCTGCTTTAGTTAGTAGATACTGATCTATTCTGGCTACCCCGGTCTCATACGTAGTATACTTGACCCAGCTACTATCCTGAGGAATCTCTATCTCTGGCGTATCCTCTATAATGACAACTTTCCAACTTCTAGGAATAAACGAGTTGAGTATAGCTCTTAGAAGAGTTGTCTTGCCACTCCCAGGAGGTCCTGCAATTATTAGAGACCCTCTATTTAGAATTAACTCTCTCAAATACTCTGCTACGTTCTCTGATAACATGTCTCTCTTGATAAGATCCTCTATACTGACTCTTCTCAAGATATTCTTCCTAATAACTATCTCAGGTCTCTCACCAGCTATTGCAGGTCCTACCAGATGAACTCTGTGCCCCCCGTCTTCGAGTGGTAGTTGTACGTCTAGTATAGGATTCACATAAGATACAGCTCTGCCAATCTTACTAGCTATAATGTGTTGTAGCTCTATTAACTCTCCTAAACTCTCTATTCTAATATTCGTCTTCACGAGATCCACACGAGGGTCTAGTGAAGATATATATGAATGTCTGATCCATACGGGTCCAACGCCACTCACGCTTATATCTTCTATATAAGGATCTTCTAAGAGTATTTGAAGCTTCTTATACCCTAACTCTTGTTTGAATAGGTATAGTGCTAATTCACTCTCCTCCTCGCTAAGATCAGCATGTTTACTAATAAGACTCTTCAGCTCGTGGTCGTGAATAGTTCTTGTGTCTGGGATTCTTAGGATAACTTCATTCAACGAATCTTTCACTAGACGGTAGATTCTGATGATCATGTCTCTATACTTATCTTGTAGAGAGACTATGTACATATAATCTCTCTCTACTCTCACTATAACAACTTTATAGACCCCCAGCTCGTACTCTAGGATCTTGTCTCCGCTGAACTCTTCTAATTCGAAAAGATCTTTATCCAGCGAGTAAAATATGTGTGGAGAAGTAGAAGATCTCTTACGAGAATCGTGTGGAGAGGTGAAAAAATTTATTTTTTTAAAAAGAAGCTCCATCTTCGCAACACCTCGGCTATGCTCCTAGAGCTTCTATATCAGATTCTACTCCCGGCTTGCTACTAGACATAATGGATATCACTATCTTATCTATTGTAAGCTGAGTGTTACTCCCACTACTAATGATCATGTTAACTGTTTGCCCAGGATCTATTCTCACAGGAAGCGCGTTAGGATCTATTAGAACAAACGTATTGCTCTTATCCGCAGGTATCGTGTAGAGTGAGGGGTAAGTTGTGGTTGAGGAGCTTCTATAGAATATCTTGATCTTTGTCACGTTGATAGGATACTTATCATCATTGGCAATTTTTAAAGTTACTATTATATAGCCTGTGCTTGTTGTTGTAGTGGTGTAGTAAGCTCTAACTTTATCTATTACAGGCAGAGTTGAGACTTGCGAGTTCAACCATGATTGTAGTAGTATGACTGCTGGAATAGCTATCGCAAGGATCAATAGTATTATTACAAGCTCGCTTATACCCTTCACAAGAGTCTTTCTGTGGAGTCTCATTTTTAGCTCCCACTAAACTTAGAAGTCTTATAAAGCCCGAGAGAGTCGGGTGAAAGTATTTTTCTTTAAAATAACTCTTATATAGAGCGAGGGTAGTATGAGTTCGAGTGAGAGTAGAGAGCCTTTGTACGATTTCGAGATAGAGAGAATAGTTAACGAGATCAGAGAAGGAGGGTATAAGCGTGTTCTAATCCAGCTTCCTGACGGACTAAAGATCTATTCTAAGCATATATTTGACGAGATCAAGAGGAGAGTAGATAATGTAGAGATAGCCTTTTCCGGAGATAGCGCTTGGGGTTCTTGTGTATTGGCTGATCTAGAGGCTGAGAGATATGGCTACGAACTCTTAGTGCACATAGGTCACGTAGAGTACCCCTACTACAAGCCTAGACATAGAACTCTTTTTATCCCAGCACACAGTAAGCTAGACGTGAGCGAGGATCTAGTTGATAGAGCGATAGAACTTCTAGAGAAGTACAATGCTAAGAGAGTAGGAGTGTTTACCACGGTACAACACGAAAAGATCTTGCCAAAGATCGTGAGTATTCTCTCACGCAAATACGAGATCATAGCTACTAGGACTAGCGTGGTCTTAGGATGTGAATACTCTTCTCCACTAGCGATAAAGAATAGAGTAGACGCCTACGTAATCGTGTCTGGAGGGATCTTTCACGGGATAGGCTTGGGTCTAGCAGCTTTTGGTAAGCCTGTTATTAAAATAGATCCTTACGAAAGTAGAGTTGTTGATCTGAGTGGCGAGGTTGAGAGAGTGTATAGAGTGAGAGTATATAAGATGTACCAAGCTGCGGAGGCGAGGAACTGGGTTTTAATCGATGGGGTGAGAGGTCAGAATAGGTCTTGGTATAGAAAGTATTTAGAAGAGCTGATAAGAAGAAAAGGAGGCGAGTATCTTGTGTATATATCTGAGGTTATAAACATAGACTTGTTGAGAAATATTGACAGTGGCTGGGTTGATTCTTTCGTGGTGTTAGCATGCCCTAGACTACCTATAGATGATCTGTGGGAGTATCCGAAACCTGTTCTCACACCAGCTGAGGCTAGAATAGTTCTCTCAGGGAGAATAGGATATTATACTTTCCCGTGGTAGCAGATCTATGCTCGATCTATATATAGGTAAGCCATTTCCTGTACTTGGGTATCTTACCTCTCACAACATCTTCGTATAATCGTTGTAAAGCTCTTGTGACAGGACCTGGAGTTCCACTGCCTATTTTGATATTGTCTACTTCGATTATCGGTGTCACTTCAGCGGCTGTTCCCGTGAAGAAGGCCTCGTCTGCAGAGTAGAGCATTCCTAGAGATATATCGTCTTCAAATACGTCTATTCCTAGTTCTCTATCAAGCAGTATCTTCATAGTCTCTCTAGTTATTCCTGGGAGCACCGACGCGTAGAGTGGTGGTGTTATTGCTCTGCCTCCTTTTATTATAAATATGTTCTGTCCAGGACCTTCGCTTACAAATCCTCTGATGTCTAGTAGTAGCGCCTCGTCATAGCCTCTTATAGCAGCGTCTACACTTGCGAGATAACTATTTATATAGTGTCCTGTTGCCTTGGCATTCATAGGTAGAGAGTTAGGTGGTATTCTTCTCCAAGCCGATGTGATCACGCGGGCACCTTTAGTATATGCTTCACCTAGATATCTGCCCATCTTAAGAATACCGATAGCTAGTGAAGCTTTTCTCTCCGGAGGTCTCACGCCTAGTTTGGTTACGTTGAGAAAGACTAAAGGTCTTATATAGCACTCTTCAAATTTCGAAGCTCTCACTGTGTCAATAATCGCTTTCTCAACTTCTTCGACGGTGTATGGGATCTCGAGTTTATATATTTTAGCTGATTCGAAGAGTCTCTCGACATGTTCTCTCAATCTGAATATAGCTGTTCTCCCATCAATTGTCTTATAAGCTCTTATACCCTCGAAAACCCCTACTCCATAGTGTAGTGAATAAGTCATCACATGGATCTTTGCTTCGTGAAATGGAACTAATTCACCGTCAAACCAAACATACTCTCCAAAATCACTTTGAGCGGAAGAAGAACTCAAAACCTACTCCCCAAAACTAATTATAATTTGAGAGAATAAAAGCTGTTTTATTCTTCAACAGGTTCTCTTAGAATCAGAGGTCTGGGCATTGGGGGGAGTGATCTTTTATGATAACTATTCTTGTATCTCTTGATAATCTCATCGACTATCTCTCGTGAGAAGCCTAGTCTCTCTATCACCTCCTCTCTCTTCATCCCAAGATCAAATAGCGCGTACATTATTTGATCTAGTATCTCGTAGTCTGCGGGGAGCTCATCAGTAGCCTTATGGCCTGGGTATAGCTGTGGTGAAGCTTGTTTAGCGTATATTCTCTCAGGCAGGCCTAGCCATCTGCCTAATCTTCTAACCTGAGTTTTATATAGGTGTGTTATTAGTAAGAAGTCTGCTGCTCCATCACCGTACTTAGTAAAATAACCTAGTATATACTCACTCTTGTCGCTCGTCCCCGCCACGAGGTATCTTCGCGCATTGGCGTAGAGATAGAGTATACTCGCTCTTATTCTAGCTCTCAGATTAGCTATGCTCATTTTATCTAGGTATCTCTCTGTAGCTAACACCTTGTTTGTTACGAGATCTGTTATATCATCTATCGGTATCAATGCTCTATCTATGCCGAGATGATCTGCGAGCCATAGAGCATCTTCAATATCCTCTCTAGGAGTGAAGGATGTGGGCATGATGACTCCGAGAATCTTAGAAGGCTCTATACTATGCGCTAGAAGAGTTGCTACAACAGAACTATCAACTCCGCCACTCAAACCTATCACCACGCCTCTAGAGCCGCTTCTAGATAGTATTTCGTTAACAAAATTCGAGATATGATCCAGTTCATCACGCCAATTAGGATCTGGTATCTCGATTCTCTTCACAATATTCATACCCTACACTCTACGATATGATAGTCTCTCAAATTTAAAAGTCTTTTAAGACTGATTATTTATTATCTTAATTTCCCAATAATTGTAATTGGGTGGTAAAGTGGTTAGTTTATCAGATCCTCTTCTTTGGCTAGGGATCTTAGTATTAATTCTATTGCTAGGACCCTCAAAACTGCCTCAGCTAGCTAGAGCTGCTGGTGAGGCAGTTAGAGAGTGGAAGAAAGCCTTTGAAGAAGGTTCTAGGCCACAACCCACACCTACTACTCAATACCCCCAGACATCAAGTCCTCAGACAATTCCACAACAGGCAACAGAGACTATAGACTACTCCCATCCTATAGTTGTTGCGGCAATTAAAGAAGGGATTGATGTGAGAGGCAAAACACTGGATCAGATAGCTGAAGAGCTGGCTAAGAAGCTTAGAGAGAGAGGTAGTAGACAGTCGATCTAGTAGTGTTTAAGACTCTTTCTCACCGTGCATCTCTATTAGAGCCGGGAGAAGCTTTTCCACAGCGCTTATTCTGATATTTATCTCATCACTTCTTCTCTTCAGAGAGTCTATTGTGTCTCTCGTTTTAGACAGCTCTTCTTCATACTGTTTTAGCACGAGTGCATATGCGTCTACCATTGTACTTAATCTATTAGTAATAGTGTACAGATTAAATATGTTCTTCTGAAGATCTGAAGACACCGACCTTATTAGCAGAGTTATTATTATTGACGCGGGTAGAGATATTATAACTATCTGAAGAATCAAAACATATTCAGAGCTTAGTTCTGCGACTACGAACCGTTGAAGATAAGTGTGAGTTAGATGATATAGATATAGGCTTATAGCGATGGATAAATAAACTAATACAAAGATCTTGGCTAGACTCTTCATACGACACCCTAAAATATGATTTCGTGTGAAGCTTAAGAAAAACTTCTTATAAGCTTTCTTAATAACATGATTAAGGGTAGTCTAATGCCCGTGTCGCCAGAGTTAGCATCGATAGTTGTAGAGAGAGTTCTCAGAAAGAAGATCTGTAGGAAGTGCGGAGCTATTAATCCTCCCACAGCTGTTAAATGTAGAAGATGTAAAAGTTATAATTTAAGACCGAAGAATGTCGAGCCTAAGAGAAGAGTGTGACTCTAGCTATTTTACAACTGAAAGCCTCACCTTTTAAGGCGGGGGTGAATAGAAACACTTACATACTTCCGTATCTTATTATTTCTATGGT
>JBEULF010000069.1:0-14836 GCA_041287455.1 Sulfolobales archaeon
CGATGTGTTTTTGTGATTGGATTCATCTATACGAATTGTTTCTTCTAGTTGTCTCACTATATATTGTGTTTTGAAGCTTATAAATCTTTCGCTCCTCGGATCGTCCCAGGATCTTTTGTGAAGATTCTCTCCAGAATCAAAATTTGGCTTGATCTGGGGTTCTCGATCTTTTGATCCAGTGGATCTTCCCTGGATCTTTGGTGGTTGTTGAATGCTGAGAATAGGATTAGAGTAAGTTCTCTGCAACTTAGTTTTCGTTGGCGTGTTAGATTCGGTGTGTCAGGTAGAGTTCTGAAGAGTCGTAGGTTCTTCTATATTTACTCTGTATTGCTACTCTTATAGTGGTCGTATGTGTGGCTTCTTGTGACTAGTCTTGTGGTTAGAATTGTTAGGAGTGTTTTTTATCATCTCTCTTGTTTCTAGAGAGAAATCCATAGATCAATTATATTTCTAGAGATCTCGATTTTATAGTCTCTAATCTCATACGCTTCGAGTAGACCTTCTATAAAGCTTCTCAGTAGAGTAGCTCCTTTATCTGATTCAACGGACCCCACGAGAAGGATTCTTATACTATTGCCCTCTATATTTGCTCTGGCATCTTTGAATAAATTCATCTCTCTCAGAACATATAGATCTTGAATCAGATCTCTGAGATCAACAGTCTTCTTCATGTAAACACCTACTCTATGCCCCAGATCTCTCGCTAGATCTCGATATCTATCTATATCTACATCTTCTATAAGCATGATCAAGAGATTCATTGGGATAGGAATAGGATCTAGAGGTAAGATGATCTTGTAGTACTTCATGAAGCTTAACATATCGATAGGACAGTAGCTCTCGCCAGAAACCTCATAGATCTTCTTAAACAACATAGACACGTAGTTATAGAGTGAAACACCTCTATTCTTAGCAAGCCTATGGATCAGCTTTAGAGCCTCTCTATCAACAGTAATTGTAGTCTTATCACTAGTCTTTTCAGAGCTCATGTCCTCCCAAAAACCAGATAATTTGAAGAGCTTATAAAAATAACAAAATCCTAATTAAAAGCAATTAAAAATAATTATGCTTAGTATAACTTAATTGAAATTAATTGCACAATTTAAAAGTTCTCTTGTGAGATGAATCGTGGGGGTGAACACGTGGCCGCACCATCATATGACTGGCTAGATTCAATGATATGGTCAGTAGGTATAGCATCAGTACTAATAGGAGTAATAGGACTTAAGTATAAGGTCAGTAGAGGAGTACCCGATGGAGGAGTTCAAGAATTCACAGCTTTCGGAGTGATACTGCTGATAATAGGAGTCTTCTTATTCGTCAGCGGATTAGCCATAGGGATCATGTGGCCATTCCCAATGTCTGGAGGAGTATATAACGTTCTATTCAGCGGCGCATCAGCTCTGGGAGGAATAATGCTCATATCAATAGCATATGGATTATTGAGACAAGTAGACTTCAGACCTATATCATACGCAGCACTATTCTTTGGAGTATACCTACTAGTAGCCGCTTACTCTATCGCTAGCTACAGACTGACTAGAACACCAGAATTCTCAACATTGATATTCGCTCTACTAGGCATAACATCGATCCTATCATTGCCAGCAGTACACGTGAGAAACCCATGGATCTTGAGAATCTTCGGTGTTCTAGCCATAGTAACAGGACTCCTATGGATGTTCGAAGGGGCAATGGCTACATACGGACACACAGCACCACCACCTAAGACTACTACATAGATCTGTCTGACAACACATTTAGAATGCTATGAAGAGCTAGGCAGAGAGTGTGAGGAGTCTTAAGAGTTTTTTCTTAACTTCTCACTTCTCTTAGTGTCTTGACTATGTTCTCTATATCTCTGTCTAGTAGAGATCTCTCTTCTAGTGCTAGTGAGAGGATCTTCTTAATAAGTCTCTTTATATTCTTAGATCTGAGTTCCTTTGCTATCTCTTCGCTAGAGATCACTCTGGAACCTTTTAGGCTGTTTATCTTTTCGGCTAGTGTAATGCTGAAACTATCTATATCGCTAACTCTCTCAAGCTCTATCGAGAGATCTGAGATCAGACTTTTGATACTCTCGATCGATCTTTTTGCCACTTGATTCTCGACCAGAGCGATCAGCTCGCTACACACACTCTCGCTACAGAGTACTGAGGCTGACTTCGCATCGTAGAGATGTTTAACCATCATAGCGTCGTAATAATACTTAGAAGGGATCTCAACTAAGAGAGGATCTGTCTCAAAACCTTTCTCAAACCAAGCCACATAAGATCTTAGTGTGAGAGAATTCTTAATCTCGTCATATAGATCTGATACTCTCTTAATCTCCACCTCCTCCGCATAGTATCTCCAGTCTATCTTGTCACTCACTCTACTGCCAGGATGCAGATTACCCTCACTATCTCTAGCAGCCACAAGATACAGCTTGTAGCTCTTAGGATCAGCACCTATAGGGTATGGTGGAGATGTGACCACAGGCTCGGGTCCTAGTAGCGAGAATATAAAGACCCAGCCTCTAAACCTCTCCAGCCTCTCATACAGACCCTCCTCGAAGGCTATAGCGTCTGCGAGTGATACTATCGGATTGCTAATCTCCCCATAAGGATCTATCTTCAACCTCCCCGCGGAGAAGTACATATTGTGAAGAACATATCTCGTAGAGAAGATCCATCTCTCGAGAAGCTTGTCATAATAAGCATTAACCTGCCACCCATCAACTCTCTTAGAAACATATATAGGAGTAGAGTCTCTCGAGACAGGCTCAGACTCCTCGCTATAGTCGAGAGCTTTTGGCAGAGGTGTGGAGAGAACTTCGAGAGGCTCACGATCTCTGAAGAGTATTATAGTACCAGTGGCGTAGTGAGAGACAGGAAAGCTTTTGAAAGATCTCTTTCTATTCCACGAGTATATACACACAGAATAGCCAGAGCCAGCCTCGCAACATCTCTTCTCTATAAACCTACTGAAAACCTCTTCATATCTCGATTGGAAGACTTCAACACGCTTGAAAGGTGTTCCGAGAAGCTCTCCAGCTCTCCTCACATCTCTCTCAGACACACTAACCCCACTATCGATCAGGTGTTTCAGTCTCTCGACATAGAATATAGGATTTTCAAAGACCATACCATTGAAAGAGAGATTAGCGGAAGAATAAAATCTTTTCCCCCCAGCCAACACGCTCTCTGGGAATAGTTATAAGCCTCTCTACAGTGATTTTCCTGGGCTTATCTTGAGTATAATAGTAGCTCTAGACCCTCCCGCGAGAGTTTTGAATAGAGATAGAGTTTTCGAGTGGCTTCGTAGAAACATTGAAGAGACAAGAGATCTAGTCCAAGGATTCAAACTCGGTCTACCTCTACTCCTGGCAGGAGGTGTTGATTCTTATGCTTACGCTAGAAAGCTTGCGAGAGACAGAATGATTATAGCAGATCTAAAGTTAGCTGACATAGGTGATATAATGAGTCTATCAATCGAATATCTAGCCGATATCGGGGTGGACGCTGTGATAGTACACAGTTTTGTAGGCGTTAAGAACGGGCTTGACAAAGCTCTCGAGACTGGCAGGTCTAGAGGTGTCAAGATAATCCAAGTAGTCTCAATGAGCCACGAGGGATCTAGAGAGTTCATAGATTCTCATCTCAGAGAGTTTCTAGAGATAGCTAAGAGAAACAGTGTCTGGGGAGTTGTGGCCCCGGCAACTAGACTTGACGTGATAAGACTATCGAGAGAAGTCCTAGGCAGAGAAACAAAGATTCTAGCCCCGGGAGTAGGTGTTCAAGGAGCTGAGCCGGGAGCGGCTTTATGTGCTGGAGCTGATTACGAGATTATTGGCAGAGCTATAACCTCCTCCACAGACCCTAGGAGTAGAGTTTTAGAGTTTATTGAGAGACAGTTGAAGATGGTGAGAGAGTGCAAGACGTTATAGAGAGACTATTCAGAATAGGAGCTGTAAGAATAGGAGAATTCACTCTGACATCAGGTCTTAAAAGTCCTTTCTACATAGATCTGAGGAGGATATACAGCTACCCAGATCTGGCTAGAGAGATTGTTGAGAGACTTCTCGAGAAGACAGATCTCAGCGATATAGACGGCGTGGTAGGCATAGCCACGGCAGGGATCCCTCTAGCAAGCTATATAGCGTGTGTCAAGAATCTACCACTAGCCTACGTGAGGATCGAGAGAAGAGAGCACGGGACAATGTCTCAGGTAGAGGGAGATGTGGAGGGTAAGAGAGTTCTGATAGTAGATGATGTTGCCACGACTGGAGGGTCTATTGAGAGAGCTGTTGAGATTCTGAGAATCTCTAGAGCAAACCCTCTGAAAGCCCTGGTTATTGTTGACAGAGAGCAGGGGGCTGGCGAGAGACTCTCTAAGATAGGTGTCAGACTATATAGACTCTACACCGCCAGAGAGATCTTCTTAAAACTCTACGAGAAGAACTACATAGACTTCTCAACTCTCGAGAGAATCTTGAGATATATCGAAGAGACTAAGAGTCTCTGATCATGTGGCTAATACTTATTAGGCTCTACAGTCACTACTCTAGTGGGCACTCTGAAAAGCTCTTTCTTAGGTAGAGATGTCATATCAATACTAGATTTTACTAGAGAAGATCTGGAGACACTATTCGATGTAGCAGAATTCTATCTAAAGAATATAGATAGAAAACACAGAGTCTTAGAAGGCAAGATAATAGCACTAGCCTTCTTCGAGCCTTCTACCAGAACTAGACTCAGCTTCGAGACAGCAGCGAAGAGACTGGGAGCTGATGTTATTGGTTTTAGCAGTGCTGAGGGTACTAGTGTTGAGAAAGGCGAGAACCTGGCTGACACAGTCAAGATGCTTGAAGCTTACAGCGATCTGATTGTTATAAGACATAGGTTCGAGGGTGCCGCGAGATTCGCTGCAGAGATCTCTGAGGATCCTGTTATTAACGGTGGTGATGGTAAACAGCATCACCCAACACAAGCAATGATAGATCTGTTTACGATAAAGAAGTTGTTTGGGTGTATAGATGGCTTGAAATACGCGGTCGTAGGAGATCTTAAGTATGGTAGAGCTGCAACCTCGTTCATATACGCTCTCACACTATACAAGCCCTCTAAGATCTACTTAGTGTCGCCACCGCTACTCAGAGCTAGAGAAGAAGTTCTAGAGATACTTAGAGACAGAAGTGTCAACTATGAGATCCGCGAGAGAATAGATGAAGTGATACATGATGTAGATGTTGTCTACATGACTAGAATTCAGAGAGAGAGGTTCCCAGACCCCAGCGAGTATGAGAAAGTGAGAGGCTCTTATAGACTCACACTAGAAACTCTTGCCAAGGCTAGGAGCACTCTAAAAATACTACACCCACTACCCAAGGTGGATGAGATAGATCATGCTGTTGATAAGAGTGTTTTTGCAGCATACTACTATCAAGCCTACCTTGGAGTGCCTGTGAGAATGGCTCTCTTATCACTGATTCTAGGTGGCGAGATATGAGTTCTCACACATTGACAGTCTCAAAGATAGGTAGAGGCACAGTAATAGATCATATTCCAGCTGGCAAGGCTATCGATGTTCTAAGAGTTCTGAGAATCAGTGGGAGAGAGGGTTATAGAATAGCTATTATAATGAATGTTGAGAGTGAGAAGCTTGGTAAGAAGGATATTGTCAAGATAGAGAATAGGTTCTTGACACCAGACGAGGTTAACATAATATCTCTCGTAGCACCGACAGCAACTATCAATATAATAGAGGATTACGAGGTTAAGAAGAAGTTTAAAGTCGAAGTGCCAGAAGAGATTAGAGGAGTGCTTAAATGTCCTAATCCTACGTGTATAACTAATCAGAGTAGAGAGCCTGTAACAACTGTTTTTAGAAGAAGATCTCTTAAACCTCTAAAGATCGAGTGTGTCTACTGTGGGACAGTGGTCGAGGAGAGCGAGATCCCGAGACTGTTAGGGGTCTAAAATTGTTTATCTCGGGAAGAGTGTTAGAGATAAACAGATTGTCCGAGAACTACTTCGAAGGCTTGATAAGACTGCTAGAAGATCCTGGGAGAAAGCCTAGACCATTTCAATTTGTCATGATATGGATTCCTAGAGTAGACCTTATGCCGATGAGCGTTGCAGATTATGATGAGAGACTTCTCAAGATAATATTTAAAGTCAGAGGTGAGGGTACGAAGAGACTCTCCGAAAAACCTGTTTTCGTGGGTGTCAACGGGTTCTATGGGAGAGGTTTTGATCTCTCTGAGAGTAGCAAGATCCTATTTGTAGCCGGAGGATCTGGTGTTGCTCCACTACCCTATCTAGCTAGACTCTCTGAGGAGAGAAGAGTTGAGATAGATGTTATATGGGGTGTTAAGAGATCGTCTGAACTCTTCGATCTGAGGAGAGTGACACCCTATAGATCTGTGAAGAGAGTGTATTTAGCAGCTGAAGACTGTCTGAGTAGAGAGATCTACTGTGGCATGGCTACAGAGTTGTTTGAGAAGATATACAACTCGAGAGAGTGGGATCTAGTAGTAGTCTCAGGACCTCGAGACATGCTTAAGAGAGTGTGTCTCTATTCTCGCGAGAGAGAGAAGATCTATCTTAATCTCGAGAGCCACATGAAGTGTGGCATAGGCTTCTGTGGCAGCTGTGTCTTAAAACCACTCCCGATCAGACTATGCGTAGACGGTCCTGTGCTAAGATGCGATATTGTGGCTGAGTATCTTGAGCGAGAGAACTAGTCTCTGGCTTAAGTACTATAGCGGGGGAGAGGTTCTGGAAGTATCTATACTAGTGGACAGAGGGATTGTTGTAAGAGTTGAGAGAGGCTTCGTAAGATTCAGAGAAGCAGATCAGCATTTCGACCTGAGAGGTGGGGTGGCTCTCCCAGGATTCATAGATATTCACACACATCTCAGAGGCCTGGATCTCTCTTACAAAGAAGACGAGAGATCTGGGACGCTCGCAGCAGCTAGAGGTGGTTTGACAAGTGTTATTGACATGCCAAACACCAGACCAAGGATCAATAGTGTCTCGTCTCTCGAGATGAAGCTCAGCGCGTTGAGAGAGAAAGCTGTCGTAGACTATGGGGTTTGGATTGGTCTGCCTAGAGATCCTAGAGAGCTTGTAGACATGATTTCGAGGAGAGGTGTTGTAGGTCTAAAGATCTATCCAGAGGATCTCTCAGACTTTGAGAGGATCAGCAGAGAGATCAGTATTGATAGTCTGAGAGTCATTGTCCACGCCGAGGACCCTGATTTCACGAGTGAAAATTGCGAGAGAGGTTATAGATGGTATTGTAGACCTGTGGACTCAGAGATTAGAGCTGTCTATAGAGTTTATCAAGCAACGAGAGACAAGAGTTTCCATGTACACATAACACACGTGACCAATATCTACACAGCCTCAGTAGCCAAGAGACTTGGGATGACTATTGACACATGCCCACATTATCTCTATCTCGACTCTGAGACAGAGAGAACTCTTGGTTGTGTTGCCAAAGTGAACCCTCCTCTACGACATCCTATTATGAGAGAGATGTTGCTCGAGAGTATTCGTGAGAGAAGTCTGATAGATATCATATCTACAGACCACGCGCCTCACACTGTTGAGGAGAAGAGTAGAGATTTCTCAGAGTGTCCTTCCGGGATTGCTTCTGCAGAGTTCTACTCTTCTCTACTCCTAGACTTGTACAACAGAGACTTGGTGACTCTAAGCAGAATTGCCGAGCTGAGCTCTATTAAGCCAGCTGAGTTTCTAGGCTTGGGCAGATATGGGTGTGTCGAGCCTGGCTGTATCGCTAGTTTCACCATTGTGGATCCTTATAGAGAGATTAAAATCAGATCTTCTGATATGATCTCGAGAGCTAGAAATACGCCGTATGACAATACGACTCTCAAAGGCGATACCTACGCTACTGTTGTGAGAGGTAGAGTTGTGTATCTCAACGGAGAATTCATAGATCTGAGAGGAGGTGTAGCGGTTAATGAGAAGACTTGGTAGACTGAGCACTAGTGTAGCCGGTTTAGAGCTAGAACACCCCGTAATGAATGCCAGCGGGATCTTGGGTTCTGAGCCTGAGCATCTGGACATACTAGCCAGGCTGGGAGTCTCTGCCTTGGTTAGCAAGACTATAACTCCTAAACCCAGAGCTGGGTATGAGCCTCCTATAGTAGTTGAGCTTAGAAACGGGGGTCTTCTAAACGCTGTAGGCCTAGCCAACCCGGGTAAAGAGATTATACCCAGCCTAGTTAAGAGAGCTAGAGAGCTCAACAAGATCATAATTATAAGCGTGGGGGGCGTGAGCGAGAGAGAATTTGCTGAGGTTGCCGAGATGGCTGATGAGAGTAGAGCTGATGGTATAGAGCTGAATCTAAGCTGTCCACACACCAGGGGTTATGGAATTGATATTGGCAGCGATCCTGAGGATGTGGCTAGAGTTGTTGAGACCGTAGTCTCTGTAACAAAGATCCCTGTGATCGTTAAGCTAGGTCTTAGCGACAGAATCCTCAGATCAGCTGAAAAAGCTCTTGAGAAAGGAGCTAGAGCTCTCGCTCTCATAAACACTGTGAAGGCACTATCTATAGACGTCTACTCTAGAAAACCAATTCTGACAAACGTGTTCGGAGGCTTGTCAGGGCCGCCTATACACCCAATAGCTGTTAGAGTAGTCTACGAGATATACAAAGAGCTGAGACCAGAGATCATAGGTTGCGGAGGGGTTAGCAGCTGGGCGGATGCTGCAGAGCTCATACTAGCCGGCGCGAGAGCTGTTCAGATAGGAACAGCGCTGATAAAGAATCAGAGTATTGTAAGAGAGGTGGTTGAAGGACTAGAGAGATGGCTCGAAGAGATAGATGCTAGAGACCTAGGCGAGGTCGTAGGCTCGGCTGTCGAGACGTAGTCTCTTGAGTCTCAATACTCTCTCAGAAGCCTCCCATAAGGGATCTTATCTCTCACTCCTATACTCCTAAGAGCGAGCCACATTGAAGCTGTGTTGCTAGAAATCACCGGCACTCCCAGTCTACTCTCTAACATCTCTATGATCTCTATCGTTCTGAAGTTAGTACAGCTTATAAAGAGAGCATCTATATCAAGACTCTCAGAAACTTCGACACCAAGCCTATAAGCTGTCCACGGAGGTATTCTACCTATCTCAGTATTCTTAACAATACCTAGACCCTTGATCCGTAGAACCTTAAACCCGTGGTTCTCCAGAAAGATCTTCTCTCTCTCATTAATCTCATCAATATAAGGTGTTGCCACAGCAATCTCTCTAGCGTTAAGTGTTCTAAGAGCCTCAACAACAGCTTGAGCCGTAGTAACACTCTTAACACCACTACTCTTCTCGATCTCGTCTCTCAACCTCTTCTCCCACTCAACACCGCCAATAAGAGATCCGCTCGTACATCCAAAGACAATTATATCAACATCAGCCGAAGACAGCTCTCTAGAGGCTCTAGAAACCTCTCTAGACAGAGCTATGAGACTATCTATATCAACTGTAGACAGATAGACTCTCGAAACATGTATAGAGATGCCTTCAGGAGCCATCTTCCAAAACTCAGCTTCCATAGTAGTATTTGAAGATGGAATTATAACCCCGATCCTACCTCTCCAACCATACATAAGAACTCTCGCCAAAATAGATTAGTTTTTCATAGAAAATAAAAAATAACATGACTAATCTCGGAAAAGAATAGATCTTCTTTTTGTAAAATTTAAAATCTCTTAAGAGATATGTTTAAGGGTATTAGTTATGAGTTTAAGTAAATTATTACTAAGAGGCATAGGGAGAAGTCTTCTTATAGCTATAGTTATAACAGTCATAATCGTAACCGTGGCCGGCGTATGGTTGTATTACTTCTACAATAGACCTACAGTCACTGTATCTGAGATTAGAGTAGGTTTTGTACAGCCACTCTCAGGCTCGCTAGCTACTATTGGGAAGTATAATCTCTACGGCGCTGAGATGGCTGTAGATGAGATAAACTCTCAAGGTGGTGTTAAGAGTCTGGGAGGAGCTAAGATAAGACTTATCATAGGAGATAGCGCGGGAGACCCCTCTACAGCTGCTAGAGAAGCTGAGAGACTAATAGAAGTTGAGAAGGTAGTAGCAGTTGTTGGAGCTTATGCGAGTTCTAATACAAAGACTGTAAGCGAGGTCTGCGAGAGACTTCAAACACCATGTTTAAACGGAGACTCTTCATCTCCTATCCTAACTCGTAGAGGACTTAAGTGGTTCTTCAGAACTACCGCCGACGACGATCTATTCGCAAAACAGCATATAGAGTTTCTTAAATACATAAACACAACCTACCCAGGATCTATAGGTGCTATAGCAATACTCTATGAAGACAGCGAATTTGGGTCAGCTACAGCTGATGCTTGGAAGAAATACGCCACAGAGGCAGGCTTTAAGATCGTTGAGATCATATCTTTTAGAACAGGTACTCCCACACTTGATGCCGAGATCACTAGATTGAAACAAGCTAATCCAGACGTGCTACTAGTAGCAGGGTACTTAACTGATGCTATACTGATCCAGAAGACTATGAAGAGACTTGATTTCAATCCAAAAATAGTGTTAGCCCAAGACGCAGGATATATACATCCTAACTTCTTGAAAGAGTTGGGACCTCTCGCATACTATGTCTTTAGTAGAGAAGTCTTCAATTGGGATCTATTCGAGAAGATACCTAAGATAAAAGAGATCAACGACAGGTTTAAGGCTAAGTACGGTGTTGACATGGATGGAAGTATTGTGAGAAACTACGTCGTTATGTGGGTATTGTATTACGCTCTCGAAGATGCTGGGAAGAAGGCTAGTCCAACAGATCTACAGAGATTCAGACAAGTGCTCAGAGATTCTATAGCTGCTCTCGATATAGGTAAAGACGTTCTGCCAGTGCCTTGGGACGGTGTTAAATTTGACGAGACAGGACAGAATATCAGAGCTAAGGGTATAATTGTCCAAGTAATGCCAGACGACGGCAAGTATCATACTGTCTGGCCGAAAGAGTATGCCACTAGAGACTTTATATTCCCAACGCCTAAATGGTCTGAAAGACCTACTTCATGAGAGTTACAGAGTGTGTATGTGATGATTGATGTGTCTGGGAGTTTACTAGCTCAAGTCATAGTCGATGGACTACTCACAGGAGCTCTCTACGCTCTAGCGGCGCTAGGATTAGCGTTGATATGGGGTATTGTTGAGGTTATAAATTTTGCACACGGAGAGTTTATAATGATCTCTTCTTTTTTAGCTTATTTTCTCTACATATATCTAGGGCTAGACCCTCTTATCTCGATACCCTTCTCTTTTATCACAAGCTTTTCTCTAGGATATCTAGTGCAATCAACTATTATAAACAGAATCTTAGAAGCTCCATTCTTATCCCAGATCTTCGCAACATTTGCACTACTATTGATTCTTAGGAATGGCTTCTATGTTCTCATGGGACCTGACATAAAGACTATCTCGGTGAGCTACTCTGAGGAGATAGTAGATCTCATGGGTGTCAGAGTGAGCGTTGTAAAATTAATAATAGCTATCGTA
This sequence comes from Sulfolobales archaeon, assembly GCA_041287455.1. Classification (GTDB taxonomy): domain Archaea; phylum Thermoproteota; class Thermoprotei_A; order Sulfolobales; family AG1; genus WYEN01. Next base: position 11,545 of record JBEULF010000069.1, read on the forward strand.
GCACTCGTGTCCACAGTAGCTCTCTATCTATTTTTAACAAGAACATTCATAGGTAGTGCTATGAGAGCTATATCTCAAGATAGAGTAGCAGCTTATCTAGTAGGTGTTAATGTTAAGAGAACATACTCACTAGCATTTGGAATAGGAGCCGGTCTCGCAGGAATCACAGGGTCTCTCTTAGCATCATTCTACTACATCTACCCCGAGATGGGAGTCCCCTTTACACTCATAGCATTCATAGCAGTCGTGTTAGGAGGTTTTGGTAATATCATAGGACCTGTAATAGGAGCTATAATAATAGGGGTGACACAGAGTATAGGAGCTATAATACTCTCTCCAAGTATGAAAGACGTGTTAGTATACATACTATTTTTACTATTCTTATTCTTCAGACCCTCAGGGATCTTCAAGAGGTAATCTTATGAGATTATCCAAGATAAGAGCAGTCACACTCAGACTCTCACTAGATCTGTATGTGTGTATAGGTGTTGTGATATTTCTCTCACTATCACCTCTCATCTATCCTGACTATTTCTTCATTAACGCACTCTACATAACTATGGTCTACATGCTTAGTGCTCTAGCGTGGAATATAATGGGAGGCTATACTGGTCTAATCAGTTTTGGTCACGCAGCGTTCTTTGGTGTTGGAGCCTACACTTTAGCTCTAGCTTACAACGCTGGAGTCTCTCCATGGCTAGGCTTTCTCTTGTCAGGCTTGATCTCTTTGTTCTATGCCTCAGTAGTCGGATTACCTCTTCTAAGACTGAGAGGACACTGGTTTGCACTGGCGACCATAGCGATCGGTGAGGCTACCAAACTTGTCTTTAATAATTGGGAGTTTGTAGGAGGGAATAGAGGTATTGAGCTTATCAGAAAAACTTATTCTATCGAGTGGCTCTACTTCAGAGAGGCTATATACTACAATCTCGCCGCACTACTGATCCTGACAATATCACTAGTAGCTATCTACGCGTTTCTCAAGAGTAGAATCGGATACTATCTCCAAGCTATTAGAGAGAGTGAAGAAACTTCTATGATCATCGGCTTGAACCCTCATAAATACAGATACATAGCTATGCTTGTAAGCGCTTTCTTCACAGGCATAGCTGGGGCTTTATACACTATAAGATATAGATTCATAGACCCCTTCGCAGTAATGGATCTATTTGTCTCAGTTCAAATAGCTCTTATAGCAATAGTAGGCGGAGTATACTCTTTCTCAGGACCCTTGATAGGGTCTATTATAGTTGTCCCCATAGCCGAGTACGCTAGATACCTGATCGGAGGGACTTTTGGAGCTAGATTCTTCGGTATTCATCTCTTCATATACGGTATAATACTACTCATTCTAGCTCTATTCTATCCCGGAGGTATCTACTCTATCATAAAGAAGAGTCTGAGAGAGTGAATAGAGATGAGCTTTATTCTGGAGACTAGAAATGTGAGTAAGAGATTTGGAGGAGTTATAGCACTTGACAGTATTAGTATTAGAGTGAGAGAGAAAGAGTTTCTGGGAATAATAGGTCCCAACGGCTCGGGGAAGACTACATTGTTTAATATTATAACAGGCTTCTACAAACCTGATCGTGGCAGAGTGTTCTTTAGAGGTATAGATATAACCGGGTGGCCTCCTTACAAGATCGCTAGACTGGGTATTGCTAGAACATTCCAAATAATGAAGCCTCTAGAGAATCTAACAGTACTAGATAATGTTATCTCAGCAGCTCTACCTCGATGTAGAGATCTTAATGAAGCACGCGAGATAGCTCTAGAGGTACTAGAACTAGTTAGATTAACTCACCGCAAGAGTCTACCAGCAGGCTATCTGAACGCTGTAGAGAAGAGAAGACTAGAACTAGCTAGAGCTCTAGCTGGTAGACCTCAGCTTTTACTGCTCGACGAAGTGCTGGCCGGCCATAGTTTAGTAGAGATCGAAGAGCTTCTGAAGATTCTTAGAGATATACACTTTAGCGGGGTTACCATTGTAATGATTGAGCATGTTATGAGAGCTGTAATGAAGATCTCTGAGAGAATAGTAGTGCTGAGCCAGGGTAGAGTTATTGCAGAAGGAACACCTGAGGAAGTGTCAAGAGATCCTAAGGTTATAGAAGTCTACTTGGGGAGTTCTAGGCCTGTCTAGAGGTGTCTATACGAAGATCCTGGAGATCGATAGTATCAACGTATTCTACGGCTACGCTCATATACTGAGGGATCTCAGTCTCTCTATTGAGAGAGGCAGTATAACAGCTGTGTTAGGCCCCAACGGTGCGGGTAAGACGACGTTGGCTAGAACTATATCAGGCCTTATCAAGCCTGTTAAAGGTTTTATACTATTTGAGGGCTTAGATATCGCTAAATTAGAGCCTCACAAGATCGTTGAATTAGGAGTGATACACGTCCCCGAGGGGAGAAGATTGTTCCCCTATATGACAGTCTACGAGAATCTGCTACTAGGAGCCTACAGTAAGAGGGCTCGAGAAAAATTTAGAGATAATCTAGAGAGAGTATTCAATATATTTCCTATACTCAGAGAGAGACTGAGACAGAAAGCAGGAACACTTAGTGGTGGAGAGCAACAGATGCTAGCAATCGCCAGAACACTCATTGCAGAACCTAGACTACTCATTCTAGACGAGCCTAGTCAGGGTCTCGCCCCAAAGATCATAGAACAGATCTTTAGTAAGATAAAAGAGCTTAGAGACCAAGAGAATATAACGGTTATGCTTATAGAACAAAATGCTGTGAAAGCTCTTGAAATATCAGACTACGCATACATAATAGAGATGGGAAGCGTCGTTAAGGAGGGAGACTCAGCAAAACTGTCTCAAGACCAAGAGATCAGAAGAGTGTATCTGGGGATATAGCAGGGTGGAGGACTTATTAAGCTGATAAAAATTGAGACAGACGCGACGTGTGCCTATTGAGAAGTAGTAGAGGTAACGATATGTAGCACCTAACTTCTAGTTCCCAGATCAGAACGGCAAAGTCTCTCGATTGTCTAGCGCTAGAGGCTCTTTCATCATATTCTATCTCTATCCCAAGAATACGACTAAAGATTGCACTATAGAAGCTGTGGGTTTCAGAGACTACTACGAGAAGATAAGATCCCTAAGAGCGATTGTCGTAGGTGTCTCGGGAAATAGTATTGAGAGCGTCGGGAGATTTGCTGAAAAATAAAACTTGTCATTTACACTTCTAGTAGACCTCGACGGAAGGATTGTATAGCTCTACTGCGTCAAAGGAAGATCATGTCTCACTAGAAGAGCGGCCTTTATGATAGACGACAAGG
>JBEULF010000007.1:0-47573 GCA_041287455.1 Sulfolobales archaeon
GCGTCTTGGAATATCTGTAGTTTCTCTGTCGGTCCCATTGAAGCTCCGAACAATCCGAAGATCCATGCGACCACTATTACTGCTACTGCTAGCGTGACTGCTATTAGTATTATTGTTGCTATCAGTGGTGAGACAGCTTTGCTATTTAATCTCAAACAGATCCCCTTTTAGATATCCTGGTTTCGAAGCTTAAAAATCACGGGTTGGCTTGCTGTTCTAATTAGGTTTTCTCTCAGATCTGGTATAGATCTGGTTTTCTAATTAATGCATATTGTTGTATACTAAAAGATGTGTAGTGTGTATGTGGAATCATGATTGTTTATATTAGTATAGTTTCTCTATTTTAATAATGATTGTTATGAAGAGAAGAAAGGATCTGATAGATCTTCTCGTCTATACTCTGGTTCAAATGATCCCTGTGGGTAGAGTTGCTACCTACTCTTCTATAGCTAGAGTTCTAAGAGTTCATCCTAGGAGAGTTGCTATTGCTCTGAAGAAGAATAAGAATCCTATAGTCATTCCGTGTCACCGAGTTGTTATGAGCGATCTGAGGATCGGTGGTTATAGTCTCGGCGTTGAGATGAAGAAGAGATTGCTAGAGTTAGAAGGAGTAGAGATAGTAGGCGATAGAATCAGATCGAGAGAGTATGTTGTTAAACTTGATGAAGAGTTATTATAGTAGGACTTAGGTGGGCTTCACAGGAAATGAGGGGGTTGACCCAGATCAGAGCCTCTGCAACAACCTCTTTAGAGAGATAACAAGAAGACTCATGAGATCTTTTGTCAAAATCATTAGAGTGTGACTCTTGTCTGCTATCTCTTGCACAATCCCATGCCAAGCCAGACACCCTCCCCCCTCAGCTTCCTATGGAAGTTTCTCTCAACCCTTATATGGGACCCAGACACAAAAGATCTGATCGAGATGTTTTGGGATAGAGTTTTAAATAAATTTGCTACTCGAAGACTGTCTTTTTATTATTAATTTAGAAACAGCTGAACACTTAACAATTATAATGTTATAAATAGATATTAGGCCGTTGAATCTCTCCATATGAAATCAGGGGGTGAGGGTTAATCTAAATGTTCACTCGTGATGGCTATCGTCGCTTATAGTAGCTGGTCTAATACTGTGTGGTAGTTTATCAGTTCTCTGGTGAGAGAGATTAATCATTGTTTTCCGTAGCACACATATAATCTTGATAGCTTAAGTCTCGGTGGGTTTGAAGTGGTCTGGAGATGAAATGAAGGGGTTTTGATTCTCATAATTTCTCAGATCTTAACTATTTATAAGGTTTTGAACAGAGATCTTCTGAATCCACTGTTTAATATTTTTTATCTAAACTTAGTTCAGGTGGTTTTCTGAAGAGATCTGCTCACATAGTGTTTGGCTTGGGCGCCAGTCTTCTCTCAGGCTTCTATCTTGAGACGGTATCTATCCCTCTACTCTTGATCGGAGGGTTTATAGGCTCTGTCATCCCCGATCTAGATCTCAGATATCGTCACAGAGTTTTATTTCACAACATATTGTTTCTCACTATACTAGTCATGATCTTCATGACACTCCCACTCTACACGCCACTCTCTTTCTACCTGTCTAAGATCTTCTCTCAAGGTTTTATTGTAGGGTTCTCTTCCCACCTGCTAGGCGATGTGATAACTTATCGAGGTGTAGCTCTCTTATACCCGTTTAAAAGAAAGATGTACAAGATCCCTGTGGGAACCAGTGAATCTCTCAAAATCAATTTGTTAGGCTACACTCTAGGCGTGATCATGATTCTTCTCTCAATATACTTAAGACTCAGTTAATAATATAAGTTTCTGCAGAGGATATTCTCATAGGTGTGAGAATGAGTGTTAGAAGGAAGAGAGAAGGTCCAGGACCTGTGACAGCGGCAGGCTTGGTATCATTCTATAGAGATATAGAGCCTATGATACAGTTGAAACCACTACTAATATTTCTCTTGACAGCTAGTTTCATATCCGCGGTAGCGGTTGCTAGAATATTCCTCTCCGCGCCTTAGAGCGTGTTTTAATTGTCTCGAGAACTCATAGAGATCTTGAGAAAAACTAAGAATAGAGAGGTGGATATCACAGATTTTCTCAAGATCTCCTCACAATACATTCCTCCAGGAGAGGATTACGGTGTTCTTCTAGCCTCGACCACGTCTCTAAGCTATTATCTAGACAGATCTGGTATTATATCTGTCTCGAGAAGACTCGAAGAACACCTCCCATATATGAGTTTTACTAGTAGAAGAATTGATTGGAGTAGAATACCAGAGTGGGTTTTGAGCAACATAGATCCTTGTTCAATAGCTCTAGAGATTAAGAGACTAAACTCAGAGTGGGTTAAGATAGCAGATAGAAGAGATCCTTACTATGAAGTTGCTGAAGAGATCTCTAAAACAGATCTCAGTATTGTCTGTGGGTAGAGAGTGTGAGAATCGGTAAATTAAGACCTGAAGAGCTAGAGAGACTAGTGTTGAACAGAACCGGGTTCAAAGATCCCAGGGTTCTCGTCGGCGGTAGTGTTGGTGAAGATGCGGCGGTAATAGATATTGATGGAGAGAGAGCTCTAGTAGTACACACAGACCCTATAACAGGCTCTCTCGATCTTCTCGGCTATCTAGGGGTTGTGATACCTTCAAACGACATAGCAGTGAGAGGTGTGAGACCTCGATGGGCGTCGACAAATGTTTTCCTCACGCCAGAGACCAGAGAGGATGAGATTGATAAGATTATGAGAGATATAGATGTGACGGCTCGAAGACTAGAGATAGCTGTGATAGGAGGTCACACAGAATATACTGATGCTGTGAGAAGACCTGTCATAGTGACAACGATCATGGGTTTAGGTAGATTGGAAGATATAGTCACAACGAGAGGAGCCAGACCAGGGGATCTTGTCATAATGACTAAGACAGCGGGTGTGGAGGGCACGGCGATTCTCGCCAGAGATCTCAGAGATCTTCTGTTTAAGAGAGGTGTTAGTAGAGAAGTTATAGATAGAGCTTCTAAATATTATGAGAACATATCGATAGTCAGAGAAGCAATATTACTATCATCTCACAGACTAGTCTCTTCAATGCACGATCCTACTGAGGGAGGTGTTATAGCAGGTCTTGCAGAGATAGCCTACGCATCTAACACATCGATCAACGCATACCTAGATCAAATAATGATTTCTAACGAGACAAAGATAATAACAGAAGCCTTAGGCATAGATCCTCTCAAAATGTTGAGCTCAGGATCTCTCTTAGCCTGTGTTAGGAGAGACAGAGTTGATGAAGCAATAGATATTCTGAGAAAAGAGAGTATAGAGGCTAGAGTTATAGGAGAAGTGGTTGAGAGAAGAGATTATCTAGTCAAACTATTCTCTGAAGATAGAGAGATCTATATAAGAGATCCTTATGTAGAGGATCCTGTCATAACACTCTTCAACAGAATATTTGGAAACAATGTCAGCTCTAACAATCATAACAATATATACTAGTAATTATAAATTAGTTTATGAGTTAGATTGAAGAGTAGAAGATTATACGAGTACCTCGCTATAGTGGGGGAGAGGATTATTGAGCATGGAGAGAGTAGCGTTAGATTAAAAGAGATCTCTAGAAGAATTAATGTGAAACCATCTTCAGCTCGTGAGTATATGAGAAGATTAATCGAAGAGGGGTATGTTAAGAGAGATAAGAGAGGTAGATATACTCTCACAGAGTTTGGATTGAGAGAGTTAGAGAGAGTTATGTGGGCTCACGGTGTTATTGAGACTTTTCTCTACAGAGTGTTAGGAATAGATCCTGACACTGCGTGTAGAATTGCTTCAAAGATCGAGTATCTCGTACCTGAAGAAGCTGTTGAGAGACTCTGCAAACTACTGGATCACCCGCACAAGTGTCCTCACGACCAGGAGATACCACATAAAGACTCTTCCGAGGGGGTGAGGAGAGTTTTTCTCAGGTGTTTTCTCTATAATATCTCTACAGAGTAAGCTCTCAACGTATCTTTCGTATGCCTATTCTACTCTCCTCTCTCTCTATATCACTCAGATCTATGTTCATAGGGAATCCTTTTAAAACTCTCAATCCGCTAACAACAGATGCTATTTTAAAACTCCTCATATACCCATAGTCGTTGTAGAGTGTGTAGACTGTGCTAGCGAGCAGTATATCTCCACAACCTGTCTCATCGCCTTTCACACCTCTCATATAGGCTTCGACAAAATACACACCTTCACCTCTGATCTTTGCTAGAAACCCTCTTCCCCCCATCGACAAGATGACAATTCTACTCTTAGTAATTCTACTTATTATCTCGAGAGACTCTAAAGGATCTCTAGATAGATTCTCAACCTCTTCATAGCTAGCATGGATCACGTCTACATTCTCAAGGTCTTTGAGAAGATCTGTGGTTAGATTGTTTTCAACACTACCATCCTCTCTACGGATCCTCACAAACCCCTGAAGATCTATTGCGATCCTGATCTCTCTGCTAAGGATCTTCTTTATCTCCTCTAGCGAGAACTCTCTATAGACTGGAGAGACTATTAAGACAGAGTTCTCGGGGATAGCTCTAGTGATAATGCTAATAGAGCAACCCTCACTCATCAGATAAGATCTTCTCTTCTCTCCTCTATAGATATGCTTGAATATAAAACGACGATCGCATGGTGAGGCTAGATCTATTCTCTCGAAAATATAAGGATACTCCTCAGCCACCCTAGATCTGATATAGCTGTCTAGAGAAGTGTGTATCTTAAAATCTCCTCTGAGTAAGTAGAGAGTGTAGCCCCCGTAGAGAGCGGGTCCGCCGATAGCTCTCTTCTCCCCTCTCTCACTCTCGATTATATCCTCTGTGAAGCTTGATAAGAGATGATACATCACTCTTCTTCCTCTTCCTCTTCTTCCCTCTCCTCTTCTTCGTAAGAAGGAATCTTACCCCACTCGCTACTTCTAACATGTGCTTCTAGATGACTTCTAAGATCTTCCTCGGAGAAGAAGTAGACTGTCTTCTCTGGAATAATACTGCTAAACTCTCTTTCTCTAGGGCATATTCTATTAATATCGCTACACACAGGGCATATTATGAGATTTGTTGTAATATCTTTGCAAGTTTCTATAACTCTGTCTCCCATGCTTATCTTTATTCTAACCCACTTAGGATTCCACTGGTACAATCTCTTCACCGAGAGTTAGCTCTGAGTTAATTGGTTTAAATATGTTTCAATAGATCTCTATATAGTCTCAATTGTTCTCTGAGTGAAATATTTCTGCTCTCACCTCTCAATCCCGTGATATAGAGATCTCTCTCTGAGAAGATCTCTTTTAATCTCTCTAATTTCCACTCCTCAAGATCGTTGAGAGGGCTTATGTGGCTCACAACATATATTCTCTCTAACACAATACTCTTCTTATCTTCTAACAGTCTAGCCCATCTAGCCTCCGCCACTCCTCTAGCTATAGCGTCAGGCGGGGGTGGGTAGTGTTTGCAATAACTCATCTGTAGATTAACGAGATAATACCCCTCTGGAGCGGAGTCCAGATCTATGTTTGACACTACTAAGAATATATAAGATCTAGAAGCTCTGGTTGCGTGTGTGACTATATCCCACTCAGGTCTAGAACCTCTCACGCCGAGAGATATACTGATAATATTAAGCCAGTTTATTGATGAAACGTCTTCCAAGAGATCTCTCTCTATATTAATACCTCTGACAATCTCTAAGATCTTTCTTAAAGGGTATGATACAAAGATCTTTTTATAACTCACAACTCTCCCATTTCTCAACACGATGATTTTTCTCTCGAGATCTATTTTTCTCGGTGTGTAAAAAGTGTACTCGGCACACCCGCTCAAGATCTTTTCTTTAACAAATCTACTACTCCCGTCATCTATAAAACATATCTCGCTAAGATCTCTAGAGATCCACCAAGGCTCGAAACGTTCTCTCTCCCAACAAGAGATCTTAGAGTACAGATTGCCAGGCTTGGCAACTCTGACTCTAGGCTTGGTACAAGAGATCTTAGCACCTAATTCTCGTAGTATCTCTCCTGATTCTCTGTCGAGCAGTATATACAGTTTCTCTATTACAAAACCTCCTATCGAGTAAGTCCCTGTAAAAGCTCCGGGTTCTATAGAGTGATCTATTACTAAGATATTAGAATAACCTCTAGAACATAATTCTCTTATGAGAGGTATTGTTGAGAAATCAAGACCCAGAATCACTATTTCTCTCTCTTCCAAACTATCTACTCCCCATAGCTTTAGAACCTGCTGATATTATAGCTACGCAATATTTCTTCTCTTTTAACACATCAACCAGATCCGGATCTACTCTAGCTATGTAGTATAAGTCTCTCTCAGAATCTACACAGAGAATACTCACATTGACACCCTCTTTAGACGCAAACAGATCTATATATCTCTCTAAATTCTCTCTAGAATCTATATCAACCGGCGCAGTATAATAGATCCTTATGCTAGGCCCGTTAGGTCCTACTACGTAGCTGAACCAAATCAATATATTCACTCAAATAATTTTTCCTCTGAGAATAAGAAAAATTTATATGAGGTTCTATGAGCGAGGAAGAGATGTATTCAGAAGAAAGAATAGTGTGTCCTGTGTGTGGTAGAGAAGCTATCTATAGAGAGAAGAGAACTTATACAAAGCTAGGCTTAGTAGAGATAAGATCTATAATATGCAACTTCTGCGGCTATAGACATATTGACGAAATACTTGTTCAGCCGAGAGAGTATGGTCCTGAAGAGATTATTATTGATATATCGGGTGAAGCAGATCTTAGAAGGTATATTTTTAAATCTAGATACGCAACTATAGAATTCCCAGATCTAGGTATAGAGATAATACCAGGACCTGACGCAAGAGACGAGATATACCCCATAGAAGGGTTGTTAGAGAAGTATATCGAGAGAATAGATGCTTCATGTCAAGATTCAGAAGACCCGGTTCAATGTAGAGTAGTTGTTGAGAGACTGAGAAGAGTGTTAAATGGTGATGAAAAAATTAGAATAGTGATAAGAGATCCTAGTAGATTCTCTAGAGAATTAGTAGAGTATATGAAAGAAGTCAAATGATCTGTTATTCTTCTATCTCAGCTTCTCTAGGTGTATAGTAGTACTCTCCAATCTCTCTCTGAAGTCTATCATAATAGCTTCCCGGCTTATTCATTCTAGGTCTCTTAGTCTTTGGATCTCTTCTAAAAGTCACTTTGAGATATGATAGAAATGTATTCATACTCTTTCTAAGACCGCTGGGGGTCTCGGCAAATCCTCTCGCGCCCGGATCTCCTCTAAACACGATCACTCTGTCTGCGATAAAGTCTACTATACTCAGATCGTGATCCACGACTATGGCCGCGGAATTCCTATTCTCCACACATCTTCTAATAGCCCTAGCAACTGTTATTCTATCTTCAACATCTATATGCGCTGAGGGCTCGTCTAGCAAGTATAGATCTGCTTCTCTAGCTAGTGTTCTAGCTATAGCTATCTTCTGAAGTTCTCCACCGCTCAACTCACCCAATCTCTTGGGAGCGAGCTTATGAATGCCTAATCTTCTAGTCACATCTATATAGAGCCAGTTTTCTTGTTGTAAGAGTTCGGGCGCCTCTCTCTTTATATACTCTTCAACACTCTCATCCTCAAGACCACCTATAGTCGAGACTGTTATGAATTGTGGCTTGTAGCTTATTCTAAGACCTCTCGTAAGAGTGACGCCTTCGTCAGGCTCTAGCTCGCCGGCTATGATTCTGATGAAAGTGGTCTTGCCAATAGCGTTAGGTCCTAAGACTCCTAAAACCTCTGACCTATAGATCACGCCTTCCCTAGCCTCTAAGACAAACCCTCCCAGAATCTTCTTTAGAGAACTCCATTGACTAAGAATCTTTTTTTCTCCAAAAAGACTCTCATCATAAGCTTCTTTCTCTAAGAATCTAATAGGCTCTCTACGAATCAACATATTCTCAGCTGGTAGATAGCCTTGTAAGAAATGATTGATCCCAGCTCCAACACCATAGATCTTTGAGAACCTCCCGTAAACTCCTGGCTCTCCAAAGACTATAGAGATATAATCAGATATATAGTCTAGAACAGCCAGGTCGTGTTCTACTACTAGCACCTTAGAGTTCTTAGGCACAAGCTCTCTTATGCTGGTCGCGATTCTAAGTCTCTCTCTCACATCGAGATATGAAGAAGGCTCGTCGAATAGATATAGATCTCCGTCTCTAGATAGCGCTGCAGCTATGGCGAGTTTCTGCAGCTCGCCACCACTCAACTCTTTTATCTCTTTATCTAACATGCTATGCATCGATAATAGATCTATAAGATCTTTCAGTATTTTTCTCTCGTCAACTCTCTCTAGAACTTCTCTAACTCTACCCTTTACATATCTCTGTATCAACTCGATCCTCTGGATCTTGTGTATAACTCTAATTCTCTTCTCGAAAAGATCTTTAAAATGATTATAAAGCTCTGATCCTCTGAATCTTTTCAAGATCTCTTCTTTCTCGAATCTCTTATCGAACTCGCCAAAGTTAGGATAGATCTCTCCGCCAAGTATCTTTAGGGCGGTGGTCTTCCCAGTGCCATTTCTACCCAGTATACCCACGATCTTGCCAGGTAGAGGGGTTGGCAATCCGTAGAGTTTGAATGCGTTTAAGCCGTATCTGTGTACTACAAGCCTCTCTATCTCGTCAGGAAGATTCAGTATGCTTATAGCTTCAAAAGGGCATTTCTTAACACATATACCACAGCCGATACATGTGGTTTCGTATATAACAGGCTTACCATTCTTCTCACTACTAGGCTCGATAGCTATTGTACCACCTCTATTGACAGGACAGAATCTCACACAAGGCATCCCACCGCACTTATCTGGGTGGCAGCTCTCGTAGTCTACCACTGCTAGTCTGGTCATAGCATTATCTCCGTGTAGCTTTCTCTAGTAGCAAAACCTCTGATCATAACAATCTATTAGGATGTGGACTAGGAAAAAACTTATGCTCCAACCGATCTTTTTGACACAATCTTTCTCTCGTCCTCTGCTCTAACCTTAATCAATCCTAAGAAGATCGCGCAGCTAATACAATAACATCTCTTTACAGGGTATCGTGGTATTAACGCGCCTCTCTTCTCTAACTCCATCGCGAGTTGAGGGTCTACTGGCGTGTACATTCTAGTCACACAAATAGCCTTGTCCTCGGGAACCAACGCGCCGCACTGGTCACACTGTATTCTACCTATATAGCCTTTATCTCCCTTATGTCTTCCTCGATTCTCTCTCTTCTTAGGCATGAGATGTTGCCTAGGAATATTATAGAATAAGAAGCTTAATAATGTTTACTCAACTAACCTCCCCCCACCCTAAAGAGCGTGAGCTCTCTCTTGGCTATTCATCGATTCTTCGCATCTCTTCGGAGACACATCTTTCGTTCGCGAGACGGTCGAGATGGTTAGAACTCTTATCATTTTTAGTAGGGCTTTTCTCTCGATGTATACAATAGGTCGCGAAGCTTGTAAACGTCTCTACTCACCCTCACCATAGATAGTGAGGTTTTTAGTTGTAAGCTTCGTCGTGTGAAATACAGCTCACGCAAAGTCTATAGTTAATAAGATCTATGTGGAGAGGGCTGCGTAACCTTTGAAGATTTGCCCGCTTCGATACTACAACCCGATCGGTGGAGAGAACGTTAAAGTCTGTCTCGACAGTCTAGAGTTGGCTACTTTCTGAATAGTTTGTTAAGCGCTCTAGCTAGTGTCTCTCTGAAGTGTTTTATTTAATATTCTCAGAGTGACAACTCTTGTTTGAGGAAGCCATAGATGTTCTTCATAGTGGTAGTAGGTTTAGCAGGCTCGGGTAAATCTACTCTGACAGCCTCTTTCAGTGAGTGGCTTACAACACATCATCTAGACACAGCTATTATAAATCTAGATCCTGCCGCTGAAAGTCTTCAATACACGCCTGATTTTGATATTAGAAAATATGTTGATGCTAGAGATATAATGTACAAGTATAGATTAGGACCTAATGGAGCGCTGATCACAGCTGTAGATCTCATTATCAGCTATGTGGAGCATGTGAGAGAGTTCATTGATAGCAGAAGAGCGAATTACTATATAATAGACACTCCCGGCCAGATGGAGATCTTTGCTTTCAGACACTCTGGTCCTGCGATTCTCGACGAGATTATTGGTGATAGAAAGGCTGCGACTCTATTTCTAATAGACTCTTCACTAGCTGTGAAACCTGCTTTCTTCGCATCATCTCTGTTTCTAGCAATGTCAACTTACATAAGGCTTAAGAGACCTCAGATAGGGGTTCTATCAAAAGCCGATCTCTTCCCAGAAGAACAGATCGAGAGAATCTTGTCATGGGCTGAAGATCCTTATCAACTAATAACAGATCTTAGAGAGGAGAGAGTTGAGCTAGTTGAAGACGTGATTCTCTCTCTAATAGAATCGGGATCTCAATCTCTTGAATTAGTGCCTGTCTCATCGATCACGTGGAAGGGTTTTGACGATCTCTATGCAGTGATTCAGAGGATCTTGGCTGGAGGAGAAGACTATTACACAGAAGAGCCTTCAGAGATCTTCTAGTTAAAAACGGTGATAATAGTCTGATAGTTTAGTTGTGTCAATCTTAGCATTCATAGTCATCGGGAACCTTAGCTCTGAAATACCTACCTGTCTCAGGACTCTTGAACAAGCCTAACTTAACAGCCTTTCTCCCTTTAGGACCTACACTCCAAACCTTGATCGGCGCGATCTCTATCTCCTTACCTGTGGTTCTATCTATGATCTTAATGGGTTTGCAAGGCATGATGTCACCATGTTCTACTTTACTCTAACAAGGATTTTAAGTATAACCTAGAGTCTCTTCTACATCAATAGGCTCTGACAGCTCTTCCACTAGGTCTCCTAACTTTGGCCACAACAGAATAGCCGCAACAAGGACATACGAGTCTCTCTGATAGAACGAGATAGCTGTAGCCAAAATACTTACCGCATCTTAGACAGACATAGCATACTTCGTCCTCTCTACACCCTATCAAGGGGCTTCTCTCTTTCTCCTGAGCTCTACATATACATGCTCTGGGATCTAGATCTCTGCACTCGGCTAATAACGTGCTCGTCATACTCACCTCTCACTCTGAGTAACATTACTCTTCCCTAAAAATATAATTATTAATGAAAAATGCTCTTAGGAAACAGTGTCTTGACCACTCTTAGAATTGTGAACGCCGTCCCCAAAAGAAGTTTTAGACTAATAGTGCACATACCATCCTCAGTGATAGATGTTGAGAAGAGTCTCTTGAAGAAAACTCTAGTATCAGGTTTAATAGCTAGGGCGTGTAGTATTTTTCGCGTAGATATTATCAGTATATATAAAGACCCTGACTCGGGGAGAGACAGCGTTTTGCTAGTGAAGAAGATACTTGAGTATCTAAAAACACCTCATTATTTGAGAAGAAAACTAGTGCCACTCGACAAAGATCTGAGAGCTGTTGGAGTTCTCCCACCGCTTGCCACGCCTAATCAGGTATCTGAAGAAGAGATAGACAGAGATCATGTTAGAGAAGCTCTTGTGACTAGAGTTGAGAGAGAGAAGATATGTTTCGAAGCTGGGTTGAAGAATGAGACTTGTATACGTTTCTCAGAAGCTGGGTTGTCTAGAGATTTAAAAATTGGTGACCTAGTTCTTGTTCTCGTTAGAGATAGAAAGATAGTTGGTATTATTGATCGAGGGTTTTTGAAACAGTATTACTGGGTCTACGATGTTGCTACTAGTAATAGTCTAAAAGAATCTCTCGAGAGATTCAGAGATTCCTTGGTTGTAGTGTCAACTCGTAAAGGTTCTTATCTAACTCAAGATTTGTGGAATAGTATTCTTAGAGATCTTAAGAACAGAGATCTCTCTATAGTATTCGGATCTCCGGATAAAGATCCTGATGAGATAGCAGAGATAGAAGGGTGGGATCTTAGTAGAATAGCAGAGTATCAGGTGAACACAGCACCACTCCAAGGTGTTAGAAGTATTAGAACTTACGAGGCGTTGTTCATAACACTATCTCTCTTCAACAACATGTTATATCTTTCAAAAGGAATATAAGCTAAGTATCTAATTAATACCCAGTGTTGGGTTGCTATAGATGGCTCGTAGGAAGCAGAGTGCTCCTAGAAGAGGTAGTCTCGGGGTAAGACCTAGAAAGAGAGCTTCTAGAATCGTTCCTAGAGTAAAGAGTTGGCCTGAGATCGTCTCGGAGAAGCCTCAGCTACTAGCTTTCCTAGGCTATAAGGCTGGTGTGACACACGCTATAATAATAGATGACCATCCTAATAGCCCAACTTATGGTAGAGAGATAGCAATACCACTAACCATTATAGAGACACCTCCAATGATACCTCTAGCAGCGAGATTCTACGTGGAGAAACCAGGATACGGGTTTGCAACTCTCACTGAAGCCTGGGTTGAGCCTCCCAAAGAGCTTGAGATAGTGAGAAAAATACCAACTTTCAAACCAAACGATCATGAGAAGATCTTTAAGATAGTGGAGGAGAGTATTGAGAAGATTGTCAGAGTGTCTGTGATAGCCTCTTCACAACCGAAGCTTGCTGGAGGTCTCGAAAAGAAAAAACCAGATCTTATCGAGATAGTAGTTGGCGGTGGTAAGAATGTTGGTGAGAGAATAGATTATGTGAGAAAGATTCTTGGACAGTCTATCTCAGCATCAGAGATATTCAGAGCGGGAGGTTTTGTAGATGTCATAGGTGTTACAAAAGGAAAAGGTTTTCAAGGAGTGATCAAGAGATTCGGAGTGAGAGAACTGCCTAGATGGCATAAACATAGAAAGGGTTCTAGAAGAATCGGTGCGAGAAGCCCTGGTAGAGGGACTGTGTCTGAGGCTCCTCAAGCAGGTCAAATGGGCTTCCACAGGAGAACTATTCATAATCTCAGAATAATAATGATCGATAGGGATCCTTCGAAGATAAACCCCAAAGGAGGATTCCCGCACTATGGTCTTGTTAGAAGCGAGTATCTAGCAGTGCTAGGATCTGTTCAAGGTCCTCCGAAGAGACCTATAGTGCTTAGATATCCCGTGAGACCTCCCTCTATAGCATTTGAAGGTCCTCCGAAGATTGTTTATATATCGCTCGAATCTAAGGTCTGAGGTGAGATCGCGTGGTGCGAGAGTTTCTGATTCTATATACAGAGGATCCCGGGGAGGTTTCAGTATATGATTTAAATGGTAGTGAAGTGGCGAAGACAAGACTGCCTCTTCTATTTGGTGCTCCTGTGAGACTAGATATTATCAGGAGAGCTTTTCTATCAGCTTTCACATCCAGGATCCAGCCTCAAGGAAGAGATCCTTTGGCGGGTAAGAGGAGAGTTGGCGAGAGCTGGGGAGCTGATCATAGTGTTGCTCGTGTCCCTAGACTTGATAATGGTAGAGCTGTTTTTGCCCCAATGACACGTGGTGGTAGGAGAACTCATCCACCTACTACTGAGAAGATAGTTTATGAGGATATTAACAAGAGAGAGATGAGACTAGCAATAATCTCAGCTCTGGCAGCTACTAGAAGAATAGATTTTGTGTCTAGAAGAGGTCATATAATACCTGAGAACATAAAGTCTCTACCTATAGTAGTGACAGACGACCTCGAAAAGATCTCTGGCACTTCTTCTGCTAAAGAATTTCTCGTCAGAATAGGCTTGTGGAGAGATGTGGAGAGAGTTAGCGAGAGGATCAGAATCAGAGCTGGGAGAGGTAAGATGAGAGGAAGAAGATATGTCTCGCCAAAGAGTTTCTTACTAATACTCTCAACACCACAGGCTCCAGCTGTGAAAGCTTTCAGAAATCTCCCAGGAGTAGATGTTATATGGCCTAACGGGCTAGGCATACAGCACTTGGCTCCGGGAGGTGTTCCTGGCAGACTCATAGTTATAACTCAGACAGCTCTTAAGATGCTGGGCGAGAAGTATGTGGTGAGAACTCTATGAGCGAGCTAGACCCTCTGACGATTATTATCAGACCTGTCACCTCGGAGAAAGCTCTGTCATTGATAGAAAAAGAGAATACTATAACACTAATAGTAGATAGAAGAGCTAATAAGAAGCTGATTAAAGAGGCTGTTGAGAGAGTGTATAATGTTAAGGTAGAGAGTGTTAGAACACTGATAACTAGGGCAGGCGAGAAGAAAGCTTATGTTAGACTAAGTAAAGAATATAAGGCTACTGATATAGCAACCAAACTCGGAGTATTATGAGGTGAAGTCTTTGGGTAAGAGAATCCTCCAACAGAGAGCGGGTAGAGGAAGCCCGACATTTAGATCTCCCTCTCACGTGAGAATCGCTCCAGCTAAGTATCCTCCTATAGAGAAGACATTGTCAGAACCAGGTTTTATAGTTGGTTATATAAGAGAGTTGGCTCACGATCCTGGTAGATGGACTCCTCTAGCTCGCGTAGTTCTAGAGAACGGTGTTGAGTTCTACACTATAGCTGTGGAAGGTCTGGCCGTAGGCTCTAAGATATATGTGGGTGAGAAAGCTCCTCCCACTCTCGGCAGTATAATGCCTCTAAAAGCAATCCCTGAGGGTACTAAGGTTTCTAACATAGAGATACTCCCAGGGGACGGAGGTAAACTGGCTAGAACCGCAGGTAGCTATGCTATTGTTCTAGGTAAGACAGACGGTAGAGTGATACTCCAGTTGCCAAGTGGTAAAACTAAAGAAGTGTTAGGAGAGTGCAGAGCTACTATAGGAGTTCCCGCAGGAGCTGGCAGAATAGAGAAACCATTGCTAAAAGCAGGTGCATCCTATCATAAGTGGAAGAAGAAAGCTAGAAAATGGCCTAGAGTAAGAGGTGTTGCTATGAACCCGGTGTCACACAAGTTCGGAGGAGGTTCTCATCAGAGCGAGTCTCACCCGACAACAGTGTCTAGAACAACACCCCCGGGTAGAAAGGTGGGTCATATAGCTGCTAGAAGGACTGGGAGGAGAAAGAGATAGAACGTTCTAGTCATAGAGTTCTAACAAGATCTTTCTCGTAGTGGTATAGTGTTGTTTCAGACGGCAGGACTTCTCTGACTCTCTTAAGAAACTCAAGGTCGTCATCATGTATCTCTCTAATAACGTATTTTTTTAGCAGTCTTTTCACAATGTCAAGTTTGAACGCGAATGATTTTCTGAGATCTCTATCGTCTCTAAGTATAAGTCTTATTCTACCAACATCTATATCTATCTCTCTAAGCTGATTTAATGTTGCATCTCTAAGTCTCTCAGGTCTTCCACTAACAATATAGACAGACAAGCCTCTCTGAAGACATTTTCTAAGATTCTCTACACCTACAGGATTAGGTTTGTCAAGCTCTAGAAGTTCTTCTGAGAAGAATATTTTCCAAAATCTCCTCCCAACACTAGGATCCTCGCTCAAAGCCCTATTATATCTCTCGCTAACATCAAATAAGACTCCGTCCACATCGAATACACATATCTCCAATTAACTGCACTCGTAATATTCTTATACTCTCTTACCAAATAAAGCTTCAATAACACTCATAGCTATACTACTACACTTCTCAACATTCTCTTTTAGCTCTCGCACAACTTTCTCTCTATCAACTTCATACACGTATCGAGGTCTTCCTCTAATATTCTTCCCCGTTATTTTTCTTCTAGAGACAAATCCTATCGCGTGAAGCTTAGCGATACTTCTACTAACACTAGCTTTGCTCATCGAGACTTCTCGAGAGAGTTCTTCTAAAGTCTTCGGACTCTCCCAAAGAATCTTTAGTAAGATCGTGATATCAGTCTCGCTGAGATCAAAGAAGAACCTGATAACATCAATGATAGAAACTTCTTTGCCAGAGGGGAGTTTACACCTGGGAATATCTATTTGTAAACTCATAGTCCTCATAATACATATTTGTTTTTAAATTTAAATGTGCATATGTGAATATTTTATGTAAATAATTAAAGATCTGATGTGATGCGGAGATTTTCTATAATCTCTTCTCGTGTTATTTTTAATAAGAAAATAAATAGAGAGAAATATACTCATATAAGAGATCTATGGTATATATAGCAGAGATTCTCTCTCGCTTTTCCTTGTCTCGCCTTAGAAAGTTTTTGTCGGCTGTAAGATTTATAAGATTTTTTAGGTCAGAGCTATTTTCTTAGGGTGTTTAAACTGATCTTTAGTAAGAATAATGATAGAGAGAAGATCTTGGAGAGACTGACAATAGCAAATACAAGAGTTAAACAGTTGCTCGCTAAGATAAATAATCAAGTCTCTATACTTGATGAAAGAGAGAAGGCGTTATTTGATAGATTAGTTTCTTTCGTCGAGTATAAAGATAATATAAGAGCTAATATAATAGCTTCTGAGATCTCTAGTATTAGAAATCTTAAGAAACATCTGATAGCTTTTCAAGTTATTCTAGAGAACATCTCTCTTAGAATAGATAATATAATATTATTAGGTAGCATATCTAGAGACCTGCCAGTCATATTAAATGTGGTGAGAGAGGCTAAGAATATTGTTAAAGGAGTATTTCCAGGGATGGAGGTAGAGTTCATAGCTCTCGAAGAGGATCTTAAGAGTATGGCCGGTGAAATGCGAGATTTCTCAGTAACACAACAAATAGAGTATAATCCAACAGCTTCTTCAGAGGCGAGAAGGATTCTCGAAGAAGCATATGTGGTAGCAGAGGAGAGAGTAAGATCTACTCTGCCAAAGACTAGTAGCAGAGATCTGATGGAGCTTAGAAAGTAGAGAAGAGAACTTCCTGACAACAAGAATCAATATTATAAAACTGTTGTGTTATAGATTAAATTGTGAGTTTTAGCAACTGCGATAGATATCTAATAGATTCGGGCGAGGTGTGTAAGACTGTTACTGTGGAGAATATTTGTCTCTCCAAACATTTTTTATCAGATAAAGCGCCTACCGAGATCTATATACTACGAAAAGAAGTAATAGACCTTGTCTTATCAGACGAGAATCTAATAGATCGATTAGCAGAGGATCTCTGGAACTGCTTAGAGAGGCTTATCAATAGCAAGACTGACACTGATAAAAGTCTATTTACGTTCTATATAGTGTATAGTAAAGATTCTGATAATAAGATCCTGCTGCTCGAGTATTTTGACAAAACAATATCTAGATCAGAAGATGTTAAACTCTTTCTTAAGAAAATTCATCTTCACAGACTTAGTAAAAATAAAGATCTTTCTAAAGACTTGATATTCATAGTCTTACCCTATAGCATATTAATACATGGAGTAGCCTACTCTTACAACTTGATCACTTTAGAGAGAGATCACATGATCATAGAGATCATAGACAAAGGCTATTCTAGCAAAGTGTTGATTAGTAAGAAAACAAGATCTGTTTTCGAATACTACTTAGACTCTAGCCATATAGATATGCTGGGAAGTGTAGAATCTATTCTTAGAGTGGCGGAGATGATAGCTGATCTAATACATAGAGTAGAGAGTATACTGCGTAAAGATGTCTATATGTTCTGGCTCGTGGATCGAAGTTTCAATATATATGTCTACATGATTCTCTATTTTTAACATCTGATTCTCTCAAACTTAATACACTTACCAAAATCATCTTCACTTCTCCTAAGCGTGCTGATAACATATCTAAAAGTTTTTGAGACTGCCGCATAGTGAGATGATATCTCTTCTGGCTCTCTCAAGTTTATCTCTATCTGTTTCGTAGGCATTGTGACATATGCTCTATCTCTCGTGAATTCCATAGAGTAATCTTTGTTGAATATCTTTACTCTTCTCTCTCCCAGATCTATTGAGAAACCTATTCCACTGCCCAATTTGCTTATTGAGATAATATGATACTCGGAGGGTAGCGATGCGATCCATCTATTGGTGCATATACTCCCTACTCTCTCGATCTTTTTGCTAGATAATAGACAGTCTGCTCTCTCTATAACACTTTGAAAAAGCGTTAGTACTTCTTTTAGTAAACTGATAACTTGTGCATCAGATCTCTTCAGTTTAGAAAGATCTATTTCATCAACTCTACTTCTGATATCTGAGACGAGAGCTATTATTTCTTTCAATATCTATCCCAAGACTTTAACGAGATTAAACTTATAAAGTTCTACACCAAGCGATAGTTCTAGCTATAGCCAAATAAATATCATTCGCCAACTATAATAGGGCTCTAATATCTGTTTCTATGAGCACCCTTGATCTCTTTAAATAACTTTTCTTATACTCTCTCTTTTGATAAGCTGTAAAAATCAATTGACTATAATTAGGCTAACCATAGATTCCTGTGTAAGAGAGTAAAGCTTAAAAATTTTTTAATCACATTATTAATTGACAAGGGGGTGATGGGGGGTGGGGTCTAGTGACTCAGATTCTAGTAGGCGAGAGTTGGAAAAGATATCTTACAGAAAAGACTCCTCGAGTCGTCGGCAGACAGGTATATGGCAATCTATACGACTGCGATCCTAGGTTGCTAGCAGACTCTGTATACTTAGAGAGTGTTATTAGAGAAGCGGCTGAGATAGGCAATATGAAGCTTCTCGATATAAAGGCTTGGAAGATAGGCTTAGGCGTTTCTATAGTAGGGATCATATTAGAGAGCCACATATCTATACACACATGGCCAGAGTATGGTTTTGCTACTGTTGATGTGTACTCTTGCGGAGCCCATACAGATCCTGAGAAAGCATTTGATTATATAGTGAAAGCTCTTAAAGCGGGTAGAGTAGAGAAAGGGTATGCTGATAGAAGTCTTTTTTAAAAGAAAGAATTTTTATTGTCTGCTCTGAGAGATTATTTAAAGCTCTCATAAGCTAGTGATATAGGTTTTTTAACCCCTAAGAGTAACATATGTTACGGAGCCTGATCCGGACCCCACCCCCCGATGAGGATTACACTAGATTCTCATCGGATCCGGGTCGGGCTCCTCCACAGTGGTTACATGCTTTCTAATTCTTCTCTGATTATCTCACCGATGGATATTCCAACATCTATATCGCCGAAAGAAGATACGTAGAATAGATAGTCATTATCATCTGTTCTTGTCTCAATAGCTCTTATCATTTCTCTCACAAGATCGTTATTAGCTTCTATTATTCTCTCTCTATCGCCGCTCTTAAGAGCCTCTATTATCTTAGAAGGAATTTTAACTCTTGATCTCTCTGTTAAAAATCTTGCTATCTCAAGATCATTTATACTACCTACACCTATTACGAGATCCAGATTTTCTAAACCCGATGGTCTAAGCTCTTTCAACATATTAATAAATCTATCAATTATACTCGCTGTATAGATGGGTTGTGTCACGAGAAAATCAGCGCCAGCATCTCTCTTCACAGAGATCTTATATATCTCAGGTTCTAAAGGTTCTAAGTAAGGGTTTACTGCTGCCCCGACAAACAGCTTGTTAGAACCTGTATATACTCTTCTTCCCAAATAATCTCTGCCCAGATCATTTATCAGCTTAGCTAGGTATATTATTCTAGGAGAATCGAGATCCCACACGCTGGGTGTAGAGGTTTTCAACTTAAGATCTCCTGTAGTAGCTATTATAGAGTCTATGCCTAGGCTCAGAGCTGTGACGATATAAGTAGTGATCATATCTCTACTTGCGTCTCTCCCAGTGATCTGGAAGCCTACGTGTTTTTCGGGAAACAATATTTTAGCTAGACTAGCTAGTGCTAAGGGGTTTAGGAGAGGTCTTCCTCCAGGATTATCTACGAAATCGATAGCATTATAGACTCTGAAGATCTTATGTAGATCTTCTTTAAATTTATCTATGTTAAGATCTCTCATCGGAACGTACTCATAGATCAAGAGATACTTATATCCTCTAGATCTATAGTGCTCGCTAAGAGATCTGTGGCTTGGCTTGTGATCTCTTATCTTAAAATAGGAATCTAGTTTTAATTTAAACATTTCTCTTTCTCTCTTGTAATTTCTGAGATTTTTAAAAGCTATGATCCATGCACACTTTAAATTAGGATCCTCACAACTCTCATCATTATACCCACCGCAAGGACCATTTAACATTCTCTTTGGACATCTCATTTTAGTCTCAGCTATCATACATGAATATAGTTAAGGTCTAAAAGTCTTTAACGTTCACTATCACGATTTTAACTTGCTAGAGCGATTATTAATTAGATGAGTGTGAAAAAAAGATCTTTTGTAATAATAGGTGGAGGGTTCTCAGGTCTTGTAAACTCTTATCTAGAAGAAGATTCTATTCTATTCGAAGAGCATAATTTGATCGGTTTTCCACCTCACTGCACCGGGCTTGTGAGTAGTAGATTTGTAGAGACTCTAGGTTCTATAGCTAGAGAGAATATTATCAACAGCTATAGAGAGATTCTCGTCCTAGATCTTTCTGGTAGAGAACTTTTAGAGCTGAGATTTAAAGACAAGATCTATAGGCTAGATCGAATTAATCTAGAGAAGACTTTATTGAAAGAGAGTATAGATAGAGGGTCTAAGATAGAGTTGAGTTCAAAAATCATAGATCTTTCGACGAGTAGCGAAGATAAGAATAAGATTTGTCTCGCGATAAAGAAGAAGAGCGCTATAGAGAAGATATGTTTCGACAAACCTATAATTCTAGTGGCAGACGGGGTGCTAGGAGGCGTGTCTAGCAAGATCTTAGGTCGTGTAGAGAGAGACCTTGTTCTAGGGATCCAAGTTTTGACTAGTATAGACAGAGAGAGTAGAAGTGACATCTATAGACTGGACAGAATCCTTGTTTTTGTCAATGACAAGATCTTTCCCGAATTCTTCGGATGGATCGTTCCTGTTTCGGAGAGTAGAGCGATTGTTGGGGCGGGATTTAATTTGAAAAGGAGCGTCTACGCGTATTTCAAATATTATTTACATAAACTGAAGAGATTGAAGTTGCTGAACTATATAGATATAAGAAGCTCTTATGGAGGTCTTATAAATAGAAGTCTCATAGAAGAACATATCGGAAACAGAGTTATACTAGTAGGAGATGCCGCTGGTCTTACAAAACCTTTCACAGGAGGAGGGCTTTACACCTCGCTATATCAAGCCATAGCTATTAAGAGAGCTTACAAGAATGATTTTGACAGTTTTAAAAAGAGGTATATTGGTATAATGAGAAGACTTACGAGAGAATTATCTCTACAGAGAATCGGAGTAGTTCTGGCAGAAAGATTAGGTCTAGAGAATCTTATAAAGAGATATCTAGTAGAGTTTCACATAGACACTCTGTATATTGACTACGACTATTACTCGCGGTCTATAGTAGAATTCTTTAAGAATAGAGGATTGACAGACTATTTCCGATCTTTGATCTACCATAGATCTCTGTAGGTTTTTAGCTCTCTTAACACTATTAAACACGCTAATATCAGATGTTTATAAGGCTCTGACTAACAGATCTGTACATCTCTCCGTGATAAACGATCTATTAATGTTCTAGAAGACCGAGAACAGTTTGGCAAAACGAGAATAATCATAGGATCAAGGTTTAGAGTTTATCTTAATTCTCTTATGATCTCTTCAAGATACTCTCTCTTGAATCTCCTGTCGAACAGAATTATAACTTTGTTATCTCCTAAAAGCTTTATCTTATCCACAACAACTCTTCCTCTGATAAAATCACTCTCTCTCTTACTAGGTACTATAAATTCTTTCCCCTTTCTCTGAGCGTAAGAGTAGAATTCTTCATAATTATTAAGTATTCTTATAGAGTCTCTTAAATCCTCTGAAGAGTATCCTAATCTCTCGCTCAGTTTATTTAGAAAAGCTATTCCTATATCCTTATCACACTCTATATAAGGGTATCCTAGGAGCTCTCCTAACTTGATTTTCTCAGCTGAACTCATATACTTTTACCAGTCACGTATTTGTTTAAGAAATCAATAATCTTTCTATACATTTCGATTCTATTCTTCTCTTTTCTCACACTATGACCCTCGTCTGGGAATATCAAGTATTCTACTACTCTATCTAGCTTTCTCAGAGATTCTATCATTTGATAAACTTCTTCAACAGGACACCTAGGATCGTTTGCTCCGTGTATGAAGAGTACGGGAGCTTTGATATTTTCAACGAAGAATATAGGTGATCTATCTCTGAAGAGCTTAGGATCCATTTTAATACTATCATAGCTCTTGAGATAGTCTGCTTCATTCTCATACTCTGTATACCAATTATAAAAACCTACTATAGCCACACCCCCATCCCAAAGATCTGGGGCTTTGACTAGGGATAGAGCTGTTAGATATCCTCCATACGACGCTCCCAAGACCACGAGTTTCTTCGCACCTAGATCTCTAGCATATCTAGCGGCATATATAATGTCGTTCAGATCTCCACCACCAAGATCTTTGTCGTTTAAATGTTGAAACTCTCTACCAAAACCTGTGCTACCTCTATAATTCGGTAGAATAACCATGAAACCGTTAAGAGCTAGAAGTTGTGAGAGAGGGTTCCAAGTATCAGAAGCATGAGCGTCAGGACCTCCGTGAATATTGATAACAGCTATCTTATTCCACCTCTCAGGCTTATACACGATCGTGTGAATCTTTCTTTTGTCAAATGTTTCGTAGTGATCAGAGTAAGCTTTCACCAACCTTCCTCTCAGCTCTTCGGGCGTGTTATCTATAACAATACTATTATCTACATAGAGAGAGCTGGGCTCGTTAGAAGTACTCCTCACATAAGCTAAGTGATCTCTAAACACTTCAAACTCTACAACTCCAGATACTATCACCTCTATCGTGTCTCTAGATAATCTCTTCAAAATATTCTCGCCATCGACAAACTCTATAAAGAGAAGACCGTTGCGAGAATACCTAGGAGCATACTTATCATTTCTACTCTTATAAACCCACTCCCAAGAACTCTTGTCAAGATAGTACTCGCCTATATCTAGATAACCATCTCTATTTGACGTGAAGAGAATCTTTCTCTTATCTCTATCAACATCTCCTAAGTAGATCTCTGCGTTATTAAATTTCAACAGAGACTCATCAGACCCTCTATCTATGTCTATGATCCTGAGCTCTGTATTATAAATACCCTTAACATATACAATCTCACTATCACTAATCCAATCAAAATTGAATATAGGCTCACTCCAGCTTGTCAACTGAATAATCTCAGAATCTCTCCATAGATAGAGTTGTGAAGGCTTACCGCCTCTATTAGAAGTAAAAGCGATCATCTTGTCACTCGGAGAGAATCTAGGGTTAAAATGATAGTGTCTAGGATCTCTTGTTACGTCTACTTCGATATTCTTATCTAAATCTCTTATCACAACCTGATAATTCTCATCACCCTCCTTATCTCTCAAATAAGCTAATGTTCTACTTCTATTCGCAAACACAGGCTCTAGATAAGAGTCAGATCCCGAGGTTATTCTAGTGATCTCTCTTCCACCCAGATCATAGAGATAAACATCCCATTTACCCTCTCTATTCCAGTTAAAGACTAGAAGATCTTCTGTAGGACTGCCGTTGATATTAAAAATACTCTTAACGCTAGCTATTATATACGCTAGATCTGACATGCTTAAGAGACACCATAGAACATTAATATTCGAGAGTAATATATCTATAAATTTAGGAGCTCAGGATCTTTTGGCTATCACTCGATCCAGTCGTGAGTAGAGATCTTTATAGGTATATAATGATCCATTAGGAAAGTTATTCCTTTACTCGTCAAAGCTTCGATCTCGAGTTTAGATTTCTTCTCTTCAAATAACTTGATCTCTCTCAACCATTCTTCTGTATTAAACCACTTGTAATTCTTAAGCTCTCTAGCTCTCTTAAGATCTCTATCTTTGGCTTTTATAATATAATTCTTCCTCTCACTCTCAGTCAGATAAGGCTTCTTACCCTTCTCGGGGTCTCCGAATATGTCAGTCATCGAGACTCCGAGAAAGATAGCTTTTGGCGTTGCCAGTCTCTCGCTTTCGTAAGAGAGAGTTATAGATCCTATCTTGAACACGCTGTAGATATACCATCCGTAAGGATCTGAATCTGTAATTATGTAAACAGGGAGTTTTAGCTCTTCATTTAATCTTCTGATAAATCTTCTAGTGGCTCTATCAGGCTGTCCAGCGCTAGTCACCAATATGCACTTATACTTCTTCCAGAAACCAGCTCTGTGAAGTTGTTGAAATACAGCGTCTTTCTCTACTACCAGTACATACTCAGCGTCTACATCTATAAACTCTATCAAGTCTGGCGTGGGTTCTATAGCGTATGCTCCGTGACCCATCTTACTGAGATCTATGGTGTCATCTCCACTCTTGATTCTCATATTTCCAACAACTTTACCCTTCTCTTTAGAGAGTATCAACATATCTTCTCTCAAGAGATCTGTGAACACTTCTATATCTCTTAGAACAGAGTCACTCTCTTTTTGCTCATCCCATGTATTCTCCTCTTCTACTCTGCCAGCGTGACTCTTGTACCTGATAGTGTGTTTGCCTCTGTAATAGAGATCTCTTATAGTAGGATACTCATTATTAACTAACGCCTCGTATATTATAGAAGCCATTAGAACTGTCTGCATAAATTTTCTAGCCTCATTCATATCAAAGAATCTTCTAGAAAGCTTCTCATCTCCTAGTAAGAGCAGTTTTCTCTTAGGGTCATATATGGTGTTTGAGAGTGTTCTCTTAGGAATAAGCATCTCAGGCTCTCTGCCATTTCTCACGGAGTCGATTATCTCTAAAAACCTCTTTCTCAGAATCTCGCTAGCTCTTCTCCTGGTCTCAAGATCTATTTTCGAAGAGTAGACAAACGTCAAGTTCTCACGCTCTATTCTATTGATAGAACGATGTCTTCGACAGACTTAAGATCTTTAATCGATACTCTCTCTCTCAACATTGCGTAAAGCTTATCTTTTAACTCATTATAAATCTTCTCTCTATCCTCACTATGTATTATGCTGAGACTTCTCGCCACTTCTGGTATGTATTTTATGAGAGTATAAGCTTTCTTCAACTCTTCTTCTAATTTCTTCTTTCTATTTATATATGTCTTCAGTCTTCTAGCGAGCTCTCTCAATCCATTCTCGATCTCTCTCTCAATCTCTGGCACGTCTGATATACTCTCTTTCCCCACACCTTTATAAGGGATCTTAGTGCTACATATATGTGTAAGAACCGCTAGCCTGGCCGGGAATTCTATTCCATAATTCTTCCAATCAATGCTAGAGATAACTTTGAAAGATACATCACTAGATTCATCGTATAGTAGAGGTATCTTATTAGCGTATCTTAGTAAAAGTATCTCTTCTGGAAATGGGGCTTCTGGGATAATCCCCCCATACGCAATACCTACTTCTACTATCACAGCATGTCCCTCGTAAGCTATCGGTCTTCTCGTAATAGCGTCTACGTACTCTGGTTTGTACATATTCTCTAAGCCTATCTTAATGAGATCTTCACCTATAGGAGATAGATGGTCTGCTGAAGGTCTTCTTATACTCTCATACTTGTTCAACGCGTCTACAAGTTTCTTGAGATCTTCTAAACTCATTTTTCTTATAGACTGATTAGCTCTAAAGCCAGCCAGTCTAATTATGCCTTCGGCCGTCTTCTCTCCCACCCCGTCGAATTCTTCCATTAAAAAGTCTTTTAGAGATCTGACTCTACTTCTCTGAACTAGGTCTCTGAGCATCTCAAGATCAACACCTCTAGGGTGAGGTTTAACTTCTCTAGGAGGTTTTGGCATTCTACTTGTAATCCTATTGAAAACATGTATATATCCTTCGGGATCTTTAAATACTATCTGTGCGTAGGGGGTTATCAGTGCTGTTCTCCTAATATAATCTATGATCTTATTCTTAGATCTCGTCCAATCTCCTTTTAAAAAGACTCTTACAATAGTCCCATGCCAAGAGTTAGTGTTTGGGTACATGGTCTGTTCTAGAATTAATGGTTCGTTATTCTTGATATCGATCATAAGCTTGTAATAATATACTCTTGTAGAGCCTCTAGTGCTGCTGATAACCTCAACAGGTTTTCCAAGAGTTATCTGGCTGTAGAGAACAACCATTTTAGCTCCTAATCCAAACATTCCTCTAGTCTGTCTGAGAGTGTATTTACTACTATACAATACTCTTCCAAAAGCATGTGGAATGTGATTAGGCGGTATCCCTATACCGTTATCTTCTACTGTGAGAATATAGACATCTTCACCTAGAGATGAGTCTGCTTCAAGCACGATCTTTATATTGGGTAGGATGTTATGCGTATCTGTAGCGTCGAGAGCGTTTTCTACGAGCTCTCTAACAGCCTGATACAATGCTCTCGCCGGGTTAGAGAAACCCGCGATCTCTTTATTTCTGTAAAAGAACTCTGAAGGAGAGATCGCTTTGTATCTCTCTGCGACTACTAGACTCATATAATAGTCACCACCTTAATACGTCTCACATACCATAGCTCTAGACATAATGCCTTAAAATACTCTATATCTCAGAACTTAAAAACTTCTCAGAGACACAAGAATCTCTTCTTATATCTAATCATATCTACTGATCCAGGCTACTTTGCGGGATTATATACTCGAGAACACAATGTGCGTCTATGCACAGATCTTCTCTTCTAGTCTCTTTCTTCGCACCTCTATTATTCTTCTTATCTTTATCATCTTTTCTACTCTTCATTTTTCTACCAGCTTATCTAACTCTCTTTCAAGTCTCATAAGTCTTTCTCTACCTCTCCTGTAAGCTTCATTAATATACTCTAATAGTAGCGGGATGTTTTCTTCTTTTATCATCAATCTATCTCTATTCTTGATCAGAAGATCTAGTCTTACACCAGATAAGATCTCGACTATATACCCTTTTTTACTCCTAGAGAGAAGTCCGCTATGTTTAAAACCTGCTTCTCTCGCAACTCTCAGTATTCTGATAGCTTCACGAGAAGTGTATGTATTGACATGTATTATAGGTCCCGAGACTACGACCCATATGCTATTTATCGCAGGAGTAGTTATTATAGATCTGAGTTCATCGAGTGTTATCTCATTATGTTTTTTGAAGAAGACATAAGAATCTCTTCTCATCCAGGGGAATACAGCGTCTACGCCTGTAATCCTACCGCTACAAGAACTTGTTGGGAAAGCGTCTTCTAACTTGAATAATTTGAGTAAAATACTCTCTATGCCAGGATCGAGATAACCTATGTATCTATCTTCGATCATCCTTTCGTAGAATTTATTCTTAATCTTCTCCCATTTATCTCTCGAGATCATCATTCATAAATGTTCGTAAGAAAAGTATAATGTTTTTCCAATTCTATGTTGAACCGCTTGAATTAAGAATCAAGTGATTCCAAGATATAATCTTGAGAACTCAGGATGTTTTAACAATGATATAGGATCCCCCTCGTATCTTATTGTCCCGCTTACAAGTAAATATGATTTGTCTCCTATCTGAAGAGCTCTTGTCGCGTGTTGTTCGACTAGTATGATCGTCATCTTGTATCTGTCTCTAAGCTCTACTACTGTGTCTAATACTCTCTTAACGATCTTAGGAGCCAGATCTGTTGTTATCTCGTCTAAAAGCATTATCTCAGGTCTTCTCATCAGCCCTATCCCTATAGCCAACATTCTTCTCTCACCACCACTAAGTGTTCCAGCTCTTCTATTTCTATACTCTGAGAGAACAGGGAATAGATCGTATATCTCGTTTATTCTATCTCTAACTTCTTCTTGGGATAGCAAGTATCCCGCCATTTTGAGATTCTCTTCTACTGTTAATGATGAGAATACATTGCCCATCTGAGGAACATAGGAGATCCCTAGTCTAGCTATCTTATGAGGTGGTAATCCTCTTATATCTCTTCCCTTGAACAATATACTTCCTGAGAATATCGTGGCATTTCCTGTTATAGAGTTGAGAAGAGTTGTTTTTCCAGCTCCGTTCGGCCCTACCACAACCGTGATCTTACTCTTCTCAGCTTTGAAATTTATGTCAAAAAGAACCTTAAGACTCCCATATCCTGAGAAGAGGTTCTTAGTCTCCAGTATACTCATTTGATCACCCTATGTACACTTCGATAACTTGAGGATTGTTGATTACTGTCTGAGGATCTCCCTCAGCTATTAATCTCCCTCTATCCATAACGTAGACATAGTCTGCGAAAGGTAGTGCTATATCTATTCTATGCTCTATTATGAGAAAGCTTATATCAGTACTCTCTCTGACCTTTCGTATGTGTTTAAAGATCTCGCTAGCATAAGCAGGGTCCGTACCTCCTATAGGCTCATCTAGAATAGCAAGTTTAGCTCCCGCAGCCAGAGCTCTGGCTATCTCTAGCATTTTAAGCTGTCCAGCTCCAAGACTTCTCGCTTCAACATCCCAGAGTTTATCTAAACCTACTATTCTCAGGATCTCTATAGCTCTAGAGAGATTCTTTCTCTCATCATCTAGCCATAGTCTTCTGATCGGAGCTATAAGAGGATTCTCGCCCGGGCTCTTCATAGCAGCTAGGACATTATCAATCACTGTGAGAGATAAGAAAGGTTGTGGTATTTGAAAAGTTCTTACAATACCAAGTCTATATCTCTCGTGAGAGCTTATATTAGTTATATCTATATCTCCTTTCTCAGGAGAAGGTTTGTAAAATATCTTACCCTCATCAGCTTTGAGAACCCCTGTACAGAGATTGACTAGCGTAGTCTTTCCGGCTCCGTTCGGTCCTATCAAGAGCGTTATCTTATTCCTAAAGATATTCATACTAACTTTATTAACAGCTATTAAACCTCCAAAGCGTTTTGTCACATTGATCGTCCTAAGAATATAATCCTCTGCCATAGAACTCTTCCCCTGCTTTTATATTGAGTTAGAGCTAAATTTAAAAAATAATTATGGTTTTATCTAACTAAAGTATTCTACTGTGCCAGTCAGTCCATGGTACAATCCTATTACTTTCCACTCATACTTTCCAGTTGTAGTGTTATACACTACCGCCCACAGGTCGTAGTCTCCAACAGCTCTATCACCGTTCTTGTCGAGAACAATATATCCTGAAGCTCCTATATAGTGTTGTAGAACGAGTGGTAGAGCGTTCTTTATAGCTTCACCATCGTACTTACCTATAAGATCTATTGTTAGAGCAACAGTCCACAGCGCGTCATACACGAAGTAAGTGTATCCCATAGGCTCCATACCTAACGCTTCTCTAACCCACTTCTTCACCTTCTCAGTATAGGGTGAGACTCCAGGTGAAGCCATGGTATTATACATCTTGACCTTGACACAAAAATCAGCTACAGCCGGGTCTAGCAGAGGTGCTACTGCGGCTGTGCCGTCAGAACCCTGCCACACAACGCTTGCGAGAGTTGGGTAGGCCTTTGCAGCAGCTATGAACGCGGCCGCTTCTTCGAAGCTTATGAGGAGAACACCTACTTTGCTAGCTCCATATTTGCTTACAGCGTCAGATACTATAGTGTTTAATCTGCTTGCTTCAACAGAAAATTCTTTCGCGTTAGGATCATATCTTATACTCTCTAAAACACCGCAAGACTCTCCACTAGCTTTACATATGTTATTAAAGTTCTCTGTAGCAGCTTTAGCAAGACCATCACCCCATGTATCTCCTCTCCAGACTGGTGCTACGAATCTAACCCCTCTCAACCACAGGATCTTTGCTATAGCCTTACCTTGATACAGATCGTTAGGTGTGTATCTCAGAATCATATCATCAACAGCCAGGGCAGGCGATGTAGAAGAAGGACTTATAACCAAGAGCTTATTAGCGTCGACAAAACTCTTAATCTCACTAACCTCAGCGCTAGAAGCAACTCCTATAAAAACTTTCACTCCTCTAGCGTATAGAGTCATTACTTTATCTAATGCTGTCTTAGGATCTGTCGCTGTGTCTTCTATTATTATTTTGATTCTCCAAGCTCTACCTAGAGACGCTAAGTAAGAATTGATCTCTTCTGCCGCTCTCTCTGCTACTACGCGATATTGTTTTCCAAATGTAGATAACACACCTGTTAATGGTATTGTCAAACCTATAGGTATATCACCGCTAAGAGTAGGCACAGTACCAGGAGCTGTTATAGTGTAAGTATATGTGAGTGGTGGAGCAGTATAAGCTGTTATAGTGGTGGCTACTCCGGGCGTTGTAAACATTCCTATGAAATAACCTGCTAAAAGACCTATAACAAGCATTACCACGGCTAACACTATGGCTAATACTCTCGAGACTCCTGTAGCACTCATTTAAACCAGCCTCACAATATACTTAAATAAGAAGTATATAAATATCTTTAATTTAATCAGTCGCATATCTTATTGCAAAACAACTCTTTTTTATTAACCTAATAACTTAGAAATTGAAGGGGTAGAAAATGTTAGATCTAATAGCTAAAGCTCTAGCTTATGCTAGTGGAATAGGTATTGGGGCTGCGGCTATAACACTGATATATAGTGCTACTAGAACTTTTAATTTCGCTCACGCTAGTATGGTTGCATGGGGTTTTTATACAGTTTATACTTTTGCTATGATCTTAGGTTTATCTCCTTACTACTTCATACCTCTGGCGGGGATTGTCTCAGCTCTTCTAGGAGTTATACTTTATCTCGGCGTTAATCGAAGACTTCTCAAGAAGGGAGTTAGTGAAGTCACTCTTATGATGTCTACTCTTGGAGTAGATCTCGTGTTCTTTGGTTTTCTGAACGTGTACATAGATTACTTGACAGACTATATGGTTTCTCACAAGATCTATGGAAACCCTAGATACTTTGTGTTAGAGACTAGAGATTTTATGATTCCATATATCAATATCAGAGGAGCAGGTATTATCGGCCCGCTGATTCTTATAGTCAGTATAGTATTACTACATCTATTACTAACTAGAACCCGTGTAGGTATTGCTATGAGAGCCTCGATAGAGAATCCTATGTTATCCAGTAACTTAGGCGTTAATCTAGATGTAATATATCTCCTAGCGTGGATTCTAGGAGGATTTATGGCGGGAGTATCAGGCGGATTTCTCAGTCTGGTTCAAACCGGGTATAACACTATAGGCATGACTTTGATTGTCACATTCTTCACAGGCTCTATCGTGGGCGGGTTGTACTCTATCTTTGGCAGTCTTCTAGGAGGTCTACTAGTTGGTCTGGGAGAGTATATAGGGATCTATATTCTGTCTATATATGTTGGGGGCTGGATCCTAGCTTATAGACCTATTATACCGCTAGCTATACTAGTAGCAACACTACTGATCCAGCCCACGGGACTTGCAGGTGTTAATTGGAGAGAGGTTTACTATAAGATTAGAAAGATTCTGAGGTGATACCTGTGATCATGGATCAATTCACGATCTTATTGATCAATATACTTCTCAACTTTGCTGTATACCTAATAGTAACTCTAAGCCTAAATCTCGAAGTAGGCTACCTAGGGCTACCACAGTTTGGCAGAGTTCTGACAGTACTAATAGGAGCCGTTGTAGCAGGAGGTATCTCCGGGAGAATTATAGCTTGTTCACTAGGTTTCCCATGCGGTGTCGAGTATACTGGCTACGAGAATTATAGAATGGTGAGCGAGATCTCTAATATAATAGCTAGAAACCCTCTACTATCAATATCCTATCTCTTTATCACACTAGTGCTAGCAGCTCTATTAGGAGGTCTGATAGGATATATATCGGCGTATCCTGCTATAAGACTTCGAGAGGCTTATCTAGGTATAACTCTTCTAGCTTTTGGAGATATCGCTCAAGTCATAGCTTGGAATTACGAGCCTTTAGCCGGGGGCACTACAGGTGTTCTAGTTATAGATCCGTTTAGATTCTTAGGCGAGTATAGATTTCTAGGAGCAACACTAATAATTCTAGCCATAGCTCTCGTAGTATACTTATACGTAGAGCTTCTAACAAGATCTCCTTATGGAAGAACTCTGAGATCTATTAGAGACGCTGAGGTAGCTGCTAGTGTGTATGGTAAGAGTATCGTGAAAACAAGAACCTACACACTGATCATAGGAGGAGCTCTATCAGCTGTTGGTGGCGCTCTGTGGAGTATGTACACAGGTAGTTTTAAAGCTATAACATATACCAGGCTTACTTGGACTTTCTGGCCGTGGGCTTATATGATGCTTGGCGGGACTGGCAACAATCTGGGTGTTCTAATAGGAGTGCTAATCTTCTCTATAGCTAGAACACTGATCATAGTGTATAAACAAGAGATCTCTGTGTACACTAGGATAAGTCCTGAATGGCTTGAATACATACTTGTAGGTTTGGTGATAATATTAATAGTGTTGCTAAGACCTCAAGGAATAATTCCAGAAAAACCTGTTCGTACACTGTCTCATAAAGAGATAGTTAGAGTTATGAATCTCTCTAGCGATAATAGCGAGAGACGAGAGAAATGATCTGTTAGAATCTATATACGCCTCTAATCTTTCTCTCAGCCACATATCTGCCCATTCTACGGATCTCTATTACTCTCCTTAATATTTTATCAGCGTCTGGATAGACTCTCTTATATCCTTCGAAAAATATTTGTTTCAAGAGATCCGCGTTTGGTAGTGGCAACGTTTCTAGGGATCTGTATGTTAAATGTAGATCTACAGCTTTCTCTTCTAGCTCATCACTATAGCCTGATAAGCCGAAATCTATGATCCACAGATTATTATATCGATCCACAATATAATTTGTTATAGTAGGGTCTCCGTGAAATATATTGTGAGAGTGAATTCTCCCAAGAATCTCTCCTGCCTTCAGTAGTATAGTAGGATCTCTTTTTTCAAGTAGTAGATAGTCTCTTAGAGATACCCCCTCTATAAACTCCATGACGATTATACCCTCTTCAGGTTCTACGTAGAGTATTGAGGGAACTTCAACTCCTCTCTCTCTCAACTCTATCATGATCTTTGCTTCTGTAGCAGTTCTTCTCTCTCTTATAATCTTGTCCAACCTAGGATCCATATACTTCTTAGGCTCTCTATACTTGATCACAGAATCTATGTTTAGAAATCTTGTTTTGTAGAGTATTGCTTCAGCTCCTCTGCTAATCTCTCTCAAGATCTCCATACTATATCAACTTCGTCAATTCTCCATCGAGGTCTTACAAAACTCTTCTCAATCTCCACAGTTACACCAGCTTTATACTCTAGTAAGCCTGTCCAAGCAATCATAACACCATTATCTACAGCATACTTAGGAGAGACTATATAAACCTCTGCACTCTGTCTCTCAGCAACTCTCCTGATCTTCTCTCGGAGAATAGGACTGGCGGCTACGCCACCAACAACCATAATCTCTCTCTTCTTAGTATGAGCTAGACATCTCTCTGCCACTTCTGCTACCATCGAGTACGCTATCTCTCTCAGAGTGTAGCATATATTCTCTATTTTTACACCTCTTCTATAGGCTTTCAATGCTGCCGTGAGTATTCCTGAAAAAGTCAAGTCTTGACCTTTCACTACGTAAGGTATGTCCTCTACAATCTCTTCTCCTCTCTCAGCACATCTATCCACGACGTGAAGTCCTTCTACAACGTATGGAGGTCCTAGACCGACTTCTCTAGCGAATGTGTCGAGAAGATTCCCTAGAGCTATGTCTAGTGTTTCTCCAAACACTCTATATCTTCTCTCTATTAATGCTATTACAGCCGAGTTTCCTCCCGAGAGATACACTATTACAGGGTCTTTCGCGCCTGTTGTTTTTAAGCCTATCTCTACGTGAGCCACGGCATGATTCACAGGGATCAGGGGTTTTCTATAGTAACTCGCTAAGGCTCTAGCGATCGTAGCTCCAACTCTTAGCACCGGTCCTAGACCGGGTCCTAGAGACACTGCTATAGCTGTTATATCCTCTATACCGATCTTAGCTTCTTCGAGGGCTCTCTTGATAACATTAGGAGCTTCGGTCGCGAGATATCTAGAAGACTCTCGAGGATGAATACCCCCCTTAGAAGGAGTATACACGGCTCTAGCGTCGGCTAGAATGAATTCTTCATCAGATACTACTCCCACACCGAAAGTATGTGCTGTAGACTCTATTCCTAGAATAATTGTTCTCATCTGAGGTCACGAACCATATTTAATACTCCTATATATACCTAAACTACTACTGAGAAGAATAATAGCTATAACGAAGGATAGTAGAGATGCTAAAGGTCTGTCGAGAAATATATAGGCTATAGACAATACGAAGAATAAGAGTGAGAATACTACGAATAATAATATTAAGAAACTATCTAACAGATCTCTCTCTCTAAAGATTCTCTTCAGCGATTCTCTAAGCAAGAGCTAAAACCCTCTCACTATCTTAATATAAATTAGATTTAAAATAGACTTAGATCTCTGATAAAAAAGCAAACCTCGCCCTTTAGGGCGGGGAGTGGGTCATAGATCTATATATAGTGGTATTGCCGAGACTTATATTTATTATCTTTTTCATATTACTACTGTTAGTTGGAGACAGAGAGGGCCCGTAGTCTAGCCTGGCTAGGATGCCGCCCTGACGCGGCGGAGGTCCGGGGTTCAAATCCCCGCGGGCCCACATAGTTTTGAGAGATAGAACAAATTGAAGTATTTAGGCTGGGTAGAAATGAGTAAGAGGGTTTAGATTTTCGAGTAGCGAGGAGTATATAAGATTCTTACTCGCTAGAAGAAGTATAAGAAAGTTTAAAAAGATCCTGTAGGTATAGATGTGATTAAAAAAATATTAGATGTAGCTAGATTTGCTCCTAGCGCCGGCAATAGACAACCATGGATCTTCATAGTTATTACAGATACTGGGATCAAAGATAAACTATCTCAGATCCATAGATGGGCTTATCCACTCAGAGAAGCACCTCTAGGTATTCTCGTTGCGTGCGATAAGAATGTCTCTCCAGACACTTATGACCCACTCCCCGCCCTAAAGGGCGAGGTTTGCTTTTTTATATCAAGTCAATAAGTTATCTATTGTCTCTAAGTTTTCGCAGACCTTTGTAGATTTAGCTCTCTTAACACTATTAAACACGCTAATATCAGATGTTTATAAGGCTCTGACTAACAGATCTGTACATCTCTCCGGATAAACCGATCTATTGGTGTTCTAGAAATCCGTGAGCGGGGCTGTTTTCTTTTTCATATCCCGAGGAAGTGTTTATAAGTCTTGTATATTTACGGTTTAGAGTTTTGCGAGGTGATGTGAGCTATGTTCTAAGCCTTGCGAAACTAAGCTTAGATGAAAGTCTTATTCTGTTGAGCTCAACAGCCGTCTACGAACCCGTAGATAGGCTCGCTTCTCTGTGGGCGAGACGGAATTCTCTAGATATGAGAACACTAATGAATATCTAGAGAGAAACAGAATAGTTTGTCGAGGGGGGTTATACTAGTTTTAAACCTGAACCTGTTAGGGGTAGTAGTATTTTTGAATTTTCTTCTATCTTATCTCTTATTTTTAAAAACGCTGCATATACTACTGCTGAGGTGGGTTCTACAATGAATCCTCTCTCGAGTAGCTCTTCCCACGCTCTCTTAATCTCTGTATTTCCTACTAGAACTACCTCTCCATCGTACCTCCTTATAATATCTATGATTTCGCTTAGTCTAGGCGGGTTCTGAACCATGATCCCATCTGCAAGACTAGAATCTTCTCCAACAGCCTTCGAACCATATAACTTCTCGTAAACCGGCTGAGCACTGTAGCCTTGAACGCCTACGAGTCTCGGCATCTTGCGTATCTTACCCTCTCTCAGTAGATTCTCGAAACCTCTCGCAAGACCTAGAAAGAGACCTCCAGATCCTATAGGCGCTATGATTACGTCTGGAACTCCATAATCCTCGAATACTTCATATGATATAGTTGAAGCGCCTATTACATAGAAGGGAGACCAGGTGTGAGCTACATAATAAGAATTCTCAGCGTACTCTACTACTCTCTCGGAAGCCTCAGCTCTTGACGATGTCTCGACAATCTCGCCACTAAGCATTTTAATAATCCTCTTCTTACCCTCGGGAGCTGTTTTTGGCATGAGAATTCTAGCTCTCAGACCATAGAGAGTAGAGTATAGCGCTACAGAGATCCCTGTATTACCGCTAGTATCCTCTACTACCTCTCTAAAATCTCTCTTGAAAGCATAGTATATAGAGAGAGAGGTTCCCCTATCTTTGAAACTACCACTTGGATTTAAGTACTCTAGCTTATATAATAAGTAGTGTCCACCCTCTTTTTCAACTACCAAAGGTGTTGAGGCTTCGCCTCTAGACCTCTCTGGAGTAAATGGTAGCATGCTCTCAAATCTGTAGAGACCTTTATTACCAGAGACTCTATAGCTCGTAGGATAACTTAGCTCGAGAGGAGCTCCGCATCTCGGGCACTTGTAGTAGTACTCTCTCCACAACTCATCTCTAAAACCACATTTAGGGCAGAACCAGAAAATCTTCATATAAATCACACACTATATCTCGTTGCTATCGCTTAAATTTTTGTTTTAGAATAGTAAATTCAAGATATGAGTCACTGGAGAGTTATCAGACCCTTCGACCCATGGAACTCTCCTCTGTGCACATGCCCTTTTAAATGGACTGTAAATCCTTACACAGGTTGTGGGCATGGGTGTTTATACTGTTATGCTTCTAGTTATATACCAAATTTCTTCAAACCGAGGCCAAAGGAGTCTCTATTAACTCTCGCGAGAAGAGATCTTATGAGCATACCCAAGGGATCGGTTATAGAGTTATCCGCGAGCAGCGATCCTTTTCAACCATTAGAACAAGACTATAAGCTGACATACAGACTTTCTGAAGAGATCTTGTCTAGAGGTTATAAGATACTCTACACAACAAAAGCGCCTAATATACTGATTCAATACAAGGATCTGTTGCGCAAATATAAGGATCGAATAGCTGTGGCTGTGACTATAACTACGATAGACGATAAACTAGCCTCAGTAATAGAACCTAACGCTCCTCCCCCCAGTGCTAGATTAGAAGCCATTAGAGAACTTACTCGAATAGGAGTTCCTGTGACAGTAAGATTAGATCCTATAATACCCTATATTAATGATGATGAGAAGAATCTTGAGAACGTGGTCAAAAGCTCCTTCGAGGCGGGGGCTCTTCAAATCACATCTTCTACATATAAAGCTAAGCCAGATAACTTCAAGAGAGTAGTATCTGCGTTCCCCCAGCTAAGAGAGAGATTGAAAGAGTTATACTATGTCGAAGGAGAGTATGTGAGAGGCTATAGATATCTGCCTAAGAAGATCCGGTTGGAGATACTGACAAAAGTAAGAGAGTACGCAGTAGAACTAGGGCTCAAATTTGCTACTTGTAGAGAGGGTCTAGCTTATCTCCACACTAAGGCAACTGTATGCGACGGATCCGGATTTATAAGAAGTTCTGAGCAAGAGATCTAGAGTAGGGTCATGTCTTTCCACGGAATATACCTCCCTCTCATATAAACTTCATATCCGCAGCTGGGACATCTATACTTACCATTAGATTTATCAAGCTTAAAATATGTGACTCTATAGTTATATCTCTTCACGAGAACTCTGCCACATCTAGGACATCTAGTGGTTTCTAACTCGGGATCCCCTATATTCCCTATGTACACATACTCAATCCCTTCTCTTCGCGCTTTCTCAGCGATCTTATGTAGCGTGTTTATAGGGGTTGGAGGCTCTCTCCAATAGTTAGCAGGATAGTATCTGTTTATATGAAGAGGAATATTACCTCCCAGCATATTCAGATGTTTTTCAATAATCCACTCGTAGCATTCTTCAAAATCGTTAGTATTAGTCACCACTAGATAGACTATCTCAACATGTCCTCCTCTATCAAGTATATATCTAGCGTTTCTAAATATGATCTCATGATCTATTGAGGCTATGGCTCTCTTCA
This sequence comes from Sulfolobales archaeon, assembly GCA_041287455.1. Classification (GTDB taxonomy): domain Archaea; phylum Thermoproteota; class Thermoprotei_A; order Sulfolobales; family AG1; genus WYEN01. The sequence goes on from JBEULF010000007.1 coordinate 37,875, forward strand.
TCTTAGGACATCCTTTTATATCAATACTCCACCCATCCACTCCTGCTTCGATCAGAAGATCTATGGCTTTCGTTGTCAGATATCCATTTGTAACTATACTTCCATAGAGATTCTTATTCTTCCCTAAGTAAAATAGATCCACTAAATAATCGAATAACGTCGTCGGCTCGTTGAAACTAGCGCAAAGCCCCTCATCTCCCGATAGAAGAGCTATTTCTACTATCTCTTCAGGAGAGATCTCTCTTCTTAAGGATATAGAGATAGGCTTAATAAAACTCAAATGATGATTCTGACACCAAGGACAGTAAAAATTACACCCAAACCCAGAGAAAGTAAGCGAAGTACTATTAGGCCAGTAGTGGAATAGAGGTTTAATCTCTATCGGTCTACTCTCTATAGCGCTTATAAGACCATAGCCTATGTGATACAACTCTCCATTTATACTCATATAGTTTCCACAAACACCAGTAGCATTATTCTTAATTAGACATCTTCTCTCACAAATATCACATCTCACAAGCTCTCTATCTATTCTCTCATATAATCTAGCTCTATAGAGTCTCTGAAAATTCAGCATCTTAATCAGATCCACTAGTATTTTCACGTCAGGAGTTTAATATTCTAATATAAAAGATTCTTGGAGTTTTAATAGAGTCTTTCGGTTAGTGTTTTTAAAGAGACATACTATTTATTTTTCTGGTGAGAATATGCGTAGAGCTGTTTCTCGATCTCTATTAGCAGCTATATTAGCCGTGATCATAATACTCGCAGTAGCGATTTACATATACCTCGCTCAGTATCCTCCTGGGGCTGTTTCAACTCCTACTAAAACATCTACAAGTTTCACTACCACTCCTCCTAAAAAGATAAAAGTTGCTATACTATTCGACGTTGGTGGTAGAGGAGATCTTAGTTTCAATGACATGGCTGCTTTAGGAGCTGAAAATGCTAAGAAAAATCTCGGGGTGGAGATATCATATCAAACTCCTAAATCGTTAGACGACATGGTTCCTCTACTAGAGAGTCTGAGTAGATCAGGAGAGTACGATCTCTTGGTGTTAGTAGGGTATCTATGGACTACACCACTAAATGCTACAGCTGATAAGTATCCCTCGCAGAAGTACGCTCTAATAGATTCTACCACAGGCGTCTATAGACCGAATGAAGTTGATATACTGTTCAGAGAACAAGAGGTGGGAGCTATAGTAGGAGTATTGGCTTCGGGAATGGCTTATAATCTTAACACCACCAAGATCGGTGCTGTAGCGGGTATGTCTATACCTCCTCTATGGAAGTTTCACATAGGATATCTATTCGGCGCGAAATATTTCGAAAAAGTGACAGGTAAGAGAGTTGAGTTGATATGGCAGTACACAGGTACTTTCACAGATCCTCAGAAGGGGTATACTACAGCTTGGCAAGAGTTAGAACAGGGGGCTAGAGTATTATATGGGTTGGCAGGATTAACACATGTAGGAATGTTTAATGCTGTGATAGACTGGAACACGCAGGGTAGAGGATTAGCATTTGGTATTGGTCAAGATGCTAGTCAAGAATGGTATGCTCCAAGATACATACCTCTGAGCGGTGCCAAGAGAGTTGATGTAGCAGTCTACACAGCTATTAAAATGATTGTAGAGAATAAGTGGACCCCTGGAATAATAACACTAGGCGTTAGAGAGAATGGAGTTGGCATATGGGATCTAGACGGTGTCAGATATTTCGCTCAGATAGCATATGAAGAGGGTAAACTAGCTAAGGGTCTGACACCAGATGACGTGGTCAGAATAGTTAATGAGACTAGAAACAAATATATACCAGGCTACGCATGGAGTATAGCTGATAGTCTCATGACCAAACTTAAGAACGGAGAGATAGTGTTTAAGACTCCTAAAGATGAGAACGAGTATAACGCTATAATATCTGAGTTGTTGAAAGGCGATCTGAACGCTGCTCTAGAAAAAGGCTCTGTATAGCTCTGGAATCTCTTTTATTAAACCTTTTTTAGTTTTAATTGAGTTTAGGAGGATGTATTCTAGTGAGTGAGAAGATCGCTGTTGAGATGATTAACATAGAGAAGATCTATCCTGACGGTCAGTACGCTTTGAGAGGAGTGGATCTAGTTGTTAAAGAAGGGGAGATACATGGAATTCTAGGAGAGAATGGTGCTGGAAAGACTACTCTCATGAGAATTCTCTATGGAGAGATAAAGCCTACAAGAGGTGTTATAAAGATCTATGGAAGGAGAGTGAGATTCCACGGTCCCTGGGACGCTATTAGAGCGGGTATTGGAATGATCTATCAGAACTTCTCTTTAGTACCTACTTTTACAGTAGGAGAGAACCTATACCTATCTCTTCTATCACTTAAAAAGAGAATTAGTTATAGAGAGGCTATTGAATTAGCAGATAAATATGTAAAGATGCTAGGCTTTAAACTACCTTATAACGAGTATATTGAGAATCTTTCAGTGGGTATTCAGCAACGAGTAGAGATTATAAAAGTTCTCATGCGAGGTGCTAGGATTATCATACTTGACGAGCCTACATCAGTCTTAAACCCTCTAGAGGTGAGGGAGTTGTTCAGAGTTCTGAGGAGACTTAGAGAGGAGGGTTATAGCATGATCTACATAACACATAAACTAAGAGAGATAAGAGAAATAGCTGACAGGATCACTGTTTTGAGAAGAGGTAGAGTGGTTAAAGTTTTTGATAATCCAAGTAATGTTAGCGAGATAGAGTTAGCTAAAGCCATGGTTCAAGCTGATATCTCTTCTTTTGAGAGAAGTAAGAGTTCTAGCACGGGCAGAAACGAGGATCGTAGAGAGATTGTTCTAGAGATAGAGGATCTGTGGGTCAGAGATCAGAATCTCGTTGATAGAGTTAAGGGGGTCTCTATACGAGTTTATAGAGGAGAGATTCTGGGTGTAGCCGGTGTGCAGGGTAATGGTCAGATAGAACTTGCGGAAGCTATAGCAGGTGTTAGAGAGATCCATAGAGGCAGGATATTGTTTAAGAACATAGACATAACGAGAATGTCAGCAGATAAGAGATATAAGTTGGGAATTAGTTTCGTCCCCGAGTCTAGAGAAATAGGACTCGTATATGGGCTTAATATTCCTGAAAATATTCTACTCACAAGAGTAGGAGAGTTCAGCGATCGTCTCGGATTTATTAAGTGGAAGAGTGTTATGAGAGAGGCGAGTTATATAGTGAGAAGTTTCAACGTTTTAACAAGATCTTTGAGCTTGGATGTTAGATATCTTAGTGGAGGAAATCAACAGAAGATATTACTAGGTAGAGAGCTGTCTAGAGACCCAGATCTGCTTATAATCTCAGAACCAACCAGAGGACTTGATATAGCGTCTACTAGATATATAAGAGATCTGTTAAAGAGCTTCAGAGATCGGAATAAGAGTGTACTTCTCTTCTCAACAGATTTAGACGAGATCTTTGAACTGAGCGATAGAATAGCTGTTATGAGCGAAGGAAGGATCGTTGCTATAGGTAAGCCTAACGAGTTTACTCTAGAGAGAATAGGTGTTCTCATGGGTGGTGGCTCTCTATAGAGAGTAGAGACAATGAAACTATTGAAGAGAGACTGCTCCTAATAAGCAGATACGTTAACAAGCTGATCCAGCCTTTGATATCGCTTGCTATAGCTATTGTTATAAATATCATGTTTCTATATCTAGCCGGCTATCCCTATCTCGAGATAATCAGCATACTCTTTACCACGGGATACAGCGATATAAACTACCTATTGATCAAGAGTAGTCCCTATGTTTTAGAGGGATTGGCTTTCTCAATACCATTCATAGCCGGTGTGTTTAATATAGGTGGTGAGGGTCAGCTTTATCTCGGGGCTCTATCAGCTCTCATAGCATCCTACTATACCAATAGCTCTGTTATAGCAATTTTAGCGGGCATGATGGGAGGATTTATACTGGCTTTTCTAATAGCCCTATTAAGAGTCTATAGAAATGTTAATGAAGTTGTTTCAGCTATAATGCTTAATTGGTTTATGTATTATACTGTCTCCTTCATTATAACAGCATACATATACGATCCTAACGCCCCATATCAGTCAAGACCTGTCCCTCCTCCAGCTACAATAGATCCTATCACAACATTCTTACTCTCGCTTGCGATCTCTATTCTCATCTATATATTTCTCAAGTACAACGTGATAGGATACATGATCAGAGTCTCTGGCATCTCTGTTAGATCTGCTGTATATGCTGGGATAGATCCTAGGAGAAGTATTATTCTATCAATGAGCTTGGGAGGAGCCTTAGCTGGTTTAGGAGGAGCTTTAATACCGTTAGGAGTAAAACCTCATGTCATAGATAATACTATGTCAGCTCTCTACGGCATAGGCTTCTTAGGAATAGGAATAGGACTCTTAGGTAGAAACAATCCTATCGGCATAGTAATCTCAGCAATATTCGTCGCAGGTTTAATCATAGGAGGTCAAAATGTAGAGAGATTGACAGGTGTGCCACCCGAGATCGTTGATATGATCGTTGGTATCATAATAATATCTATGTCTATCCCAGAGCTTGTTAGAGTTATTAGAAAGAGAGGTGTTGTAGAGAGATGATCGGGGATCTTGTGTATATATTATCTCTCACATTCACTTCAATGACACCAATTTTACTAGCTACAGTAGGAGAGATCTTAACAGAGAGATCTGGGGTTGTTAATATTGGTATAGAAGGAATCTTTCTATTATCATCTTTCACAGCTATATTAATAGCCTTTGAATACAGAGATCCTTATTTAGGCCTCTTGGCAGGTTTTCTAGTGGGGTTTATATCGGGGATTTTTCACGGATTTCTATCTACTTACTTAAGGAGCGATCAGATCATAGTAGGTGTGGGATTTAATATGTTTGCATATGGAGTAGGAGTATTTGGACTTATATCTGTGTGGAGCGCTCACGGAGCTTCTCCACCTCTTCTAAATAAAACTCAAGTTATAGCTATTAGAGTAGGAGACTATGATCTGATTTTGCAACCTCTATTCTTCGCATCGATCTTACTCTCAGTACTCATATGGTTGGTTTTAAATAAGAGTTCTCTGGGAGTTATGATAAGAGCCTGTGGAGAAGATCCTAGGGCTGCTGAGATCTCTGGTATGAATGTTTTTATGATAAGAATTCTGTCTACAGCTTTAGGAGGAGGTTTAGCTGGTTTGGGAGGAGCTTATTTGACAGTGTCTTGGATAGGTCAGTACACTAGGAATATCTCTGCTGGAAGAGGGTTCATAGCGTTAGCTAATGTAGCTTTTAGCAATTGGGATCCTCTCTTAGCGATATTAGGAGCATTTATATTTAGTCTCTTTGATGTTCTATCGATATACATACCGATGAAGTTAAGTATACTATACGGCTATGTTTTCGCTTCTCAGAACAATCTATTTCTAACAATTCCATATATCTCTACTTTGATTGTTGTGACAGTTATTTCGAGAAGAATTAGAATGCCTAGAGCTCTTGGAAAGCCTTATGTTAAAGAGTGACTATTGTCACGGGGTCAAGTGTACTTTTATTTGATCTCTATCGAAACTCTTTTCAAAAGCCTCTACTCCTCTCGAGAGAGGATAGACACTCGTGATCAAAGGCTCTACTCTTACAAGACCTAGTCTTAGTAAGTCTATTGCCTTTTCAAAAGGCCCACATCTACTCCCAATAATTCTCAGCTCTTTGACAACAGAGAGAGTATAGTTGAAACTCACAGGCGAGCCATGAGTTGATTTAGCAGCTATAACACCTCGAGGTCTCGTTATCTCTACAGCTAGATCAAGAGCTCTAGGATCTCCCGTCGCCTCGACCACGTAATCAAACCCTCCTCCCTCAGGCGTTTTCTTAGAAATATAATCTTTTATCTCATCTACTTCTACAACCTCGTCCGCCCCTAAGCTCTCCGCTAATCTAGCCTTAGGAGAGTCTCTTCTCGCGATAGCAACTAGTTTCCTAGGCCTGAGCAGCTTTAGAACTTGAATTGACAACAATCCTATGTTTCCCAGTCCTATCACAGCTATATTAGACAGAGGTTTAGGAGGTTCCATCTCGATCATTTCAATAACAGCTGCGAGAGGCTCTATAAAAGCTATTCTATCGTGAGATAAATCCTCCACCACATGGATCACATCAACTCTTGTTATCATATACTCTGCCATTCCTCCGTCAATTGATATTCCTAGAACAGATCTGTATGGACAGTGAGTGTACATGCCATTTCTACAGAACCAACATTTTCTACAAGGTATGTTTATCTCACTAGTAACTCTTCTACCAATCAGATCTCTCGACACATTTCTACTCACATCAACAATCTCACCACTAATCTCGTGGCCTGGTATAAGTGGTATCTTACCAGGCTTATAGGTTCCTTTGTAAAACGCTTTATCTGTCCCACATATACCTACTCTCTTAATCCTAACAAGAACCCAGTCTGGTTCTAAAGATGGTTCTGACACTTCTTCGAATCTAAGATCTTTGGGACCGTGTAAGACTAGAGCTTTCATAGCTATATAGAGTTTCCTAGTGCAAATATAACTATTTGGGTCTTTCTATCTCGCCTTGTTTTTTAGCTTCTCTATCTCTCTTACTGCCAAAATCTATTATAGCATATATATTTTCTGGTATATCACTACCGGGTTTCACTGATATAATATATCTGTCAGTAGCTAGTTTATAGAGTTTATGTGTTAGTAGAATAGTTCTCTTGGTGATTATAGGCTTGGACACTCTTCTGAGAACTATATTCTCTGCTAGACTTAAGAGGAATTTGCTACCTCTCAACAATGGGTGGTAGAATATTCTAATTCTGTTCGCGTGAATTAATCTCTCTTCTAAGAAACTCCGCTCTTCATCTGATAGTCTACCTCCTATATAGAAGTCTCTTACTTTCAGCTCATCCCAGCTGTCAAGAGACACTATATGTGTTCTCACTCCAGGTATTCTTCTCTTCAGACTGTAGATATTCACACCACTTCTCTCAGCTACTAGAGCTACAGCTATAGTATTGAGAGACTCTCCAAGAATCATTAGACTGCCTCTTATTTTTTTAACCAAACTCTCTCCTAAGCCAAGATCGTATATTAATCCCGTCTCAGGACCTCTGATCCAAGAACTTCTCAGTTCTACAATTTCAAGCGCGTGCGCGGGACACAGTTTACATAATGGTTTATCAAGATCTATTTCGTATAACGCTAGTTTTCCTACTATACTCTCTCCTGTTCTATAAGCCTCTGCTATTCTACCAATGCCAATAGCTCTATTTGGCTGAACACCTAGGTCTTGTGATATTGTTGCGAGTATATTTCTACTCAGAACCTCTTTTCTACTTAGATCTATGGTCTTTACCTCGATCCATTTTCTCTCACTGTGAGACCAGCACAACATAACTCTCAACCATATAACTTATGGATCTTTAGATAACCGAGAGTTTCCGCAGCTTCAACACACCACGCAGCTAGTACTCTGGCTAGCATTTTAACGGCTGTGTTCTCATCCACCTCTAGACCTAGGTATCTCTTATAAGTCTCTTTAGCTAAATACGGATCTATACGATCCATGAATCTCTTTGACAAAAGATCTATTAATACATCTAGTTTCTTCGAAGAGATGTTCTCTACAGAAAGCTTAACATAATTCAGATCATCTGAAGAAATCAATATACTACTATGATCTCTACCCAGCTCTCTGGCTATATTCACGTAGTATTTAATAATACTATAATCAACATCAATTCTACCCGACGCGAGTAGAGGAAGCCACTTTACTCTACTATCCTCTTGAGAGAAGCACATATCTATCAATTTATAAGTAGAGGCTATATAGGGAAATAAATATATTTCCTTACCAGAAGAGATATAGATATGGGGCCGGGGTGCCCGAGCGGTCTAAGGGGGAGGGCTCGAGACCCTCTAGGGGTTAACCCCCTGCACGGGTTCGAATCCCGTCCCCGGCGCTCTATAAAACTCTTTATTCTATACTAGTATTCAGAGGTGTAGACTATCTCTGACAAAGCGAATCCCTCTATAGAGATCCTGAGAGATTTTATTGTCTGCGGTCCTTTTGAGTATTCTACGCTAATCAATGATGGTAGAGAGAGTTTCTTTATAGATTTCTTAGAGGAATTTGGTGGTGAGAGATTTTTTACACCTAGCGAAGGTCTTACTATCAGAGATGCTAAGTGTCAGAGAGTTCAAGCTGACGAGAACGGTTTCTTAGATCTGGTTAAGTTATATGGCGAGGAATTCAGAGAATTCTGGAAACTCAGATTTGGAACAGCATATGTGTACACAAGATACTGTTCTAGTGATTCTCGAGATAAAGTACTTCTAATAGGCGCCGAAGACTACTTCACGCTCTATGTTAATAACGAGAGAATCTTCACATCACATGTCGCGAGAAGATATGAAGACTCGTTTTACGCTGTACCCGTGAGATTTAGAGAGGGGTCTAACGATATTCTGATAAAGATCTCTAGGCTAGCTGGTAGATGGGGTCTTTCAGCAAAGATCTTAACACCAAACAAGCCATACTATATCAACTATAATCGAATAGTAAAACCTAGGCCTTTAGAGAGTGGCGTGGTGAAAGAATGGATTGGCATACCAATACTATTCTTACGCGATGTTAAGTCTCTCAAAGTCATATGCGATGAAAATGATTTCTGGGATAGATGTTTTTATGAGAACAAAGATCTTAAGAGATATGAGATTTATCAAATACCGCTACGTATAGTTAGCAAGAGACCACTTCGAGAGAATACATACCTACAGATCAAGATTATTTTAGATGGAGAAGAATTTGCAGAAAACATACTAATAGAATTGTCAAGAGATAGGAATACTGTTCACACCTATAGATCTTTATATGATGGTAGTGTACATAGATATGGAGTTAAGATCCCTCTGAATTATAATCCTGAGCTCTCATATCCTGTAGTCTTACTACTACACGGTTTTAAGGGTATACAGATGTACTCAGAGATCTATGGTGATAAAGACTGGATCATAGCTGTAGGGATCACGGCTAGAGACGGTGAAGTACCTTATAGAGAGATAGGATTGTTAGAGATATTAGAGGTGATAAGAGATCTTGAGTCTAGGTATAGGATAGATCTCGATAGAATCTACATTGAAGGCCACTCTATGGGTGGCTACGGCGCTTGGTATGCTGGCGTTACGTACCCTGACGTATTTGCAGCTGTCGTACCACTATCTAGTAGAGGAGATCTTAGCGATCTCGTGAATAGAATCATTGAAAAACCAAGCTTGAAAGGCTTAGCAAAACTCTACGATATGTACAATCCAGCGAGATACCTAGTTAATCTCAGAAACACCTCGATATTTATATCTCACGGATCAGAAGATGATATTGTTTCTGTTGAGTATTCTAGAAAAATGAGTGAGAAATTAAAGAGACTAGGTATCGATCATGTCTACGAAGAGGTGTATGGGAGAAAACATTGGTGGGGATCCTACTCGAGAGAAACTTATTACGGTGCGGAGGCTGTAGATAGATATAGTATTGAGAGATTCTTGAAGAGTAGTAAGAGAAGAATTCCCAAGAGAATCACTATAGCATTAGATAGTATTAGAAATAACAGATTCTGGTGGCTTAATATAGACAAGATCTCTTATAAAGATCAAGCGTATATCGACATAGAGATAGAGAATGATA
>JBEULF010000007.1:47673-52517 GCA_041287455.1 Sulfolobales archaeon
AATCGCTATAGTTCCTTGCTCAGATTCTGACAGGCTGTGCTACAAGACAGCTCTAGAGATCCAGTATTGGTGGTTTAATTACGCTAATGGTGTTTCAAAGATATACGATTCATCAGAGATACTCGCTGAGAATCTAGGCAGCAAGTATAATATAGTAGCCATAGGTTGTCCTCAGAATAATAAGTATCTTGACAAAATAATGGATCTGATAAGACCTTTCAGAATCACCGAAGACTTCATAGAGATCAGAGGATCCAAATATAGATCTGATGAAACAGGTATAGCAGTAGTATATCCTAACCCTCTGAGCGATTATAAAAGATATATAGGCATATTAGGAGGATGTAATAGAGAGTCTATAGAAGCGATACATAGACTTGAATTTACTCTGATACCAGACTATCTGGTCTATAGATCTAGGGATGTGGGTAGGACGTTAAATGGAATCTTAGAGACAGGGTTTTTTGACTATTGGTGGACTTAATACTCTCTATGATTAATTCTAGAAGGTGAGTTAGGCTGAGTAAACTAACATTTGAACTATACCCCGTCAGCATTGTGTTCAGAGACGGTTCTAGAGGTGTATTGATAAAAATATTTAATCCATACAAATACCCTATCTACCTAGAGATCAATGGAACCTCTAGTAGGGCAGAACATGGCGTCTCTTATCATCTAGCCAAAACTTTCGATGGGTATGTGCGTATAGAGTCAGAGTTAGGAGAAGTTTTTGAGAAGAAAGTAGATCTCCCTAGACCACGTAGATTTAAGATCTATCTAACTCCTACAATGCACACAGACTTAGGGTATACTGATACTCAGGACAGAGTTATAGAGATCCATAGAGATAATATACGTAGAATACTCAAGTCGGTTAGAGAGAAGAATTCTAAATATGTCTTAGAGGTTATATGGCAGATTCAAGATGAGATTGATAGTGTTCTCGAGTATAATAGAGAAGGTCTCATCGGAGTTCAGGCATTTCCGCTAAACATACTCACGGGACTTCTAAATCACGAGGAGATAATAAGAATCTTCTATAAGTATAGAGATCTTAAGAGAAGAGGTTTTAAAATAAGTGTTGCAGCATTAAATGACATACCCACTGCAGTGTGGATTATACCATCAATCTTATCCTCCTCAGGGATCAATTATTATGTCCAAGCAGTTAATCCAGATAGAGCTCCTCTATATTTTATCAATAGAGATCTAGCTTCACCATTCTACTGGGTCGGGCCTGACGGTTCTAGAGTCTTAGCGTGGTTCTCAGGCTTCTATAAGGGTCCCATGTCGGGTTTTCACGGGTATCATCAGGGTAAGTGGTCTGGTCTGCTACACGATGTTCAGACAGCATTAGCTGGTGTAGCGTTATTCCTCTGGTACTATGAATCTAGAGGCTATCCTCTTGAGAGAATTCTAATGTACGGCGTCTTCTGGGAGAACGAGATCTACAGCGACAAGTACATACGGCTAGTTGATAAGCTTAATGAGATATTAGAGAACCCCATGATCATAATAGCTACCACTGACGAGTTCTTCAGAGACTTAGAGGAGGAGATTAGAGAGAAGGGCTTATCTATACCAGAGGTCAGAGGTAGCTTTGGCAGCTACTGGGAGGATGGTGCGGCTTCTACAGCTAGAGAGCTAGCTCTTTATAGAGAGATTAAGAGACTACTCTACTTCATAGAGACAGCTTACACTCTTGACTATATGAGAGGAGGACAGTATCCCTATGATAAGTTGAGTGATATAGTAGATAATCTCATACTATTCTCAGAGCATACCTGGGGCGCTTGGAACTCTGTCTCCGAACCTTACAACCCCTCCGTTATATACCAGTGGGAGTATAAACTGAGATTCTTAACAAGAGCGCTAGAACTAGCGAGAGAGCTGTCTGTGGGAGAGTATCTCTCTAATCCCTATCCTTACTCTATTGAGAGTTTTGTAAACTACTCTCATATAAAGATCCCGCCTATGTCCTCAGTCTTAATTCCTTCTAAAAGTCTCAAGAGTGTTAATAGTTCTACGAAGAGAGTTGAGACGGATCACTATGAGATAGTGTTAGAGAAAGGTTTCTTATCAGAGATCATAGACAAGGATCTGGGTAAAGTGATCTCTGATACTAGCGAGTATTACTTTGGAGAGGTGCTATACGTCTTAGGCGGTGCTGGAAGCTCTGTTGAGAGAACTATATTTGATTTTAAATATGAGCGTGAGCCTTCAAAACCTTATCTGAGAGTGTATAGAGAGATTAGCTCAAGACTCGCGTATATTGGTGAAAATGATGATCTAGTGGTTTTGAAAATAATAAGCGAGGGGCAAGATCTTTTTATTGAGAAAGAACTTCTAATTGGCAAGAGAAGAAAAGAGATCTCGATGAATTACAAGATATACAAGCCCGAGAGATTTGAAAAAGAAGCTCTTTACATAGTATTCCCCTTCAGAGATTCGAACGATATACTCTTGGAGGAGCCTGGCGTGTTTACAAGTTTAAAGAGAGACTATGTCAGAGGAGGATGTAGAGTTTGGTACACAATTAACTCTACAGCTATATTAAAGAGTCATAATTATGACGCGGCTCTCTATAGTCATGATGCTCCACTGATCACTGTTGGAGACATATTTAGAGGAGAGTGGGATCCTCTCATCACTGATACGGGGAGAATATTCTCCTACACGATCAACAATTACTGGCATACTAATTACAAGGCTTCTCAGGGGGGAGAGTTCGTGTTTAGATATAAGATAACTTCTTCTAGAGAGATCAAGCCTAGCAAGGCTCTTAGTTTCTTCTCATCACCTCTCATAGGAAGAGGATTAACAGGAGATCTATCTATATATCCTCTCGAATATCACATAACCACTTTTAAAAAATGGGATCTTGGAGATGGCGTAGTTTTAAGATTGCTAGAAGTTGATGGCGAGTCTAAGAATATAGTTGTAAAGTCTGAGTCTCTGAAAGGGTATAGAGTCTATATAGCTAGCGTATTAGAAGAGCCTCTAGAGAGATTAGGAGTGTTTAGCGGTGAGATAGAACTAAAGCTGCAGCCCAAGAGGTATACCACGCTAGTATTCGAGAAATCTTAGATTCGAGGAATATTAAACAAAATCTTCTCAATCTCTAACGAGGCTTATATTTATTTAGAGTTCTGAGATAAAAATTTTCCGGGTCTCGCTAGTGAGAGCTGCAGTAATAGTTAGACCTGGCACTCCCGAGGAAGCTTTTGAAATAAGAGATATAAGAGATCCAGAGGTTGTCAAAGGTCACGTTGTTATAAGAGTACTATATTGTGGTATTAATCACCTGGATCTATGGCAGAGAAGAGGGTCGAGATATTTTGCGCTGGACTACCCTAGGATACCAGGTTCAGACGCTGTTGGCATAGTTGAAGATGTGAGTGAAGATGTGGATAGTTTGAAGAGAGGAGATCTAGTGGTAGTAGCTCCTGGGTGGGGTGATGGTGTTTGTCTTCGATGTCTTATTGGCAGTGAGAATGAGTGTGACAACTATACTCTTCTAGGCTATAACGTTCCAGGCTGCTATGGGGAGAAGATTCTTGTCCCAGCCAGAGCTGTTTATAAAATAGATAGAGAGGTGAATCTCGTCGAGCTAGCCTCGATACCACTCACATTTACCACTGTTTATCACGCTCTAGTCACTAAAGCTAAGTTAAACCCTGGAGAGAGAGTCTTTATATGGAGTGCTAGCGGAGGCACAGGTATCGCTTCTATAAAGATATCTAAGCTATTCAACGCCTACGTCATAGCTCATACTAGAAACGAGTGGAAGCGCGACATATTACTAGAATTGGGGGCGGACGAGGTTGTTGTTGGGGATTATAGTAATTCTGTAGAGAAATACAGGTCTAAAATTGATCTTGTGGTTGATTATGTGGGTGAGAAAACGTTTAATCTATCAATAGATTTGTTGAGAAGAGGCGGTAGAATAGTTTTCTTTGGAGTCACGTCTGGCGCAGAGACGGTTCTTAACCTAAGAAATCTATACACTAAGAGAATCACGATCTATAACACTTATGTAGGCTCGAGATGGGAGTTTATGAAAGTATTAGATTACTATCTACGAGGGTATATAAAGCCTCATGTCTTTAAGGTTTTGAAGCTAGAAGAGGTTGTTGAAGCTCATAGAATCTTAGAGAGAGGCGAGGTTGTGGGTAAGATAATTTTAAAACATTAACAATGATTCGAGGTGTGTTGAGCAGGCTTGGGTGAGAGTCTTCTAACATTAAAACAGCTAGAGGTGCTGAGACTAAGAATCAAAGGTTTGTCTCAGAGTGAGATAGCTAGAATTATGGGTTCTTCGAGAGCTAACATAGCTTATATAGAGAGAAATGCTTATAGGAATATAGTTAGAGCTGTAGAAACCATAAGATCCTACGTGAAGTCTCTATCCGTAGCCGAGATAGAGGTGGAACAGGGTGAAGATGTGAGACTAATCGCTAGAAAGATACTGGCCACAGCCAGTAAAGCCGGTGTTAAGTTGAAATACTATATGCCAGAAATAATAGACTTGATCAATAGAACCTCTTATGTTGTAGAGAATAAAACTCTCATCCCTCTCACAATATACATTCTGGGGAGCGGATATATAGCTCTAATAACTAAGATCCGAGATAAAAAAGATCTTAGGTTAGGACGTCTCGGCGTACATATCCCGATGAGCATAGAAGTTTCGACTTCACCCAACTCTTATGAGCGTGGATTCTCGTGAAGGAGTTTAAAGCCGCACTTCTGGCACTCGCTAAGTATAGTCTCACACCCGCTCTAGGCTACGTTGCTTCTATCCTGTGCAGGGCTGCAGTCAACAGCGCAAACCTCAGAACATC
>JBEULF010000070.1:0-13663 GCA_041287455.1 Sulfolobales archaeon
ACACTAAGATCATTTATTCTGATACTGTTCATTTAGATGCTTTCCTCAAGAAACTTGAGATTGGTAGTGCTATTGATAATCCGAATAAAGCTTGACCAAGATTGACAGGCACCTCTACGAAGGCGGCTTGAGGAGGTATTCCTTGGAGTGGGTTAGACACGAAGTATTCGTAGAGAAAGTAGCCTAGAACCATCTCAAATCCTCCTATACTCATCGCAACTGCTGTGGATATATTCTCAACACCTCTAGACCAGATCATGTAGATCACTAGGAGAGATATTATGACACCTATTATAATCCACACAAAAGCACTTATATCTAGAGTCAGATATATGAATGTGAATTGTGCTCCAAAAACGTTCACAGGTATTGATGTGAGCTCAACACTACCACTCCAGAGTCTTATGCCCGCGACACTTATCAAAAGACCTACTAGAACTGCTATTACCGCCGAGAGTGTTTTGACCTGCGAGATCTTTAGTCTGCTCAAGACTCTAATAAGATAAGCTACTAGAAAACCTTCTACACCCTTGATCACTAGAGTCCCCGGCGCGAACACGCCGTAGCCTGTAACAAGATCTGCTAGCGCAGATCCTACTCCAGCTGCTATAGCTGTCACTAGAGGTGACGCTGTCGAGGCTATAGAGTATATGGCTGACTCGCCCAGATTGAAATATCCTCGAGTAGCCGGCGTGTATATCTGGAGTACTATAGTGGCAACTAGAACTAGCGCGGTGTATATAGAGAGTCTTACAATAGACATCTTCTCCCCACGTTTACTCAAAGAAACTATCTCTTGATATAAGTCTCAGACTCAATAGATCTTTCAAGATTCATCTTAGTAGAAATCTAAACGCTTCTTCAGTCACTACATAGACAGCTCTAGTCTTCTCTAGATCCTCGTCATAGACTGTGGAGCGTTTAACAAGACCCATTCTCTCTAGATCTCTCAAATGATTATACACTGTTCTAAGACTCACTATAACTCCATACTTCTCTCTAAGATTCTTCCAGATCCTATACGCGGGCAAACTTCCCTCACCGATCAATATTTCAAGAATCTTCTCTTTCATAAATCCTAGACTTATCTCGTCAGTCCTCAGATCTCCTATAACACTCTTCATAACAACAGGGTCGCTCAACAATCCTCCCCCGCTAAAGACTAGCACCACGTTCTCAAGCCCGAGCGAGTAAGGTCTCATACTGTCTAGCCCGGCCAGAGTAGAGGCTCCTATAGGATCTATTGGAAGACCCTCTTCTCTTGAAAGAGAATTTATACTCTCTCTAATCAGCTTATCCGAGACCTCTATGATCTCGTGTCTAGAGTCTTTCATTAGAAACTCTAGCTGTTCTCTGAGCAAAGGCTTCTCAATTCTAATCTCGCTAAACACAGGCGAGCTCACATTAGATCTCACACCCACGATCTTTGTTCTCAATCCTAGTCTCTCTACCAAGACTACTAGCGAGGTCATTAGAGATCCGTCTCCAAAGGGTACTACGATCATGTCTGGAGCCTTGCCCAAGTCTCGCAGTATTTCGAAGAGGATCGTCTGATAACCGTTCATAAGATAAGGGTTGGAAGATAGCACGAAATATCTCTTATGAATCTTCATACGCACTCTATAGTAGAAATCAACGAATCTCAAAGCCTGTTCATAAGAGTCGTAGACAGAGATCTGCGAGGCTATAAGTCCGATCCTCAGGATCTTAGATGGTAGAGTGTTTGATGGTAGTATCACGTTTATTCTCATCTTCTGAGCTCTCTTACCATAGACACCCATAGAGAAAGCCAGATCTCCCGTAGACACTACTGTGAAAGTATCTACACCAGTACTCTTGAAGAGAGAGACTAGAACAGCCGAGCCTCTGTCTATATAGAGACCAGTGGGATTTCTAGACTCGTCTTTGAAAAATAGATTCTTGATCTTGAACTTCCTATGAATCTTATTACTCTTAATCATGGGAGTATTAGCCTCGTGTAGAGTTATCTTAGTAGAGAGATCAGGTGTTAAGAGTCCTTCACTCCATCTCCACACACCCTGAGATTCTACCGGTCTCGGTATCTCGTTTATCACAGGGATCATAAAACCTCCGCACACGGGGCATCGATCTACGTAAGTGTACTTGTACTTCTTCTCAAAATACCCGCACAATACACATACATAGCCTCTCTCGATCTTTTCTAACAGCTCTCTTGTCATCAAATAGATATTACCGAAGGGATAATATAAAGATCTCTCTCAAGATCTCTTTAAACATATATTCTTTTTTAACATAACAATATTTAGAGACCGCTGATAGATGAGGAGAGGATCATGAGAATCCGAGAAACACCTCATGATCTTATAGACCTCCTGCCACCTCTAGAGAGAAAAGCTTTTGATATAATAAGTAGTAAGAGCAGTTCTGGAGGGATCACACAGACAGAGCTGTGGAAGCTTCTCGGCATAGACAGTAAAGAAGGATCGAGAGTAGTGTTAAAGCTTCTTAGGAGAGGGTTAATTATTAGAAAAGAAACTGAGTTCAATGGTAAGAGAGCCTATGTCTTACTACTACCCGGCCACGGTGCTTCTAGAGAGCTGTTGACGAATCAAGTTAATATGAGTAGTGTTAGATCTATACCTTGTTTCACTTGTAGCATGCTTTATCAGTGTATTGATTCTATTGATACGCAGTGGAGGAGATGTGATAGGTTAGATAGATTTATTAAAGAGATGCTAGGGAAAAATTTGTAAACGTGAATAGTATTGAGTAAAAGAGATCTCATTCTAGAGAGTAGAGCATTCGAAGAACTACTCAGCTACATAGAGTCTCGAAGAGAAATTATAGAAAAGAAGATTCAGGAGGAGATACAGGGATACGAAGAAGAGATCGCAGAGATCGCTAGATACATAGTCTATGGTGGTAAGAGACTTCGAGGAGTACTCACGCTACTCATATCCGAGGCTTTAGGAGGCTCTGTCGAGAGAGCTCTAGACGCTTCTATAGCGATAGAGATGGTTCACTCAGCCTCTCTAGCTCTAGACGATATAATAGACAGAGATCTTTTTAGAAGAGGCAGACCTGCTTCTTGGATTAGATTCGGCTTGGCAAGCACTGTCTTAGTCTCTAACTTCTTAATACCAAAAGCACAACTCATGATCCGTGTGTACGGCTTCGACGCCTTGGTAAACGTGATCCAGGCTTGGTTTCAAGCTACTCTAGGTGAGATTCTAGACGTGTTTGGAAGACTAGACGTTCCAGCTAGCGAGTATGAGAGAATAATAGATCTCAAGACAGGATCTGTTTTTAAAATGGCTGCATATCTAGGTGCTAAAGCCGCTTCTCAGAGCGAGAGTATAGTGAAGATCGCGGTTGAATATGGAGAGCTTCTCGGAAGACTATATCAGATAGCAGATGACACAACAGATCTTTTGAGCAGAGATTCTTCTAAGATAGAGAGTAAGAGTATCAAGCTATTTCTGAAATGGCTTGAGTGTAGTGAGAGAGAAATAGATCTCGCTTTGGAGAGAGCTTCAGAGAAGATAATACACTATATAAACAGAGCTAGTAGAAAGGCCGTGGAGTTCCCCGAAAATCCTCACAAGAAGAAGCTAGTCATATTCCCCATGGTAATGATATACGCATTATTTAGAGAGTTAGGCGATGCGGGTGTAGAGTTCTACTACCAGAAGATCTTTCCTAGAATAGAGAGTGGCCTAAAGAATCTATTGTCTGAGTAGTATTTATGGCTTGAGATATTTTCTCTCTAGATAAGCTGTGAAGGCTGTGGGGTCAATATCTTCGCCCAACGATCTTTTGATAAGCTCTCTAGGCGGATACACAGATCCGTATCTATGTATCTTTTCTCTAAGCCACCTCTTAACAGGATCTAGGTCTGCTCTACGAATCAGACTGCTAAGATCTAGATCTCTCTCTAGACATCTCTTGATCTGGGCTGCCAACACTGTTCCAATTGTGTATGTTGGGAAGTAGCCTATAGAACCAATGCTCCAGTGTATGTCTTGTAAGACTCCCTCACTATCTCTCTCAGGTCTCACACCCAGGTACTTGTCCATATAATCATTCCACAACTCGGGTAGCTCGTCTACTCTTATCTCTCTAGAGATCATCATTCTCTCAAGCTCGAAGCGAAGAGCTATGTGAAAGTTATACGTGACCTCGTCAGCATCAACTCTTATCAGGCTCGGCCTGACTATATTGAAGTATCTATAGATCTCGTTCACATCATATCTATCTCTCAGATTCAGCTCTTCAGCGAGCACGCTGTATACTGCTTCGACAAATTCTCTACTCCTCCCAATAATATTCTCCCAGAATCTAGACTGACTCTCGTGAACTCCTAGAGAAGCTCCTGAAGCTAGTGGTGTTGCTATGAACCTCTCGTCTAGCTGAAGATCATATAGTGCGTGTCCGTACTCGTGGATCAGAGAGAATAAGGCTCTTCTAAAATCGCGACCCTCGTATCTCACTGTTATTCTAACGTCTCTGACTCCTATACCGCTAGTGAATGGGTGTGTTGAGATGTCTAGTCTAAGTCTCTTCTTGTCAAATCCTAGTAGTTCTAAGATTCTCATGTTAACTCTTTTCATAGACTCAATATTGTAAGACTCGGTCTCTAGAGGATGTGGCTTAGAGTAGTATTCTTCACTCAGTATCTTATCTAAGATTTTCTTTAGAGATGGTATGAGACTCTCGATCAGACTCTTGAAATCTCTCGTCTTCAAACCCTCTTCGTATAGGTCTAGTAGAGCGTCGTAAGGATGCTCATCGTATCCCAAGCTATTAGCAATCTCGATCTCAAGATCTATTATCTTCTCTAGATAAGACTTGAACTTGCCAAAATCACTCTCAGCTCTAGCATTTCTCCACACCACAGTAGCTTCTGAAGTGATCTTGGAGAGCTCGCTAATAACTCTGGGAGGAACCTTAGTATAGAATCTAATCTCTCTCTTAAGAACTCTTACAACCCCACGCTCATAATCATTCAGATCTTCTATACTCTCAGCTTTCTCAACTAATCTGATAAATCTCTCATCAGTCACAAGCTTCTGTCTCAAAAGAGAGATCTGAGAACTAGCGATCCCTCTCTCAAAGACACCGTCTTCAGGCATATAAGTCTCTAGATCCCAGTTTATGAGAGACTGAGCATAGTCTAAAGCCCATATACTTTTGTACATATCAAGAATCTCACGAATCTCTCTGTGAGGAAATAACTCTTCAAATGTCAAGAGGTTCCCCGAGAGAATATCTCGATAGATTAATATAAGTATTGTATGTTGATCGCGTAGAACAAGTGGAGAGATAGAAAAAAGAGAGAAGTTTTCAGAAACACTCTCTCTAAGAACACTTCTTCTCCTCTTTCTTCTTCTCTTCTTTCTTCTTCTCCTCCTTCTTTGACATGTTCTATCCCCAAGTTTAGTTGAGAGATGAGTATATTCTTAAAAAACAGTCCTCCCTATGATCTGAGTTAATAAATCTTAGACAGAGGATCACTAGAGCAAGTCTGGAGATTAATATAGTTTATAAACTCTTTCACATTCAAATATTAACTAGAGATTGTTTTGTGATGAAACCTGTGCACGCGGAGTATGTGAAGAGACTTCTCTTCTCTGACAGTATTATCGAGGGTTTCTATATTACTCTGAGAGACTCTAGCATCTGGGTTGTTAAAGGTTGTTGTCATGAGAGAGATCGTGTTGTGGCTGTTCCCAGAATCTTTCACAATCGCAAGATCAAGAGATTCTATGATTCTCTTGATATAGCTAAGAGATATTATTCGCATTACGTGAGAGAGACTTCGTTCACACTCGCACCAGTGCCTATGATCCCTTTGTCTGATGTGGCAGAGATAATATCTCCATCAGAGAAGCCTTGTCCTAACACGCCTGAGAGACTGTACAGAGACGCGGTAGAGCTCATAGAGATATTGTTAGAGAGAGGTTTAAAGCCTCTGGTGAGTGGGAGCATGCTATACTGTAGAGCTGAGGAAGACAGCGATATAGACCTTGTATTCTACGATCATGACAGAGAGAGTGTTAGAGTGCTGGAGAAACTATTGTCTGAGAGAGATCTCTTCTCGAAGCTCTCGACAGAGGATATAGAGAGGATTATTAGTAGAGTTGGCGATAAGCCCGATCCTCATACTCACAAGACACTCTTAACCAGATCTATTCACGAGTTCAAGTTTAAAAATAGATTCGTCTCGCTCAGATTTATTAATTGCGACTCGGAGACTAGGAGAGTATTGTGTTCTAAGATAGCTTCTGTAAAGCCTTTCTCAGGGCGCCTAGAGATCGTAGAAGATGTCAGAGGTTATACTACGCCATCTATCTACACAGCCAGAGAGTTAGGCTCGGGTATTGTTCTCACGCTCTACTCTCATAGAATCAGATATGCCAGTCTCAGGAGAGGGGATAGGCTTGTGTGTAGAGGGTTTATTGAGATCTCAGAGTATGGTGTTGAGAAGATAAATCTAGATCTCTCAGACTGCGCTATCCTAGTCTAGATGACAGAAAAGGGGCATTTAGGGCGGGGAGGAGGTCAGAGCTACTATCTTGGTATCACTCTGAGCACCCCCTCTATGTAGTTAGCTAGATAGTCTAGATACTTCTCTAGGTCACTTATGTATTGCTTCTCAGATCTCTCTCTATAGATTCTCTCAGCCAGGTTAGAGATAACATACACTATACTCTCTAAATGAGCTTTAACTCTGACACAACCTCTAGCCTCTTCTGGGATCTCCTCGAGTCTTCTGAGAGTTTTAGAAATAAAGTTCATGAGATCTCTTAGATAAGGTTCTTCTAGAACACCTCTCAGATCTCTAGTTCTCTTACTAAGCTCTCTAGATTCGATCACGATGTTCTCGAGAATCTCTCTAGAAGAGATGAGACTCTTTATCACACTCTCGATATATCTAACAGCCTTATCATATTCATTTTTAGAAGAGTAATACTCGTATCTCTTAACTTGAGATATGCATGACAGCTCTGCTAGTATCTTGAGAGAGTGTAACACAAAAGACTCTTGAGAGATCTCTCTAGAAGACATATTAACAACACCACACACAATATATTTCTCGTAGATTAAAAGATTTGAAGAGAACATAAGATCTGTCAGAGTCTTTGAGAGTTTCAGTATTATCTGACCTCCTCCCCGCTCTTTAGGGCGGGGAGGTTCTCCGCATCTATTCATTGTCACATCTATCATCTGCGAGGCGGTCGAGAGAGTCAGAACTCCTCTCATCTTTCCTAGGCTTTTTACATTGTCTCGAGCTCGAGACCAGCACCATCATCTCAATGGTCGGGGTCGGGGATTTCTCACCGCTTATAAAAAGATAAAAACAGAAGTATGTAAGTGTTTCTACTCACCCCACCATAGATGACAATGCTTAAAAAATAAGGGTTACTCTAGAGAGATACATGCTTCTAAGAGATCAGTTTATGTAGTAGTGTTTTATTAATCTAATTGAGAATCTCATGAGTTAATATATAAAATCTTTCTAAGACAAATACTATTAGACTCGAGTGGCGAGTGTAATGTTCGGTAGTAGAGATGCTAATACGAGATTTTATACAGATATTACAAATGCTAAGAAGCTGTTTGAGAAAATACAGAGTGACCCAAGCTTTATTATAGATAAGTATGCTTACTCGGAGAGTATAGAGAGTAATCATATAGTGTATAAGAATGCTATTATCGCAGACAACGATAGAGTTATATTTAGTGGAGACATATTGTTTAACATGCCTTCTTACTCGTCGGCTAGATATTTGTTTCAAGAGAATGATAAGATTCTGATGAGTATAAATATTCTCTTATCAAGATCTGTTAGAGACAATAGTTTTATTATTGAGATAAGAGGTGTCGTCTATAGAGAGACTCATGGGAGAGAGTATGAGAGAATTATGAGAGTATTCGATGTTATCAGCGATAGAATCAGAAGTACGGTCTCGAGCTTCGATGGAGGGAAAATTTCGTATATAGACGAAGAGATCAGAGAGTCCGCGCGCAAGATCTGATTTTTTCATGAGAACTATCTTAAATACCTCTCGATCAGGTCTGGGAGCAGTTTCCATCCATACTCGTATACTCCTAGAGATCCCTTGGCACAGTTTCTCTCGCTAAAACTCTCTATATTATCCGACTCGATCGATGGTCTGTAGAATAGTACGGGCACAGGGTCGTCTGTGTGTGATCTCTTGCTCGGCGGTGTTGCGTGGTCTGAGGTCACGATCATAGAGTGACTGTCTATCACGTAGTCTAGTAGAGGCTGTATGTAGTGTCTGTCTATTTCTTCGATTCTCTTCTTCTTAAGCTCGTAATCTCCATCGTGCCCCGGCTCGTCAGGTCCTTTCAAGTGCACGTACACTATATCACTGCTACTCAGGGTTTTCAATGTTTTCTCCAGCTTGTCTTCATAGCTTCTCCTAGGATCCTCTATATACTCTAGCTCGACTGTCTCGGCACCAAAGATTCTTCCAATACCTATCTCTACAGGCATCTCTGCTAGTAGAGAGAATCTCGCACTATACTTCTCGCTCAGCGGTGTTGGTCTGGGTATTCTCCCTCCAGCGTCTCTGAGTATGATCGCGTTTGCAGGAGGCCTGCCAGATCTTCTCCTGACACCGTTGATCGGGTGTTTGTCTAGTATCTCAATAGCCAAGTCTATGAATCTATTCGCTAGAGCAGCTGTTATCTCTGCATCTTCACTTTTCTCCAAGGCTTCTACAGGCTTTATATACGGCTCGAAAGATGCTACCGCTATGCTGACTAAGCCTCTCCTAGCATACGCTGGATCGCTGTTGCTCACCATTGGCGAGAGTCTCCTACTCTTGCTACCAATAATAACCACAGCTCTATGACCTATCGAGGCTCTAACCTTGGCATACCCGTCGTACAACCCCAGATCCACTCCGTCAAGAGCTTTTGCCAGCTCAGCTGCTTCATCTCTACTAAGACTTCTACCAACTCTTCTATCAATAATCCTTCTACTCGAAGGATCTATTGTCGCGAAATTAGCTCTAAAAGCAATCTCATAACCCTCTCTAATCTCAAGCCCCACTCCAACAGCTTCTATAGAACCTCTACCAGTGTAGACTTCGTGAGGGTCGTAGCCTAAGAGTGATATTACAGCCTCATCACTCTCAGGAGCAATACCTCTCCCGAGAACATACATGAGACCGCAGACGCTTCTTCTCGCAATACTATCTAGACCAGGTTTAAAAGATCTCTCTAGAGTAGTCTGAGAATCACTAAGACTATCAGCAGCTCCATCTAGAACCAGATAGAGCAACTTATACCTCAAAACACTCACCCTCTGTATAGTAGATAAGAAACTTTTAACATAACATGATAACATGAGTCAAAACAAACCAGACCGAAAATAAATCACGCAGAACAGATCTCGAGAAACAAAGAACAATACAAGCAATCACAAAACAAGAAACAAAGAATCGTAATACCCATTCATAAGAACATATTAAACAACAGAAAAACAGAATAAGCATATGCTCACAAAAC
Organism: Sulfolobales archaeon; assembly: GCA_041287455.1. Lineage (GTDB taxonomy): Archaea > Thermoproteota > Thermoprotei_A > Sulfolobales > AG1 > WYEN01. The sequence continues at coordinate 9,523 of JBEULF010000070.1, forward strand.
AATTTAAATATTTAAATCAAAAAAACGCTCAACCAAGATCAAGAGACATCGAATTTAAATATAAATAGCCCTGTAAGGTAACAGTAACATGGCCCGGCGGCGTTAGATAAAACACGTAATACAAATGATCAATACATACAATCAATATATATAGTGATCACATGTAAAACATATATACGACACAGAGAACAACACGGGTCTGCGCAGGGGTAAACTCTGCGTGGATCTGTGTTGTTCTCTGTGTCGTATATATGTTTTACATGTGATCACTATATATATTGATTGTATGTATTGATCATTTGTATTACGTGTTTTATCTAACGCCGCCGGGCCTTTTTATTTTTTATCTTATTATATGTCTTTGGGTTCTATCTTGTCTTCTCTTGACGATTTGGAGAGATATTATGGTATTATTGAGTGGGCTGAGGATCTTGATAGTGTCTCTGGTTTGAAGAGGTTTAGAGAAGCTTATGATTCTTTTTCTAGACTTGTTGATCATGTTTGGTTTAGAGATCTCTTCTCTTCTAGAAGTTTTCTGCGTGTAGTTGATGTTTGTGGAGGTGTTGGTGTTGGTGGTATTGCTCTTGCTAAAGTTTTGAGTGAGAGAGGATTTAGCTACGAGCTTGTTATAAATGATCTGAGGGTTTCTGCTCTCGAGAGAGCCAGAGTTTATAGCAGAAGATTTCTAGGTAGAGAGGCTATTGTGATAAGAGATGACGCTCTGAACCTATACAAGCACCTCTCCGGAGCCGATATCGCGCTTATATACGGATTATCAACACCTCATTTCGACGCGTACCAGATAATCTATCTGATGGCCGGACTATCAAAGTTGCTAGGCGAGAGAGGAGTTCTAGTAGTAGAAGAGATTGACAGGATATGGAGTTTATACCAGCAGAAAGAGTTCAGAGAAGTAGCTCTAGAGAGTAGTGAGAGTGGGAGAGTAGTCTTGTCAGGACATTTAGACTACGATCCTCTCAGAGGAGTTTTCAGAAGAGTGTTCATAGATATAAACACGATGAGTAGAGTCGAACTAGACTTCAGACTATGGGATCTAGCAGGTATAGCCTCTGTAGCATGGGCGTTCTTCAGAGAGATAGACTATGTAGAGAGAGGATCTAGATACAGAGGGTTTATACTAGCAAGAGGATCTAGAGAGATAGACCCTGAGCAATACTCTATAAAACCTTTCACAAGAGAGATCATATAGATCAAGACTCAACTCTCTTAAAGATCTCAGGGAAGTACAATATAAACTGTTCTTCCAAATATTTTAGCAGAGAATCAGCGTATTCACGAAGTGTATAATCTTCGCAGGAACATGTAAGTCTCACAATAAATTCTTCTCTAGAAACTCTCGCAAAACTCAATCTAAACTCAAACACTCTACCTCTAATATCTCGAAAAACAATCTTAAGAGGCTGATATATCTCTTTAGAGATCTCAATATCTCCTCTGAAAATCTCGTTAGAACCTATCGTGATAGATGCGTCAAGAATCATAAGATGCTTGTCATTGTATCTTCTCACCTCTCTATACTTGGGAGATATAATCTCTGGATCTCTCATTAATCTATCAATAAACAATCTCGGATCCTCCCCCCGATACACTCTCTCTATGAGAACTTTCATAGAGAGCCGCCGAAGAAATGAAATACTTCCAAATAAATAATCAGATCTTGATGTCTTAAAAACTTGATTTATATCTTGATACACAGAATTTGTACACTTGATACATAGTTAAATGCTTTTCTCACGCTCGAAATATTGCTATAGTCAGTTATTATAATGTTTATGAGTTTTTTCTAAAGTATATTAATAGGTAGTGTGTATTGATAGATTCTTCAGCTCTCACCAGAATAAGTTCTAGAGATCTTGTCAAGATTCTTATGAATAATGAGTGGGATCTAGCTTTATCAAAATTCTTCTTAAAACTCCAAGATACGCTAAAGAGTAATCTCGTAGGCATAGTCTTCCCCGCTAGTGAGATTTATGAGAGTAATGTTCTTGTGATTGTTAGAAGAAGAGATCTTGATGTGATCTCTGAGATCGTCAGAATCGCTTTTGAGATTGAGAGAGAGTTTGGAGATAGAGTTTCTATTAATCCTTATATAGCTCTTGAGAGTGAGGATCTTGTTATCAAAACATTCAAAGAAACTATCAGAGATAATATTGATCAGAAGGCGCAAGAAGAGGCTCTCAGAGTTTTTCGCGAGAGAGTTTTGAAGCTTGATTATGTTGTTGATGTAGTTATTCCTAGTAGTGAGATTTATGAGAGTAATGTTCTTGTGATTGTTAGAAGAAGAGATCTTGATGTGATCTCTGAGATCGTCAGAATCGCTTTTGAGATTGAGAGAGAGTTTGGAGATAGAGTTTCTATTAATCCTTATATAGCTCTTGAGAGTGAGGATCTTGTTATCAAAACATTCAAAGAAACTGCTAGAGGAGGCAATTAAAGATCTAGAGGTAGAGTGTTATAATAAAGCTGCGTCAGCCTCGTATTTCGCTCTTAGAAGAGCTTGTGAAGATCTCTTACTACTTCTAGGAGAGAGGATTCCTAGGAGAGATGATAAGCTGGCTAATGCTATTAGAAATAAAGGTCTCGTGGAAGTGGCGGAGACTCTCAGAGTCTTATATCAATTGAGAAAAATAGCTGACTACGGTGACGGTGTCTCGAGAGAGGAGGCTTATATGAGTGTTGAGAAAGCTAAGAGGGCTATAGAGATAATTGAAGAGCTTATTAAACGTGTTCAATCAACTAGACATAACAAATAGTCTACAGCTCTCTCGCTTGCTACTCATATGTGATAATCTGTTGAGTATAGATTCTCAGCTATACTTTTAGTCTTGTTTTCATAGGTTTAGAAAGTGATGGTGAGTCTCTACGAAGGCTCTCAGAATAAGGATCTCAGGAATTGTTCAGGGCGTGGGTTTCAGACCCTTTGTATACAGGATTGCTGTTAGACACGGTTTGAAAGGCTATGTAGTTAACAAGGGCGGTGCTGTGGTTGAGATTCGTGTCGAGGGTGAGGAGAGAGATCTTAGAGAATTCCTAATCTCTCTGGAGAGAGAAGCCTCCGCCAGCTCTCTATGAAGAGATAGTTGTTGAAGAGGTTGAGCCTGAGAATTATTCTGATTTTAAGATTCTGAATAGCAGATATGACAAGGATATTAGAAGTATGATCCCTCCTGACATAGGTATATGCAGATACTGTGTTGAAGAGATTCTCAGCTCAGGCACTAGATTTAGCGGCTATTATTGGAATAGCTGTGCTTGGTGTGGTCCAGGTTTTCGATGATGTATAGAACACCTTACGATCGTGAGAATACTTCTATGAGAAAATTCACTCTATGCTCTCACTGTGAGTATGACTACAGAGATCCTGGGGATATAAGAAGATTCCACGCCCAAGGGATCAGTTGTTCTGTGTGCGGTCCCAAGACCTATGTGTACACTTCTAGTGGTGAGAGACTAGATGTAAAGAGTGAAAATATTGTCAACTTCATCGCTAGAAGAATCCTCGAAGGCTCTATAGCGGCTGTGAAGAGTGTAGGAGGATATCACATAGCATCACTAGCCACTAGAGACGATGTTGTCTTAGAGTTGAGAAAGAGAAAGAAGAGACCTTATAAACCATTTGCTCTCATGGCTAGAGATGTTAGTGTGATCGAGAGGTTCGCCTATTTAAACGATAGAGCTAGAGAGTTGCTAGAGTCTCCCGAGAGACCGATAGTGATACTGCCTAAGAGAGAGAACTCTATAATATCAGAGTACGTGGCTCCAAGACTCTCTAGCGTGGGAGTGATGCTACCTTACACAGGCTTTCAGATTCTACTGCTAAACCAGATACCCGAGGGTGTTCTGATTATGACTGGTGGGAATATTCATGGAAGACCTATGTGTACTGATCTCTCTCGTGTCTTAAGTGAGTTGAGAGACGTGGTAGACTATGTGGTTGAGCATGAGAGAGATATTATTCATCGAGTAGATGATAGTGTGATAAGATTCACAGATGGAGAACCTGTTTTTCTAAGAAGATCCAGAGGCTATGCTCCCACATGGATCACATCACCTTTCAGACTGAGAGAACTGATAGCTGTTGGAGCTGAGCTTCAGGTGGCCGGAGCTATCAGTTTTGAGA
>JBEULF010000071.1:0-13107 GCA_041287455.1 Sulfolobales archaeon
GAACATCAAAAAGAAAACAGCCCCGCTCTGCTCAAAGAAATCCTTATATATCTGCCGTTTCTCATGTGATCGTCGAATCCAACACTTTGGAATTCTATTTAGTGAGTGGTTTGAAGAGCTAGATATAGTTGATCGATCTATTTTATTCTAGCTATATGTTGGTAATAAGCGTTCTTCAATTCTTGCGAGTAGAGATAAAAATGCTCCGATAAAGCTGAGCATCACATATATTATGAATGAGATCTTAATTGCTTCTAATAAGTTCTCTTGAGACTGCATTGACAAAGTTATTATCGAAGTACTAATAGCCTGACCTAAAAATCTCATTGTTGCAAGTAGCGAGGTTGCAGAAGCGTAAGCCTCTCTAGGAGACATATTCATAATTGCTGTGGTATTGGGTGAGGCGAATAGAGCAAAACCTAGTCCAAGCACTACTAAGACTATTAATAAATAGTAGATGCTTGTATTGTATGTGAGAAGTAGTAGAGGTGAGATCCCGAGAGCTATTATGAACATACCTATAGACGCTATAACTGAAGGGTCGTAGCGATCGGATAGTAGACCGGTTACTGGTGATATTATTACTTGCACAATCGGTTGTGCAGATAGTATTAGACCTGTCTCGCCAGGCTTGAATCCTCTTATGCTCTGTAAATAGTCGCTAAGAGCTATAGTGATCGCATAGGTGGCGCTGTAATTTAGCAGCGCGGCTAAATTTGCGAATATTAGTCTACGGCGTAGCAGACTAGGATTTAGGAGTGCTGGTTTTCTTGTCTCGAGTATAAATATGGTTATAAATGCGATGAGTCCTAGAGGAAAACAGATAGATCCCGCTAATGTGTTGAGAACCGAGGTTCCATATGTCATAGCTATAGTCGCCGATATTATCAATAGAGCGCGAGGAAGATCTATTTTAATCTCTTTACTTCTATATCCTGATCTTACTGATACAAACGCTGATAAACACGCGATCAGGGCTATCGAGATTTTAAATAGAAATAAGGCTCTCCAACCGTATCTTTCAACTATATAACCTCCCAATAGAGGTGCTAAGCTTAATCCCAGATATACTGAGGCTGTATTTATTCCTATAGCCAGACCTCTAATCTCTCTAGGGAAATATTCGCTAAGTATAGCAACTGCTGTGGCCGAGATCATGGCAGAGGCTATCCCCTGAATAGACCTGTAGATGAGCATCTCTCTAAATGTATATGTGTTGTAGAGTGCTAGAGAGGTTATAATGAAGAGAACTATACCAGAGATAAAGATCCTGTTTCTTCCTATAGAATCGCTTAGTAGTCCGAGTATGAGAACGCTAGACGCTAGCGCTATGAGAAATATATTAGAAACCCAGTTAACATCAGCTAAAGAAACATTAAATTCTGCCGAGATCTTTGGAAAAGCCAGTGTTATAGAGGATGTTGTGAACGGTGTTAAGAAGGATGCTGTGGTCGTTGCTAGTAGTACTAGAGAGAGCCGAAAGTTTCTCACATCTCTCCCTAATAGAGGTTAGCTGGCAGTGTGATTTAAATTTACTCGAGACTCTTCTCGGGGTAAGAGTTTATAGTCTTCTAGATGATAGTTGATAAACTTCTCTTAAGAAACTTAGAAAATGTAACGAGTCTCGACTAGTAGTGCTTATAATCTTCTTACGTTAAAAATTTCATAGTGTAAGATAATGCCGGCGCAGAGGATCTCGGGTCGTGAGAAGTGGAAGTATAAAAAGTGGTTCACAGTTGTGACACCATCTATACTAGGAGAGGTTCCCGTAGCAACAATACCTGCAGACGATTCTTCTAAAATTATAAATAGAACTATCGAGATCACGATGTATGATCTCACTGGAGACGTTTCACAACTTCACGTGAGATTTAAATTGAAGATAATTAACGTAGAAGAGAGCATAGCTCGTACCTCATTTAAAGAGATATACTTGTCTAGAGACTATCTGAGAAGTCTTGCTAAGAGGAAAAGTAGTAAAATAGCGTTGATAGCGAATTTCGAGACTAGAGATAATAAGAAGATTCGGGTCGCGGTAGCTGTTTTCACAACTTACAGATGTAAAACTTCTCAGAAGAAGCTTATTAGAAAGAACGTATATAACGTGCTACTAGAGACATGTAAGACTTCTACGTTGGATGAGCTTATACAGAGTATGATCTCTGGGAAAATTCAGTCGCAAGTATTTGAAGTGGCTAAAAAGATATATCCTGTCAGAAAAGCTGAGATAGCTAAGATAAAGATATTATCGTGATTATAAATTGTGATTATAGTAATTTATCTATCGCTATATCCGATTATATAGAGATAATATACGCCGGTTCTCGCTGGTGAGGATACTCTCAGAACTTTAGCTTCTTTCCACCCAGATATTGCGAAGTCTAAGCTTACAATTCTAGCTCCCTTTCTAAGCTCCTTAGCTAGTTTGGGCTTTAACATCTCATTCACGCTTGTTAACAGATACATATACACTACAGTTGCTTCAGAAAGATCTACTTTCATGAAATCCTCCTGTATAAAACTTATCATATGTTCTACACCTGCTTTCCTAGCGTTTTCTATAGCTCTAGAAATTAGATCCGGATTTAGCTCTATACAAACAGCTTTAGCTCCTCTCTTAGCAGCAGCTATGACTATTCTACCATCTCCACAACCTAGATCGTATAACACGTCTGCAGACCCTACCTGAGCTAAGTCTAGTGCTTGTTCAATAAATTCCTCTCTAGTGGGAACCCATGGGACTCTAATACCACTATAGTATGAAGCCAACGAGACCACCCAATCATCTTCATTCATATCTCTTCTAATCAAAATATATGTGAGGATTTTAAAAAGTTTTACAACGATTGATCGAGAGAGATCATCTTAAGCTTCCTGTGGAGACCACTTTATACAAAACATTGACAGGATCCCTCGCGTGTAACTGTTCAAAAAATCTATTTTTTCTCATGGCTAGTTCCACAGCCTTGAGATGTATACAAGAAGTCTTCTTCTTTCTAAATACCACGTTAATAATAAAATCTCTACATGTACACATCACACGAGGTATTATGAGATAGCTTTCACGATCTGTTCTGTATATAAAGTATGTCATGTTATCATATGTTATTCTATACAGTCTTCCACTGAGTAACACTTCTAGAATCTTCTCATCTTTTAAGAGATCCTCGTCGCTCTCGCTCTCTAACTCTTTTCTAAGCTTATCTACGTCGATCTCTATATTAGACTCCGTAAATTATACTTGAATTCCACTTATTAAAGTATACGGAAAACTTCTTGTAGACAGACCAAGCTTATTATATCACTTTGGAAACTTGGATATATGAGATGAGTATTATGGGTAGGAGGAGGAAAAAGAGAGTAGTTAGAAAGCCTCATTGGAGAGAGCGAAAGCCGCCTAAGGTCTTTCAATGTCCTTCGTGTGGAGCTGTATCTATAGTTGTGAAGATAGTTAACGAGGATGGACGTAGAGTTGGCTATATATCTTGTTCTAATCCTAAGTGTAGACTTAGATCTAAGATCTATGATATACCGCTATTATACACTCCTATAGATGTGTACTCCAGATTTATGGATCTATATATTGAGGGTAAAGCAGAAGTATGGTATGAAGAGGTGGAGGAGTCTAATGTGGAGAGGGAGAGTAGAGGAGTATCTGAAGAAGAAGAGAGCTGAAGGAGAGAAGTTAGTGTTTGTATTAATAGACCCTGAGAAGATAAAAGATGATCTAAAGGATCTGGAGGCTAAGAGCGGGATACTCGCAAGTGAGGGGCTAGACTTATTCTTAGTAGGAGGAAGTCTCGGCGTAGCTGGGGAGGAGCTAGATAGAGTTGTTAAGGTGTTGAGAGAGACTAGACTACCAGTAGTTCTATTCCCAGGCAGCGTTGCCGGCATCTCCAAGTATGCAGACGCTATACTATTTATCTCGTTATTAAACAGTGATAACCCTTACTATGTGATAGGCGCTCAAATGGAGGCTAGTCTAATAATAAAGAGACTGGGTCTCGAAGCTATACCCACAGCTTATCTAATAATAGGTGAGGGCGGTGCTGCAGGTTATATAGGGAGAGCAAGACCTATCCCATGGAATATGAGTAGTATCACTCTAGCTTATGCGGTGGCGGCCGAGCTGCTGGGTATGAGAGCAGTATATCTAGAGACAGGTTCAGGAGCTGAGAGACATGTTCCTAGAGATATGATAAGTCTAGTTAGAGAGAATACCAGTCTCTTCATAATAACAGGAGGTGGTATTAGAGGCCCAGAAACAGCTTGTGAAATATTAAAATCAGGCTCCGACGCTATCGTATTAGGAACTATAGTAGAGAGAGATCTAAGCAAAGCTATAGAGATCCTGAGAACAGTGAAGAGGGGTTGTAGAGATGTATAGTTATAAGCTTTCTCATTTATATCTTTGATTGGCAGGGCCCGTAGCTCAGCTAGGTAGAGCGGCGGGCTTTTAACCCGTAGGCCAGGTGTTGGGCGGAAGTCCCGGGTTCAAATCCCGGCGGGCCCGCCACAGCAGGGTTTCTGATAAGATCTTCTTTTTTCACGAGGATCTTTCTTTAAACAATTATACTTTTAATATTTGTTTCATTAAAATCTACATGGTAGATTGAAATGATATACAGAGCCATAGCCACCTACTCTATAGTTGCAGCAGATCCTTCGATAGGAGATGTGGGTGTTGGTGTCGCATCTAAGTTTCTAGCGGTGGGACACATAGTCCCCTGGGCTGAAACTAACGTTGGAGCTGTTGCCACGCAGGCTTGGGCTAATGTTAGATTTGGTCCGAGAGCTCTGGCTTATCTTAAGAGAGGCGTGAAACCAGGAGAGGTTATTCAAAAACTTGTAAGCGCAGACCCTAGACGCGAGCATAGACAGATAGGAATCGTGAATGCCAGAGGAGAGGCTGCAGCGTATACGGGTTCTCAGTGTTTACCATACGCCGGTCATATCATAGGAAACAACTATTCGGTTCAAGGAAACATGATCGTAGGTCAAGAGGTTCTCGAAGCTATGGCAAAAGCTTTTGAAACAACTAAAGGTGAGTTAGTAGATAAGATCTTGTCTGCTCTGGAGGCGGGGGATAAGGCTGGTGGAGATAGAAGAGGTAAGCAGTCAGCAGCTATATTAGTGCTAAGGAGATGTGGTGGGTATGGTGGTTGCAGAGAAGGGGTGGATAGATACGTAGATATAAGAGTAGATGATCATCAGGAACCTATTCAAGAGCTGAAGAGAATATTCAAACTGTGGGAGTCCTTCTTGCTTAGAAGAGAGCCTGAGACAGAATTATATGAGTGGGAGCAGGTTTGGAGAGACATCGCTAGAGCTTTGATAAAGCTAAATTACATCCATAGAATGCCTAGGACTCCTGGAAGTAGAACGCTTTATAAAGCTTTTGAGAGATGGGCTACAGAGAATAATCTAGAGAATAAGTTGAGGAAAGATAAGAAAGTATGGAGATCACTATATAGGTATCTCATAGAATCAGCTGGGATAAGCTAGGATCATTCTTCTAAATATCTTTGCAGAACATATAATTAGTCTTGTTCTTCACAACCGAGTAATCTAAATATTCTGAACAAGAGTATTTTATTCGAGGTAAGATGTATCTAAACAAATACGAGGAGAGAATGTACAACGGTGAGTACGGAGAGATCATAGCGAAGGCTATGAGAATAATAGTGAAAGTAGGTGAGAGTTTAGGAGCTAGAAGACTGGTTAATATAGAGCACGCTCATATATCAGGTGTAGGATATTCTAATCTAGGTGAAGCAGGCCTAGCCTTGTTAAGAGATCTCGTTTCTGAGAATACTAAATTCACAGTCTATACAACTGCAAACCCGGGCTCTGTGGATCTTGAGAGTCACAAGTACTTTACATACGATGAAGAGTTTCTAAAGAAACAATTAGAGATACTAGAGCTCTACAGAATGATGGGTGTAGAAGCTTTTACGTGCACACCTTATCATCTGAGAGAACCTAGACTCGGCGAGCATCTAGCGTGGGCTGAGAGTAATGCTGTTTTAATAGCCAACTCTGTATACGGAGCTAGAACTAATAGAGAGGCAGGCCCTCTAGCTCTATTCTCGGCTATAGTGGGCAAGACTTATTACGGAGGTCTTCATCTGAAGAGCGAGAGAGTTCCCAAAATAAAGATCTCGGTTGCTAGTATTCGTGACAGCTTTCTAGAAGCTGGCCTACTGGGTCTCCTAGTCGGTAGACTCGCGAAAGAGAAGATTCCTTTTGTCTCCGGGATAGGTAAGATTAGCTTTGAAAAGATCAAGACTTTCTTAGCCGCAACAGGTTCAACAGGTTCTATGGGTATGGTGTTTATAGAGAAAATCACTCCTTTAGAGAGATCTTTTTCAGAGATAAGCGATTATATAGAAGAATCTATAGAAATAGAACATAAGGATCTCAAGATCCACTATGAAGAAGAACCATACTTATGCGACGAGCCAGAAGCTTTCTTAATAGGATGTCCTCACGCGTCTATTGAGATTATAAGAGATTTGAAAGCTCTGATCTCTGAGATTCCTGGAGTTCTTAAAAAACCTGTGTGGCTTGTAATTCCCTCTGTATACTTCGAGAGTCGAGAGCTTAGAGAAGATCTTGATTATCTGCGAAATAGAGGTTTTATTATTCTAAGAAATATATGCCCTGTTATATCGCCTTTGTCAAAATTAGGATATAAATGTGTTGGGACAATATCCTCTAAAGCTCTCTTCTACATGCCCAGATTAGCAGGTGTAAGAGTGGCTCTAATGGATCTCAGAGATCTTATTTTTTCTGCTTATGGAGTACAGAGTCTACACAGATCATGATCTATCTGGATAACTATTGTTTGTATAATCCTCCTTTCCATAACTTGAGATTCTCTAACAGAATATTCATAATCTCTCTATTCTCGAACACGTATCTCTCGTGAGATCTACTTCTGAACAGCTTCTTGCCTATACACTCATAAAATGTTTTTTTAGAAAAATCTATTGAGACTAAAAAGCTAACCGGTGTGTAAGAGATCACTCGTGGTCTCACTGTATCACTCTCAATGCAAAGACTTCTGATCATCTCGCTTATTAATCCACTTAGTATCTCTTCTTGAATCTCTCTTCTGGGTCTTGTCATCGCAGGTCTTCTAAAAAGCCTTATAAAAGTTCTAGTCTGTGTTTGAGAAGATTCCTCTCTATGATCCCTATAGATCAGGTCTATCTCTCTCTTAACATAGTAGCTCTTATTGATTACTAGCTCTTGTAAGCTTCTCTCTAGATCGCTAGATCCTACCCCACTAACAACTATACTTGGCACATTTATGTCGGTTGTGCTAAGAAGTTTAATTTTTCGATCCATTTTTCTAGCTGTGAGCAACAGAGCCATAGGATCTCTAGTATAGTAGAAGACAACAAGATCAAATAAGAAAAGTTTCTTAGGACATCTCTCGAAAGAGACGAGAGCTCCTGACCACCAGAAGCACTCTCCCACTTTACTACACTCGTTTATTAAAGCCTTAACATACATAGGTTAACCCCCTGATAAATGCTATCTACAGATACTACTATACTATCAACGATATAAAAATAGAGTGAAAAGAGATCAGTATGACAGAATTGCCGCCGAGGGGATTCGAACCCCTGACCGCCCGGTCTTCAGCCGGGCGCTCTCCCAGCTGAGCTACGGCGGCGTCACTCCACTAATATGTTACATAAAAACTCATTATTTATTTTTTACACACAGATCATTATCTCTGATCTCTAAGTCAGTCTTGTTCTAGGATCTATAATTGCTATTAATATATCTGTTAAGAGAAGTGATATTATTATAAGAGCAACTGAAATCGTGTAGAAAGCTATTATAGCAGGGAAGTCTCCCACAGATAATGCTTGATAAGCGTACGAAGCTACACCAGGCCAGGAGGTTAACATCTCTAGAACTACAGAGCCTCCAAAAACAGTTGGGATAGAATATGCTAACGCTGTCATTAGCGGCGGCCGTACGTTAGGGATCATCTCTCTTCTAATTATAATCTTCTCTTCTAGACCTCTCGCTCTGGCTGAGACAACGTAATCCTTCTCCGCCTCTGATACGACGAGCTGTCTTATATAGTAAGCCCATTGACCAAATGAGGTTAAGACAAGCGATATATAGATTGGGATTACATACCATGTTAAATAGAATAATTCTTCAACAGTTGTAGCAGGGCTTATAATAGGTGCTCTGACAGGAAGTGGAAATATGCCTATGCCAAACCTAACTTTTGGCAGGTATGCTAAGAAGTAGTATATGATAAGTAGTAGTACGTAGGGCGGGACTGTATATGATATAAGCGATGAGACTGTTATGATGAGATCTAAGATTCTCCCTCTATACTTAATAGCGTATAGAGCTAGATAATAGCCTACTACTATAGGTAGCAGAACTCCCACTACATAGATTGAGAGCGTGTACGGTAGTCGAATTAATATCTCGATCTCAACAGGTCTCTGTGTATAAAGAGATCTGCCAAAGTTAAATGTGAAAATATTCTTATAAAAAGCTATTAGCTGATCAGGGATCAGAGGTCTGTTCAGAGCGTAGAGTGAAGATGTGTAGCCAACCCATGTTGCCGCTGAAGGATTGCCTTGTATAGCACTCCCTACCGAGGCTAGCAGAGGGTCGAAGGCTGCTTTAGCAGGAGCAAGAGGATTTCCACCGCCCAAAGCTACTGGCGCTACTCTAAAAAAGAAGAAGAATATAGTCATTGATGTGACGAAAATTAAAAACATTACAAGAACCTTTCTAACAATATATTTGATCAGCGTCATCTAGGTCTAGTCCCATATTGATATCTCTTATCACAATAATATTAATTTACCACACTTCTCCTATCCCACTCTACACCACTTAATCTCTCAACAAGCCGCGGTCTTCGCGAGAAGAATAGAATCTCCGTATATTACTCTCGATTCGTATTTTATACTCGCAAAAACAGAGTTATTTCAAAGACTTCAGCTTAATATAGACAGAGAGAGCGTATGACTTGTCAACTCTTCTTTTGATCTCTATAATCTCTCTTAACACCAGCTTTTCATCATCGCTGATATAATCCCAGAAGCGTTCAACTAGATCTATCAAATGATTCTCTGGAATATCAGTATATAGTATGTCTCCCTCGTCAAAATGTCTCCCTACAATAACATTGCCTCTAATAGATATAGCTATAGAAGAGCCTACTCTAGCTATGTCGAGACTCTTTCCTCTCTCTTGTATCTGCATTATAAAGCCTATTCTTCTCCCATCTTCTCTCATCAGAGGATAGCCAGGTCTTATCACCCCTCCTAAGACCTCTACACCCACTATGGCCGGGTCGCTTCTTCTGAATATATACCCGGGTAAAACCCTGATCTTCCCTGGTCTGTATAGCTTATCTAACTCTCTCTTGATCTCTTCGATCTTTTCTTTCTTAACCCACTCTAGATACTCCTCTACAAGTCTATATATTATGTTGTTAGAGAAAACAGGTATCTTGTTGGTCTCCACGATCTCTCTAGCATCTCTGTTCATATCTACGTTAAATAGAAGAATAACGCCATAGTACTTATTCTTTTCTCTCGTTACAAGAGCTTCGAGAGCCTCATTCTTGTTGAGAGGTCCTACATCGGCTATTCTGATAGGTATAGATCTTTTTTTCAACATATTTACCAGAGCCTCTAGAGTTCCTAGAGTGTCCGCTTTTACGACCACTCCCGCGACATCGGGCGAAAAGATTCTTAGCTCTCTAACTTCATCATACACTCTTCTCTTAACCTCTTCTAACTCGCTCTCACTCTCAACAACTATGAATGGTGCTCCCGCCACCGCTCTATCCACGTCAGGTGCGACGATCTTAACACCGGCTGCGGCATATACTACGTCTACCGACAAGAACCTGTCAGAAGGAGCTCTCATCTCGTCTAGAGGTTTAGGTAGTAGAAGTGCTCTAACACGACTCTGAATAGGGCCTTCTACTCCTGCTGTCACGAACATATCTCCTCTCCTGATGTAGCCGTCGTATATTATCACATCTAGCGTTGTGCCGAGACCCAGCTCTTCTTTGACCTCTAGAACAACACCTCTGGCAGGACCTTCCGCATATCTAAGCCTCTCGGCCATGTATTGCTGGGTTAAGCCTGCTAGCACAGCTAGTAGCTCTGGTATACCTTCTCCAGTCTTGGCTGAGACAGGCACTATGGCTACGGTTCTTCTGAAATCTCTTATCTTATCAAATCTCTCTGCATTGAAACCGAGACTCATGAGAGAGCCTACTATAGAGTATATCTTTTCTTCGAGCTCTCTCTGAACCTCTCTATCTTGCATATTGATAGTCTCTAGAAAAGGCTTGTCTAGATAAGGCCTCCAACCAGGGATCTTATCTATCTTATTCGCAGCTACGAGGAACGGAACTCTCCTACTCCTAAGAATCTCTATGCTCTCTACTGTCTGAGGCTTCACGCCATCTATAACATCTATGACTAGTATGGCAAAGTCAGCTATAGAACCGCCTCTTCTCCTAAGATTAGCAAACGCCTCATGTCCTGGAGTGTCTATGAATAAGAGGCCTGGTATCTGGAGTCTGAAGTTAATTATCTTCTTAAGAGGCTCGGCAATACTCTCTATAACGTGTGCTGGAACAAAACTCGCGCCAACATGTTGTGTCATCTCTCCAGCCTCTTTCTTAACTACTGCAGTACCTCTAATCTTATCTAGCAAAGATGTCTTCCCATGATCCACGTGGCCTAACACTACTACTATAGGCGATCTGAGTTTTCTCTCCATCTCTAATCTCTGTATAAGATTTTACTAAGATAGTAAATAGCTCTTTTCAAAGTATTTTTAAGTTATGATACGCAATTCTTAGTATGGATTTAGATTGGCGGGGAAGAGAAGAGACAAAGGCCAGTCTCATCAGACAAGACCTGTGAGAGTAGGTCCTCCGAAATGGGTTAGAATGAGTCCTGAGGAGATTGAAGTGTTAGTTGTTGAATTAGCCAAGATGGGCTACCCACCTTCAATGATAGGTATTATACTACGAGATCAGTATGGGATACCGCTGGTTAAGAGTGTGACTGGAATGAGAGTGACAGAGATCCTAGAGAAACATGGTGTAGCGCCAGAGATACCTGAGGATCTTGCGAATCTTATCAGAAGAGCTGTTAATCTCAGAAGACATCTCAATGAATATCCTAAAGACAAACATAGTCAGAGAGGATTAATAGAGATTGAATCTAAGATAAGAAGATTAGTTAAATACTATAAGAGAGTAGGAAAACTACCGGCTGACTGGGTGTATGATCCCGAGAAAGCTAAGACTCTAATCACAAAGATCTTCCCAACTACTACTTAGAATGTTCTTCATGCTAAAATAAGATTCTAAAACGCTCTACATACACTGATCTCGAAGACTACGAGATCATTATTAAAACTCTTCTTCTCCTCAAGCAAACTCAATTATACAAGCTTCTTAGAAGCTAATCTACTAGTGTAAGGAGCTTGAACAAACTCTCTCTGATCTTCTGAAGCTCGTAACATCACAAGCTTATTATGCTTATCACAATCTATGTTAAATCGATCTCTTCAATAAACTCAGTAATATCATCTAGACACAAATATTGTGATACGATGATAATCAAAAAGACTGTTAGCAAGATCATCTTTCGGCATATTTAAATAAAGTTTAATCTGATCACAAAATACTTTATGGGTTGCGAAGCGAGTTTTGTCAGCGTTTGAATACTCTTCGTGGAACTTCTTTTGCAACTTCTTTACCCATAGCGTTAACTGTTTTGAATGCTTTTACCAGATATTCAGGTTCTATTTTATAGAATTTATTGTGTATGGTTTCTCCAGGTGCTGTTGCTCTCTGTGCGATCATTAAAAGTTCTTTATCTGTGATATCTTCCGAGCCTAGGTCTGCGAAGTTTATTGGTAGACCTACTCTATGTCCAAATTTCATCATCTCAACAATCTCGTTTCTCGGATACCCGTCTAGAACCATCTCTACCAACATTCCGAAGAAGACTAGCTCTCCGTGGCATGCATGGATTTTTTCTTCTAACACTGTGAAACCATTGTATATCGAGTGTGCAGCCGCTAAACCTCCGCATTCAAATGCTACTTGGCTTAGTAGTGTGACCGCTTCTACCACAGCTTCAAGCGCAGGAGTGACGGTTTTTTCTTCAACATTCTCTATAGCTTCCTCTCCATAGGCAAAGATTATATCTATCATAAGTTTTTGCGCAGCTATGGCGATTAGTGGTGCTCTACCTTTTAATGGCTTTATTAGAAGGTTGGGAGCGCCGACTCTAAGAGTGGAGGGAACCTCAGTATATTTACCAAGCGCGTCGCCTATCCCGCAAGCTAAAAATCTCGGTGGTGCTTCAGCAATAATACTTGTATCAACAACAACCGCCTCAGCCGCTTTCGGATAGAATCTATACTCCTTAAACTTATGGTCGCAAGTGTAAATAACGCTAACCGAGCTACACGGAGCATCTGTAGAGGCAATAGTAGGTATTATAAACAGTTTTGCACCAAGCTTATAAGCAACATCTTTAGCAGTATCAATAGCTTTACCACCACCTACACCAACGACAGCGTCACACCCAGAGTTTTTCGCTATCTGAACAAGCCTATCAATCTCCTCGTCACATGTCTCAGGACCGCAAGGAGTAGCGCCAAATAACTCCTTCACGTATTCTACACCGGTCTTCTCGAGAGAACGGAAAAGCCCGTATCTATCAATAACGTCCATAACGATTTTATCGGCGAATACCAAGGCTTTCCTAATCTGATATTCCTTGACAATATCACCAACATACTCTATGACATTAGGACCTTGAATATATCTCGAAGGACCTCCACAAACCTTAACGTAGGGATAGATATAATGATATTTCAAGTAGAACATTCTAACACCCGATTATTACACTATCTTAATATTTAAAAACCTTTTCTTATCTTGAAAGTAAAATTTAATACTTACTATCGTTTAAAAACAGATCTTCAACACATGTATCTTTACAACTGAAAGCCTCGCTATCTATAGCAGGGTGAGTAGAGATGTTTACAAGCTTCGCGACCTATTGTATA
>JBEULF010000072.1:0-21790 GCA_041287455.1 Sulfolobales archaeon
TAGGACTTTTTACATTGCCTCGAGCTCGAGGCCAGCCCTCCATCCCGATAGTCAGAGTCAGAAAACTCTCACCCTCCATAAAAATAGATATGTAAGTGTTTCTACTCATCCCGCCATAGATAGCGAGGCTTTCAGTTGTAAACAGATTGAAGAACCTGCTCTAAACAGTCTTAAATACATGGGATGACCATCTAGAGACAAACGGATAAGCTTATATAGAGTATGTTCTTAATTTATCTTAGAGCGAGAGTGATTATAAGGAGTAAAGGGTCTGAGTCATGGATGTGCTAGGCTTTCTAGCTAGATTAGGAGAGTATCTGCCTGGTATTGAGAGACCTAAGATTAGACCTTCTCTAGGTCTGAGACTTCTATACACAGGTATAGCGTTGATATTATATCTCTTCATGTCTTCGATACCTCTATATGGAATAGAACATGTGCCACGATTACTAGGAGAGCTTCCTCAGATAGTACAGATAGTATTTGCTATGTCTGGAGGCACTCTAGCACAACTCGGGATCGGACCTATAGTTACCGCGGGTCTCATAATGCAGATCTTAGTAGGCTCCAAGCTTATATCTCTAGACCTCTCAAAGGCCGAGGAGAGAAGAAAATTCACATTATCACAAAAAATACTAGCTCTGATAATAGCAGGTGTCGAGGCGGGTGGATACGTGATCATAGGATCTAACTTCTGGACTACTACAGGGCCTAATCCTATTTTCGACGTCTCGGCCAGCGCCTGGGTCAGAGCCTTAGTATGGCTTCAACTAGTATTCGCTACCTACTTAATAATGTTGCTTGACGAGTCTCTTCAGATGGGCTGGGGTTTGGGGAGCGGTATATCGTTGTTCATACTAGCTGGTGTTGCACGCGATGTTTTTAACAGACTCTTCTCACCATTACCAGCTTCAACCACGGTTTCTCAACCCTACGGTTTTATACCTTATCTGATATGGGCTTCTAATAATGGTATCTCGCTTGCTGATATCATGATTAGATCTACAGGAACGCTTTATCTACCAAGTCTCATGGGGTTAATAGCCATGTTAATTGTTATGTTTGTCTTGATATATCTTCAACGTATGAAAGTATACATACCTGTTACGATGCAAAGACTGAGAGGTATTAGAACTAGAGTGCCGCTACAGTTCCTATACGTGACCAACATTCCCGTTCTACTAATATCTATTCTCTACAGCGATCTATTCATATTCTATAGTATACTCGGAGGCAATCCTACAGCAGCCAGCATGCTCGGCTGGTTGATGTATTATCTCAGACCTGTATCAGGGTTCTACGAGCTGTTTCAAGATCCTGGCAGAGTGTTACTACACATTATAGTGTATATGTTGTTAGCAGTCTTATTCGGTTTAATGTGGATCGAGGTGGCAGGTCTCAACCCCTCTGGACAGGCAGAGAGACTCATTCAGTCGGGGCTGGAGATACCTGGTCTTAGGAGAAATCCGAGAGTTTTAGAAGCTCTGCTAGCCAAATACATATATCCATTGACAATACTAAGCTCTCTAATAGTAGCGGCCATAGTTATCATAGCAGACATATTTATGACTTATGGAACAGGCACAGGAATTCTACTCGCGATAGGTATAGTAGAGCAGTTCTACACACTCATAGTGTATGAGAGAGCTTTAGAAGCATACCCTGTTTTAAAGAGGATACTTGGAGAGAGTTAGAGAGATCTTTAGTGATACAATGAGTATAGAGATGCACGAGATAAACCCCAGAGATTCTAGAGAGAAGATACTTGTCAGCATAGTGATCCCTACGTATAATGAAGCTGAGAATATAGAAGAACTCTTGACCAGGATCAAAAGAAGCTTAGAGAGAGATCTGGGAGAAGAGAAGTATGAGATTATTCTCGTAGATGATAACTCTCCAGATGGAACGTCAGAGAAAGCTATTAATCTTATGAAGAAAATGAATCTGAGAGGCAGAGTTATTATAAGAAAGAATCTGAGAGGCTTGGGCGGTGCTATAGTCACTGGAATAAGATTTTCTTCTGGAGAATATGTGACCGTGATAGACGCTGACCTACAACACCCTCCTGAGGAGATTATAAAAATGCTGAATAGAGCTATAGAAGGTAGATATGATCTGGTGATCGCTTCTAGAAATGTTAGTGGTGGTGGGGTTGAGGGTTGGAGTTTTCACAGAAGATTGATCTCTCGAATGGCGGCGTATACAGCCAGAATACTCATACCTCATGTTAGAAAGATAAAAGATCCTATGTCAGGGTTCTTTTTGTTTAAGAGAGAGAAGGTAGATCCAGAAAAGCTTAAGGGAGATGGAATGAAAGTTTTGCTCGAGATCATAGTTAGAGGGGATATAGAGAGAATACACGAGTACCCCTATATATTTAGGAGAAGAGTGAGAGGGAGGAGTAAGCTAGGCTTCAAAGAGATAATTGACTTCATAAGACAAATACTCCGACTAAGCGAGTATAGACTTTTAAAATTTATGACAGTTGGCGCGTCCGGAGTTCTTGTGAATAATGCTGTATTATTCCTCTTAGTAGAGAATGGTATGAGCAGATTTATCGCTTCTCCCATAGCTATAGAAATATCTACTCTCTCTAATTTCACTCTCAACGATCTGTGGACTTTCTCGAGAGATAGAGAGGGTGGCCTGATTAAGAGATTGATGGGGTATCATCTAGCAGTAGCTGTTGGAAATACTGTCATATACGTCACATTCGCCATCTTATCTTACTACGTGTATTATATCATCGCGAATATAATAGGTATAATCTTAGGTTTTATAACAAACTATTTTATCAGCTCAGAATTTGTATGGGGTCTCAGGAGATACGCTAGATATATCAAGTATATATAGGACGAATCATAGTTTATACAATAAATATACAAACCAGTATATTATATGTAAAGAGATTTAATTTAAATCACATTCACTTAACTATATTACAATAATTATTTTATAAATTTGATGCTTCTCGATATCAACAGTGCTTTATAATATGCGGTAGATTATAATAGCCTAAAAAGAATTATTAACCTTTGAACACCTATTAGTCACGTGACTGGTGAGTTTTATGACTGTTGAGACTGAGAAGCCCAAGGTCTATAAAGGTCTTGAAGGAATATATGTCGCCGAGACTAGACTGAGTTTTATTGACGGGCTCAGGTCAAGGCTGTACTACGCAGGATATTCAATTGATGTCTTAGCTAAAAACTCTACATATGAGGAGGTAGCGTTTCTACTATACTTCCTAAGACTCCCACGTAAAGATGAGTTAGACTTATTCAAAGCTCTCATGGCTGAGGCTAGAGATGTTCCGGACGATGTTCTTCAAGTTGTGAAGAGAATGACACAGCTAAAAGCTCATCCAATGGATATTCTGAGAACAGCAGTCTCGTATCTAGCCGCATACGATCCTGAGCTCAGCATCCACACCCCCGAATCTAATCTGAGAAAGTCTATAAGAATACTATCTAAGGCTCCAACTATAATTGCTGCTATGTATAGATTCTCTAGAGGGTTGGATTTTATACCTCCTAGAAAAGATCTGTCTCACGTAGAGAATTTCTTATACATGATCCATGGAAAGAGACCTACTCAATTCGATACTAAGGTTATGGATGTGATATTCATACTTCACGCAGAGCACGGGATGAACGCCTCAGCCTTTGCAGCGCTAGTCACGATCTCAACGCTATCTGATATATACTCAGCCGTTGTTTCAGGTATCTCAACCTTAAAAGGACCTCTACACGGTGGAGCTGCTGAAGCAGCTTATTATCAGTTTAAAGAAATAGGCAGTCCTGATAGAGTTGAAGAATGGGTTCAAAAAGCACTTGCCAGTAAGAGAAGAATCATGGGCATGGGTCACAGAGTATATAAGACTTATGATCCTAGGGCGAGATTCTTGAAAGAGCTAGACGGAGAAATAGCTAAGGTCTATGGAGGAGAGCCCAAGCTTCTCTACGACATAGCTATCAAGCTAGAAGAAGTTGCTCTTAGAGAATTCACCGAGAAGGGTAGAATGGATATACAGCCTAACATAGACTACTTCACACCAATAGCCTACACAGCGCTGGGAATACCTCCAGAGCTTTTCACAACGATCTTTGCAGCGTCGAGAATAGTTGGATGGACTGCTAAGGCTATGGAGTATGTGAAGGATAACAGACTCATAAGACCTCTTGATCTCTACGTAGGAGAGCTAGACAAAGAATATGTGCCTATAGAGAAGAGATAGCTCTATCTTCTGAGTAAACTAAGATTCTTTTTTAGATCACTCTTCTTCTACTTCTTCTCCAGGCTCCAAAATACTGTTAGCATAAACTCTGCTTCTAGCATAAACCACGCTACCCAGCTTACCATACTCCCTTCCTCTAGACACAACTAGCATAGCCTCTTCTCTTCTCTGTCTTATAATGTTCTTAGTGATAACGCCGGGCTCTACAACGCTTTTAAAACCTATCACAGAGTAGCCTATATAGCTACCTCTACCAATACTAGCTTCAGGTAGAATCATAGATCTGTTGATCTCGGTATAAGATGATATAAAAGCTTCTCTCTCGATAGATGAATAGTTTCGTATAAAAGAATTTGCACCTATAAAACTCTTTCTACCTATATAGACAGGTCCCTTTATTATTACATTATGATCTATTTCAGCATCTTCATCTATTACGACAGGTCCTTCTATTATTGTGTGCGGAGAGATCTTGCTGTACTTGCTGATAACACTCTCTCTTATATTGCTCAACACTCTATAGCTAGCCTCAAGAAGATCCCATGGCGATCCTATGTCAACCCAGTAATGCCCCCAGTAGAGTACTTTAACCTTAAAATCTCTCACATAGTCTCTAAAAATCAAGGCTGTATCATCGTATTCTTTCACATATTTTGAGAATAGGCTTTTAACGAGATACACACCTCCAGCTATATAGCCATAGCCTTTTACTGTTGAAGGTAGTATCTCTCTAACCAGACCTCTTTCATCTATATCCATGAGCCAGTGATTTCTTCTAGGCTCTTCTGGCACGCCTAGGAATACTCCTCCAAAATCTTCTTTAGAGAGCTCCTCTTCTCCTGCTAAGACGATTGACGCGTAGAGACTTTTATCTACGACTATGTCGCCATAGATCAAGAGTAGAAGTTTGTCGTTGCTATCTACGTGCTCGAAAGCAGTCTTATACGCGTTAGCCACGCCTAACTTTCTCTGCTCTGCTATTACTATGTTCATGTCAGAATACTTAGTTGCTATAAGCTCAGCGTATTCTCTCTTATCGGTCACCACTATTAATTTCTTGATTCTGCTACTAATAGCTTCTCTTAGAGATCTAATTGTGTGATCAATGATCGGTCTCCCCAGGATCTCTATGAAAGTCTTCGGAACACCGCCACTCAGTCTCTCTAAGCTCTCAGACCTCCCTCCGGCGAAGATTATCACCGAGAGATCTCTACTACTCAGCAAGTTCAAGCTGTTCTCCTCAATAAAAATAATTATTAAGACCCTAGATAAGTAAAAAGTGGTTAACGACTTGAAGAAGTATTTCACAAGAGACATACTGGAACAAGGAGTCGGCGGTGAGCGATACGAGGTCTCTGGATGGGTAGCGAGAATCAGAGACTTAGGAGGCGTTAAGTTTCTTCTGGTGAGAGATAGAGAAGGTTATATACAGATAGTAGTTAAAAAAGGAGAGACACCTGAGGAAGTCTTTAAAATAGTTGAGAAACTTAGTAGAGAGGATGTTGTGAGAGTCACTGGATTGTTTAAAAAGAATCCTCAGGCACCAGGTGGTGGAGAGATCTTTGCTGAAAAAATAGAGATCTTGTCAAAAACCGTGGAACCCCCGCCTATAGAAGTGGAGAGTAGCATATCTTCAGATCTATCTACGAGACTCAGATGGAGATGGCTTGATGTCAGAAACCCCAGGATAAGTCTGATATTCAGAGTAGAGGCAGCTATAGCTAGGTCTTTCAGAGAATTCTTCGTGTCAGAAGGCTTTGTCGAAATCTTCACACCAAAGATCGTGGGCGGCGCTACTGAAGGTGGTGCTGAGGTGTTTCTCGTATTATACTTTGATAAACAAGCATTCTTAGCGCAGTCTCCCCAGTTCTATAAACAAATGGGAGTGATCTCGGGGTTGGAGAGAGTCTTCGAGATAGGACCTGTATTTAGAGCTGAGAAGCATCACACGACAAGACATTTGACAGAATATCACTCTATAGATTATGAAGTAGGCTTCATAAGAGATTATAACGATGTGATAGACGTGGCTGAAAAAGCTTTTAAACACGTGATCGAAGACGTGAGTGAGAGTAGCATAGGTAGAAGTGCTCTTAGAGAGTTCGGAGTAGAGAGACCTTTACTGCCTAAGACTATTCCACGAGTATCTTTAAGAGAGCTCTACAGCGTGTTAGCAGAGAAGTTTGGGAAGAGAATACCTCCAGGCGAGGAGCCGGATGCTGAGGGAGAGAAACTCGCGTGGAGATACGCGTTGGAGAAATATGATTCAGACTTCATATTTGTCACAGACTACCCGTGGAAGTCTAGACCTTTCTACACTATGAGAAGAACAGACGATCCTAATTATACATACGGCTTCGACTTATTATTCAGAGGACTCGAGGTGGCTACTGGGAGCCAGAGAGAACACAGATACGAGGTTCTAGTGAGTCAATTAAAGGAGAAAGGGCTTAATCCAGATAACTTCTGGTTCTATCTAGAATTCTTCAAATACGGAGCTCCACCACACGGAGGAGCTGGCATAGGGCTTGAGAGAGTTGTGATGCAATATCTCGGTTTAGACAACATTAGAGAGGCTCGACTCCTACCTAGAGACCCGGAGAGACTCTTCCCATAGCTAAGCGCTGATCTCTTTTCGATCTGCTAGAACTTTTTCTTTATCTCTCATTTTTTCTCTGATAACATTTTTGAGTTCTGTCAGGATCTTCTGTTTCTCGTACTCTATCAAATCCTTATGATGTTTTTTAATATGATCTTCTGGAAACACGTTATACAACTTCCTCCCACATACAATACATTCCTCAGGTCTCTGACTCCTATCTATATAGATCCTTGTTTTCTCGAGGATTATAGGGACAGAGAGTTTGATCAGTAGATTTGCGAGAGGTCTATTATTAGCTTTATCATAGATCCTCTGAACAAAGCCTCTCAACTGGTGCTTAGAGACGTTATATATCTGTGGAGCTGCGGCTGGAGATAGATTACCTTCAATATACTCTAACAAAGCTTTAAGAACCTCAGGTCTGCCAGCCATCATCTTGAGAACCAGATACTCTAGCACCTCTGATATATTATTAGCAACCATGGTCTCTAGTAATAATAGCTAGTACTGTTTAGCACTTCTTAAAATAGAGGTCTCAGAGATCTCGGTATATCATGATTAGAAGATAGTATTATTAGCGTAATACCTCTTAGAAGAATATTGATCCTTATCTACCACTAGAGTTTGCTATACGCGGCACATCTTTTAATTAATTTTTCTAGAAGTTCGTCCATACTCTGAATTCTCGCATCGTAAGTGACGACAGTTGAATTCTCTATGAGAGACAAGATCTTTAGATAGACTTGAAGAGCGTCTCTAAGAAAATTACTTCTACTACTATACCCCAGTCTTCTCCATATCCTGTCTATCTCGTCTAGAAGTTCTTTATCTATCTTAATACTAACGATCCTGGTTTTCGTCGCATGTTTATAGCTACTCTCATCATATACACTTACACTAATTAACATAGGTCGCGTGTCACGATCCATAGGCGAACTCGACCCAGTGTAACTATCCTAAGAAGCTAATAAAGAGAAGATAAAGCTCTATACAAATAGTTACACCGAGAGATCTGCTCTATAAGAGGTATTAGACGCGATAAGCCACTGTCTATTATAGCATAACTCATTAGAGACTTATTTTAACTAAAATCTTATATATCTCGGAAATAGAATATTCAGTGAACCTGGAGGGAGTGTTTTGAGCGAGGCTGCCGCTAAGCTACTAAATGAGGCTATAGGAAAGGTTGTGTTAATAAAGCTGAGAGGTGAGAAGAGTCTCAGAGGAAGGCTCAGGAGCTTTGATATACATCTAAACATAGTTCTAGACGACGCGGAGGAGGTGAGAGATGATGGCACATCTCGAAAACTAGGCACTGTCATAGTTAGAGGAGAGAATGTTATTCTAATATCACCTAGTAGCTAGAGGTGTCTCCTATAGGTAAAGGAACTCCTTCGATGGGTAAGAGATCTAATAAAGTAACACATATAAAATGTAGAAGATGTGGAAGAGTAGCTTTTAACGTATCAAAAGGTTACTGTGTCGCGTGTGGTTTCGGCAGATCAAAGAGACTGCGAAGATATTCATGGTCTTCTCGAAAAATTAGTAGAGCGAGACTACCCAGCAAATAGAGATACGTAAGATCTCAGACCAGCAGAGTTGTTTTACTGCGAGAGCGTGTATTCATTACAACTGAAAGCCTCGCATCCGTGGCGGAGAGGAGGTCAGATAAATCTTTATAAGAAAAAAATTATAGATGGTGCAATACTCTGCCTTTATCTCTGAGAGATAGAAATCTGATAATAGTCCTACTAGTGATCGCGTTAATCTACTCGCTAGTGTCATTCATATACTACTATCGGATGCCTTGGTATAACTCATATATATCAGATGAGATTTGGTATGTTGATTCGGCTAGAAATCTACTATATCTCTTCGGATATCATCCTAGAGAAACCCCGCCTTACACTGCCACACTATTCCTAAGACCTGAGACGGATATTGAGACTTTTATATCTCTTTTAAGAGAGAATTATACTTGTCTCTCAGTTATAACCACTCTATCTAACATTAAGGCTGTATACATCTCTTCAACTAATCTCACGTGCGTTCTACAACTTATAAACGTGAGTAGTGTTAAGTATCTTAGACTAGGCTACTTGTACGGTGATGCTAGCAGTATCGACACATACTACAATCTCGAGCATCCTCCGCTCGGCAAGTATTTCATAATATTCTCAATGATCACGCTAGGCGACAATCCTTTCTCGTGGAGACTCCCATCACTGGCTTTAGGTTTTCTTAAAGTCTTTTTGGCGGGTCTTTTTGTGTATAGAGTAACAAGAGATCCTTTGTTCAGCGTACTAGGATCTCTGGCTCTGCTAATGGATCCTATAAACATCTACATGGATGGGATAGCTATGTTAGAAGCCTATGTATCGTTCTTCACTCTACTATCAGTTATTTTGATAGCGCTAGAGTATTACGAGGTGGGAGGCGTCTTTATAGGCCTGGCAGGAGCTTCTAAAATGAGCGGTTTCTTTGTATCACTTCCAGCTCTTCTACTCTCACTGCCTAGAGGCTTGAAGAAATCTATAGTGAGTTCGATAGTTATACCTCTCTTGATATTTATACTCGTAAATATACCGATAATAGCTTTATTCGGCTACCAGCAGTGGTGGAGAGATAGTATTGTGGGAGCTCTCTCGTGGCATCTCTCGACTAAGACAAAACCTGGAGAAGGACCTCCGATATCAGCTCCTTGGGATTGGTTTCTCGGGTTAAACCCCTTCTATGTGACAGTCAATCCAGACACTCCTATTAGAGGTAATATACTGATATATCTGGGGGTTATTGTTATGTCGATAGCTCTATCCCCCTTCGTGATAAGACATAGAGTTATTAGCAGTCTAATTGTTCTCACATACGGCACATGGTTAGGATATGTGATAGTGTGGTTTGCTGGGAATAAGTCTGAGTATAGCTTCTATATGGCTCAAATATCTCCTTTATTCGATATTCTCTTTGTCCTGCTACTCTACATAGTATATTCTGAAAGCGAGAATATAAAGATCTTTTATGAGAGACTCTTCAGAAGAATAGATCTTATTAGACTAATCAAATAATCTCTTCAAACCATCTCTAAGCATGTATTTAGATATTACTATCTTCTGAACCTCGTTAGTCCCCTCACCTATCTCAAGAAGTTTTATATCTCTATAAATCCTCTCTATATTACTCTCCTTACTATAGCCATATCCTCCTAGAAGTCTTAACGCTTCACCTACTATATAGACACTCGTAGGCGCAACAAAGTTCTTGACGACAGCTCCTAGAAGAGGAATCTTCTCTGAGGCTGGGTTAGAATCATATTCTTCAGCTGATTTATACAATATGGATCTTCCTGTCTCGAGAAGAGTGTATAGGTCTGAGAGGAGGAATTGTATGTACTGGAATTCTATGAGCTCTCGATCAAAAGCTCTTCTACTCTTAGCATACTCGTAAGCTTCTCTCAAAGCCTCTTCAGCTAGTCCAATACCTATAGCGCTGATAGCTATTCTACCTATATTTAAAGCCTCCATAGCAACCTTAAAGCCTTTGCCAGACTCTACTAAAACATGGTTCTCGTCAACAGGGCAGTTATTAAGTACAACCTCCGCTGTTCCAGTACCTCTAAAACCCATCACTTCTATAGGCGAGGTTTTAATACAATCTCCTCTCTCAACCAGAAAAGCTGCTATATTTCTATGTCTCTCCTCTCTAGAACCTGTTCTCGCGAACACTATGAAATAATCCGCATAGAGTCCTTGAGTTATCCATGTCTTGACACCTCTAATAATCCACTTATCATCTTCTCTCTCAGCTCTAGTTTCAATCGCAGCAGCATCGCTACCGCAACAAGGCTCGGACAAGGCGAAGGAGGCGATAGACTCTCCGCGAGCTATCTTAGGTAATATCTCTTCTCGAATAAATCTATTTCCATAGGAATGTAGTAGATGCGCTACTAAAACCCCCTGAACCTCTACCAGAAGAGATATAGAGCCACTATACTTAGCTAGTTCTTCGAGTATAACACAAGTCTCTCTAAGACCTAAACCTCCTCCACCCAGTTCAACTGGTATGTTAGGTGCTAGCAGTCCTTGAGCTCCTAGCTCTCTAACTATCTCTCTAGGATATATGTTCTCTCTATCAATCTTTGAAGCTATATCTCTTATTTTTCTCTCGCCAAACTCTTTAACCAGTCTTCTCAGAAGGTCGAGTTCTAGAACTGTCTTCATTAAAAACTCCTCTAAGTATTTTAATCTCTAGGAATTTTATAATATTTGCCGAGGAATAATCTATTTATTTATTACTGGACATCGATATTATTATCTGAGGTGTCAGCATTAGATAGTATTGATAAGGAGAGGTTGAAGAAAAAGATACTGGCTATTCTAGAGACCATATACGACCCAGAGATACCCATAGATATATACAACCTAGGTTTGATCTATGATATAAACATATCTGACGATGGAGTAGTAAATATAACCATGACTTTAACAGCTATAGGATGTCCTGTTGCAAATACTCTGCCTTATCAAGTATACGATATACTAAGATCTTCTCTGCCAGAGGTAAAAGAGATCAATATAGATGTAGTGTTTGACCCGCCGTGGACTCCTCTGAGAATGACTGAGAAAGGTCGTATGATGTTTATAGAGCTCTATGGCTACGATATAGTAGAGCAGTGGAAGAGAAGATCTGGTGAGAGTCAGAGTTGAAAAGTCGAAAAATTCTCAGACCAAGGATCTCGCAAATATCTTGAGATGACTTTATTTTCCTAGCTCTGATTAATTAAATTCTGGTATGCTAAATGAGCTGGACGATACTTGAGATGCTGAGAAGAAACCCCGAAGAGCTGAAAGAGCATGTGAGAAAGAGGCTTTTAGACCCTTCTCTAGTTGACATAGCCTACAACCTAGATCTCGAGTGGAGGAAGATTCTGAGAGAAGTCGAGGAGTTGAGACACGAGCATAATAAGATAAGTCAGAGAATAGGTCTAGAGAAAGACTCTTCCCAGCGCGAGAATCTGATAAACAGAGCAAGAGAGCTTTTAAAGAGAATAGAAGAGATGGAAGATAGACTTAGAAGAGTAGAAGAGGAGAGAGAGAGTGTTCTTCTCAAATTACCAAATATAGTTCACGAAAGCGTGCCCGTAGGCGATGAGAGTGCTAACAAGCCTATTAGAGCGTGGGGTGTGGCTAAAGTCTACAAAGACGATCTAGAGGTGTTCTTATCTGAGACTAGAGACAAAGGCGTTGATATGAGCTACGAGATCATAGATTGGAAACCTATTGGACATGCAGACATGTTGGAGCACGTGCTAAGTCTGGGAAATACCGAGAAAGCCTCTGAAGTGGCTGGATCTAGATTCTATTATCTATTCGAAGATCTAGTCTGGCTTGATATGGCTCTTCTATGGTTCGCGATAGATAGATTGACAGAGAAAGGCTACACACTAGTCCTACCCCCCTATATGTTGAGAGAAGAAGTTATGAGAGCTGTGACAGACTTCGAAACACTCAAAGACGCGATATACAAGATCGAGGGTGAGGATCTAGTGTTGATAGGAACATCAGAACACTCTATAGCAGCGCTGTATAAGAATGAAGAGCTAGACGAAGAGTTGTTTCCTCTGAAATATGTTGGTATAAGTCCTTGTTTCAGAAAAGAGGCCGGGGCTGGGAGTAGAGATCTTAAGGGCATATTTAGAGTTCATCAATTCCACAAGGTGGAGCAATTCGTATTTGCACTACCCGAGCAGAGTTGGGGGTTGCACGAAGAGATCACTAGAAATGCAGAAGAGTTATTCCAAGAGCTGGGACTACCCTATAGACTTGTCAATATAGCGTCTGGCGATCTAGGAGCTCCAGCTGCTAAGAAATATGATCTTGAGGTCTGGATGCCTGCACAGGCTAAGTTTAGAGAGATGGTTAGTTCTAGCAATGATCTTGATTGGCAGAGTTATAGGCTTAAGATAAGATTTGTGAGAAGAAGAGGCAGAGTCAAAGGATTTGTTCACACACTAAACTCAACAGCTATAGCGAGTACTAGGACTATTACAGCGATATTAGAGAATTATCAAGATAGAGAAGGCGTTGTCGAGATACCTAGAGTTCTGAGAAGATACTTAGAGCCTTTCCAGAGAGCACCTAAAGACTATATACATCCTAGGAGAAAGAGGTCTAAATAATACTTTTATAATAAAGCCTTTTAAGGAATACTTATTATTATGAGGATAAGATGAGTCTCAATCCTATAGACAGAGCTGTGTTAGACTATCTCAAGAGAAACCCTTATTCAAAACCTCGCGAGATAGCAGATAGTCTAGGTTTCAGCTTGGTCACAGTCAGAGCCTCTCTGTATAGATTGAGAGAGAGAGGTTTGGTCGTCAGAACTAGCAAGGGTTATATGACTAGAGCTTCGCTAAAGACTGACATCTCGAGAGATGAGGATGTAGCTCAAAGAGATCAGTCTCTCGAATCAGAATCGATCAAGTCTATAAAGGAGCTTAGAGAGAGAGTTAACGATATCGAGAAAACTCTACAGGATCTAACAGAGAGTATTAGCAAAATAGAGAGAGAGCTAGGAGACATGAGATTCATTATCAGATCTATTCAAGAAACTCTTAAGATCTCTATTAGAAAAACTGTTTCAGACCCTCTAATAAGCAGATTATCAGTAGAGAAGATCTTGAGTCTTAGTGAGGCTCGTAAATATGCTTCAGAGGGTCTGGGAAGCCTTGATAGGTATATAGAGTCTGGCGTAGCCGTTGTCGTAGGTAAGTTTGTTGTTAGTAAAGATCTGTATGATCTCGTGGTCTCTCAAATGCCGATCAATGTAGAGAAGCTGAATTATATGAGTGCGAAAGAGAAGATCCTGATCGAGGCTTTAATCA
Organism: Sulfolobales archaeon; assembly: GCA_041287455.1. Classification (GTDB taxonomy): domain Archaea; phylum Thermoproteota; class Thermoprotei_A; order Sulfolobales; family AG1; genus WYEN01. The sequence goes on from JBEULF010000072.1 coordinate 13,720, forward strand.
ACGAGGGTCATGCCTATATAGACTCTGAACACATGATACGCCTCGTAGAGAGCTGATCTTAGTAGAAGATTTTTAGGAAGCATTGGTAACAGTATATTGTAGGTGAGTATAATTTAGCGAATACAGGGTGGATCGAAGAGAGCTTAAGAAGATTATTGAATACTTAAAACAGTGGCAAGCACCCGCGACTATTCTCTTAAGCCTCTATATACCTCCCGGCAGACCTGTTGCTGACGTCTTGGATCTTCTGAGAAGAGAGTATTCTATAGCAGGCAACATAAAGTTGAAGAGAACTAGAGAGTCTGTTCAAACAGCTCTCCAAATGGCTATAGATGATCTTACTAGGATACCGAAAGTGCCGGAGAACGGTCTAGTGATATTCGCTGGGGTAAACCCGGAGACAGCAGATCAAGTTCACCTCTTATTCGAGCCGCCAGACCCTGTGCCGCTATTCTTCTATAGAACAGATAAGTGGTTTCACATAGAGTTTCTCCAGCCCATGGTTGAGGAGTCAGAGGTATACGGGATAATACTGATAGAGAGAGATCAGGCTACGCTAGCTTTGTTAAAGCCTAGCGGATTTGTTATACTCGATGAGTTAGAAGATTATATCCCGGGGAAGCATAGTAAGGGAGGTCAGAGTCAGAGGAGATATGATAGGATAATAGAGCAGATGGTCGAAGAGTTCTACAAGAAAGTTGCTGAGAGAGCTGCTAGAGAGTTCATACCATTGTTAGAAGAGAAGAAATTAAAAGGAGTTCTAGTGGGCGGACCTGGGTATTCTAAGATAGATTTTCTGAGAGGAGACTATCTCGACTATAGATTGAAAGCTCTGATAGTAGGAGAGCCTATAGACGTCTCTTACCAAGGTGAGGCTGGAGTCAGAGAGTTGCTAGATAAAGCGAAGGATATTCTGAAAGGACATAAGTATATAGAGTCTATTAGAGCTGTAGAAGAGTTTAAATATCACTTAGCTAAGGATGACGGGCTGGCTCTCTACGGATTGAATGAGATTAGAGAGGCTCTGAGTATGGGGGCTGTGGAAAAGCTGATCTTGGTAGAGGAGTCTGATAAAGCAGAGGAGTTGAGCAAACTAGCTTCAGACAAGGGTGCTGAAGTGATCTTTATAAGCGAGACTCTGCCCGAGGGCACGTGGATCAAGAAGACTTTTGGTGATGCTGTAGCAATATTGAGATATAGAGTCTACTAGCTATCATTTCAAACACTTAGAGATCTCTCCCAACATCCAGTTATTTCGATCTAGTCTTCTTGGGAACTGAGATTCTAAAAACACTTCTACGTCTATATTCGTCTATCTCCTCTATACTCTCTATAACGCTGTCTATATTATGCCTCTTTAACATATATCTAAAATCATCTATCCAATCATTCACACCGCAAGTCTCGCAGAAGCTTCCATCAAATAAGATCTCTATTCTATCTCTATCGACACTCACTAGTTTAGCGCGGGCCTCAGGGGCTCTATACTTGTTATACTCTCTAACAGTTCTTTTAATCACTCTCAATATGCTACTCTTATCATCTATCTTCTTTTCTGTCATATTATATCTCTAGATATTTCTAATGAAGCTTAAATACTTGACAGAGACTTTGGACTTTCTCTCCATGTTTTGAGATGGGTCACAGTCTATTTTAATAAGGCTAGTGTTTTCTCATATTCTTAGGAGAGAGTAGAAGTGAAATTAAACTATTTGTCTAAGAGAGCATTAAGAGAATTAGTTGTGATATTGAGAGAGAGATTTAATTTAACAAATGAGTATGAGAAGATAGTCTTGGCAGAGCTGTCTTCTGGAGAGAAACATGTGAGATTTTACATCGGGATAGGAGAGGTTGAGAAAATACCTCTAGCGATAGAGATAGAAGAGCTTATAATACCAGCTCTACACGCGCTTAATAAGAATATTATGAGTATCCCTTACGTAAGAATCGATTCTGGAGCGGTGTCGAGGATACTTAACGGCGCTGATGTAATGGCTCCGGGCATTACTGAGTGTACTAGTTTTGAAAGAGATTCGATTGTAGGTGTTAGAGAGCCTGAGAGGAATCTATTTATATCTGTTGGCATAGCTTTAATGAGTTGTGATGAGATAAAGAGTCTTAAGAAAGGTAAGGCTGTGAGAAATCTTCACTACGCTGGAGATAAGATATGGAGAGAATTGTTAGAGATTCTCAAAAGAATCTCCGCATGAATCTTATTTAAAAAAGAGGATTAATATTAAAATAAGATTCATGTGGTAATATTTAAATTAATCTTAGAAAGATAGATTATAATTGGAGAATTGTATGATATTAAAGAAGATAAAAGATCCTGAGGAGGCGCTATGTTGTATACCAGACGGCTCTGTGGTAGCAGTGTCAGGATTTAATCTGTTAGCAACCCCAGAGTACTTGTTGTATGAGTTATACAAACAATATAGGAAGACGGGACATCCAAGAGATCTATTTATGATCTTTGAGACTCTCCCAGCAGTGCCTGGAAGAGCCTTTGATAAGATCGCAGAGATAATATATAGAGACAAAGACTACGGCTTTATTAGAGGTGTCTTGGCACCCTATCTAGGCTTCTCTCCATGGCTTCAGAAACTTGTTGCAGAGAACCTGATCGAGGCTTACACATGGCCTATAGGGATAACCGTGTATTGGTTTAGAGAGGTAGCCTCTGGTAGACCGGGTCTCTTAACCAGGATAGGTCTGGGAACCTTCTTAGATCCTCGAGATAGTATGGGTGCTATAAACGATCTTGCGCTCGAGAGAAAGACTTGTAAAATTTCTCTAACCAATATAGATGGAGAAGAGTATCTATTCTATCAAGCTCCAAAACCTAACATAGCTCTTATAAGAGGTTCTGTAGCTGATGAGATGGGCAATATATCTCTATCTGACGAGGCTATTAGAGGAACAGTGCTAAACATAGCACAAGCAACTAAAGCTCTGCCTAAGAAGGGTATTGTTATAGCTCAGGTGAAGTGGATTACCAAGCTAGGCCTTATCAACCCTAGAGAAGTCGACGTACCAGCTCCATTAGTAGATTATGTTGTCGTAGCTCCGAGAGAGTATCACTGGCAGTCCGGCTCGTACGAGTACGACCCTAGGTTAAGCTATAGAGTTATACCTCCTATAGATCTCAGAGAGCTGGGCTCGTCAGAGATCGAGAGATACTCCGAGCACGAGCACATAATAGCGAGAAGAACCCTAATAGAACTTGTCAACACAGTGATCGAGCTGAACAAACCTATATTAGTCAACCTAGGGATCGGTATACCAGCGCTGGTATCATGGCTGGCAGCTTACGAAGAGATCTCAGACTATATCACGACAGTAGTAGAGTCAGGTGTCTGGGGAGGCGTGGCTCTGGGAGGTCAAGATTTTGGAGCGGCAATATCACCTTTCGCTCTAACGTCAATGCCCGATATGTTCTCAAACTTCGAGGGAGGCATAATCGACACCGCCGTACTAGGCTTCTTAGAAGTAGATAAGGAGGGTAATGTGAACCCCTCAGTTCTCCCAGGAAGACTCTACGGCCCCGGAGGGTTCCCCGTTATTGCAGGAGGATCTCCTAAGACTGTCTTCGCCGGAAGCTTCACCGCTGGCGAAAGAAAGATCTATTATGATTCTGTTTCTAAGAGACTGGTCATAGAGAAAGATGGGAGTATATTGAAATTTGTTGAGAGAGTCTACAAGACATTCTTTAGCGGTAGATATGCTATTAAATTTGGTCATGATATAACCTATATTACTGAGAGAGCTGTGTTTAAACTGACCCCCAGCGGGGTCGAGCTAGTAGAGATAGCGCCTGGAGTAGACCTTGAGAGAGACATACTCTCTAAGATGAAGTTCAGGCCATTAATAGCTAGAGATCTGAGAGAAATGGAACCGAGAGTATTTGTCAGAGGTAGAATGGGATTAAAAGAACAATTGGTCCAAGCGTTTAAAAAATAGATTTTGTCTATCAGTTAATCACTGTCTATCATCTTCTCATACACTGTATAGCGGTTTGAAGAGCTTTTAGAGCAGAAGCAAACTCAGGGCTTCTAATAATGTTTAGCATCTCTAACAATCCTAACTTCTTCTCAGGGTGTTTCTTAAACTCTTCATATCCTCTCTCTAGACATTTAGGGGTTCTCTCGGCCAGCTCATAGATTAAGACGTGATTCATGTTGCTCATCAAGTACATTAACATCATCATATTTCCTACTAGACTCATAAATTCTTTCCTAGATATAGCGTTGAATAGGAAATCGCTCTCTTCCTCTAATGTTTTAACCATGTCTGTTAATCCAATTCTCTCTATCGATTCGAAGAATCTGACTAAGCTCTCGATAACATCAGATTTCTCAGCCAGTAGCTCTAGTAGCTTGCTTATTCTCTCTATTTTCTCTTGAGACAATCCCTCTATTCTTATAGTGAGCTCAGCCATATGATCACCTATTCGAATAATTCTCTAAACCACATTTTCTCAAAAGCTATTTTAAAGATTCTCATTATACTCATACTCCCGAGCATATAGCAGTCAGGATATTCTGTCTTTCCCTCCATATAATCGTCAAAGTCGCAGAATGCTCCAGCTCCTACAAAGCCTAGATCCATGACACACACACCAGTTCTATTGTACTCTAAACCCATGTAAACCCCTCTCAACTCATTGGCTATTCTCGTAGCGACATAGTCTGCCTGGAAATGAGCAAAGACACCAGCCATGCCAAGTCTCAGCGTAGGAGCTACTATGTCGCCGATCCCGTACACCTCATCATATTTAGGATGTCTAAGACTCTTTCTATCTACACTCATATAACCACTGTCTTTGTTAATAAGATCCGGGTTCTCGGCCACGGGTTTCGCGGGCTCGTGAGGAGGTATCAATATAGCCAAGTCATACTTTAGCTTCTCCCCGTTGACACTTGTCACAACTCTCTCCTTAGGATCAACATAGTCGACAGTCCATCTGCCTATAAACTCTATATTATACTTCTCCATGAAATTCTGAAACGCTGCAGACATGAAAGGTCCGAAAGGCTCCATAGGCTTGCTCCAGTCGGGGTGGATAACTGTTATCTTAGTCTTATCGCTAACCCCTCTAATAGTGCTCAGATATCTGATCATAAAGGCTATCTCAACAGGTGCTGGCGGGCATCTATAGGGTGTTCTAGTAGGGCCGATGACCACGTTGCCTCCTCTGAATTCTGAAAGCGCGGATCTGAGTTTCAGCGCGTCGTCTAGCTCCCAATTATGATAAGTAGCATCTAAACCTCTTATCTTATCAGGTCTTAACACAGTCCCGAGACTTATGATCAGGTAGTCGTATTCAAACGAGCTCTTAGCACCAATAACTCTTCTATTACCCAGATCTATTTTTTGAACTTCGTCATTAACATACTTAACGCCTCTCCTCTCTAGAAGATTAAGAGGTCTTCTGATCTGGTCAGGCTCTCTCAAACCTGTTGCGATCCATAGATACGAGGGTCTGAACTCGTGATAGAGATTCTTATCTACTAATACCACGCTAGCCTCGTTTCTCAGCTTCTTAGCAAGTCTACTAGCGAGAACAGCTCCTCCAGCACCTCCTCCTAAGATAACTACTCTCTTCAAATAATCACCATAATAAGGCTTACAATAAATTGGTAATAAATTAATTTTATTTTTAATAAATACTTTTTCAAATAAATTAATCTAGGCGAGCTCTGATTTTTAAGACTTGAAAAATAACTATTTTGGTATCTCGCATGGAGTATAGAGAGCTAGGGTGGACTGGGGAGAAGATATCAGTAGTAGGTTTAGGCGCGTGGCAGTTTAGCGAGTCTTGGGGTGTCTTAGACTATGAGCTCGCCAAAAAAATCATACAAGAATCTTTCAACTCTGGCGTGAATCTGATTGACACCGCGGCTGTCTATGGTAGGGGTAAGAGTGAGGAGTTCGTAGGCAAGGCTGTGAAAGAGTTGGGTATAAGAGATAAGGTTATAATAGCTACTAAACTCCCCGGCGAGTTTATGAATGAATATGACGTGTTAAAAGGCACTGAGAGATCTCTTGCGAGACTAGGAGTCGATGTAATAGATCTTATGCAAGTTCACTGGCCTCCTCTATGGCATAACTTCCCTACTTGCGAGTATATGAGAGCTTTGGAGAGATTGGTTAAACTTGGTAAGATAAGATATATAGGCTTAAGCGATTTCCCAGTAGAATTGATCGAGTCTGCCAGACAGTGTCTAAGCACTGTTGATATTGTCAGCATACAGATTAGATATAATCTTGTGGAGAGATATGCTGAGAAAGAGATTATACCCTACGCCGAGAGAGAGAATCTAACTGTGCTAGCTTGGAGTCCTATAGCTAAGGGAGCCTTGTCGGGTAAGTATGATCCTAAAAACCCGCCTAAATTCCAAGATGTGAGAGCTGGCGAGGCCGTCTTTCACCCAGAGAATCTAGCCAAGCTAGAGCCTCTGATCAATCTACTCAGAGAATTGTCTAAGAAGTATAATAAGAGTCCGACACAGATCTCTCTGAGATGGTTGATCCAGTATAGCCCTGTCATAGTACCCATACCAGGAGCTAAGACGCCCGAGCAAGCCAAAGAGAATGCTGATGCTGGGAACTTCTCTCTATCTTTCGAAGACTTCTTATATCTTGATAGAGTGAGCAAGGATATCAGAATAAGCTATGTGACTTGGTAGCTATCTCCTGAGTATAGAGATTAGCATCTTAATATTCTCAGGTTTCATAGCGAGTTTTAGAAGATCTATATCTGTAAACTCTCCCAGAGAGATCTTAATAAGAATCTCTTCTGGCGTGTTTATAAGAAATCTCTTTCTAGTCTCAGGACTGCTCATCACCTCTAGATCAAGTATTCTTCTCTGGATCTCCATAGCTCTGAATAGTCTTATTTTTCTCAGCTCCTCTTTATACGAGTCGCCGGTCTTAAGAGAGTTGTAGAGAGCAATACTAGTATATATAGAGGGTCTTATACCCTCGCCAGTAGCTGGCATCACAGACCCTATGCTCTCGCCTATGTGATACACTTCTCTATCTTCAGCTAGAGACCAGTCAATCCCACTCACAGTCACTAGTGCACCCTCTCTCTTAACAACTCTAGCCTCTCTCAGATCTTTTCTAGAGAGTATGACCTCGACGAGCACGCTCTCTAAAGTCTCTCGAGATCCATAACCACCTATACCTACTCTGACTCTTCTACGGCTTTCGGGAAAGACCCAAGCATATCCTACTAATTGTGAGTTGAAGTATAGCTCTGGTATCTCGGGCTCCTCGATCTGTCCCTCTAAGTGGTATTGTATAGCTAGGATCTTCTCAAGATTCTTCTTCTGACCATAGAAGCCGCTTGCGTTTACTATTATATCAGCAGTGATCTCTTCTGAGTTTCTAACTATGATCTTTTTATCTCTGACAGAGTGTACGGGAGTATTAAATCTAACTTCTAATCCCTCGGACAATTTCTTGAGAAAAACTCTCTTATCAATTATATATCCCAGTACTCTCTTCTCTTTATTCTCGAAGAGCAATTTACCATCTATATACACTCTATAGCCTTCATAATCCCATATAACACTCTCATAGATCTCTTTAGAGACAGGTAGAGATCTGATATCTCTCGTGTCTGGCACCCCCCATCCACAAGGCTTCACCGCTAGATCTCTCATTGACTCATATACTACCACGTTATAGCCTAAATCGCTTAGCAATCTCGCTAGAGTCAGACCTGAAGGTCCAGCCCCTATTATAGCTATCTTCAACAGAGTCAGCCACGTTCTAATTCTCATAAAAGTTATTTACTCTATGCTTATAACCTAATATCAGTGAGATAATTGGAAGCTATTAACAGAGCTATGAGTAGACTAGGTTTGAAGATAGGAGATCATATAAGGTTCAAGAGAAGAGATCAAGTTATAGAAGGATTTGTAATGCCTCCTTACGCATTCACAGATCCTGACGTGATAGTTGTGAAACTTAAGAACGGATATAACGTAGGGGTTCTAGCCGATGAGATAAAGGATCTCGAGGTTTTGGGAGAGATAGAGATTTCAAGAGAGTCGAAAGAGAT
>JBEULF010000072.1:21890-65651 GCA_041287455.1 Sulfolobales archaeon
AGAGATAGAGATTTCAAGAGAGTCGAAAGAGATCGAAGAGATTAGGCAGAGAGAGGATCTTCCCAGAGTAAAGATTGTAGGAACAGGAGGAACAATAGCATCGTTCATCGAGTACACGACCGGAGCTGTGAGACCTTCTGCAACGATCGAAGAACTGATTAAAACGATCCCTGAGGCTGCTGAGATAGCTTATCTCGAGAGTGAGACAGTGTTTAACATACTATCTGAGAATATGAGGCCAGAGTATTGGGAGGTTGTGATAGAGAAGATATATGAGTCTATGAAGAAGTCTTACAATGGCATTATAGTCACACACGGCACTGATACTATGAGTTTTACAGCCTCAGCAGTGGCATTTGCGATTCAGAATATGCCAGTGCCAGTAGTCTTTGTAGGCTCTCAGAGAAGTAGTGATAGACCTAGCAGTGATTCTGCATTAAACCTTATAAGTGCTCTGATCGTCGCTACAAGAGCTCCTATAGCAGAGTCAGTTATAGTTATGCATTCACATACTTCTGACACTCTAATAGGCGTGTATAGAGGTGTTAAGACTAGAAAGATGCATACCTCTAGGAGAGACGCGTTTAAGAGCATTAACGAGACTCCTCTAGCACTAGTAGATCCTTATAAGAGAGAGATTAAGATTATTAACAAGAACTTTAGAGAGAGAGGAGATAGAGAACCTGTGCTAATGAACGGCTTTGAGAGAAAAGTAGCTCTCATATACAGCTATCCTGGCATAGATCCTGAGTTAATAGAGTTCTTCATAGAGAAGAGATATAGAGGGATCGTAATAGCGGGAACAGGGTTTGGACATGCCCCAGAATACGTTATACCAGCATTGAAAAAAGCTATCAGCAGCGGGATCTCTGTAGCAATTACATCTCAAACTCTCTTCGGCAGAGTTAATCTAAAAGTGTATCAGACGGGGAGAGAAATGTTAATGGCAGGAGTGATTCCTTGCGAAGATATGTTGCCAGAGGTGGCTTACGTGAAGTTATCATGGATTCTTAAGAGAACCGAGGATATGGATACTATTAGGAGAATCATGACGACTAATATCGCCAATGAGATAAGCTACAGACACACAGAGGATCTCTTCTACAGGGTGAGTTGAGTGAACTATAGATTAGACTATGATCAGATAGGACTCAGAGTAGGACTTGAAATACATCAGCAACTAGATACAAAGACAAAATTATTCTGCGCCTGCCCCACCAAACTCTCTGAGGATCCCTACAAAGATAGTGTTGTTATAGAGAGGAGATTGAGAGCAGGTAGAAGTGAGCTTGGAGAGGTAGACCCCGCAGCTTTATTCGAGTATAGAAGAGGTAAAGTCTTTAGATATATAGCTCCTAGAGAGAGTTCTTGTTTAGTAGAGCTAGACGAAGAACCTCCACACGATGTTAATAGAGAGGCTTTAATAATAGCTCTTGCAATAGCGATGGCTTTGAATAGTGATATAGTTGACGAAGTTTATTTTATGCGAAAGATAGTGGTAGACGGATCAAATACTTCAGGTTTTCAGAGAACAGCTATAATAAGCCTAGGAGGCTATGTTGACACCTCTAAGGGTAGAGTGAGAATCCAGACTATAGCTCTAGAAGAAGACTCTGCCAGAAAGTTGGGTGAAGAGGGTGACATAGTGATCTATTCACTAGATAGACTGGGCATACCATTAATCGAGATCTCGACAGCGCCAGATATAACTTCGCCAGAGATGGCCGAGGAGACAGCCTATAAGATAGGCATGCTGATGAGATTAACAGGTAGAGTGAAGAGAGGTCTCGGTACTATAAGACAGGATCTCAATATATCTATCAGAGGAGGCGCAAAGATAGAGATCAAAGGTGTTCAACGACTTGAGTTGATATCTAAGATAGTCGAGTTAGAGGCGTATAGACAATACAGATTACTTTTGCTAAGAGACGAGTTGCTCAAAAGAAACATAGATCCTTCAAGTATATCGTTAGATAATCTAGTTGATGTAACATCTCTATTAGATTCTTATAAGAGTAGATTAGCTAGATTCATAAGAGAATCGCTCGATAGAGGTGGTGCAGCATACGCTCTACCTCTGAGAGGATTCAGAGGATTGTTAGGATTCGAACTCGGACCTAACAGAAGATTTGGTACAGAGTTGGCTGACTATGCGAGAGCTTGGGGCGGTGTGGGTGGCCTGATACACAGTGACGAGCTTCCCAAATACGGGATCGAAGGTGAACTCTTAGAGAAAATATACGAGAGACTAGAACTAGCTGTTGACAAAGATGCTTTTATCATAATAGTAGACTCTAGAGATAGAGTCTTGAAATCTTTTGAGGCTCTGGTTAAGAGAATACATCTAGCCTTCAAAGGCGTGCCTGAAGAAACTAGAGCTGCTAATGAAGATGGGACTACCAAGTATATGAGACCGCAGCCTGGGGCTGCGAGAATGTATCCCGAGACCGACATACTGCCAGTCAAGATAACACAGGATCTGTTGGAGGAGGCTAAGAGACTGGTACCTGAACCGTTAGAAATCAAGCTGAAGAGATTTGTTGAGGAGCATGGTTTGAGTAGAGATCTAGCTGAGACGCTTATAAGATCAAAGTATCTAGCGCTATACGAAGAGTTAGTTAGAGAATTAAACGTGTCTCCTCAGCTAATAGCCTCAACTCTAATTGTGACAATAAGATCACTAGCTTCACAAGGGCTAGACGTGTCGAAGCTAGACGAAGAGGATATAAGAGAGGTTTTGAGAGCTGTTGCCGAGAATAGATTTTCGAAAGAGTTGATACCTGATGTTCTGAGAGAGAAGATCGCTAGAGGTGGTAGTGTAGAAGAGATTATAGAGAAGCTGGGCATTAAGAAGATAGGTGTCGAAGAGCTGGAAAGACTAGTTGAGGAGATCATATCTAAAGAGAGAGAGGATCTGGTTAAGAGAGGTGATAAAGCTTTTAACATCTTAATGGGTAGAGTTATGAATATTGTGAGAGGTAGGATAGACGGTAGGATTGTCGCCGATATTGTCAAAAAGAAGCTTGAGAAAGTTCTGAGCGATAAGTAGTCGTAGCTCAGATCTGTTTATACAGATCCTCTTCTGTTGTCTGCGGCTTAAGACATTCATTCTTTTTCAGAGTCTCATAGATCTTATTTACAACCTCGTTAACCTCCTCTTCGCTCTTAGCACCTGTTATAACCATTTTTCCCGACGAGAATATAAGTAGTACTACTCTCGGTTCTTGCATTCTGTATATGAGTCCTGGGAATTGCTCTGGCTCGTACATAGAGTTTTTAAGCATATAAGCCGCTTTCTCGAGTATAACCTCTACGCCTAGATTAGCTGATGCAACTATATTCTGAATCTGAATCTTAGGTTTCTCTATTATAGTAATACCTCCTTTAACAAAGCTCTTTAAGATCTTCTTAACAGCCTTAATGAGATCTTGTGTTTTCTTAGCGCCTGTGACAACCATCTTTCCAGACTTAAATATCAGAGCTGTGATCTTAGGATTGCTGAGTCTAAGTATAAGTCCTGGAAATTGATCTGGGTTGTACTCTATGTCCGGTATATTCTGCTCAAGCAAGCTTAAGTCTAACGTTTGGTTCAGTATTACTGTTGCCACAATATTCTCAACTCTAACCTCTATATTCGACATGAGCGTTAACCCATTTAAATATAATCTATAACGAAGCTTTTATATTAGACGCGAGATAGCGCGTGCCGAGAAGAGGAGAGTTCTACCGAGACTTATGATAAGCTTGATCAGGCCTGGTAAAAGATTTTTAAGCTTTTTAGAGCTAAGCATATCTCACGAGGTCTAGCATATGGGTCTAGCAAAAGATATTTCTAAGAGATGGGAGGGCGGAGAGTCTATAGGTGAGAAGATTAAGAAGACCTTCGGTAAGAAGGAGCCTATCAAATACAAATTACTCATGAGCAACTATAGAATAAGAGCGCTGGCCTCTAGAATAGAAGTTCAGCTAGAAAGACTTAAAGAGAGAGATAGAATGCTATTCGAGAGAGTAGTCGAAGCGATAATAGCTAAGGATAATACTAGAGCGACAATGCTTGCCAACGAGATTGCAGAAATCAGAAAAGCTGCCAAACAGCTAGCAATGGTGCAAGTAGCGCTAGAACAGATATCTATGAGAATAGAGACAGTAGTACTTCTAGGCGACACGTTTGCCAGCCTAGCCCCGGTGCTAGGCGTTGTGAGAGACTTGAGAGGCCTGGTCAGAGGTCTAATGCCTGAGTTCTCTTACGAGATGCTAGAGTTAGAAGAGAGCCTTAGAGAGGTGATATTAGAGACAGGAGAAGGTCTATCAGCTCCATACACAGAAGCAGCATACGCCTCTCCAGAAGCTAGGAAGATACTTGAGGAGGCTAGAATAGTCGCTGAACAGAGAATCAAAGAGAGCTTCCCAGCTCTACCAACGATACCTACCACCACTCCCGAGACCGCCAAGTCGGAAGCTTCAAGCTGAAATAGATCTTCATCTGACTAAGAGTATCAGAGTCTTTAAATAAGAATATTTTTATTTTTCTAAAGTCTCAGGAGTCTCTACCTCTATCTTCTTCAATTGTCTCAGATACATCTCTAAAAGCTCTCTCTCCGTAGTCGCGTCTTCAGGCTTCTTATCATCTCTCCACTTTATAAATCTGGGGAATCTAATAGATATGCCGACATCACTTCTAACTCTACCAAGACAGCACGTGTGAAGTGGTGAGAGAGTTAGTTCTGCTCCTATGACTTCCATCACATACCTAGGTTCAACCCACACGTCAGGTTCGATCTCTGATTCTACTCTAGGGTGCTTATGAGAGATTCTTGCTGAGTCGATTCTCCTATTCAGCTCAATGAGATCTTGATCTGTGAAGCCTGTGCCTACTTTACACACTGTTCTAAACACATCTTTCTCGGGATCATAAGCTGCTAGTAGTACTGTTCCTATCTTACCCCCTCTCTTACCTCTGCCATAGAAACCTCCTACAACCACAAGATCTACTGTGTCTATCATTTCACTCTTATAATCTCTCTTATACTTGATCCATAGCCATCCTCTGGCACCAGCTTGGTAGATCCCGTTGATATTCTTAACAACAACACCCTCATTACCATCTTCTAATGCTTCTAAGAAGAATCTATCTAGCTCTCTGGGATCTGACGTCTCTATATACTTTGCTACAGAGAAATATGGGTTTTGTTCTATGTGTTCTAATAAGATCTTTCTTCTATCTAGAAGAGGCTTCTCTAATAGACTCACACCATCTATGTACAGAGCGTCAAAGAGTCTAACAGCCACGGGATACTCCTCCACCGCCTTACCTATGTCGTGTTTTCTCTTTCTATGCATAAGTTCTTGAAATGGTCTGTGTTCTCCTGTCTCAGGATCTATAGCTATGATCTCGCCCTCTACTATCGCTTCTCTAGCCTTGATATATTTCTTAGACATCTCGACCACGTCAGGATATTGATGTGTTATATTCTCTAGTCTTCTCGAGAAAATAATTATTTCGTCATCTCTCTTATGAATCTGAGCTCTCTCTCCATCATATTTAAACTCCGCGATACATTTTCCACCGACTTTCTCTAGGATCTCTCTAGCGTTGTCTAATCTCTCTGCCAGCATAGGTCTAACGGGGATGCCTATGGTAGGCGTTATATTCTTTAAAGCCTCTAATCCTTTCTCAATCAATATTCTAGCGATCTCCCCTAGATCAGCTCTTACATTGTAAGCTCTCTCTATCAAAGGTTTAGACTGCTCTCCTCCTCCGAAAGCCACTGCTAGAGCCTCTATAATTGTTGCGTCTCCCACTCCTAGTCTCAATCTCCCCTCGACAAATCTGACTATATACTTACTCTCTTTCGGCGATGCTTGTTGTAGTAACCCTACGAGAGTTCTTATCTTTAGATCTCTAGAACCCTCGCCAGTCATTCTAGATATTCTAGCTAAGGTTGAGTGAACATCTGACACGGTAAGCTTCTTCTTCTCACTCATAAAACCTACGAGACCTGACTCAGAGCTTTTTCTACTCTTCAAACTCTCAACAACTCTACCATAGTCACCAAGCTTCTTGTACAGATTCTCAACTTCTCTCTCAGAAACTCCTGTTGATAAGCTGATAACTTTGACAAGAAGTTTCTCGCTAACACCTATCTCAGGCTCTCCATACCAGCTAGGCCATAGAGTTCCCTGAATGAAATATATCACCTTATCAATATCTTTCGCATCACTCTTTTTCAGAAGATTGGCTAGTATGCTCGTTAGAGTTATTCTACTGCTTGTTGTCTCAAGCTTTTCAAAAGAATCGGCCAGTATCTCAAATAACAATTACAACCCCTATTTAAAATTTTGTTAGAACTAAGATAAAACCAAACCACTATTCTCGCAAGAGATCTCTGGTTTATATATTAAAGGCTCTTAGAGAAGATTTAAGTGGGCCAGGCTATGTCCGAGGAGAGTGTTGTAGCTCTATCTTTCGCTGACACTAAAATGTTTCTAGCCTTAGTCGATGTTCTGAGCTCGCTAGTAGACGAAGTTTCTCTCGAAATATCCCAAGAGGGGGTGATGAAAATCATTGCGATAGACCCCGCGAAAGTGGCTATGATAGACATCCAACTATCTCAAGATGGTTTCTTAGAATTCAGCGCTAAGAGAGATCTCAGACTCGGAGTCTCGACGAAGAACCTCTCTCTAGCTATGGAAGATGTTAAGAGAACCAATAGAATCTCTCTAAGAGGAGATGAAGAGAATATCGAGTTCATAATTGAAGGAGTGCCTAAGAGAGTGTTTAGATTTAGAAATCTAGAGATCTCTTCTGAAGAGATCCCTAAGATCGAGTTAGAGTTCCCAGGGAGAGCCTCAGTACTTCCAGACCCTCTAAGCAGGGCTTTATCAGATCTAGTTGCCATATCGAACTATATAACATTCAGACTAACACCAGATCTATTGGAGCTTAGCGATAGTGATACTAAGAAGAGATCTGTTAGACTATCGAGAGATACAGGTTCTCTGCTTGAATCTTCTGTAAGCGAAGAGATCTCTGTCGACTATGACTCCTCATACTTGTCTCCTATAGCTAAACTAATCAAAATAGCTTCATCTGTAGACGTGTATCTAGGCTCTAGCATGCCTCTTAAACTAGACATGCAGACACCTCTAGGAGGAAAAATAGTATTCTATCTCGCCCCGAGAGTATAGAATAATTATCTGTATCGATAAATACTCTTATAAATTCTCTTTATCGTTTAATTTATCAGGAGAGTAGAAATGGGTAGAAAGGAGAACACTAGTAGAGGTGGGCTAGACGAAAAGGATCTTAAGATACTAGAGATCTTGCAAAAAGATAGTGATATAACCTTTACAGAGTTAGGCAATATGCTGAATATAAGTCCCTCAACAGCTTACATGAGAGTTAAGAGATTAAAAACAGGCGGCTATATTAAGAGAATGATCGCTATGTTAGACTATGAGAAACTAGGCTTCAAAGTTAAAGCTCTGATCTTTGTTAAAACAGATCCTAGGAAAATGAGTGAGGTCGTTGAGAGACTCAGCGCTAAAGATCGTATTGTAGCTATATATGATGTGACAGGAGAGCCAACTATAGTTTTAATTGCCATAACAAAGAACCATATAGACCTAGCAGATCTTCTAGATCAGATTGGGAAAATAGAAGGTGTGCTCTCAACTAATACTATGATTATAATGAGAACTTTTAAAGAGAGTTTTGAAGTTGCACTAACTAGATAAGAACAGACAGATCAAGTAATAGAAGGTTTTTCTCTATCTCCAAGCATGGATATCAATCTCTCTCTATAAGATCTTGGTATGTAAACCTCTAAGTCATACTTAGATCTCTCTTCGTCGGGATGTTTAATTCCTATAGATGATATTAGCACATAGCCTCTCTCAACAATTCTCTTGATCTTGGAGATCTCGTTTCTCTTATACAGCTTCTCTACATAATCATCAAAGTGATAGTATTTCAAAATCTCAGTAGCCGTGGGAGTGTAACCACACACAATACAAACCCCATCGGGCATGAGAGCATTAAATCCACAATTAGGACACTCGGGAGGCAATTCTTGATCTCTGGTACTACTCCACCATTTAACCCATTGATATTTTAAGCTTATGATCAGATCCTCTCTCTTGAGATCCTTAGCATATCTATACAACTGCGAGGCGTAGCCTATGATCCAGGGTCCTCCTGATGACACTACGAACTCTAGCTGGTCTGGTGTTAAATCTCTCTTATACTCTAAGATCATCTGAGATATCACGCTTCTAAGACTGTCTAGATTTCTCTTAATCCTACTACTGATTCTCTCTATATCAGGCTTCTTATCTTCATCCCACAGAAGCTCTACTACTCTCTTCAATATGATAATCAAGATCTCTTGATCTAGTTTTAAATTATATATCCCTAATCTTAGAGATAACTCTTCTGAGTGCTCGAGCACCCACTGATCAATATCGAAACTCTTTCTCTTTCTGACAGTAGTGGTAGCTTTTGCCTTACTAGATCTCTTCTTCTCCTCTTCTCTTTTCTTCTCTTCAGACCTCTTGCTCTTTCTAGGCATAATCCTACTCTACTCCTACAAAAATAGAGTGTCCCAAATAATATTTTCACTCTTACTACGACTGAGAACCTCGTCTACCGGGGTGAGAGAGTTAATCTGGATAGAACTCTACTACTATTTTCACTCTCGCATACTGCGTCTCAATAGGTGGAGGAGTCTCCCCCAGATCTGCTGCAAAGATTATCTGACTCCCCAGAGAGTCTTGAAAGCTTACCTCTGCAACATAAGTCTTGCGAGGCTCGCTCGAGAGGCTTCTCATCAAATTCTCATATAGCCGTGTTAAGGCCATCTGCAGGGCTATGGGGTTAGCGAAATCCTCGGGTTTGATTCTTAGATTTTTAAATGTGTCTAAGATCTCGCCTATTCTAGCTCTTCCAACAAACACAACTCTGTAGACAGGCTCCTCAGATCTCTCGTCTGAACCTCTCAACTCGCGACACTCACTATATACTCCTGATAAGCCGTTTATAAAGAAATATAAAGATAAAGTCTCGGGGCTGAGCGCTAGAGAGATATGAGCGACTAAATGATTTATATAAGTTTCTTTAAAAATAGTCTCATAGGTGTTAGATTAGTGGTAAAAGCGCCTAGAGGTCTTCGACATAGGACTAGAAGACTGATGAGAAAGAGAGTCAGAGAGAGAGGCGCGGTCCCGCCTCTGAGCAGACTTTTATACGAGTATGAAGTAGGAGATAGAGTTCACATAGCGATCAATCCTTCGATTCACAATGGCATGCCTCACAGAAGATATCATGGTAAGACCGGTGTTGTCATAGGTAAGAGAGGAGACGCGTACGAGATCGAGGTTTACCTAGGCGATAAAAGGAAGATTCTTTTTGTGAGACCAGAGCACATGTACCCTACGCCAGAGGTTTTTGATAGAGAGAGAAATAAGGTTAAGAAATTAATAGAAGAGATAAGAGCTAGGAGAAGAGAGGCTCTGAAAATTCTAGCCTCTCAGTAGCTGACGAGGTGTTTATTCTGAAGATTCTTAGTTTTAAAGATATTTCTATACCTCATACTATAGAAATTATTAAGAAAAATATAGAGAGTAGAGAAGCGAACGAGCTACTATACAGAGTGCTAGAGTATGGAGAGGAGGTGGCAAAATGTGACTTTGAAGCCGCTGAAGAGATTGCGAGGATTTTAAGTGAGAAAGGTTTAAAAGATGTCACCATAACACAGATCATTGATATTGCCCCGAGAACTGTTGATGAACTAAGGATCTTATTTTACTTTGAAGAGAGAATTCCTGACAGGGAGTTCTTAGAGGAGATAATAAATCTTTTGAATGAAAAGTGCTCTTCTCAGTAGATCGGTGATCTAATGAGTCATGAGAGTAGTAGAAGTTTTGATAGAACTAGACGTAGAGTCTTTATAAGAGACGCTTATGCTATAGTCTTAGACTACTTACTCCACGGAAACCCTTTTGATCGACATCCTCATCACAAACGCTCACCTCTCATTCAGGCTGTGGGAACAAAATATTTTACATTGGTAGAGATCATTCCCGCTAGGGGTATAAGTGTGAAGATTGGCGAGAGGATCTATATAGAGCAATCATATTCTTCGGAAGTGCAGCCTTATAGAGTAGATGATAGGATCCTGTGGCAGGATCTCACAAGTGTCTCTAAGGACACTCTACCTAGCGTGCTTAGAGATATAATAACTTCTAAAGAGAAGATCTTTATAGAGTTCTTTAATCAAGCATCTTCTATAAACATTAGACTACACATGCTGAGCTTGATCCCTGGTGTGGGTAAGAAAACACTAGAACTCATACTAGCCGAGAGAAAGAAGAGTAAATTCCAGAGCTTCGAAGATCTCATAGCTAGAACTAAGATCCAAGATCCTGTGGGGAGTTTGGTTGAGAGAATAATAGCTGAGATGATGGGTGGCGAGAGATATTATCTCTTCGTCGAACCTCCCCCAGAGTCTAAAGATGTGAAGTTTTTCAAGATGCTAGACTATCTATACGCTTTGACTAATTACAGAGATCCTTGGTGAGAAGCTCTGTTTTTAATCTCGAAGAGCTCGCTAGAGCTATTAACGAGAATAGACTGAGAGAATACACAATAAGAGTACTAAGAGAGTTAGGAATCAAGCCTTCTAGAAGGTTAGGTCAGAATTTCACAGTAAGCATAAGACTAGTTAATGAACTTAGATACCATCTAGAGATATTCAGGTGCGACAAGGCTTTAGAGATAGGCACAGGCTTAGGTGTTATAACATTTTCAATAAGAGATCTCTGTAAAGAGATTATTACAGTGGAGAAGGATCCTAGACTCTGCAGATATAGCATGGAGATATTGAGTTCTTTCAAAAATATTAGAGTAATATGCGGCGACGCTCTTCGAGTGATGAATGAGATAGATTTTGATTGTGCTGTTGGAACACCACCATACTCTATAACAGGTCCTATGCTGGGTAGGATAGCAGCTTCAAAGGCTTTATTAGGAGTATTAGTTCTTCAGAGAGATGTTGTTGATCGTATCTTATCTAAGCCTAATAGCAAGAGATACGGATCTATCTCAGCTCTGATTCAGACGTATTTTAAAGTAGAGAGAGGAGGAGTCTACAGTGTCAAAGCGTTTTATCCAGAGCCTGAGGTGGCGTCAGAACTTATCATTATGAGAAGATATAGAGAGAGACTACAACATCATGATGTGTACGAGAGGTTTTTGAAGTGTCTCTTCAGTCAGAGGAGAAGACGTCTTAGAAACGCTCTAGAAACTTGTAGCAGAGTTATAGAATTAAGACTCGATAGAGTGAGCGAAGAGCTTCTCTCTAGAAGAGTATATACTCTGAGCCCTGAGGAACTTCTCTCACTATTTATACTCACTACTACTTATAACTGATTAAAAGTTAATCTAACCGGTGTAGATTATAGAGATCTCACTATTGAAAGAATTGATCTTTAATAATATTATCCCTATGAGCATATCTATCTTCGCTATAATGGACCCTCCCGCAGCTATACCTACGCTGGTGACATATATAGAGTCTCTCAAAGACTCTACTCGCGATATGAACAATATGGTTGCTCAGATAGTGAATAGAGTCTCACTCACAGTATTTATACTCTTAACACTGTTCTCTCTAGCTGGCGAGTATATTCTCAAATTCTTCAATATAGACATAGTGTCTCTGAAGATCGCAGGGGGGATTCTTCTGATAGCCGTGGCTATAGACATGCTAATAACAGGTCACAAGCCAGAGAGTATAAGTAGGGGTGATCTAGCTGTAGTCCCCATAGCAACACCTCTGATCGTAGGGCCGGGGACTATGAGCACCTTAATTATATACTCCAAACTATACGGATCTATACTAACTCTCGTAAGCGCGTATATAGCTCTGGCTATCTCATATCCTCTACTGAGATACTCATACAAGATCTTTAGATTTCTAGGGACAACCACGCTCCAAGGTATAGGTAAGTTTATGTCTCTTATAATAGCTGCTATCGCTGTGAGTCTGATAATGAGTGGATTAAGAGATCTAAATCTCGTCACCTAGCATTTCTAGAATTATTCTATCTACTAAAAGTCTTCTGACCATATGATCATTTTCTCTCTTGTAAACTCTGGCAATTAAGCGTATGCTCTCTATATCTCTATCGCTCAATCTTAACACATCTATGATTCTTGTGTCATTAACTTTTTTCGTGAAGATATAGCTCAAGATCTTTGTGAGATTTGACGCTCTATCACTAACTCTAGCAGACTCTAGATCTATATAATATATCTTCTCAGGCTCTCTATCTCTTACTATGATCTGTCTGTCAGCTCTAGAGATCTCCTCTAGATCCACGTGGTAGAGGTCTAGTATGCTTGCGGAGATTAAGAGTGTTCTAACAAGTCTTCTGATAAGCGATATGTCTTTAATACTGTGTTCTAGGAACACATTGAGAGTGTCTCCTTCGATAAACTCTCTAAGTATGAAATCTCTAGAAAAATAATACACTCTAGGCACATAGCCTGTCTCTATAAGCGACTCAAGTAGCAATGCTTCTCTCTCAAGACTATCTCTCTTAGAATCAAATCTTCTTATCTTCAAAACGATTACTCCGGCTCTGCTGTGTCTGCCTAGCAAGACTATTGAGGAGAAGCCTTTCCCTAGGACTCTTCTATTCATTATGACAGAAGATCCGTGTTCGTAGATCCCTTCAACTCCTATCTTCTCCAATTCTAGGAGTCTCTTGCTACATTCTCTCTCTAGTCTCTCTGAGTAGGGATAACAGATTATATCTCTATAATCTTGGAGAGATCGTATCTTTATATTTATATCTCTCATTATACTACTTCAAAAAGCCTGTCTTCCTACCCAGCTCAGCAAACGAATCTATAACATACTTAATATCTTCAGCACTATGGGCTGCAGAAGGCTCTAATCTTATCCTAGCTTTACCTCTAGGTACTGTGGGATAGACTATTGCTTGTGCAAATATGTTATACTCATCGAATAGTCTTCGCGAGAATTCTTGAGCTAATTTCTCGTCATATAGCATCACAGGCGTTATCGGATGTTGCGTGCCCCCGAGATCAAAGCCAGCGTCTCTCAAGCCTTTCTGTAGAAGTATAGTGTTATCCCACAGCCTTCTTATCAACTCATCACTCTGCTCTAAGATCTCTACTGCAGCTATCGCCGCAGCCACGTCGGGAGGGTTCATAGCGCTTGAGAATAAGAATGGCCTGCCTCTCTGTCTAATATACTCGATAGTATCAGCATCTCCAGCCACATAGCCTCCTATAACACCGAAAGCCTTGCTCAGCGTGCCCATTTCAAAGTCTACCTTATCATGTAGTTTAAAGTGGTCTACTATACCTCTCCCGTGATCTCCTAGAACACCCTCTCCATGAGCGTCATCGACGTATACTATAGCATTATATCTCTCTGCCAACTCCACGATCTCGGGTAGTGGGGCTAGGTCTCCGTCCATAGAGAATACACCATCTGTGACTATAACCTTGATCTTGTAGTCTCTAGCCTCTTCTAACTTTCTCTTCAGATCTTCGACATCTCTATGCTTGTAAATAAGCTTAGGAGATCCAGCTAGTCTCATAGCGTCGATGATACTCGCGTGATTAAGCTCTTCACTTATAAATATAAGATCTTTTCTATTCCAGCCAAGAGCGCCTAGAGCTCCTAGATTCGCGTTGTAGCCGCTTTGAAAAGACACTGCAGCTTCTCTACGCTTGAATCTAGCCAACTTCTCTTCTAGCTGAACGTGAAGCTCCATAGTACCTGCTATACTTCTCACAGCCCCTGCACCCACTCCGTAGTCTAGAATAGCTCTTATCGCCGCCTCTTTAATCTTTGGATGAGAGGCTAGACCTAGGTAATTATTAGAACACATATTAAGAACTCTCTTACCATCAACTACAACCCAAGGCCCCTGCTGACTCTGTAGTCTTCTTATAGTGACATAAAGTCCCTGGTCTTTCAGATTCTTAAGTTCTTCTCTAACCCAGTCTAATCTACTCTTCATAAACAACCCTTGATATGTTATGTTAAGAGTTTTTTTATTTTTCTCACTCATATCTGAATTCAAAGATCTTCTCAATAACAGGATCTTTATTCACATAGATTCTATACGCCTCGAAGAAGCCGTTTGGTATCTCACTCCACCTACACCCCTTAGCCGGATTATAGAAGTCAACAAGCGTAGATGATGTGTAGACGTAGAGACCGGGTTCCTCAGCTATTCTATAGATCTTGTAATAATTCTTTCTACTACTATCCTCTCCACGAAGCACATAATAGCTGCCGACCCCAACCTCAACTTCTCTATCTTTAACCAGAACCACTCCTATATTGAGAGCTGATATAGTCAGTTCCGCGGCTTCTCTAAAGATATCTATAGAGAGACCCTCTCTAACTCTAGAAGCCATCAGCTGGGCTAAGAAATAAGTGTCTCCATAAAGATTTGCATAGAGACTCTCTCTGTCTATACCGAGTAGCTCGAGTACTCTGTTCTTGTCAACTGTGCCATTATGAATCAGATATAACCTATAACCTTCTCTACTAATAGCCTCTGCAGGGTGTGTAGAGAATATATTGATAGGCATACCTCTACTAGCGGCTCTGACATGGATCATCTCAATCACAACACTTTCGTCGACCGAGAGATCCTCTGGCAGTCTAAGAGCTCTGTTATCTTTGTAAAAAGGCTTAAGAGATCTCTCATAATACTCTCTAACCACACCTTTCTTATCTAGACTAACTAAGATTCTACCCCAGCCATCACTATGACTATGCTCTTTGTAGCCGGTCAAAGCCTCTAGATAAGGATCTTTCTCTGCAGAGTTTATGAGACTCTTAATAAGATCTGATCTTACGCCCAAGATCTTTTCTCGAGAACCGAACATAATAAGGATTCTACACATATCGAAACCTCTCCTCGAGAACAATTATCACTAACAATAATATGTTTTTTCTGAGAGATGCCGGTTCTACTCGGCGAGTCTTAAAAATTCTCGTAGTCATTCACGTCTGATGTCAAGCTTCACCAGTCTTAGCTAGAGTAAGAGCGTCTCTCACGTGTCTTCTTATATTTTCTATCATATCTCTACTCATACTATCTAGATCCCACTCAGGATACCACCCCCAGTCCGCTCTAGCTCTGCTATCATTGATTCTCTTAGGCCACGAATCTGCTATTCTCTGTCTCAAAGGATCAGGTTTAAACACGGCTTTGAACTCGGGAATATACTTCTTGATAGATCTGTACAACTCTTCGGCCGAGAAACTCATACCCTGTACATTGTAGAAAGATATGGTAAGCCTCCTCCTATCAGCCTCGAGAAGCATTTTAAAAGCTCTGAGAACGTCTGGCATATAGATCATGGGTAGTGTTGTGTCTGGTCTAACCCAGAAGACATACTCGCCAGTCTTAACAGCTTCGTAGAAAGCCTCTATAGCGTAATCTGTCGTGCCGCCCCCAGGTTTTATCTTCCAACTTATCACGCCGGGAAGTCTCAGTCCTCTTACATCCAACTTATACCTAGCATAATAATACTCTCCGAGCAGCTCAGCCAGCACCTTGGTTATTCCATACATAGTCTTGGGCTTAGTGACAGACATTTCATCAGGAAAATCAGGTGTCTCAGGCCCGTAGACAGCTATAGAGCTAGGGATAAAAATCATAGCAAGATCATTTGTACGAGCTTCTTCAAGAATGTTATACGTCCCCTCAGCATTAACTCTCCAAGCGAGCTCTGGATCTCTCTCACCCTTAGCCGATAGTATTGCGGCTAGGTGGATTATTATGTCCACATTGTATCTCTTAATAACACTTCTGATCTCTTCTCTAACTCTCACATCTACTTTCTCGACAGGCTTGACAAACTTCTCAACGAGACAAGAGACATCTATATCAGTAGCTATAACGTTTTCAAACCCATAGATCTCTCTTAAAAAGGGTACGAGCTCACCGCCTATCTGGCCACAAGAACCGGTAACTAGAATCTTCAAGAATATTCACCTGTAGAAATTAGTCTCCCTGATACTCTATACTTAAAATATATTTAAATAATGATCTCTTCAAAGATCTATTTTAGATATCTTTACACTCTTAATCTCGTAAGGTCTAAAATAGATCTTACCTCTATACTCTTCTCTTAGTTCTAAGAGGTCTGTTTCTACACCATCTAAGTTCAGACTTGTCTCTCCTCCATAAGTCTCCCAGAGCCTGGCTATGAAACTCTCTTGATCCTCGCTGCATTTCACAGTCTCCAAAAGTATATTAGGCTGATCTATCTTGAGAAAACTCTTACTCTCCAAAGCTCCTCGCGAGACTATTAGAGGTCTGTGATACTCTAGAGCTCTCCTCGGTATCTCGGCACTTCTCCAGTCGCCTCTATGAGGATACACGCTATACTCGATCTCTATCTCTCCAAAGTCTAGGTGAGCGTTGGGAAATATAGGAGTCTTCAAGAGGGTTATCCCGATCACTCTCCCATCTATATTATGACCTGATCTGCCTTTGTTGAAGATTGCTACACCGTGCGAGTATGAATACACGTCAAGCCATCTCCACACTGGAAACTCGAACTTGGCAAGATCCCACGGGTTCTCAGGCTTCACGCTCCTTCGAATAACTCCATAGGGTATCTCGGCTCTCGCCTCGATAGGTTCAAAGTTTAGCTCAAATATCTTTCTAAATAGAGTGAGTCTCTCTCTCACCACACCTCTAATACTATAGTCGATTCTGTTAGTATGTCTCCACACACATACTCTTTCCACAAGCTCAGAATCTCGATAGCGATACACTAGATCTAAGCAAGATCTCAGAGACCCTCTCTCGGAGAGAACAATGTTATCAGGTTTTATCTCTGTACAAATTCTCCGATACCAAGGATCTATATCCCACCCATCCCACTCGGCCGGGATGTCTTCGCACGCTATTAAATAGGATCTCTTCACAAGATCTATCTTCTCACTTAGATCTCTTATTCTACCGTCTCTATAAACTTCAATACTATTATTCGATATCTTACTCTCATCGCTATACAGATCCTCTACTTCTACACCCTCACCCTCTTCATAACCTGCAAAACCTAATGGCGGGGCTTTAACTAGAGAATAGATCTTTCCATTAATCACTTGTTGCACGCTTCCTCTAACTCTTGCTGGAACCACGTCTATTCTCTCCCATGGGAGAGTATTTATCACTAGCACGTGTTTATTGCCGGGGCTTAGTTGAAGAGCTCTACTCTCGATCTCGCTATGAATCTTCTCATAAGTCTTCTCTAATCTTGACACGTAGTACTCGTAGGCCTCTCTCACAAGCGTAGCAGATGCTGTGTCGTGAAACTCTGCTTCTAACAGCTCTAGCCATAGATCTTTATAATTAGCGCATTTACCACTCATAAAACTCACGATCTCTAGATCTTTTAAAGCTTCTTCTATCAATCTGATCAATCTCTTGATCTTTGTACCAGTAGAGTATGTGCCTCTATGAGTCTCTAAATATAGCTCTCCTCTCCACACTGGTAGTTGGGAGTTCTTAACACTCTCATAATAGCTGTAAGGATCAGCTAGGATCACTCTAGGAGTATTCGGTGCTTGTGAATATGTCTTGAGTCTCTCCATCATAATCCAAGTAGGACCACCACCCCCGTCGCCGAATCCAAAAGCTATGAAAGCGGGAGTCTCGGGCACTGTGTGATCTCTCCAAGCTTGAATGATCTGTCTGGGCGAGAGATCGCTACCATATGTAGCGTAGTTAACAGTTATAATCTGACTGCCATCAACGCCCTCCCACACGAATAGTGAGTATGGAAATCTATTCATCTTGTTCCAATACAGTTTATGTATAAAGAATATCTTGATCCCTGATTTAACAAGAATCTGAGGTAGCGAGGCTGTGTATCCGAAAGAGTCTGGGAGCCAGCCGATTTCTGTCGCTCTACCTATCTTCTCTAGCAAGTATCTCTGTCCATATAGAAATTGTCTCACGAGAGACTCTCCACCAACAATATTAGTGTCGCTCTCAACCCACATACCGCTTACTGGTATGATAATACCTCTCTTGATAGCGTCTAATACTCTCTGATAGATCAAGGGATCCTCTTCTTCTAACCATTTCAAGTATATCACATTTGACAACGCGAATCTCATATCATATCTATCTGCTAGTGTGAGAACGTTTCCCAGAGTTCTCACAAGCTTCTGTCTCGTCACATCAGGAGTCCAAAGCCAAGACACGTCTATATGCGCATGAGCTGTAGCATATAACACTCCTACAGGACTCGAGAGGTTTTTCGTGACTCTCTCTATCTCTCTATCTAAAATCTCTAAAGCTCTCTTAGCCATCTCGGATAGTCTTATCGGATTAACAGGTCTGACCTCAGGATCTAGCTTGATATCATAATATCTCTTCCAGCTGATATAGAATGGTGGTTTAGACACGACGGTATATGTGATGACAGCTTCGAGCTGTTCTTCAGAAACTCCTCTAACATCTATCTCATCTAAAGCTCTATTCAGTATCTCTATTAGATAAGGGTCGCGAGTGTATTCCGCAAGATCTGTTAGTAGAGATGCTTTTATAACAAATCTAAAAGACCAAGGCTCTTTCACGTAGAGATAGACATTCTTAAGAGAAAAGATCTTCTCGCCGAAGGGTCCTCTAAGTGAAGGTGTTATCTTTACAAGACTCTTGCCACGGGGTAGCGGTATGAATCTATTATCATGACCTGAACCGGGACTCTTAAACACGGCATAGATCATATTCTCGTTTACTCTGACAGTCCCCTCACCCTCCAGATCTACGAATAGATAGCCCTCACCCTCTTCTATATCGATATTAGCACAATAGACGCTAGGATCTTTTTCACAAGAGAAAAGATCTAGCTTGGAAAACCTGATAGTAGATGCGGCATCTATATAGAATAACTTAGCTCTAATCCCCTCAATACTTCTCGTGAACAAGCAAGCACGCCCCTCCTCTAGTAGACATTCATACTCCTAACTTTAAAAATTAAAACCTTTCTCGAGAGTAATAATACTCGTTTATATAAAACCACGTTTAGGATGGTCTAGTTATATTCACGCTCTCTATAAGAATAAAGGGTATATCCACGGATCTTCTCACTTCCCACCATTTAACCTTATAACTCTTCTTACCCACACCTCTTATGTTTCTCAGCAGATTCGGAAATCTATCAGCTATTCTAACTCTTCTAGCAGCTCCTCTGATCTCTCCATTCTCTATGACTAATAATGCATCTCTTGTCACCGTGGAAAAAGATCCTTCTAAAACGTTTTGATATCGAGTGTACCAGTTGTTATTAACTAGCAGTCCTCTCTTAACATCTTTAATCATCTCACTCTCTTCATAATCTCCTGTCTCTATAATTAGGTTCCAAGGTCTAGGATAGATCCATCCAGCGTTTCCAGTGCTCTTCGTTTCTAACACACTTGCAGTCTTAGTATTGTGTAGAAATGTTCTGAGAACTCCTCTCTCTATTAAACTCTTCTTAGTAGTCGCCACTCCCTCATCATCAAAACCTGTAGAATCGATCATATCAGTCCTCCCCGGATCTTCTATCAGGGTCAGCCTCTCACTAGCAATCTGATCTCCGGGATTATTCTTTGCAAAGAAAGACGTGCCAAGTATCTTGTTTAAACCATTCAAAGCCATGGTTATATAGTCGAGGAAATTACCAACCACGAGAGGAGTTAATATAATATTGTATTTTCCAGGCTCTACGTCAACTAAAGTTCTGTTAGACTCTCTCGCATAGTAGCTTGCTCTAACAGCCGCTTCCTCGAGATCTTTCACAGTAAAATCTCTACCTCCATAACCCCACTGACCAGAGCCTTCTCCTCTGAAAGCTCTTACATAGACCGTAAATAAGGATCCTTTTTCACACGCTTCAAAACCTCTACTAGTAGCTATACATCTCTCTCTAATACCACCATCTAGCGTTCCAGCAATTCTCTCGGCACCCTCTTCATGAGCTTTGTTAATTATGATCTCAGCCACTTCTCTAGGCTCTTCTACAAACCTTACCACCTGGTCTCTCACCAGATCGCTTAGAGGTCTGGCTCTAGAGTCGGGCTCTGGTATTGGTGCGTATATAAATGATTGTTCGAAGAATGTCAAGAGTTCTGATAATCTCTCTATCTCTCTATATATTTCCTCCTCTGAAGATATGTTGAGTGTTGTCACTAATATCTTCTTATTCTTACTCAAATAAAGATCTATTGTTATATCACTCCAATTCTGCGCTACTGAAGGCTGTGAATTAGCTATCTTAACCATTGTTCTACTGATCTTGTTGTAACTCACTATTACTTCGTCAAAACCCTTCTCAAGGATCTTTCTTACAATGCCAGATAGATCTATGGAGCTCAAGCGATCACCCCTAATCTCATTTTAGACAGGCGTACATTAGGACCTCCAACCCACACAGGCACTCCTTGAGAAGGCTCTCCCTTACCACACGTTGCTGCGTAGAATCTAAGCTCTCTATCTTTACCGACTATATTAGAGAAGAAGGTCTTTGTAGTGAACTCTATAGCAGGGTTTCTTATAAAACCTCTCAACTCTCCATCTACTATCTCATAAGCCTCTAAACCACCATATCTCTGACCCCATCTCGTATCGTCAATATTCCACTCCATGTAGCTCTTTATAAACACTCCATACTTGATGTCTTCTATCAGCTCCTCGAAGCTCATGTCGCCAGGCTCCAGATAGGTATTACTCATTCTAACAATAGGCTCAGACCTGTAGTCCATAGATCTTGCAGAAGCATTACTACTAACCCCGAATATAGGTGCGGTGAATCTGTTGTGGAGAAGCTCGTTTATAACACCTTCTTTATACAAGTACTTAGGTCTAGCAGGAACCCCCTCGTCATCATATAAGAAAAAGCCGTTTGAATTAGGTATAGTAGGATCGTCTATAACAGTACCATACTTATTGCCTATTCTCTCACCCAGCATATGAGGTTTAAAGTAGCTCTCTCCAGCTTGAGCAGCCTCTCTACCTAACACTCTATCAGCTTCTAGAGGGTGTCCTACCGACTCGTGCATTACTAGTCCGACTATCTCAGATCCTAAGACCACGTCTACAGGCTCTTTAGGAGGCTCTCTACCTGTTAAAAGAATCTTCTCCATAGTACCTGTCAGCTCTGTCAACTCTCTCACAACCCGATCTATCTCTAAGATCTCATATCCTCCAGACCCTCCTATACTCTCAAATTTTTGAATAGTCCCCTTCTGCGGGTGTGCTAGTGAGATATTCACGTATAGATGAGGTCTGGGAATCTTACTCTCGATATAAGCTCCATCACTGTTTAATATGATCTTTTCTTCAATAGACTCGCTATAATTCACCAACAGCGAGACAAGCTTACTCTCTCTCACGGCTAACCCCACATTTCTAGCTATCTCTCGGTGTAGAGAGAGTTTCTCCTCTATAGGCACATTGTGAAGAGCTTTCTTCTGATAAACCTCATACCTAGCTCTACCAAGTCTCTCGCGAGACATGACTAGCGCGGTTTTCATGAGATTAGAGATAGAACTAGCCTTAGAATAAGCGTTTTCAACAGTCTTTCTAACACTCTCTCTAGTCAGAGTATTAGTAGAGGCAAACCCTAGCGCTCCTTTCACGAGAACTCTAACAGCTATACCTCTACTAATACTTCTTCCACCACCGATCACAAGACCATTTCTAGTAGATATGCTAAACTCATCTATACTATGATATCTAGCCTCAGCGTAAGAAGCGCCTAGATGCAGAGCGTGTTCTACAGCTTCTTCTAAGAGTTCTATCATTGAAACACCTTATGCTATTTTATCTTTAGAATATTAAAAGATAGTTATGATGAGAGTTGAAGAGTTAAAGAATTGTATTGAGAAAAAAGGGATCGCGTATAGACATATAGTGCTCGGCGAGAGAGTTAAGACTGCTAGAGAAGCAGCTATGGCGCTCGGTGTTAGTCTAAAGAGGATAATCAAGACGATCATACTAGTTGATAATAAGAATCAATATTACGCGGCCATAGTTCCCGGGGATAAGATGGTTGATTTAGACAAGGTCAAGATGATAATAGGATCTGATCTTGTTAGACTGGCAAGCAGTGATGAGATTAAGAGAACAACAGGTTACGAAGTAGGCGCCCTACCACCCCTATGCATAGATAATATAGCTGGTTTCATCATAGACTCCGAGGTCTTAACCCACGAGACGGTATACGGGGGTGGAGGCACTATAGACTCTCTGATAGAGATCAGTCCAAGAGATCTTATTATAGCTAATAGAGCTATAATAAGAGATATAGCCAAGAGATAAGAGTTATATGGGATTAGAATAAGAATAATGGTATGATGCTCGCGATCAAGAAGATAGTCCATAGTCTAGGGGTTATAGGGCCTAGTCTCTCTAACCCTCTAATATAGCTCCACACGGCAGACCCCATAACAGGGATCTCTCTGAAAACTGTTTTATCGCATAACAGCCTTGCCTCGCCAAGATCTTCTAGAGCTCTCTTCACAGATTCTCGAACGGCCTCCAATAGATCGCTACATAACCTAACAGCCACGTAGGGATCTCCTATACTAACAGCTGCACAGCTATGATCATCTGGTGTGACTATGACAACATTTCTAAAACCTTTTGAGCGCATCTCGCTAACTATTCTCTCGTGAGCACTCTTAATCATGTTGTTACCATAGATATATACTATCAGATCTCTCTCGCCATCTACTTCTATAACAAGTGACTTGACAAGATCACTACAGAGACCTCCGCAGAGATTCTTTACTCTAGACACTCCAAAACCTATTCTAAAACTACTCCTAGCATCTCTGGAGTGTTTTTCAATTGAGGATCTTAGTAGCTTCACAAGATTATATGTGTCATAATTTCTCCTCCCATACACGCTATGAGCGTCTACGAGACCTACTACCAGCCTATCTCCATATAATCTCTCAATCTCGCTCTCCAAGTGCTCATCGAGATCGTCTGAACCGTTGGTATTATAGATCATTAGAGAAACACATTTATCTCCGCCGAATCTATACACACTCCACCCTTCCTCGCTAGCCTGGTAGTCGACAGAGATCTTATCTTCAAGAGAATCTCTGGATCTGATGATATTTTCCAGCCTCTCTCTATACTCTCTAGCTATTCTCTCAACTATATCTCTCTTCACAATATTCCTCTCATGAGTGCCTGTTGTGTGAAACACTAAGACAGACCCCAGATCTCCTAGTGCTCTATCGAATACGTATACAGCGTCTGAAGATCCGACTTTTCTGAAAGGTCCGAAGTGGAATCCCGGGTATAGCAAGATCACTCTCTCTCTATCTCTGTCAAACACAAGAGACTTTATCACTATATCTCTCTTCTCAGAATCTCTCGAGAGAACTTCTTCAAGATATTTATTATCATCAAACATCCAGCTTCTAATAAAGCCTCTGCCGAGATCAAAAGCTCTAACACCGCTTAATCTACCTATGATCTCTATGAATATTATAAAGATCAACATTATACTCGTTGAGATAACCGAGATCTTGAATATTTCAAGAGCTGTGAGTAGAGAGACAGATCCGGAGGCCACTAGGCTGGCGGAGAATCCTATAAATAGACTCACAAGAACAGAACTGATCATATCTCCCCAGAATATATATCTGATCAGAAAGATCATCGCTGAAGAGGCTGAGTAGATAGTATAGATAGGCCTATCCAGAACATAGAGTATCCACGAGACAAAAGCATATGGGGCTAGAGAGAATACAGCTATCCCGAGAATCCTCTTCAGACCCATGCTTATATTCTCAATATTGTTAAAGAATAGAACTAGCATAAAGAGATAGAGAGTTGCAGCGAGTGAGTATGTTAAGAAGACACCTGTGCCAGGGTTTTGAAGATAAGAAAATACCATTATAAATATGTTAATTAGAATAAAGAGTAGTGCTAGAAAGAGATCTCTTGGAAGCGCGAAAAGCTTAGAGTACTGCTCTCTCAGAAAACTCTCTAGATCTCTCTCTACGACTTCTAGATTCATTTTTTAAGAACCATTATGAATTCTATGTAGAATTTTTAAGAATATCTGTCTCTAAGAGTATGAGGAGAGATCTATTGATAACACTCGTCGTAATAGTGATACTCGTGCTAGTAGTAGTAGTCAACATCATACAGATACTGTATAATCACATGTTCCTTCAGAGACTTTTAAAAGATACGAGACCTAGTGAGAGGCTTAGAGAGGGTTTGGATAGAGGCTTAATAGTCGTATCTCCTTGTAGAGCTAGTAAGATGAGTAGAGAAGATCTGGGGAATTTTATGAGGACTCTGAGAGAGTTTTCTCGGATCAGTGATAACATCAAGATTCTTATTGTAGTAGACAATGAGATAGAAAGAGAGATCTTAAGAAGAGATCTGGCTATAAGTTCTATAGAGATCCTGATCTCTTCAGAGAGTGTTTGTAAATATTGTTCTAAGAAGATTAGAGCCATATTGACAGCTCTTGAGAGCTTACGAGATGTGAGAGAAGAGAATAGTATCCTCATACTCATAGACTGCGATGCTTATTTCAAGAATCTTAATATATGTGTACATAGTCTTGTAGAGACTCTAGCTAGACACGAGAACTCTCTCATATCAGGCTACAGATGGTATCTTTTGGATAGTTTCTGCGGTTCTCTCTATAATCTCATATCATCACTATATTTCGAGAGTGTCTCTTTTCAGAGAACTAGGATAGTGTGGGGAGGTTTTATGAGCTCGTTTAAGTTTTTAATAGACAGATATAGTGTTGTTAGAGAACTATCTGATGAGATCGCTGACGATGCTGCTATGAGAAGAGTTTTTGTCAGAAATAGAGCTAGAGTAGTGTTCAATCCTTATTGTATAGGTTTTACAGAGGTTAGCTGTGAGAGAGATTGGTTCAGAAGATTCATAGAATGGTCTACGAGACAACTTCTCATGATAAGAATATACACTCCTAAAGGGTTCTACCACGTCTTAGCAGGCTATCTCATCATAGCACTATCTATGCTCTCCCCACTATATGTGTTCTTCTTCGGAAGTCTTGGAGAGACGCTAATCTCGCTGTTCCTATCGCTAACCCTATACGTGTCTGGCGTTATGAAAAGTATTATCTTAACGAGTTTTATCTCTAAAATCCATGGCGCGAGACACGCTTATGGCAAGCTGAGATATCTCGCTGTATACTCACTATTAACAGGTGTGAGAGTATTCATAGCGCTGCCACTGCTTATAAAGACTATCTTCATAAAGAGTTTTAAATGGAGAGATACTACTTATTGCATCATCAGTGAGAATAAGCGTATAAAAGCTGTGCCTTGTTAAACGCGCGACGAAGCATCTCTTTCAATAATATTACAAGCTTCGCGACCTATTGTATGCATCGAGAGAAAAACTCTTCATAAAATAAGAGAAACTCTGACTCTCTCAGTAGTCTCGCAGAAAAAGATGTGTGTAGTCTCGCGAGTTTTATAATGTTCTTATCCTGAGGGTTGTTCAGATTGTTTATAGTCTGATCTTGTTGGTATTAGAAGCTTATCAGTTTTCTAACGTTTTTATTATTGAGCGTAGTTGAGGAGGAGGCTTGAGGAAGTACCGTTAATACTCTCTTTCTTGTTTAACATAGTCTCTATAGCTATTAAAGTGCTAGTATTTCTCTCTACATACTCTAGATCTGTATTTGCAGAGATTTTTCACTCTGTAGGTGATATATTAAATAGTTTCGCGTTGTATCAAGGTTTCTCTTACTCTACCAAGCCTCCTTCTATCAAGTACCCTTTTGGCAGGGCTAGATTCACTTATATGGCTAGTATGATCTCTTCTGTTCTGCTAGCAGGATCTGTTTTTCACATGATCGTTGTTGAGGGGTTTATCTCTGAGAGGAGTATATCGATAGAAGATCTTTCTCTTTGGAGAAGCTACTCGCTCTATCTACTAATTCCCGTGCTATTTGATGTCACTACTATGACTATGACTATGAGGATTATGAGTAGAACTTCTTATGGTGGTAGAGCTGTTCTAAAACCTTTGATTCTCGAAGATCTCTTAGGTATATCGGGTAATGCTCTGGCTATTCTCTCACTCTACATCTCTAACAACTCTATAGATCTCTATCTCTCAACGATTATAGCTGTGATCATAATTATAAGCGCTGGTCATATAGTGTATGAGAACATAGGGATCCTAGTAGGAGTCTCAGCTCCTAGAGAGGTTCTGTGGAGAATTGTTAGAAGCGTGATAGCTATTCCCGAGGTGATCGATATAAATGATATAAAGAGTCTGACTCTAGAGCCTGGAGAGTATATAGTGATTATCCAAGTCGAGATCAGTCCAGAGAGTAGTCTTGAAGAGATAATCAGAGTTAAAGAGATGATAACAGAGACTATAAGAGAGATCGAGCCTTCTGTGAGATATGTTATTATAGACATAGTAAAGCCTCAAGAGCCTTCTGGAAGTTTTACGAGGATACTCAGAGAGTTGAGAGAGCTCAAATAAGAGATCTTACTATTAGATCGAGGATCTCTACAAGTTCTCTATCGCGAATAACACTCAGTCTCATAAGATCTCTGTAGAGTCTCTCTATAACAACTCTTCTCCTCGCAAACTCCTCCCCGACTTCTCTCACGTAAAGATGTCTCCTAGTATAGTGGATCAAGAGTTCGATTATCATGTTCTCAGCTCTACACACTCTGGCTATGTGTCTGGTCTCTTCACAACATCTCTCCAAGTCTTCTAGAGGCTCTGCCAAATAGATCTTAGAGTCATCGTCAGAGTAAAGATTGATCATGATTAACTTAACTCTCGTACACACACCACACAAATCTTTTAATCTCTCAAAAGCGTCTCTCTCGATCAATCTCTCTCGCAAGACTCTCTCGAGGAAGACCAGAGGATCTCTACACACCAGCAGAAAAACCTCTCTCCCCAAACCCAATAGATCGAGAGTTCTAGACCCCGAGAATAACCTTAGATAAACATATTTATCAGACCTGAACAAGCCTGCGGGAGAGCAGTAGTACAGTCTCTCGCCTATATCTATACAGAGAATAGATTCTATAACACGACACAGACCCCAGAAATCTTCGTCAAGCAAAACACTATCTGTCAATGGGCCCGCGGGGATTCGAACCCCGGACCCCCCGGTTATGAGCCGGGTGCTCTACCTGGCTAAGCTACGGGCCCTCATCCTAGTTATTTATATAGGTGTGAGGTTTAAAAAGACTTGTCTTAGAGAATCATTGTATTAAGATATATTCTTTTAAAGAAATAATCTATTCAGACAGAGAGGTGTTGGTATTATTTGAAAGATGTCAATGAATACTCACGCTTACTCCAGAGGTTCAGAGATGAGCTGGTCAAGCCTTTTGTAGGTAGAGATGAGGAGGCTCGAGTGATAATTCTAGCGCTTATGACAGGAGAACACGCTGTGTTGATAGGTGAGCCGGGCACTGCTAAGAGTGCTCTTATAAGAAGAGCTGCTCAGCTTCTCAACGCCAGATTATTCATGTATCTATTGACCAAGTTCACAGAGCCTTCAGAGCTTTTCGGACCTCTAGATCTGGCGGCCTTGAAAGAGGGTAGATATGTTAGAATCACTAGAGGAAAGCTTCTTGAGGCAGATATAGCTTTTCTAGATGAGATATTCAAGGCTAACTCAGCTATACTAAACTCGATACTCACTATTCTCAACGAGAGGATATTCTACGACGGCTATACCGAGATTAGAGTTCCTCTTTGGAGTCTCTTTGGAGCTTCAAACGAGGTTCCAGACGATCCCGAGCTAGACGCTCTGTACGATAGAATGCTTTTGAGACAATACGTGAGACCTGTCTTCGAGGATTATTGGAGAGATCTTCTAGAGTACGAGTGGAGATTCGAGAAAAAGATCATTGCGGAGGAGAGAGTTGAAGCTGTGATGTGTATAGAAGATCTCAGGAGCATCAGGACGATAATACTAGAGAGGATTGATTTAGAGAGTATAAAGAGTAAGCTTTTAAAACTATACTCTATCTTTGAGAGTAAGGGTATTCACGTGACAGATCGTAGGAAGGGTAAGGCCCTCAAGATCATTGCAGCATCAGCTTTTATCGAGGGCAGATTAGAGGCTGTGGAACAAGACTTACTCTCACTAAAATATGTCGTGCCTAGAGACATCGAGGACTTCGATAAAGTGTCAACAATACTAAACGAGGAGCTAAAGACTCCTCAGAGATATCTAAAAATGCTTGAAGAGATAAAGATTAACG
Organism: Sulfolobales archaeon; assembly: GCA_041287455.1. Taxonomy (GTDB): domain Archaea; phylum Thermoproteota; class Thermoprotei_A; order Sulfolobales; family AG1; genus WYEN01. The sequence goes on from JBEULF010000072.1 coordinate 50,213, forward strand.
TGAGAGATATTGCCAACTACGTCTCTTCATACCCTAAACCCCCTCTATCAAGATTCTTAGAGCAGAAGCTGATAGAGATATATAGAGACTTAGAGTTGACTCGAGAGAGAGTTGTATCAATGATCATAGAGAGCGGTGATAAAGCTGTGGAGAGTGAGGGGAGACAGGTCATAGCGTTGATCGATAGTGTTCTTGAGAATATCAAGAAGAGGCTGTCGTAATGCCGGGAGTATTGTTAAACGTGAGATACGAGGATCCTCTGGTAAGATATAGAGGAGAGAAGATTCTCGATATAGTGAGGAGATTCATTAAACCTCCTCAGCAATTCAATACTAATCTAGCTGTCGATGTATTCTACACTCTCTATCTCCCATACCCTCTTATCAAATCCGAGAAAGAGATCGAGAGATCTAATCTACTTCACTACCAGATCGTCAAGAGTCTCATCGAAGACCCTGAGATTAAGAGTATTAGAGAAACTACACTTCTAAACTCTAATAGATCCATGGTTATAGCTGCGAGCATTATAGAGAGTATCATAAGAGAGCTTAGCAGGAGTATGACTAATGAAAGTGCTGGTAGAGATAGTGACAATGAGAGCGCTGATAATAGGGAGGAGAACGAGAGTAATAATATAGACAGAGCCGTTAGAAACGCTGTTAAAAAAGTTGTGAGCGAGAGCAAACTACTCTCTAAGCTAGAACAGATCTTGCTAGGAAATCAAGCTGGGGTAGGCTCGGTGCTAGACTTTGACGAGAGTGCTGAAGAGATTATTAGATTGAGTAGAAGTGTTGATATATCAAAGCTACTAGAGATTCTAGAGAATCTGCCAGACGTGAGGTCTAGTTCTAAGAAGAGAAAAGTGAGGAGTAGTAAGGGCGAGGTCGAGGGCTATGAGGAGGGTTCAGACATAGAGCGTATAGTACCCTCAGAACTAGCCTACCCACTCGAGTATATATATGTTAAGACAATAGAGGGTAGACTTCTGCTGTACGAGAAGAAGTTGACTCTAAGCACAGGTCCTATATATGTTTTAATGGATAAGAGCGGCTCTATGGATGGAGACAAGATTAGATGGGCTAAAGCAACTACACTAGCTCTTCTCATGAGAGCTAGGAGAGAGGGGAGGATGTTTGCGATGAGATTCTTTGACACAACGCCTTACACACTTATTAGAGTTTCTAAGAGAGCCAAGCTCTCTGAGATAGTAAGGCTTATAGACTATCTCTCGAGAATCAGAAGTGGGGGTGGAACTGATATTACTAGAGCGCTCATAACAGCCGCACAGGATATAAGAAATATGGGTCACAGAGCTCCTAACGAGGTTATATTAATAACAGATGGTGAAGATAAGATTGCGGAGAATATCGTGGGTAAACAGCTGAAGGCTGTTGACGCAAAACTAGTATCTGTAATGATTCTTGGCGACAATCCCGACTTGAGAAGACTAAGCAACAAGTACTTCAGAGTGACCAGACTGAGCGGGTCTGAGATTCTTAGAATAGTAGAGTATGAGAGAGAATGAATTGAGACCACTATGAGTAGGATCAGATAAACACTACTATATCTACCTCGTCTAGAATATTCTTATATCTATTTCTAATAGTGACCTCAGACACTCCAAGTCTTCTCGCTATTTCTTGCTGCGAGATCTTCTCGCTCGATATAATAGAAGCTATATAGACCACGGCTCCCAGAAGACCTCTAGGATTCTTTCCAGAGCATATTGAGGGATTGACTCTACTAAGAGATTCTATTATATTCGAGGCGAGTCTCTTCACGTTCTCAGACACTTCTAATCTCTCGAGCAGAACAAACATACCACTCCCTCCACACATCGAGCCCCCTCTCCTATCTCTAGCATGTTTACTCACTCTCTCTCTAAACTCGTCGAACAGATTCTCCCATTCTAGCCTCTTCAGAGTTTTAAACAATTTCTTCTTTGAGACACCAAGTATCTTTAACAACTGATCTTTATCTAAATCTATTTTTCTTATAAAAGCTACTCTATAGATAATAGCACCTACTACAGCCTCAATATTCTTTCTTTTAATCAGATTCTTATTCACAGCTTTCTTAATTAGTATTCCCGCATCCTCTACCAATACCTCGGGCAGATTCAATATCCCGGCTATCTCATTTAAGATTTTCTTAGCCTCGATCTCTCTTCTCACACTAGTATCTCCAGTTCTCCTAAGTCTTCTCTGAAGATTACTATACTTGTTATCACCTTCAATGAACGTAGTTATGCCTCCATCATGCACCTTAAAGGTGAGCCCAGAGCCTGTTCTAGCTCTCGTGAGATGCTCTTCCGCGCTATAGGCTCTCCAATCTTTCCCGCTAATCGTCTCGCTATCGTACACAACCTCTCCTGTGAGCAGATTTATATACTCGCCTCTAACAGGATCGTATATTATCTCTATAGTCTCTCCACCTGAATCTGCTGAGGCGCTCATCTTCTCCTCCTCTTCACAGTCTTCTCATAGAATAGTCTTGATCCTTTTGATAGAGTGATAGACTTGTCTCTCAGACTAACTACTGCGTAAGGCTTTGAAACAGATCCTATCACATCTACTACTACACCCACGAAACTTCTCTTCTCGTCGTATACTCTAGATCTGAGCTGAGGTATCTCCAGAGGATTATCTACTCTCACAATTGCGCGACCCCATATAACATGTTCTACAAGACCTAGAAAGGGCATAAATATCAGCTAATGATATTATAATGATAATCTCAATAAATGTAGTTGCCTTATATTCACATATGTAATAGTGTGAGAGATCTATTCTACTCTAACGAATCTTCTATTAATCTCTGATCCTATCTCTAGTAATACTCAGTATTAGAGGGGCAATGTTTTTAATACTATTTTTATCTGTATGATATTATTCTACTAAGATGAAGAATGAGAAAAGAGTCTTAGTTGCCGGAGCCACCGGTTTTGTAGGTAGGAATATAGTTGAGCATCTCTATAAAAGAAGGTTCGAGACTTATCCTCTAGTTAGGAGAGATACTCTGAGTAAGAAAAGATCTGTGATAGAAGCATATGAAAGACTAGGTGTAAAGATACTCGTAATAGATTCTTTTGATAGAGAACGTCTAAGAGATCTATTCAGACAAATAAGACCTAACGTGGTCATTAACACTATAGGTATCTTCAAGGGGTCTAGAGAAGAGTTTCTCAAATCACACGTTTATATCGCGGAGGAGATATTGGGAGCGGTAGAGATCCTTGGAGAGAATATACTCTATATTCATATTAGCTCGATAGGAGCTAGCAACATGGATCTAGATAAACCTGTCAGAGAAGAAGAGAAACACTGTTCTCACCTAGAATATCTAAAGACTTATTATGAGATGTCAAAATGTCTCGGAGAAATTAGAGTAAGAGAGATCTGTGATGAGAAGAGTATTAGCTACGTTATACTGAGACCTAGTTTGATAATAGGTGAGTATAATACTCATAGAGAGTGGATTGATCTAATGAGACTCTCTAGAGTAGGTGTGGAGCTCGATATAGACACTAAGCTTAATATCCTCGACGTCAGAGATCTTGTTAGAATAATAGAGTTAATAATAGAGAGAAGAGATCTTTATAACGAGTTTTATCATATAGCCTCTCCTAGAGAGATCACGTTGAGAGATATAAGTAGAGTCGCTCTAGAGATCGTGGGTAGGAGAAGTCTTATCAAGATCACTAGTAGCACTATCAAACTTCTCTACTCAATCTCTAAAGTTTTTCTCAGCGATATTGACAGGAGATTTATAGAGATGATCCTCTCTGGAGATGCTAGAATCTCCTCAGAGAAGTTCATTAGAAAAACTAGCTATACGTTCACAGATCCTCTCGATAGTGTCAAGAGATATCTTGGCTGGCTGAGAGAGAGTGTCTAAGGACTCTCAAGGTTCTCGCTGATTAATCTTCTCAGATAGAGTTCTCTAGGCGCGTCTCTATAGAACTCGGCCTTGGAAGCTAGTATCTTCAGCTCTTCATAAGTGGCGTAGTCTAGAGGTGCTCCTCTGAAGCCTGCTCTCTCCCATCTCTCGAGCAGTCTATCCACTATCTCTCTCACGTCTTTGTCTGAGTAGAAAGCGGCCTTGATCAGAGGATCTTTGTTCTCTTCGATTGATACTATGATTATTCTCTTAAGCTCTTCGAGAGAGCTCATCATATCTCCAACTAAGTTTAACGTTATAAGTTATTTATTCTTGTAATATTATAATTCATGAAAACAATATGGTGTTTTCATCGAGTGTGTATAAGAATAGGATAAGCAACGCTATAAAGAATCTCGAGGTTTTAGGAGGAGATTACATGGTGGTCACACCATCGCCTAATCTAACGTATTTCACAGGACTTCGCGTAGAGAGCTATGAGAGACTTATGATTCTTATTGTTAACACATATGGAGAGGTAGTTCTCCTAGCACCTCAGCTCGAGTCTGTGCCAGAGTATGTGAAAGAGTTTGTAGAGATAGTTTTCTGGAGCGATTCTATGGGTCCTGATCAGTATATTGAGAAGATCGCTCGCAATCTCAGGATCTATGGTAAGATAGGTTTTTACGAGGATAGTATGAGATTGTCTCAGCTAGAGTATCTTAGAGAGAGATTACATCCAGAGAGAGTATATCTCTTATCCAAAATAACAAGAGATCTCAGATATAGAAAGTCTCACGAAGAGATTCTGAGGATCTATGAGGCTGTTAAAGCGGCTGAGAAGATTCTTCAGGAGGTGTATAACATGATGGTTCCTGGTATAACTGAGAGATTTCTAGAGACTCAGATCGTTAATATGATTGCTAGCGAGAGATTCGAGCTGGCTTTCAAACCTATCGTAGCTTTCGGAGAGAACACCGCCGAGCCTCATCATAGGTCTGGTGATAGAACTCTCAGACTAGGAGATCCTGTCCTCATAGATCTGGGAGTTGTCGAGGAACACGGTTATACATCTGATCTCACTAGAATGTATGTTGTGGGAACGCCTTCTAGAGAGTTGAGAGATGTTTTCAATTCATACACTAATTGCTATAATGAGATTCTCAGGAGCATTAAAGTCGGTCTGAGAGCTTCAGAGATAGATCTCTTGGCGAGAACGTGTTTAACAGATAGTGGTTTGGGGAGATTTATAGTTCATAGAACTGGTCACGGTATAGGTCTAGAGGTTCACGAGCCTCCTTACATATCGCTTAATTCTAGCGATGTGATCGAACGTGGAGTAGTGTTCACGATAGAGCCTGGTGTCTATATAAAAAGCTCTTTTGGTGTCAGGGTTGAGAGTAATGTTGCTGTGACAGAGGATGGCAGTGTTATAGAGTTGGACAAGCTATCTCGAGACCTGATCATATTCTAACTCTATCTCTTATAAACTCGTCTAGAATATCCTCAATTCTCCTACCCTCTACTACTCGTATGCTAAACGAGACTTGCACATATGGTATGTCTAGATCGAGTATCTTAGCCAGAGGAGCTGGTGTGGCTATTACAACCACGTCTGGAGAGCATCTATAGATGCTCTCTCTAAGATCTCTCAGTTGCCTGTCGTCATAGCCTGTTGAAGGCATTATCTCGGCCATGTGAGGATACTCTTCGTATAGTCTCCTAATCTCACCTACAGAACACTTCCTAGGATCTATTATCTCTGAAGCTCCAAATTTGATTGCCGCAACATATCCAGCCCCATACCTAGCTCCTCCATGGGTTACCGTGGGCGAGTCTTCTATTACCAACACTCTCCTCCCTCTGATCATCTCTGGCTTGTCTACGTGCACATCGCTCACAGTCTTCACTATCTCTGCTCTCGGGTTCAGTTTCTTGATCTTCTTCTCTATCTCTTTAACACTCTCCCTCTCGACCTGATCTACTTTGTTTATAACTATGACATTAGCTAGTCTCACATTGATCTCTCCGGGATAGCTCCCATCTATATTCTCAGGTCTCATAGCATCAACTATTGTGAACATTAGATCAGGTCTGTAGAAAGGCCAGTCATTATTACCTCCATCCCATATTATTATTTCCCCAAGTCTCTCAGCCTCTCTCAGTATCTTACCATAGTCTACCCCAGCTAACACTCTCACTCCTTCTCTAACATATTGTTCGTATTCTTCTCTCTCTTCTATCGTAACATTCTCTCTTTCTAGATCCTCTTCTCTCTCGAAGATCTGTACTATCATCTTCCCAGGATCCTTGTACACCATTGGGTGTCTAACCACCACCACACTGACACCCTTCTCTCTGAGATACGAGACTATCTTTCTAGACAGACTACTCTTACCAGAACCAGTTCTAGCAGCCGTCACGGCTATGACAGGTTTAATTGATGAAATCATTGTCTCGTCAGGTCCTAGAATGCGGAAAGATGCTCCGGTAGAAACCACTCTACTTATGATCCTGCCTAGACTAGCGTAGTCTAGATCACTGAAGCTTAACACAACCTCTTCTACTCTAAGATCTTTTATTACTCTCTCGAGATCCCTCTCGAGATAGATAGGTATCCCATCGGGATAAAACTCGCCAGCAAGCTCGGGAGGATATCTCTTACTAACAAGACCTGGTATCTGAGAAGTGTGAATAAAAGCAACAACCTCATAATAAGGATTATTCCTAAAGTACACATTGAAATTATGAAAATCTCTACCACCAGCACCGATAATTACGACTCTTTTTCTATGCACCAACAGAGACACCCCCTAGTCACTTTTTATAACACCAAAAATATTTTTTTGACAGACAGAGATCCTATTATGGCTGCAGAGAAGATTCGGAATGTTATTCACTTGTAGCACGCGAAGGGGCAAAAGGATCTATTATCCAAATTTTTATTTTCTCTCAAAAGTCACTTAAAAATAGGCGGGGGTGCCCGAGCGGGTCAAAGGGGGCGGGCTCAAGTTCCGGCCGCGAGGAGAGACCCGTTGGCGTAGGCCTGCGTGGGTTCAAATCCCACCCCCCGCACTAATCTCGCTTTCACAGAGCTATGGGGAGAGTCTCACTTTTTAAACTTATAAGTGAGAGTTAGAGAAACCTTTTAAGGGTCTTAATATTGTCGAGTATGAAGATCTTGTTGAGATATTTAGTAATAGTGTTGTTATTCTCTCTTCTGTCGCTAGAGAGCAGCCTCGTTCTTGGCGAGACTTCTTCTATAGTAGCAACCATAGGCTCTGATGGAGTGGTAGAGGTGTTTATGAATATAACACTTCCACAGGGTATTCAAGAGATCAAAGCTCCTATACCTCCTATACCAGCTAGTATAATAGCTCGCAGAGACAGTGAGATCCTGCCTGTAATATATGATAGAGGTTCTATAATTCTAATACTTGACAGAGTCTCGCTCGTCTCTATATCTTATATAGCTAATGTGTCTATTGAGAATGGCGTGTTTAGACTCGGTATAGACACTAACGATACTATCATACTAATAGTGCCTCTCTATAGCATAGTTATACTGACTCTGCCAGAGAGTATATTGAACTATAGCATCTATAACAATACTCTCTATCTGAGTATTAGAGGGCCTCAAGTAATAGAATATACTCTCAGAACACCTTCTCCACCCAGTGTACAGACTACTACTTCTCCACCTCTCTACATAACTATAACAACATCATCTCCACAGACTATGCCACCCTCGCCACCTCTATTATCTTCTACACCCACTCAAGCTCCGCCTCTTCTAGTAGGCTCTATCCAAAATCTGTTAATCCTGGTGGCAGTGCTAGTAGTGATAATCGTGATAGGAGTTATAATTGCTAGGAGAAGATTTTTTTGAGAGAAGCATCTCGCTCTACTTAGACGATATAGATAGAAAGATTATAGAAGTATTAGATGTCAGAGGAGGATCTATCTTTCAATCAGAGCTTCAAGACATCCTGAGAATACCTAAAACAACTCTATGGAGACATGTTAAGAGACTTGAGAGACTAGGCATCGTTAGAGTTGAGAAAATAGGTATTCAGAATAAGATCACTCTTATCAAAAAACCAAAGATCTGAGTGTAGATCTGTTTCTAGCGCTAGAAAAAGATTCTTTCGAAGAGTCTCTCCGAGTGAAACGAGCGTCTCACAGTGTTCTTTAAACCCTAGGTCTACTCTACATATTATCATGGTGATAAGACGGTGGGTATAGAGAAGGTATATAGATCAGAGGTGGTTAAGAAGATTACTAGTAGCGCTCTTGGTCTTGTGCTAGTCATACTACTGATAGGATCTATGATCTCGCCACAGATCTTGCTATACGCAGAGAATCAGAGTAGTGGAGGTAGTACTGTTTATCAAAATATGATTATCAAGGCTCAGATACTTAGAGAGATTCTAAACGGATCTCTAGTTCTTAACTTATCAAGCGATATTAAGAACCAGATAGTAAATCTATTATCTATCAATATCTCTAGTCTCACAACAGATCAGCTTGACGAGTGGGTTAAGAATGCTTCAAAGACTCTTGCTAGTATAGAAGAGTATGTTAGAAGTGGTAGAGCATATTCTGTTGGTCAGGTCGCTCAGAGATATCTAGGCGGACTCACAAGAGCTCTAGAGAATAGATTCAGAGAGCTCAACCTATCTAGAGAAGAGATAGAAGATTATATCAAGAACCTATCTTCGGCTAGAGATGCGAATGAGTATATGAAGAGGCTTCACAATATTAGCATTGATATAGAGATAAAGAATATAGAGAGAGCGGCTAGAGCTTTCATCGAGATGAAAGTTCGAGTTATAGAGACAGGCTCTATAGAGGGTATTAAACCTGCTGACAATGATTCTTTAAAAGTTGTAAGTGTTCTAGAGAGAGTCTATCAACATCTGCTTAGCGTCAACGCTTCTGAGAGAGCGTTAGAAGCTGTAAGAGAGAATATAGAGAGAATAGAGATCCTGAGAGAATATGTCTCTTCAGTAGCTGAGCTTGCTAAGAAGAAGTCTATAGAAGAGGCTTCTAACGAGACTCTTCTAAATGTGACAGCGAGATTAATAAGCGAGTTAACAGCGTTGCAAAGACAGGCTGAAGAGTTGATAGAACTAGCGACTCTAGCCAATAATACTCTGCTACTATCGAAACTCAGAGAGATAAATAACACTATAACTCAGCTTCTAACAGAGTTGCAAAACACTTCTCATATAAAGAATCTAGTTCCTATAATAATGATCATCGCAAGAGTAAAAATAGAACTTCAAAACATCAATCAGAGTCTGAGCAGTGCGACAGTTGAGATATTAAAGTCGCCTGAGATCCAGAGAGATATAGACAAAATGTATAATGAGACATTAAATAAAGTAATGAATCTTACGAAAGTCTCGAACGATCTGTTGGGCAAGATAAGAGATATAAAGAACTCTATATGTACAAACACTACTAGAGAGACACTTGAGATATGCAAAACTCTAGATAGATTCTTAGCAATACTGTCACTAGCAGAAGATAAGATCAATGAGACAAAGATCTTAGCAGAACAAGCACAAAAACTCTATAGCTCTGGAGAGAAGATCAAGGCTCTAGAGACTATTGTTAGAGCAAAAGGAATTATAACATCAGTATACGAGCAGCTGGAGAAGATATACGAGACTCTGAGCGAGTTGATATCAAAACAAACATCTACTCCAACACACACAACCCATCCTAGAAAGCCGTAGAATAAAAGTTTGTTTTTTCTCTACACAACTATTAATCCTATTTTTTTAAGAGTGCCTGTAGTAGGATCTATTATAAATCCGAGAGCCTCTAAAGCTCTGACTCCCACTAGTACTTCTAGAGGCATTTCATCTATTATCTCTATAATCACATAGCCCTCTGAGTCTAGCAGTTTAACTCTGCCATAAGACACTTTTGTCTTAATCACTCTATTATCCACTGTTCTCCTCTCAGAGACTCCTATTATAGGGAGACCGAGTTTCTCAGCTACTTCTCTATTAACGAGAATATCTCCATTAAAACCTGTGTCTACGAGCGCTCTGAATCTAACATTATTTATCTCAATATCAGCGAAAGTTATGCCCATGCAAAGACCCCTATTTTTCTTTTTGGTCGTGTCAATCTTTAAATATCTCGTATTCGAAAAACTTTCTCTCAGCGATAGCGAGAGAGTTCTCTCATGTCATAAGATCTTCTCTAAACCCTTCTTCACTCTGTGAGTTAATACTCTCATTTGTAAGAGAGTTTTCTTCTAACGTCTCTTCACATAGAATTTCAGCTGATTTTCTCATCAGGTTAGAAAGATCATTTGAAGATATATGATATAGATTCTCTTCAGCTAGTTTTAGCAAACCCTCTCTAGCTAGAGTCTCTACACAAGCTCCAGGATCTTCTATCTCGTGATATGCGCATGTAAAGACCACGAGTTTCTTAGCTTGTAGAGTGAGATCTCTTCTCGCAAGTCTCTTTATACAGCTACTAACTTTCTTACTAACATCTATTATAGTCTCATACGAAGCATTCGTAGCTATGCTCCTCCCATCATAATCAGCTTTATACCCGCGTAGTCTTAGCAGTTCACAGATCACATCAGGCATTATAGGTCCTTCTATTATTCTCTGAATCCTACTCACATCTATTTTCTTAACACCGCTCGGCGACACTGGTCTTAGTTCTGCAAATATTCTCTTGATCTCTTCTATCTCTCTTTCAGGGTTTACTATATCATCTGAAAAAGTTATTCTCATAGAACCTCCTGAGACCTCTATACTACTAAACTCGATACCCTCCTCAGCTATTCTACTAGCCAGCTCTTCACATAGATCTCCGCATTTAACAACAAAACTCTTCTTCATCACACTCCTCTCTTCAGCTCTGTCAGTCTATAGAGATAGTTTGTGATAGGCTTTCTAATCTCAGAATACCCACATCTAGGGCATATTAATCTCTCTTTAGCTCTGCCTAGAAAAGAACCGCATCTAGGACACAGGCCTACTACTATACTCGCCTTCTGACTTCTCATAGATAGAAAGTAGGGTTGTGTTTTTGAAAGAATCTTGGCATAGATTATCTCGCCTACTCTCACCAGATCATCTATAAACCTGGTTTTAACATCGCTGGGTATCTGTGATACGTGTAGCACTCCTACTAGAGGATTCTTGAATATCTCCACCAGATCGAAGCCTAGGATTCTTGTCATCGCTATCTCTCCTCTAGTATGAGTCACCAGCGCGTAGACAAATACTCCAGGGCTTAATCTCTTGATCTCTTTGAAAGGTTTTATCAAGGCTACTCTACTATTCATATCAATGCTAAGATTTCCAACGATACTAGAGATCAGATATCCGTCTCTCTCATAAACAAATTCGCCTGGTAGAAACTCTTCTATTACCCCGATCACACTTCCAGGTGTCACTAGATCTCTTTTTTCAGTATACTCTTCATTACTCATATCAAATCTCAATGATAATAACAACTATCAGGATATATTAACTCTCATAAGGACTTTTGCTTCAAAAGAATCTTTATACAATTGTCTAATCTGACTTTCATTATTGGCTAAAGTTTAAATACTCTGTAGAGAAATATACTTGGTGTGTTTCTTAACATGATCAGAGCGGGGATAGTTGGCTGGGGTGCTTACATACCTCCATACAGAGTTAGAGCTGATGAGATAGCCTCTCTGTGGGGTATGGATCCCTACACACCGAAGGCTATATGGATCGAGGAGAAGGCTGTGGCAGCACTAGATGAGGATACGATAACTATAGGCTGGAGAGCTTCTAAATACGCTATTCAAAGAGCTGAGATAGACCCTAAGGAGATCGGAGCTGTTTTTGTAGGCACAGAGTCTAAACCCTACGCTGTCAAACCTTCTGCAACGATAATCGGAGACGCTCTAGGAGTGCAACAATCAAAGCTAGCCTCGGATCTGGAGTTTGCTTGTAGAGCTGCGTCAGAAGCTATCAGAATAAGCATTTCACTAGTCAATACTGGGGTGGCTAGATACACGCTGGTAGTGGGGGCTGACACAGCACAGGCCTCTCCGGGAGATGTGCTAGAGTTTACTGCTAGTAGTGGTGGCGTAGCTCTAGTGATAGGCGGTGTTGAAAATGCTGCGGCTATTATAGAAGACTCTTACACATATGTCACAGACACACCTGACTTCTGGAGGAGATCTCTAGCACCCTACCCGGAGCATGGAGAAGCTTTCACAGGTGAGCCTGCATACTTCGATCATATTATAAATGCTGTGAGAGGATTATTTGCTAAGGGAGGTTACAAGCCTTCTGATTTTGACTACGCTATATTTCATCAGCCAAATGGTAAATTCCCACTCCAGGTGGGGGCTAAGTTAGGCTTCCCCCGAGAGAAGATTCTTCCAGGTCTGCTCACGCCTTACATAGGGAATACTTACAACGGATCGGCTCTAATGGGCTTAGCTAAAGTTCTGGAAGAGGCTAAGCCAGGGTCTAGAATACTTATGGCCCCCTTCGGGAGTGGTGCAGGAGCTGATGCTTATGCTATTACGGTGACAGAGAAGGTTTTAGAGAAGAGAGATAAGGCTCCCAAAGTAGTAGATATGCTGTCAAAAAAGATCTATATTGACTATGCTAGATATGCTAAGATGAGAGGTAAGATAACTAAGTACGAGAGGTGATCATGTGAAGAGTTTTGTGGCAGCCTCGGGTGTTGTGAAGATAGATAGATACTACGAGAAGAGTTATAAAACTCTAGCTAGAGATGCTTTAAGCTCTCTCGAGAAAAACCTCTCCGAAGACATCTCACCTGACACTCTAATTATCTCTTCAATGGCGTCAGAGCTCGTGGATCATCAGAGTTCTATAGCTGATCTCGTAGCTGACTATCTAGGCTTGAAGAGAGTGAGAGTTTACAGAGTTGAGAGTGGAGAAGCCTCGGGATTAGCAGCATTTCAACTAGCACACTCTCTAATAAGCTCCGGCGCGAGTAAGAGAACACTAGTGATAGGAGTTGATAAGGGTTCTGAAGCTCCTGTTTCTCGAATGGCTAAGGTCTACGCCTCTATAAAAGATTCTGACTATATGCAGCTTCACGGAGCCTCTCCACTGGCCGAATCAGCTATTCTGGCTAAGCTCTATATGAAGAGATACGAGTACGCGTATGAAGATCTGTTTATATGGCCTTATACTATGCATCAAAACTCGCCGGATACTCCTCACGCTCAGCTTAGGTTTAAGATAAATATTGACAGCTACAAAGACTCTCCTATCCTCGCAGAGCCTCTCAGACTGTTAGACGCATATCCATTTGGAGATGGTGCTGTGGCTATATACATAGTCTCTGAAGAAGCTAGAGAGAAACACGATCTTCTCGTGTCGGTGGAAGGTTTTGGCGCTTCTGTTGATATAAAGGATCTCTCTTCGAGAGAAGATCTCTTGATCTTCAGATCTGTTAGAGAGAGCTGGGAGGAGGCTCTGAACATGGCTGGAGTAGACTCTAGAAAAATCAAATATGTAGAGATACATGATAATTACACTCCAAATGCTTTCATAGTAATAGAATCAATAGGCTTGACAGAGAGGGGGAGGGCTCCTGAAGAGTTTGAAGATTCTAGGATCGGAGATATATATCTCAATCTAAGCGGAGGTCTTAAAGCAAGAGGGAATCCGTGGGGTGCCACTGGGCTGTATCAAGTTCACGAAATATTCTCAGCATTAACAGGATCTTTCAAAAACAACGTCTTGGGCGAGATCGAGTATGCAGCTGCGCAGAATATGAATGGTATTGGGGATTCTAGCTACGTTATTGTACTTAGGAGGGTGAGATGATGATCGAGAGGACCCCTGCTAAGATCTGGAGGAATAGAGAGTTATTATATAGGCTTAAATATGCTAGATGTAATTCTTGCAAGAGATCTTTCTATCCCCCAAGGTCTAGATGTATCTACTGCGGCTCGACAGATCTGGAGTTCAGATACTCTTCAGGTAGAGGTGTTCTGAGAGAGTATACAATAGTCTACCAAACCCCTGCAGGACACGGAGACTTTTCTCCTCTAGTGATAGGACTGATAGATCTTGATGAGGGTTTCAGCGTGATTGCTCAAGTAGTGGATGTAGAGCTGGACAAGATAAGACCTGGTATGAGAGTTGAGGCTGTCTTGAGAAGACTGGTTGTAGATGGTTCTACGGGACTAATATACTACGGGCTTAAATTCGCGCCGACAGTGTCAGAGTGAGAATTGATGTCTGGAGAGAAAGTAGACTTCGAGAAGATCTTTAATGAGATATATGAGAAGCTTGAGAGAGGAGAGATAAGATTCAGTGAGATTGATGAGAAGGTTAAGAGTAAGAATCTAGGGACTCTGATCAGAAGGAGATATCTAGAGAAAAAATACAACGTGTCTCTAACAGGCATAGGACACAACATACTAGACTTTGAAGAGATTATTGGTAGAAATATTGAGAATGCTATTGGAGCTATACAGATACCAGTGGGAGTCGCAGGACCTCTCAAGATCAATGGTGAGCATGTTGTCGGAGAATTCTACATACCCATGGCCACCACCGAGGGTGCTCTCGTTGCCAGTGTGTCTAGAGGTTGTAAGACTGTCACTCTCAGCGGCGGTGCTTACTCTATTGTTATAAGAGATGGGATGACTAGAGCCCCCTTATTTAAGCTTCCAAACGTGGCTAAGGCTAGAGAGTTTATTGAGTGGGTCAAGAAGAACTTTGAAGAGATTAAGAGAGCTGCCGAGAGCACTACTAGACATGGGAGACTACAGTCGATAGAGCCTTTTGTCGTTGGAAATAATGTCTGGCTTAGATTCAGATTCTCCACAGGAGATGCTATGGGTATGAATATGGTGACTATAGCGACTGACGCGGCCTGCAGATATATAGAGGAGCACTTCCCAGAGGCAGAACTCGTCGCTCTGAGTGGCAATCTCTGTACGGATAAGAAGCCTACTTACATAAACACACTGCTAGGCAGAGGTAAGACAGTTGTTTCAGAGGCTGTGATAAAATCTGAAGTCGTTGAGAAAATCCTCAAGACAGACGTCAGATCTATGATCGAGGTTAATTTGAGAAAGAATATGTTAGGAACATCATTCGCGGGGGGCATAGGGCAAAACGCTCACGCAGCGAATATCATCGCAGCAATATTCATAGCAACAGGACAAGACGTGGCTCAAGTAGTAGAGAGTAGCATAGCCTATACGTGGATGGAAGAGACTGAGAGAGGAGACCTCTATGTCTCAGTCACACTACCAAGCTTAGAAGTGGGCACAGTGGGAGGCGGAACATGGCTACCGACACAGAGAGAAGCTTTGAACTTATTAGGGGTGGCAGGCTCCGGAGAACCTCCTGGCTCTAACGCTATTAGATTCGCAGAGATAGTAGCAGCAGCGGTCTTAGCCGGAGAGATAAACTTGATAGCCGCAATAGCAGCCGGGCACTTGGCTAGAGCTCACGAGAGACTGGGTAGAGTGAAGAGATAGATCGCAAGGATCTTCTGATCTCTAAGTCTTAACACCTCAGAACTCTCTTAGTAGAGT
>JBEULF010000073.1:0-12660 GCA_041287455.1 Sulfolobales archaeon
ACGGACCTCCAGGAGTTGGAAAAACACTGCTAGGCAAGGCTATAGCTACTGAGAGTAGTGCTCATATGATATGGGTTAAAGGTCCTGAGTTGCTTAGTAAGTGGGTTGGCGAGAGTGAGAGAGCTGTTAGAGAGATCTTTAGGAAAGCTAGGTTGTACTCTCCAGCAATAATATTCTTCGATGAAATAGACGCTCTATTCCCTGTGAGAGGTTTATATAGTGAGGGAACACATGTTATGGAGAGTATGGTTAGTCAGCTGCTAGCTGAGATAGATGGTATTGAGAGTATGAAGAATGTTTTTATAATTGGAGCAACTAACAGACCTGATCTTATAGACCCGGCTCTATTCAGACCTGGTAGATTTGATAAGATAATATACGTGCCACCGCCAGACCTAAGGTCTAGGATAGAGATATTTAAAGTACACACTAAAAAAATGCCTCTAGCAGAAGACGTGGATCTAGAGTATCTAGCTAGAATAACAGAAGGCTATACAGGAGCTGATATAGCAGCTGTTGTTAGAGAAGCAGGTCTAGCGGCTCTCAGAGAGGATATTAACGCTACCAGAGTCGAGCTTAAACACTTCTTGAAAGCTCTAGAAAAAGTCAAGCCTTCGCTGACAGATGAGATGATTAGATTCTATGAGAACTGGGGTGCTAGAGCTAGACAGAAGCTGCCTAGGAAGACTGTGACTTCAACAATATACTCTTAGAGTGTTCTGAGCTTGAGCAAGTATTCTAAGTCTAATATAATGAAGATAATTCTCGACGAGCTAGAAGAGTCTGGCAGAGCTATTAGAGATAGAGATCTTTACGAGATTATTAAAAGAGAGATCCCAGATCTGTCTTTTAAAGAGTTTTTAAAGTATCTACTCATACTAGAGTTCAACGGATGTATTAATGTCAGCTTGATAAGCGAGAATCTAAGAGCTATTGATATGGTTAAAAAATGTTTCGAAACACCTGAAGAGAGTGAGCAGTAGCTAGATTAGCTTCTCTCTAGATCTCGTAAATTGAATCATAGAGATATTCTGTGTATACACAATTTTATTATCATGATCTATTTTGACTAGAGAGAAACCGTTAAAACTTAGATCTAGACTGTTATATCTGTTTAGAATCTCTCTAATTAAACTCGCGTGATCGCTGAAATAAATCTTTGTGACAATTTCTTTGATCTTGTATCCATTACTAGCAGTGATATATCCGCTCGAATCAGGTCTATAAATACTTGTATTAGAAGCCACGATCTGTGAGGGGTTTATATATATGGTTAGACTTATAACATTGTCCCAAGATTTTCCGAGATAGACATTATCAGAGAGATCATTATTTGTATAAAATGAGAAATTGACGCTCTTCAACACTTCAGATACTAATACTACTCTGGGATTAGGATATATTACCCCCACCAGATCTCCGTAGAGATCTCCAGAGTCAGGATTTCTCCTCGTGTTTAGCGCAAGCCTATCATAATACAGACCTCCAACTCTATACGTGTCTACTAGGACTCTATATTCAAAAGTTAGATTCCACAGATAGTTATCGTGTACGAATAGTGTGAAGTTATAGAACTTGTTTACAGAGACATAGTCTTTAGTTGTGTAGTATATAGTCAGTCCTGTAGGATAGATCCAGTAGGCGTCTATTGAAATTACAACACTACCATTATAGCTATAGTAGATATTCGTTCTACCTCCTCCAAGAGCTGTAGTGTTATATAGGTTCCAAGGATCTGATATATATGCATCAAATTTAACTCTCATGTCAAAAGGATTAGGGTGATATAGAATCCATGGTATGTTGAACCAGTTCCTAGTCTCAAGAATCGGATATGAGAACTGTGTTGGAGGCTGATCTGATATTTTTCTCAGATAGACTAAGCCGTCTACGGGGCTCTTCAATATGGTGTAGCTCTGGTTTATATCCCAAGCATACACTGGGATCTCGTAAAATGTTAATGGGGGGGATTGAGAGGGTGTGTACGCCTTCCACGTGCCCAGAACTATGTAGTAGCAGTTTTTACAAGCTTCAAATACGAAGTCATAGTAGAAACAGCCTCCAGACGTGATTTCTGTGATATTCGCGTCATTATAGATCAGTGCTAGATAGGAGCTAAGATCTATCATGTTGCCTAGGTCTGTTATAGCATATAATCTCAGTCTTCTAGACCATTTGTCACGAATCCAATCTGATACATTGTCAGGGATCTTCACGTACTTATTGGCTGGAACGATTATTGGATTCTGAGACACGTTTAGATAGTAGCTCTCAACAGAGTTTCTAGCCAAGAACATTATGATTCTACTATCTACAGTAGATGATATCATAAGATCACTATTGATCTTGGTGAGTATCAGTTTCTCTGAATCTCTTAATCTCTCTCTTTCAAGCGAGAGCATAATGTCATTATAACTCTTCTCTTGATAAGAGAATAGAGTTGTGTAGATTCCTATGAATATAGATATTAAAATAGCAATTAATATAGCTCCATAAGCACTCTCAATACCCCTAGATCTATTCTTACACACTTTTTCTCACCCTTTAGTAACTCTAACTTTTAAAGTGTTCTACAGATCTTCTCTTGAACTTTAATTCTTTATATCTCTCAAAGGTATATGTGACGGGTGCTGTTTTTTGGGCGGTATTCTTGAGAGTCTTAATAAAGAGATCTCTGAAGTAGTAGATAGAGTTAGAGAGTCTGTTATAATGATAATAGTCGAAAAGATAGATCTATGGAGCGTGCTCGGCTTAGGACAGCCTTTGAGAGGTGTTGGATCGGGATTTGTTATCGGTGAGAGATTAGCCGTCACTAATGCTCATGTTGTTGGTGATGCTCGTGTTATTCAGATCCTCTATCCAGATGGCGAGAGCGGTGAGGGTAGAGTTGTGGCTAGAGATAAGTCTAGAGATCTGGCTTTAATAGCTCTTGACAGAAGTGATATTAAGATACTTCGTATGGGCGACTCAGATAAGATAAGAGTCGGCGAAATAGTCTTCGCAATAGGATCTCCACTAGGGCTCCCAGGACCTTCTGTCTCTATGGGTGTTGTTAGTGCTGTTGGGAGAACTATTACCGGTGGCGAAGACGTCATTCTCGAAGATCTCATTCAGACAGATGCCGCAATAAATCCTGGGAATAGTGGCGGTCCTCTGGTTAATCTGGAGGGAGAAGCTGTAGGTGTTGCCACAGCTATAATACCCTACGCGCAGGGCATAGGATTTGCTCTACCTATAAATCATGTGAAGAGATTCATTCATATGATATCTAAGTATGGAAGACCTGTGAGAGCGTGGATAGGAGTATACGTGGCACAATTGACGAGAGAGATAGCCAGAGCTATGGGTGTGGATATAAAGAAAGGAGTTGTTGTAGTGAGAGTAATACCAGGATCACCGGCCTACACACGAGGAATTAGAGATGGAGACATAATAGTGCGAGCAAACGGAAACGATGTGTCAACAGCCATAGATCTGAGGAGAGCGGTAGAAGAGGCTATAGATAGAGGGGTAGTAGAACTAGAGATCTATAGAAAAGGAAAAATGCTTAAAACAGAAGTACCAGTATACGTAGAAGAACTTTAAATACAAAACAATCTTAATTATTTCTTAAGGGATTAGAGTATGGGAGAGGGCCCGTAGTCTAGCCTGGTTAGGACGCCGCCCTCACACGGCGGAGGTCCGGGGTTCAAATCCCCGCGGGCCCACTCACTTTATACATTACACGCGTCTTCAGATCTATGCTTAGACAAATATTCATAGTAGCCAACAATTATTATCTCTCTTGCGAGTAATTACTAGTGTAGTAGAGTATGAGCGGAAAGAGGGTAGAAATGATCGTTATGGGAGGAAAAGCAGTGATATTTGATATCGAGATGACAAACGAGTTATATTCAAAGTATTTCATTGGCAAGCCTTTCGGAGTTAAGAAGCCTAAGATTGGAGAGAAGTATAAAGGACCTCTCGAAGTATCGCTACTAGAATCTTTATACTTGTGTGAGAGAGGTATTGCTAGACCTATCCTAGGTTCGAGAGACATATCTTGTGACGAGTTGAGAGAATACGCGATCTCTCAAGACCCTAGATTTAAAGAGACATATCTCGTATTCAAAGATCTTAGAGACAGAGGTTTTATCGTTAGATCTGGTATGAAGTATGGTGTGGATTTCACTGTGTACGAGAAAGGTCCTGGTCTTGAGCACGCTCCTTATCTAGTTCAAGTCTTGAGAAGCAATGAGTATATTAACCCTATCCATATTGTCAGGATAGGCAGACTTAGTCATAGTGTTAGAAAGACCCTCGTAATAGCTGTAGTGTACGAGAAAAGTATTAAATATATATCTCTTGGATGGATTAAATTTTAGAGAGGATGTCATAGTTCTTGAGTAGTCGAAGAGATAGTTCTAGAGAAGATAGAGATAAGAGAGATCCTGTGAGAGACGACAGATTTAAGAAAGTTCATAGAGATGTTGCCGAGAGAGCCTATCTGAGAGAAGGCGAGATAGAACCTAGACCGCTGGGGCTTAACTGTAATCCTCTATGCCCGTTCTTTAGATGCGGGAGAAAGGCTCTGAGTATAAGGAGCGTGAGAATAGGGGCTGAGACGAAGGTTATAGGATACTGTCTATGGGTAGGAGATCAATGCATAGCAGGACAGTGTCAATATGCTTATTGCGAGAAGAGATTCTTACTACCTGGTAATAAATGTCTGTATGCTATAGAGAAGAGTAAGAGAAGAGAAGGTCTCGACATGTTTAAAGAGTTAGATAGAGAGGAGAAGGAGGCTAAAAGTCTTAGAGATCTTTTGAAAAAACGTGGTGGCAGAGATCTCGACCTATACTAGACCCCTCCCATCTTCTATACAGATCATGTTTAACCTCTAATAGATCTAGTATTTTCCCCACTATAAAGTCTACCAGATCTAGAGTTTCTCTAGGATTATGATAGAATCCTGGAGATGCTGGTAGAATTATCCCCCCAGCCTCAGCTAGTATTAAAGCGTTTCTCAGCTCTATGACGCTTAGAGGTGTTTCTCTCAGTACAAAGATGATTTTCTTACGCACTCTAAGAGCATTAGATATAACTCTATTGATCAGGTTATCGGTTATACCGTAAGCAGCCTTAGCCAGAGTATTAATAGAACAAGGAGCAACTATAAAACCATCGAAATTAATAATATAGCTCGAAGAGCTTGGTGGAGCATCTATCATGTGCTCCTCGTATACCTTCTCACTAAACTTACTCACAAGTCTCGTAAAGCTGTCTCTATCAAGGCATTCAGAATAAGATACGTCGAGACTCTCCTTGCTGATAATAGTCTCTACATAGTGGCCTAGTTTATGTAGCACTTCTAGAAGTCTTAGAGCGTATATCACTCCAGAGGCTCCTGTTATCATGACTATGAATCTCATTTACATAACCTCTCTTCTACAACTAAATTTCTGTGCAGAGGTTATATGCTAGGCAACATGTTTTAAATGTTTAGGTATTAGATGGGGTTGAGATTAATGGATAATATGCTACTCTCGCTAATAGTCCTAGCGATCTTAGTTAGCGTAGGGTCTGTGTTATTAGAAGAGGCTAATACTGTAAGTTCACACACTAGTAATCTCAAGCTAGAGACTGTTAACATAGTCGTGTACAAGATTACAAATGACACTACAACTCTATTCATAGTGATAAATTATGGGGCTAGAGAGGTGTTTATAGAACAATTAAAATGTTATAGCAATACGACGAGAAGTCTGATCTATGAGATTCTTGTGGATCGATACTTAGATTCTAGGAAGAGCCTAGAGATCTTTGCTAATAGAAATTTAGAAGATTCTTTTTGTATAATATCTGGCGATTCGTGGGTTAAAGTAGTTTAGTGAATAATTTAAATCATTTTTTATATTCTAAAACTACTCATATATTTGGTGATAGAGTGTTCGATAAGAAAAGATTTGTGAGTAAGCTTGATATCAATGGTGTCACATACAGATACTACTCTCTAGATCTATTGAGTAAGAGCGGTTTTGATAAGATCCCTAGGCTCCCGCTTAGCATAAGAATCATCTTAGAATCTCTTCTGAGGAATTATGATGAGAAAACTGTTACGTGGGAGGATCTTGAGCACGCGGCTAATTGGGATAAGAGTGTGAACATAGTTAGAGAGATACCTTTTAAAGTTGCTAGAGTTATTATGCAAGACTTCACAGGAATACCAGCGATACTTGATCTGGCTGCTATGAGAGATGTTGCTAAGAGCCTAGGTTTAGATCCTAGTATCATAAATCCTCTAGTGCCAGTAGACCTTATAATAGATCACTCTGTTCAAGTCGATTACTGGGGCTCTAGAGAAGCTCTCAGACTTAATATTAGGGCTGAGATGGAGAGGAATATAGAGAGATATAGATTTCTTAAGTGGGCTCAGAACGCTTTTAAGAATCTAAGGATATACCCGCCGGGCATTGGAATTATACATCAGATAAACCTAGAGTACATAGCTAAAGTTGTTATGACCTCTGAGAGTGAGGAGGGTCTGGTAGCGTTCTTTGACACACTAGTAGGAACAGATTCTCATACTACAATGATCAATGGGTTAGGAGTGTTAGGTTGGGGTGTTGGTGGCATAGAGGCTGAGGCAGCGATGTTAGGAGAGCCTATAATAGTTCCTACTCCTGAGGTCTATGGGGTGTACGTCTATGGCGAGGTTAGACCTGGCGTCACGGCCACTGATATAGTGCTACATGTCACAGAGCTGCTTAGAAGACATAATGTTGTAGGTAGATTTGTTGAGTTCTTTGGCGAAAGTGTTAAGCTATTAGACGTGCCTACGAGAGCTACGATAGCTAATATGGCGCCTGAGTATGGTTCTACCACAGCTCTATTTCCTGTAGATGAAGAGACTCTAAACTACCTAAGACTAACAGGCAGACCGGAGCATCAAGTGAAGCTAGTTGAAGCTTATTTCAAAGCTCAGAGAATGTTTGGCATACCTGGTGAGAGTGATATTGAGTATACTAAAGTGATAGATCTAGATCTGAGTGTTATAGAGCCAGTAATAGCAGGACCATCACTACCATGGCAGAAGAGAAGATTATCCGAAGCACCCTCAAGCTTTATGGGGTTAATAGAGGAGAGAAATAAGAGAAAGAGTATCACAGGTTTTCTAAGTAAGAAGATAACTCTCAGCGGAGGCGCGTACGAGATAAGAGATGGGGATATATTTATAGCTGCTATAACTAGCTGTACCAACACCAGTAATCCAGAAGTGATGATCGGTGCAGGGTTACTGGCCAAGAAAGCTGTGGAGAGAGGGTTGAGAGTTCCTCCTCACGTGAAAACAAGTTTAACTCCAGGCTCTAGAGTTGTGACAGAGTATCTATCTAGATCTGGTTTGCTAGAATACTTAGAGAGATTAGGTTTCTATGTCGTGGGGTATGGCTGTGCTACGTGTATAGGTAACTCAGGTCCTCTCCCTGAAGAGATTAGTAAAGCTTTAACAGAGGGCGACCTGATCGGTGTGGCGGTTCTGTCTGGAAATAGAAACTTTGAGGGTAGAGTTCATCCTGATATAAGAGCTAATTATCTCATGTCACCAATACTTGTAGTGGCATACGCGATCGCTGGTAATATACTAAAAGATCTGAGTAGAGAGCCTCTCGGGATGGATAAAGAGGGTAAGCCTGTTTATCTCAGAGACATATGGCCTAGCAGAGAAGAGATCAGAGATACGATGCGCAAGTATATAGATAGAGATATATTTGAGATAAAGTACTCTAGATTAGAAGAAGAAGCTCCTGAAGAGTGGAAGAGGTTAGAAGCACCTTCAGGAGAGACGTACGAGTGGGATGAGAAGAGTACTTACATAAAGAAACCACCCTTCTTCGAAGACTTTAAGCTAGATGAGATACCTGGTATCAGAGATATTCATGGCGCAAGAATACTCCTCCTGCTAGGAGACTCTATAACAACAGATCATATCTCGCCAGCTGGGGCAATAGATCCTAAGAGTCCTGCTGGACAATATCTAATATCAAGAGGTGTAAAGCCTTCTGAGTTTAACACTTATGGTGCTAGGAGAGGTAATCACGAGGTTATGGTTAGAGGTACGTTTGCTAGCAAGAGTCTGAGAAATCTGCTACTAGCTAGTAAGAATATTGTTGGAGGATACACTATACACCAGCCTTCCGGGCAGATCATGAGTGTTTACGAGGCTGCTATGAAATATGCTGATACTAAGACACCTCTACTTGTTATAGCTGGAGAGAATTATGGCGCGGGGAGCTCTAGAGATTGGGCTGCTAAAGGTCCTAAACTTCTCGGAGTTAGAGTTGTTATCGCTAAGAGCTTTGAGAGAATACACAGATCTAATCTTGTTGGGATGGGTATAATTCCGCTTCAATTCCTCGAGGGAGAGAGTTTTGAGGATCTGAGGCTCGACGGATCTGAGGAGATAGATATTATAGGTCTTGAGAGTGCTAAGCCTCGAGATATTGTTAAGATAATCGTTAGAAAGCCTACTGGAGAGATTATTGAGAAGAGATTAAGACTTAGAGTAGATACAGAGACTGAGATGGAGTATATAAGACATGGCGGGATACTACAATATGTGTTAAGAAAAGTATTAAAGAGAGCCTTAGAGAAGAAATGATTCTGTCAGAGAGTTTTAGAGCTAGAGGACATGAGAATATAAGAGCTACGCATAGAAAGACTCTAGAGATTACAAGAGAAGAAGAGGTGAGTCCTAGAGGAGATTGTATTATAGCTGTGGCCTCTGAGAAGAGTGTGGCAGATCTATCTCCAGAGATCAAGGGTAGAATACGAGAGAGATGGTTTATAGCTCTAGTGATAGAGATAGAGGGTATATTTGATTATACTATTGGAGTTGGAGACCCCTCTCTGAGTCTAAGAGATCCTCTGAGAATGATTGTTAGAAAGAGTGATTACACAGATCATAAGACTCTAATTATAAGAGCCTCTAAGGCGGCTATAGACATAGACAGAGCGCTTGTTGAGAGGCTTAGAAGCAGGAGTACTATAGCTACTATCACTATCCTAGTCTCAGAGAATATTGAAGAGATTAAAAATGAGATTTATAGAGAGTTTATTAAAAAATAATTTTTTAATACTATCTACTTAGTTTTCTTAGCAACTCTCTCTAAGAATCTTCTGGCAGGCTCTGCTTCTTCTGATGGTATCTCTTTGTGGCAGAACCACCAGTCGTAGCACGTGTACTGTTTAACTCTCTCGGCAGCTAGCTCTACTGTGTCCGCTGGCGGTACTATCACTCTCTCACCAATAAGCTCGTTATTAGGCCAGTTGGCTGGCATGGCAGCTTTGTACTTGTCTGATACTTGTAGCGCCTTGACCATTCTAAGTATCTCATCTATATTTCTACCCAGCTCAGCTGGATAGTATAGAATCGCTCTTATAACACCATTAGGATCTATTATGAACACAGCTCTAACAGTGTGTGTAGCTGACGCAGTATGGAACATCCCTAGCTTGCTTGCTACAGACCCTGTAGGGTCTGCAATTATTGGGAATGGTATCTCTCTACCAAGTTTCTCCTTGATCCATTCGACCCATTTAATATGACTATAGTTACTATCGACACTCAAGCCTATTAACTCAGTATTTAAAGCTTTGAAATCCTCGTATCTAACTGCAAATGCATAGAACTCTGTTGTGCATACTGGCGTAAAGTCTGCTGGATGGCTGAATAGTACGACCCACTTACCCTTATAGTCATCTGGCAAAACCTTTCTACCATGTGTTGTTGACACTTCTAGTGTTGGGAATCTCTCGCCTATTAGAGGCATGGTTCCAGGCATACACTCACCTGCAAACCTTAGTATTTCTGTAAGAGGGTTAATAAATACTTACTCATCTAATGATCTATTGTTAAGAGACTAGAGATCGCACAACAAGAACCACTTTTTAACACTATCTCTTCTCGTATTACCGAGTATTATAAGGAGTATATTTAAAAAAGCGTTGTCTCAGCTAAATTTCAGGGTGAATATTCTATCACTATCATGTATGTTTGTAAGAATTGCGGCTCTATACTCTATACTATATCTAGAAACGGCTCTGAGAATAGTGGTATTCTAACTCCATATGATCTTAAGTACAGATCTCTGAGATCTAAGTGTCCTATTTGTGGTAGAGAAATAACTGTTGAAAATATAGATCCTATCAATAATATTATGATTATGAGAAAAGGAGAGGCAGATAAGATCTTTAAGAGAAGATAGATTCTTCTGTCGAGAGAGATATTATCTGATCGTATCTTCCTAAGACTATTATCAGAGAGCCGATAGATATTACAAATGAGAGTGTCATAGGTATTAACATTAGTTTAGAGAGGATCTCTAGCCCTAGACTATTTATCTCAAAGTAACTATACCTCCATAGACCACTTAGAGAACAAACGCCGTAGGGATTGCAATTCAAGAGATCTGTGGAAGCCGAGCCCGAACCATATAATATTACTCCCAGAGAATCATATGTTGCTCGAGACATTTGCAACTCGAGATAGACTGGAGGAGCTTTTACTCCTACGATCTCTATATAGCCTTTATAATAGATACCACCACTATATCCAGCTAAGCTGGAATTAACTATATACCCAGCGGAGTAGAGTCTATTGAATAAAACTCTTATAATATCGCTAACTATTGGAGCTACTATAGATTGTGAAGAGCTCTTCTCTAGAACTAATATTATGACAGCTCTGGAATCCATAACTCCACCAGAAGTACTTACAGATGCTGATATGTGTAGAGGATATACGTATGCTTCTGCCAGAGATAAGAAGGCGGAGTATATTAATGCCACTACTACTATTATTATCAGCACTAGTAAAACAGTTCTCGATATAGATCCAAGTCCTCTTCTGCTTAATCTCAACCCGAATAAACCCTCTGAGAACCTGTTAAAAAATCCGTATAGATATGATTCTCGAGAAACAAGATTTCTACCCAGTACATATACGAGTACTATGCCTGCCAAGAATCCTCCTACATGAGCAAAGAACGCTACAGAGCCTACTTGGAGTAACCCGTATATGACTTGAAGAGCGAACCAGAATAATATAAAGAAATCAGATGATGTGACACCGCAGAAAGGAATTATGAATATAGGTATACAAAAAGTCATTCTAGCTCCTGGGTATAGAAGTAAAAAAGCGCCTAGAACCCCGCTTATAGCTCCCGAAGCACCTAGTGCTGAGATGCCTAGATTCACGAGACCTTCAACAGGTATCATAGAAGTATGCATCATCGCTGCTATAAACCCCGAGATCAGGTAGAGAAGAGCGTATCTAACAGATCCTAAGAAACTCTCTACATATCGACCGAAGATGTAGAGAAAATACATGTTGAAGAATATGTGAATTATATTAGCGTGAAGAAACATTGAGGTAAATATTCTGAACCATCCATTCAGAGAGCCTAAGTATCCTGGGATAAATGTGTACTCCCAGTAGATATTAGGATCAGCCGTGATGAAATAATCGCTATAAGAGGTAGCCATATAGATTATAGTGTTGATAATGATCAAAAGATACGTGATATAAGATCTCTTTATCCTTCTAGCAAAAATCTCGCCAGGTATCATATATTCTGCTCTCCACGATCATATTTCTCAGAGACTTTTAATATTTTATCAATAATCATATGAGCTCTCTCGGCATCTACAAGCGTGGGAGAGTCTGTCTCTTCACCATTTATCTTCTTAATAAAACTTTTTAACTCTGCTACTAGAGGTTCTTCAAACGATTGAAAGTTTAAAACTCTGGTCCTTCTGTCTCTGTAAACTTCTCTGATTTCTGACAAGATTAAGTCTCCTTCTAACAGCCTTTCTTCGTCAAAATTAATCAGAATCTTTCTAATCTTCATAAGAGGAATCGAATCTGAGTGTAATATCGCAAAACCTCTAGAGTATCTCAGACAGGCTGTATACGCCTCGTCGCCTGCGATCTTAACTATCTCAGCTTTTATCACATCTATCTCTTCTTCTCCTAGCAAGAATAGCAGTATATCTATGTCGTGAATCCCCAGATCTAAGACTATACTTATGTTTCTATATCTCTCAGCTCTTCGACCAGACCTCTGAATGTTAATATATACAGGAGTACCTCTCTCGCTTATAATATTTCTCAACTCTCTCACAACAGGGTCATATCTAGATATGAAGCCTGGGACAACTATCACGCCATGCCTCTCGCTCTTGATCTTTAGATCTCTCACTTCATCAAGTTTCATTGCGACAGGCTTCTCTACAAACACGTGTTTCTTGCTTTCTATAACTCTTAGGGCAACACTGTACAGTTGATCTGCGGGGACGGCTACTATAATACCATCAATATTCTTCTCTCTGAGAAGCTCCTCTAGATCTCTATATGCTCTGATACCATATGTATTTGCTAGTTCTAGAGACCTATCGTATATCATATCATACACTCCTTCTACAAATCCTATGCCAGAAGATCTGATAGCTCTAACTATATTCCTACCCCAGTATCCAGCCCCTATCAAACCTAGTCTCAATCTCAATACCCATAAGAGGGTTTCTATAGAAATTTTTAAGAGAATGAGAGATGATAATAAACTCTGAAAACACGAGCTGCTATCACTAGACGAGATGAGACGAATATCTGACCTCCTCCCC
>JBEULF010000074.1:0-48771 GCA_041287455.1 Sulfolobales archaeon
TAGCAACAACAGACCAAGTAAACGAAGCGGTGAGCTCAGCGACAGTCACAATACTCTTAGCTATAAGCTCGCTAGACAGCAAGCTGTCAGCGTCGCTAACAGAGATAAGTGGGAGACTAGACACAGTAATATCACAGATCACAGAACTCAACAAGTCTCTATCATCACTAGCAGCCTCGGTCAGCTCGCTAGACGCAAAGCTATCAGCTGTCAACACAAGTCTCTCATCACAGATCACAGCTTTATCAACCCTATTATCATCAACAAGATCTGACATACTATCAGCAATAAGCTCGCTAGACGCTAAATTAACCACAGCAAGATCTGACATACTATCAGCTATAAGCTCTGTAGATACAAAAGTATCAGCTCTACAAACAGCTGTAGCAGGAGTGTCTAGCAAGATCGACGCGTTATCAGCTTCGCTAGCTAATGTGACCACAAGTCTGAGCACAGTACTATCACAGTTGAAGAGTCTGAGCGATCAGCTGACAAGCACATTGGCAACTCTCACAACCACTGTAAGCGGGCTATCAACAGCTGTAAGTGATCTCAAGACATCACTGGCGTCAGTTAGTAGCAAGGTAGACACAGTATCAAGCACGCTAGCATCAGTTAGTAGCAAGGTAGACACTCTAAGTAGCAAGCTAGACACAGTATCAGGAACTCTCAGCACAGTAGCTAGCAGTGTCAATACTGTGAGTAGTAAAGTAGACAAAGTAAGTAGCGATGTAAGTACTTTGAGTGGCAAGCTAGACAAGGTCTCTTCAGATCTGAGTACTGCTATATCAAATGTTCAGAGCGCGCTATCATCACAGCTAAGCACCGCTAGTATAGTTCTCTACATAGCAGTAATATTAGCTTTGCTAGCATTCATATTCGCACTACTATCATATCTATCAGTGAGAAAAGCTACAGCGACAAAATAGAGAGATAAGATATAAGATCCTTAAATAGATCTCTTTTTTTCCCTCTTTCTCTATCTCTTCTCTGAACATATAAATTCTCTATCGATCCTCTTTTTCCTCAGAGAAGCTTCTCTCCGAGCAACTTATAAGCTTTATAACAGAAGTATTTTGAGAGAGTGATTGTATGTTGAATAAAAAGATAATTATGATATCTCTACTCCTACTAACACTCTCTCTAGCAACAACAAGTCATGCAGAGAGTTATAGTATAGTGTATAAGAGTCCTAGAGAATTCTCTTCATACTGGTCTTTCGAACCATTTAAACCACTGCCACCAAGAGGTGTGGAGCCTGTGGTGATTAAAATAGCTGAGAATATTCGATTCGCCACATCAGGCTATACACCGATCAGCATATTGGCTAAGATACCTTCGGGAAGCTATAGTAGAGCTATACTTAATGTCAGTCTTATGGTCACTGATAGACAGTACGATAGAATACTATGGATCTTTGCGAATGGAGTGCCCATATGGTGGGGCTCGACTATTCAGAGATTAAACTCGACAGCTGAGGCAGATGTGACATTATTCTTAAATCTATTTAGAGGAGATGTTAACTTTAGCATAGTACTGCCTAACTGGGTTGTGCCAAATCTAGTTCCCGGAGAGTTTATAGTTAACGTCACACTATACCTATACCCAGGACCCACCCCCAAGTGGGTTCCCACAGACTATATACCTCTATTTAGAGATGCTAATGGAAACTCACTAGCAGAATTCACGCCAACTCGAACTACAATAAACACTTCAGCAACACTGCCCGAGGGCACGTATAGAGTTGCAGCGTATCTCTTTACAAAACCTGGTAGATTAGACGAGTTTTTCTACGCAAACATACCCTCGGTGAGAGATATACTAGTGTACTATAACAATAGACTAGCTGGAGTATTTCACGTGTTCCCAACAATATACACTGGAGGTATATTCCCACTATACTGGAGACCGATGACATCTATAAACACGCACTATACTAAGAGTCCTGAGATCATAGATCTCACACCTCATCTAGTTGATGGCTTGACAGCCGATCTTAGCTTTAGTATCAGAGGGTTGGGAGAAGCCAGTGTCAGAGCCTCAAGCACTCATTTCAGCGTTATAATTGGAGGTGCTCTACTAGTATGGAGAGATCCTGCTGTGAAGATCTTAGGAGGATCTATAGTTTCTTCAGAGGCTTGGTATAATACGACTAGTAGAATAGTAGATGTTAAAGAGAGATCTTATTATACAGAGATTACTAGATACAAGATCTCGTACACAGCCTCACTAGACACAAGCCTAGGACTATTAAACGTTTCAACACTCTCATCAGGTTATACTCTTGCTGCAACAATGTCAGGAGGAGAATTTATAAATCTAACCCTGTTACAAAGCTTTGTCAACTATGCTACAAGTCCTGGAGTAGGCTCTATAGATAGATTCTTAGAGAGACAGATTGGGACTTGGTATATTGATCTTAGGAGTGTCTATGTCGAGAAGCTAGTATCGCCTACGAGAGAAATACCGTATGTCGTAGACCTGGTGGAGACAGATCTTATAAAGGTCTCTCAGAATAGCATGTTGAGATATAGAGTTGGAGATGATTGCTATAGAGAGGATTTAAGCGAGAGTGTTAGTGTTGACGGAAGCTACTCTATAAGACTGAGAATCATAGATCCGTACGGAGGAGCTGTTATAATAGGTTTATCATCAGCTCAATCAACAACTAAGAAAACTCTAGACGCAGTGATTCTCTACAACTTCAGCGGTTATAGAGAGAAGTTCAACATAGTCACAGAAGCCGATCTATCTAAGATATTTGGTGGCTACAGAGAGTTCTATATCGAGTACACTCTCATACCATAGAGTTTTTTTTTAAATTCTCTCAATTAAGTAGATTCTAGGTGTGGCTATACGGAGAGTAGGATCTCGTATAAGCCGTTGATAGAAGAGACTAGATGGAGTTTAGACATAGAGAGAAGACTGCTCAAGATATGGGATGAAGAGAATCTTTACAACCACGAGATGTACGGGGATCCGGATAAGACTATAGTTATAGACACACCTCCACCCTACCCCTCCGGTAGATGGCATATTGGAGCAGCCGCTCACTATGCTCAGATAGACATGATCGCTAGGTATCTCAAGATGAAGGGGTACAGAGTCTTGGTTCCATGGTATGCTGATAGAAATGGTCTGCCAGTAGAGATCATGGTTGAGAGAGTGAGAAAGATAAATCCGCACGAGATAGCTCAAACTCCCGAGGGTAGAGAGAGATTTCTAGAGATGTGTAGAGAAGAGCTAGATAAGATAGAGAGAGAGCTAGTAGAGATCTGGAGAAAACTGGGATGCTCGTTCGAATATTGGAGAGAGGGTACTGACAGCCCTACATACAGAGCTTTAACACAGACAACATTCATAGAGCTTTGGAGAAGAGGACTTATATACGAGGCTGAGAGACCTGTCTACTGGTGTCCTAGATGTAAGACTACGCTAGCAGAAGCCGAGCTAGAATATGTTACGCAGGATACCAAGCTATACTACATCAAGATAAAGATATCTGATGGAAGCGAGAGAGTCATAGCAACTACAAGACCCGAGCTCTTAGGAGCTATGGTTGCTCTAGCTTATAATCCTAGAGACGAGAGATATAGAGGCTTAGCAGGGTTAAGAGGTGTTGTACCGATATACAATTACGAAGTCCCTATAATAGAGCTAGAAGACGTAGATCCTAGCTTTGGAACTGGTTTTATGATGATATCTAGCTATGGTGATATAAGAGATGTAAGAGTAGTGAGAGAACTGAATCTGAAGCCGAGAGTTATTATAGATAAGAATGGTCTTATGAACGATCTCGCGGGACCTCTCAGAGGACTAGATATCAATAGAGCTAGAGAGAGAATAGTAGAATTGTTAAGAGAGAGAGGCTATTTGGTTAAAGAAGAGATACTCAGAGATAGAGAGATCCCTGTGTGCTGGAGGTGTAAGACACCGATAGAGATAATACACTCTACAGAGTTCTTCTTGAAACAAATAGAATTTACAGAAGATCTTCTCAGAGTAATCAATGAGATTAACTTCTACCCAGAGTTTCATAAGAAGAAACTCATAGACTGGATCTATAGTTTGAAAATGGATTGGCCTATATCAAAAACAAGATACTATGCCACAGAGATACCTCTGTGGAAGTGTAGTGTATGCAACAATTATATAGTGCCAGAGCCGGGCAGATACTACAGACCTTGGAGAGATCCTCCACCAGTAGATAGATGTCCTCACTGCGGGGCTCCGAGAGAGAAGATAGTAGGTGAGAAGAGAGTTTTTGACACATGGTTTGATTCTAGTATTTCGGCTCTGTACGCTAGTAAGTGGCTTAGAGATAATAATTTCTACGAGAAAGCGTCAAGATTCGTAATAAGACCGCAGGGGTATGATATTATAAGAACATGGCTCTACTACTCGATACTAAGAATCTATCAATTAACAGGCAAACCAGCTTTCAGAGTAGTCAGAATCAGCGGGATGGGTTTAGATGAGAAGGGAGAGGCGATGCATAAGAGTAAGGGGAATATAATAGATCCAGAGCCTGTGATAGAGAAGTATGGTGCTGATG
Source organism: Sulfolobales archaeon (assembly GCA_041287455.1). Lineage (GTDB taxonomy): Archaea > Thermoproteota > Thermoprotei_A > Sulfolobales > AG1 > WYEN01. The sequence continues at coordinate 4,556 of JBEULF010000074.1, forward strand.
CTGTGAGGTTCTGGGCCGCTGCTTCGGCTAAGCTAGGCTATGACTATAGGTATAGCGAGTCTATCATTAGAACAGGCTCGCTATTTGTGACTAAGCTATTCAATATAGCCAGGTTCGTATCATTCTTTGAACAACCATCTGAAAAAGAGATCAGGCTCAGAGAGATAGATAAATCTCTACTAAAAATGCTTAATCAACTCATCAGAGATGTAGAGAAGAGTTTCAACGAGTATGACGTTTTCAACGCGATACACTCGATATACAACTTCACCTGGGATGTGTTTGCCAGCAACTATATAGAGCTGGTTAAGAGTAGAGCTTATAATCAGAGTAGAGAGTATAGTGTGGAAGAACAGAGAGCCTCTTGGTACACTCTACACAAGACGCTATCAGTGATCCTTAGACTTCTAGCACCTATAATGCCATTTGTTACAGACTATCTATGGCGGAAGTTGTATGGAGGTAGAAGCGTTCATTTGGAGAGATTCCCCGAGCCTCTGGAGGAATTCGATTCTTATGACGAGAGAATAATGATGAGTGCTACGAGGATAAATAGTGCTATATGGAGATATAAGAAGAGTTCTGGAATAAAGTTGTCAGAACCTTTAAACAAGACTGTGTATATAAATATTGATCACGCAAAATATCTCGTAGAAGAACTAAGAGATCTTCATAAGATAAGAGATATTAGAATAGGAGTGCCAGAGAATAGAGAGAAGTTTATCAACGTAGAAGAAGAGATCTTTATAGAGATCTAGATTATCTCTTCTTCAAGTCTCTTCATAATAACTCTTCTAAGCCACATAGCTAGTAATATCACAATTATTATAACACCCACACCTATGTAGAGTGCTGTGAATCTCATTAGAAAAGTAGATATTGTCGGGTTTAGAACAATGCTCTTCTCTAAATCTCCCTTAACATCAAGATCGAGCTCGCTAGTAACATAGCCATTTGACTCAATAGAAGCTGTGTAGCTACCAGCGACAACTCTAACACTCCCATAACCATCGATCGCTGAAACATCATAACTATAGCTGGGGTTCTCGAGATTAGTCATTCTTATAAACGCGCCTACGGGTTGTTGCAGATCGTTTGTCACTCTGAGAGACACCGTATACATCTTTCTATATAACTCTATAGTCACGTTGAGAGGCGACACAACTACTCCTAGATCTCTAGAGACTACTTGATATAGATAGCTATTATCAGTTGTAGGACTGATCCTGATAGTGATACTATAGTTCTTGGGAACATTCACAGTAAAGATGCTAGTGTTCACATTAATTCTCGAAAAAGTATTTCCTCTTATAAGTACGTCTACAATAAAACTTCCTCTCACAGTGAGACTGACCTGATCTTTCAGAGAGACTCTTACAGGGATCAACACACTGCTTAGCTGGACTCTAAAGATATTAGTATCGTTGATTAATTGAGCAGGCTCTATACTGAGTGAAGCGTTGATATAGTTAGGAGAGTATATGTTCACACGATAGAAGCCGTAAGGTAGCATAGTCTCGTATATACCAGAGTAAGCCATACTTGATAAACGAAAATCGCTTTTCTCCACACTATTCACTTCTACAATAGCATTAATAGGAGAGTCGAAAAGATCTGTTATCTCAAATCTAAACTTGTAGAGTATTCTCTCTAATCTAATACTCAGTTGAGTATTATTAGTAAAATTCATCAGAAGCTCGTAGGGCTTGTATATCTTGGCACTAGCACTTGTAGGTGTGATCATGAGTCTAAAGACACCTGCAGGTAGAGAGAGATTTAGATAAGTTAGATTCAAATCTCTATCATACACAAGAATACCATCGATATAAATCTTCATGTTAATAGGAGAAATGAGTTTCTCAGAGATCATATCTTCCATATTTATTATCAGATTTCTCTCTACATAATCAACGTAGAGTGTGATATAAGTGGAGTTTATCAGAATCTCTCGTGTAGAGACTTTAAAACGAACCCTATCTATAGGTTCTACAGTGATAGAATATCTATCGTATGTCACATCTTTAACAATAGCAACACCATCATCACTCGATATCACATTGTACTCAGCTCCACTTCTTAGGTTCTTCAAATGAATCAAGGCTTTACCAACATTTCTACCGAGAGAGTCTCTGAGTATAACTGTCGTGTCAAAGAGAGAGGGTATTAAACTGATAGTCTTATTAAGATCCTTAAACAACTCTATATCAGCTGATACAGACATATAGAATGTAGAGTTAATATCAACTCTATAGAAACCTACTGGGAGTACATATGTAGTGCCAGGGGTTATAGAGAATCTATAGCCACTCCACAGAGGACCTCTCATAACAAGAGACATGTTGACAGAATTAGAATCTATTGAACTCTGATCTATGCTACTGACAAGAGCTAGATTAAGCTTATACGTGACTACAAATAGATCAGTATAGAGGATTCCTGGACTCTCAACTTTAATAACTCCTCTCCCAACAATCTGATCATTGTATTTCAACATCACGCTATACAGACCTCTAGCGAGATATATGTATAGAGGATTGCTGGAGAGAGGTATAGTAAGAGTGTAATTGTACTCCATATTCACAATGTCAATAGAACCCACAGCCGGAGCCAGTATAGGTGGTAGTGTAAATGAAGATCTCTCAACACTCACTCTAAGAATCATATCTACAGGTATAACCTCTGTCTTGAGATAGATCGTTGTTGTAGAGATATTTAGATTGATATTAGAGAAGATACTTCTACCGCTCTGAGCACTCTCAAGAATCATGTTATAAGTTGAGTAGGGTAGATAAACAAGCCCTGTAGAGTTGCTTATACTAGTAATAGCAATAGCATTATCTCCCTCATAGACATATAACTCTCCTATGATCTCTATGTATCTCTTCTCAACAGACTCTATCTCAGGTAGAATTTTGATTTGAAATCTATCAATAGGGCATCTAGAGGTGATCTTAGAAGCGTCTAGTAAGATGATCTTGTCTGAGCTGACAAAGACACTGTATCGAGAGTCTCTAGATATATAGGTGTAGAAGAGATTAGAACCACTATTATAGCCTGAGTATTCCCCAGTTCTAGTACATGGTTTAAAGAGATAGTTAGATAGTGTGAATAAATGCAATTTCTGATCTCTAGATGTGACACTCAATATGTTATGAGAAGATAGACTTATATCATTGACTCTGTCATTAAAGACATATGCTGAAGAAGCTATATGTCTTTTTAACACGGGATCATATGAGAACAGATAGATCTTAGAATCTGCTGAGAATATGATAATAGATCCATCGCTAGAAACAATAGATCTAGTATTCGCTAAGTCTTCTATATTAACATAGTAAGATATGTAGTCAAGAGAATCTATCTTGATAATTCTCAGATCAGCATCATAGTAGCTGATATAGAATCCATCTGATGAAAACATAGTAGCTAAATATCTAAATGGGAATGAACTCTCTGCCACCTCATACAGATATGCCTTATATATATTCGCTGGAATCGTAAGAGAGGCTATCTGAATAACACGATATGGCACGCTAGACAGATCTATCTTTAGAACAGCTATAAAACTCTTAGGCGGCACTTCTTCTAGAGTCTCCGAGAAACCTCTCCCCTCAATCATTACAATATGAATAGATCTTGTCTCATCAGCATATCTAGGTCTTGTCACTAGTATTACTTGAGTATAGTTTTGATAGAGAGGATGTGTGATTCTCAACTCATAATACGAGCCGTTGACATCTAGAACAGGTATGTAAAGCATAGCACTGCCATTCGTAGACACAGTCTTGTAATATATATCAGGATTGTTTAGATAGGTCATCGTCACAATAGCACTATCAATAGGATATCCTCTCTGATCTGTTATGTTGATTACAAATCTCACTCTAGGAGGTGTGTATAGTAGGAGTAGTCTAGAGATATCATACGTAATAACACTACTACTAACCCTGATCATTGGAGAAACATCTATTATGGAAGCAGGATAGAATCCTGCGAGAGCACTACTAGCTACAGGACCTATCTCAAGCCACTTAGGCTCAGCATATTTATACGCGTAGATATAAACACCATCATAAGCCAGGATATAGTAGACATTATTAACACTACCTATAAATACTCTCTCTATAGGATATCTTGAAGCCTGTATATATGTGATCTGGCCACTCTCTAGATCTATGATGTCTATCTCACCCAGCTTAGTGCCTATAACAATAAATCTACTCTCACTACTACTGCTAGTAGCGATATAAGTCACCTCTCCGTGAATAATATAATCTCGATAAGTGTATCGAGATAGATCTATGGAGAACTCTATTACTCTAACAATATTATCAGAAGATCTCACGCCAGCCAATACGAGAATTCTATTATCAAGAGCCAGAGCCTTGTATACTTGCATATCTGAGTATAAGACTCTGGCTGTGTAAAGATTTGATAGCGAGGTAAAACCTTCAGGATTCTCGGCTTTCAATATTAAAAGACTATTTCTACTAGTAGCACTATTACTCTCAAAAATTAGAGTATAGTGTAAAATAGATATGAGAAGAAGAACGAGAATAAATCTACTCACAGCACGATTGCTAAACATATATCTCAACATACTCAGAAAACCTCTCAAGATCTCATCTATAATAAAATTAGATTCTACATTTTTAAATCTAGCGTATTGACCTCAAATATACTTTAGATAGTCTCTTATAACTTCGTATAGCTTACTATTAACTCTCTCTATCTCTTCGCCTAGGTTTATTTTACTCCAGGGAAGCTGTTGTTCGAATTTGTATCCTTCAAACACATATCTAATATCTAGCTCTCTTATCAATCTCTTAAAACTACTGATTCTTCTCCCAGATCTGCTCCACTCAATCAGAATCTTAGTTAAAGGCTTTGGAGACATTGATATGATAGCTTGAGCTACTCCCCAGTCTAGGTCGAGAGTTCTAGCTTCTATCAATCCTCTCAACTCTCGTAGATATAACGCTAGGATCTTATGAAGACTGTCGATCTCTCTCATCCCAATCCACTGAAAAACAGTGTGCGGCTTAGGTATCAGAGGGTTTAACGATATAGAGACCCTAGATCCTCTCTCTCTAGCGTGTCTAGCTATCTTCTTAAGAATCTCTATATTCAACTTTATATCTTCTTCTCTCTCCCACTTCAAGCCATATATCATATAGATCTTAAGATCAAATCTTCTATCTATTATCTCTAATATTCTCTTGAGAAGAGCTTCTGTAGGTTCAATATACTTGAAGAAACTCTTCTGAATCCTCATACTGAAAGTCTCAGGCGCTATAGTGATCATTCTCTGTCTCAGCCTCTTTATAATATCGAGCAAGTCTGACGAGAGTATAAATAGATCATTTAATCTCAGAGAAGGGATAGAGGCTACATAGCCCTCTTCTGCCAGATACTCTAAAAATCTCAGCTGATTTAATGATGCTGGTGTTAAGAGTGAGTAGAGAATAACTCTTCTCCCAGAGATAGTATACTTAGATCCTCTCTCAAGGATCTTCTTAAGATTCTCATAGCTTCTCTCTCTATATGGTTGTGAGAGTCTACTCTCCATACAAAAAGAACACCAAAATCTACAACCTCTACTAAGCTCAAGCTTGAAACCTCTGCCAAAGACAGGCTCGATCTCTGTGTTCTCGATCTGTCTCACAGGGTAGAAGGTTTCATCGAGGTTTCTAACATACTCTCTAAAAACTCTCTCATCACTATAGCCGGGCACATAGACATATCTAAGACTTGCTATGCTTTCTAAAAACTTCTTCTTATTATCAATATACTCAAGCCTCAGATCAATGATCTTGTCTAAGGTGACCTCAGCCTCACCTACTATAAAAGCATCAATAATCTCTTCGTAGGGTGTTGGATTACTCATAGCTGCCGGGCCGCCAGCTATTATAGGTATCTCGCGGTCTCTACTCAACACGGGCACTCTAGCAGCATCTAGAATGCTTATTAGATTAACTATGTCTGGCTCGTAATGAATAGTAGTTAGATAGAGCTGAAAGTCTCTTAGAGGAGAATTTGTCTCCAGACTTCTAGACTCTCTCTCACTGTCTGTGAGAGAAGTTGAGTGAAATCTCTCGAGATAAACCTCTTCTCTAGAGTTGACGAGAAAATAGATCGTGTCTGTGGCTAGGCTAGAGATCATTACTTGATATAAACTCGGGTATATATAGGCTATTCTAAGATCTACTCTCATCGGATTTTTTCTAATAGTATTTATCTCCATTCTCTACTCCTAATCACTCTTCTCTTAATTTATACTTGTTAAAATAACTATATATTGGGTTATTCTCATGCTAGTTAAGTTTAGAAATGTAGTGGTATTAGACGCTCTGAGAACCCCTATAGGTAGATTCGGGAGGTCTTTAAAAGATCTTCACCCCTCATACCTAGCCTCTGCACTGATTAAAGAGATGCTGAGTAGAATAGATCTGAAGCCTGGGGAGATAGACCTGGTGGTGCTGGGAAATGTCATTAGATGTGGTCTGGGTCAGCTGACAGCTAAACAAGCCTTAGTCAATGCTGGTCTTCCACCAACGATCGAGACTATCAACATTGACATGGTGTGTTCTTCTGGAATGGCTGCTATAGAGATCGGAGCTATACATATATCACACGGCTCGGCTAAGATAGCTATTGTTGGTGGTATGGAGAGTATGAGTTTCTCACCATTGATTCTTAGCAACAAATTCAGATGGGGTGTTCAACATCTTACAGGCAGAACTATAGAGATAATCGACTCAATGGTATACGACGGTCTGACAGATCCATTTACCAACTATCACATGGGTAAGATAGCCGATCTATTTGCCAGAAGACATAACTTCACTAGAGAAGAACTAGATCTCATAGCGTACGAGAGTCATATGAGAGCCGCGAGAGCTAGAGACCAGGGTTTCTTTAAAAACGAGATAGTGCCGATAAAGACTGTAGTGGACGGAGTCTCTGTAGAGTTATATAATGATGAGGGTATAAGAGATGACACTTCATTAGATAAGTTAGCTAGATTAAAACCTGTCTTCACACCTGAAGGACCTCACACCGCTGGGAATTCTTCGCAACTTAGCGATGGAGCTTCAATTCTCATACTGGCTGACGAGAGTTATGCTAGAGAGAGAGGTTTTAAAGTTATAGCTAGATTACTAGGTTTCGCAGGTGTAGACACAGATCCTATGGAATTCCCAGGAGCTCCCGTGCCCGCTGTAAGAGAGCTTTTACAAGGCTTCTCTCTGAAACTCTCAGACATAGACTTGTACGAGAATAACGAGGCTTTCGCAGTTTCAACAGCGATATTCACTAGAGAGCTGGGAGTCTCGAGAGACAAGTTAAATATATTTGGAGGAGCAATAGCTCTGGGACACCCTATAGGAGCTACAGGAGCTAGAATAACGACTACACTGATAAACGCTCTTAGAATAAAGAATCTGAGATACGGCGTTGCCTCACTCTGTCACGGCGTTGGGGGGGCCACAGCTCTGCTTGTAGAGAGGTTGTGAGAAATGATGTCATTCGAATCTTTGTTCGGTCTCGCCAGTCTTGATAGCTGTATAAAGACTTCTTCTAAGAACCACTTAGTATTTATAGTAGGATCTTCAGGCTCTGGAAAGTCTATCTTGGTTAAGAACTCTGTCGCAGTTCATATTCAGAGTGGTAGAGGTGCTATAGCAGTTCTACTAGATGAAGATAGTGACACATTTGTAGACGGACTCTCTCAGATAATACCATCTAGAGACATACTAAACGCTCTGAGAGAGAAGAGATTAAGATTGATAGACACAATATCAGTTAGAGGAGGTTATTCTCTAGAGAAGAGAGAAGAATGGGATATTAAGACAGCTGACCCTGCTAATCCTTCTAGTATAATAGACTCTGTGAGACTACTATTAGAAGAATTCAGATCGAGAAAGATAGAAGGGGTTGTAACCATAGATTCTCTAAACGAGATCTTTACGTCTAGCGACCCTGTCAGAACAGCTGAATTCATAAAAACAGCTAAAGCTCTATTCACTAGATACTTTAAAACACTGACCTTAATAACTCTTCACATAGACTCAGATGTTATTAGCAATTGGTTTAGAGACTACGCGTATCTAGCAGATGGATTAATAGTAGCTGGCTTAGAAGAAGATAAGAAAGGCGGAGTCTATAGATTCTTTCAAGTTAAGAAATTCAGAGCCACAGACCATTGCGTGGATAAAGTGGTGTATAGAGTAGAGTCGGGGAAAATAGTATAGTCAGCTTACACATTCTTGAACTTGTGAAATAGGTTCTCTCTGAATCGATCGTGGTATCACGAATTCTTCTTCTGAAGCTTCACTATCATCCTCTAAGACACTCTTTACAAACCACTCAACTGATGGAGGTATAGTCTTTCTATACAATCTCTTCTTAATCTTTATATAAACACTCTTGTCACTCAAATCATACAAATCCTCTAATAGATCTAGTGTTGGGATCGCAATAACCTTCTTACTATAATTGATTCTTAACACTCTACTAGCCTCAATAGCATTTCTAAGAGTCTCATAGAAAGTATCATTATTCTTACCACGGATCTCTATAACCTCTACACCAGCAACACTATCACTACTCATTTTAACCAAAACCCTGGGACAGAAGCTCTAGTCTTAATAGATTTAAAAATCTACCTAGTCTATCATCAAAGCTCTCTATAGAACTCCTAACAAGAACAAGATTAACATGATAAATATCATAATCAGAGTCAATATCATAAACATAAATACTCTAGCTGAAGAAGATCTTAGTATAATAGGTATAGGCCCGATCAATATAAGACCAAAACTCTCTCTTCTCTCAACATTCTCCCCTCTGCTAGGTCCGAGCGATAGGAACAATATGATAAAACCTATTAACATAATCAATAATCCTAGAGCGGTAAGAGTGAGAGCTATTAAAGTCTCGTCTAACAACATTTCTCTCACTTAAATAGTGTTAAACTAGATCAAGTTCTTACACTTCTCCGCATATTCCTTGGCTAGATCTCTCATTCTAACAAGCCCTCTCGGACTCTCCTCTGCATAGATCCTTCCAGGGATTCTATAGATCTCTGTATCTCTGTCTAACCAGCACGTAGGCTCTAGACCAGCCTTAATACATGTCTCGGCCAGAAAAGTCTCTACATCCCAACAATAGTCTACCGGTACTTGTGGTAGCAGTATACCGCTAAATAATTTTTTGACTATATAGAGCCCGTCTCTACCTATCATAATCTCTCTCAGAGGATCTTCTACTCTTCTAGAGATGCTCAGAACAGACAGTTCTATAGCTATATTCTCTAACTCAGATTTTTCAAGAGGCTCAAATCTAGGATCCTTAAAAGCTGATGAGATAGCAGACTCTATAACAGCTCTCCACAGAGGTAGGTAGGGTAGCACAAACCCTATACATCCTCTCAACTCGCGAGACGAGCCAGAGATCTTCTCTAAAGTTATAAATACCGCAGCCATCTTACCGAGCAGAGGATTCCTCTCTATAAGATCTCTAGGCTCTGGGGGAGATTCTTCGTGCTCTAAGTAATACTCGATAGCTTCTCTGGCTATTGAAATTAGAGTTCTAGCTAGCTCTTCATCAACCTCCTCAGGTTGTAATACTCTGCTCAAGTCTATCTTGTGTAAGAAACTACTCATACAAATCCACTTAAAGAAGACTTAACTAAGCTAAAATCTTTTTCAGAAGCCGGTGGAGCTTATAAGCTTTCATGATAATATATATAGATGGCACGAGAAGAAACTCTCTATAGAAAGATCGATATTATAAGCTGGATGAGAGAGAGAAAATATTCTACCAGTCTTTTGAGAGAGTTAATACTAGCTTCTAGAGGCTTGATCAAGTCTGAATTGATTCTTAGAAATATCAATCTAGTTAACACAGCCTCCGAAGAGATTTTAGAGAACGTCTCTGTGATCGTGTACAAAGGCTTCATAGTAAGAATCGTTGGCAAGAGAGATATAGAGAGATTCGTGGGTAGCGACACTAGAGTTATAGATGGAGAAGGATCTTATGCTCTGCCAGGTTTTATTGATGCACACGTTCATATAGAGTCCAGCTTCTTATCACCAATAGAATTCTCGAGATTAGCCTTATCTCACGGAACAACTCTGGTAGTCGCAGATCCTCATGAAGTAGTTAATGTAGGAGGAGTCAAGGCATTAGAATTATATTTTGAGCTATCTTCAAAGACTCCTCTAAAGATCCTGATACAAGTGCCGAGCTGCATCCCTCCTGTAGAGCCTACGCTAGGCATAGACTCTCCTGGAGCTTATCTTAGTGAGAGAGATCTCGAGACACTGATCCGAGACAAAAGATATCATAGTCTGGGGGAGTACATGGACTATGTATCAGTGATTAATGCGAGTAACAAGGCTCTCTCCTCGATCATATCTACACATAGAGTGGGTAAGTTGATATACGGTCACATACCCTCGTCAGACGAAGAGATCTTAGATCCCTATATATTAACTGGTATATCGTCTTGCCACGAATCAACTCGCTACGAAGAGGCTTTAGAGAAACTGAGAAGAGGTCTATATGTTATGATTAGAGAAGGATCTTCGTGGAGAGATCTTGATCTGGCTGTTGAGCTTTATAAGAAGAGAATAGATCTTAGTAGAGTCTTGCTAGTCTCAGACGATATAAGTGTAATAGATCTGTATGAGAAAGGTTACATGGACTATATTGTGAGAGAAGCTATCGAGAGAGGCATAGATCCTATCAAGGCTATCAAAATGACAACGTTAAACCCGGCAACATATCTTAGAATAGATGATCTCTTTGGTCTGATAAGTCCTGGGAGAGTGGCTGACATAGTTCTGATCAGAGATCTGAGGAAAATTGATATAGACACAGTAATAGCTGATGGAGAGATTGTGTATAGGAGAGGATTGTTAGATGAGAGAGTGATAGCAGATGATTTTAGAGAGATCTGCAACAATACATGTAGGAAGATCACTGATTCTGTATCTAAGCTTTCTCCCGAGGATCTTATTATAAGAACTTCTACTAGAGAGGGTCTTGCTAGAGTGAATGTTATCGAAGTTGTAGTTGGAAAAACAATAACTCTTAGAAGAGAATATATCTTAGACGTGAAAGAAGGCTATGTCCGCTCAGACCCCTATAGAGATATTATTCATATCGCAGTAATTGATAGATATAGTGAGAATAGTAGTATTGGTAAGGCTTTCGTGAAAGGCTTAGGGGTGAGAAGAGGGTCGATAGCTCAGACTATCGCGCATGACACACATAATATAATAGTGGCAGGAGCAAACGTTTTTGACATGAATCTAGCCGTCAGAGAGCTAGTGAGAATAGGTGGTGGGATAGTAGTTGTGAGCGATGGAGAGATTTTGTCGAGAGTCCCATTAGAAGGCTATGGACTGTTCTCTACTAAAGATTTTATTGAGGTATACAGAGAACTAAAAGATCTGGAGAAAATATTAAGATCCTTAGGAGCTTCTGAAGAGAGGATCTATATGACTCTATCGCTACTCTCACTACCCGTTATACCAGAGATTAGATTAACTCCTAGAGGGCTTGTTGATGTAAACGAGTTAAAAATAATAGAGCCTGTTATAGAAGTGTTCTAAGACTATTTTGCTAAAACCGCCAGCCCATACACTATGTCTCTCTCAGTCACGATACCCTTGATCTCCCCGCCAGATGCTACAATAAAGTAATCTGTATCTTCTCTAATCATCTTCTCAGAAGCTTCACCTATGTCATCTTCCTCAGATATCACACTAGCCTCTCTTATCAGTATATCTACTGGGATCCTGCAAAACTCTTCATAAGAACCTGAGTGGAGATACTTAAACACCTCGTGAGATCCTATAAAATCTATTATATCTCTCGCTCTAATAACACCAGCTAAGCTACCATCTTCTCTTAACACTGGAAATCTTCTCACACTCAGCATATTCATCTCTCTTATAATCTCACAGATCTTATTTTGATATGCTACTGAGATAATATTGCTACTCATAACATCTCTTACTCTAACCCCAGTAATCTTCTCTTTCAAGAAGTTTATTATGTCTCTCTCGGTTATCACCCCAACCACTTCTTGTCTACTGTTAATAACGAGAACATAGCCACTATCACTCAGAACCAGTGTTTCTATGATCTCTCTTATATCAGAAGTCTCCTCTACAACTGCTATATCTCTTCTAGCTATAGCTCTAGCAGGCTCTCTGTTAACCGCTCCAATAAAATCACCTTTATGCTTAACTGTTATCAGACTTGTGAAAGGTCCTCCTAAGAGAGATATGAGATCTCTTATAGAAATAGCAGAATCTACTCTCACACCAGTTTTGACTAGTGGTAGTACGTAGAGTTTCTCTCTATATAATATCTCGAACACTTTCAGTATGCTTATATTAGGAGAGTAGATCTCTTTGAGAGGTTTTGCTAAGATTCTAGCATCACCTTGTTTCCTAGAGATTCTCTGACTGAAATTAGGCGACCCATCACTTCTAAGCCACCTGAATCTATCAAAATTTCTACTGATCCTGTGGTACATCTCGCCTCACCCTAACAGTCTTATAATCTCTCTAGCCACGTCAGATCTGTCTATTATCCCTCTTATAACTCCATCTCGTGCCACAACAGGGATTCTTCCAATATCTCTTTTAATCATTATCTCTGAAGCTTCTAACAAATCACTATCTTCTCCTATGGTTATAGCGGGTCTAGTCATTATTGAGATAACTCTAGGCCCTCTTCTCGGGCCTGACTCGCTTTGAAAAGATATATTAGCTCTCAATAGATCGTGTTGAGTTATTATTCCTATAACAATGTTTCTCTCGTTTACAACAGGAAAACCGGCGAATCTATACTTGATCATGTATCTCCACACTGTGGATATAAACGTGTTTGGAGAGACTGTCACAATATCTCTAGTCATTATATCAGAGACTCTGATCTGTCTAAGCTTAGCAGAGATATCACTCTCTCTAATTATTCTCTCGATAAAAGTCTCTAATCCAAACACTCCTACATATCTCTTGTTATCCGAGCTATTGACTATAGGAGAATACCACACATCATGATCTAGCATTTTCCTAACTAGATCTATCATACACTCATTATGAAAACCTATGATCTGTGATTCGCTCATAAGATCTTTTATTAAAAGATTAGATCTAGAAGAAGTTATAGCTAGAATACTCTCACGCCAAACAACCCCGACCACTCTCTCAATATCATCTGTCACAACCAAGATTCTGAGACCGAGATCTCTCATAAGAGCTCTGGCCTTAGTAGCCAGATCCTTCTCTTTGAGCGAAGGTATTCTTCGTATGAGATTTTCTTCGACGAGTATTTTACAATTCATAATCCCAAATAATAAATAATTGTCTAGACAAATTATAATCAATTTCAACCATAGATCTTCGAAACATATATGTGGTTTCAAATAATAGACTTAGTGGAGAGAATTAGAGATGGCTCCTAGAGTAGAGAGATATATGAGTACTCCGGTCATATCTGTCTATCCTCACGATACTGTTGCCAGAGCTAGAAATCTCATGTTAAGACATAGAATAGGTCGTCTAGTAGTTATTGATCCTTCTGAGAAGCCTATTGGAATAATATCTAGAACTGATATGATCAATTATTTTCTAAACAAGAGAAAGAATTATAGATCTCTGGACGAGGTTAGAGTTGAAGAAGTCATGAACAAACCTTTAATAACTATAAGTGCCACAGCATCTATTAAGAGAGCCTCAGAGATAATGCTCAAACATAATATTAGTAGTCTCCCAGTGATCTCTGGAGAAGAGAGAACTTTAATAGGGATCATAACTTCAACAGACTTGATCAGAGCTTTTAGAGACTTAGGTTCTGGGCTAGCCAAAGTATCAGAGTATATGAGAAGAGATCCCAATACTGTTCTGAGATCTCACTCAATATTCTATATAATAGATCTGATAAATAGAGATCCTGATAGAAAGATTATCGTGATAGAGAATCAAAAGCCTATAGGTATAATAACAGAGAGCGATATAGTATTTATAGAGCCCGCGACTCTGACTTCTAGAGATAGCTACTTTAAGAGAAGAGGTTATAGTGGCAGAGGGTTTATGAGTGTGGTGAGAGATTATATAATACCTCTCGCGGAAGATATAATGACACCAAATCCTCTGACAGTTACCGGTGACGAGGATCTTAGTGTCGCAGCTGATGTTATGTATAAGAATAGAATAAGCTCGCTCCCAGTAGTAGACTCTTCTGGAAGCTTGATCGGGTTGGTGTCTAAGAAGAGTATGTTAAGAGCTATCATAGACTTGCTCTAGAGATAATTCAAAGATCTTAGCTAGAATACCAAAGTAGACTGAGGATATGACAGGATCTGTTTTTAACATTATCTCAATCAATCTATCTCTCTTGAATAAATACTCTCTTTTTAAATCCGAGATCATGGCTTGCTCTGCCTCTGTAAAGAGTATAGCTAAGTAAGAATCCTCTCTTACCAGCCTTGGATTGTAGTATTTTATTGAAAACAAGTCTATGTTAGTATTTCTAGAGAGAGAGATTCTTATGATCTCTTCTTCGAAGATCCTTGCTGAAGGGGTTGTGATGATGCTCAGCCTCGTAGAGGGCTTGAGAAAAACATCTCTCAACACTGCGAGTTCTCTATGATATCTCTCGTAGAGATCTTTTATCACTAGATTAAGAGATGTGATCTCATTGTACAATCTATTAATCCTAGGCGAAGACAAGCTCTTTCTGAGTATTTCAAGAGCAGAAGATATCAATAGAATATTTGTCTCTAGAGAAAATTCGTTATCATCAACATATACTACTCTAAATAGTTCTCTTGTATATCTCTTCAAATTCTCATTCTCGTCGAGATTCCAAGAAGATATTATCAAGCCTCTGTGTCCTGTCAATGCTAGAGATGATATGGTTCTGAGCAGAGTATTACTGCCATCTCTAGAAGATAGTATGAGAATATCTGGCTCTCTACCCTCGTTATATGGAGCTATGTAGAGTGAGTAGCTCTCTAAATCGTCTATACTAACCTTTTTCTCACTTGAAAAACTTTTTAGCGTGTAATAGAGTGATGTGAGTGAACTATTTCTATAGTCAGTATAGAGCATATAGAGTTCTTTTTGTGAGCTTTCTAGAAAATCTATTACTATTCTCTTATTTCTATTCACTCTCTCGTAAATTTTATTAACTATGTCATTTAGCTTTTTCAGCAGCTCTCCACTCATTAAAATCAATAACCTCTTAAAAAGATCTTTATACTAGTGCTACCTCGTGAGATCTACAGCAAGAGCATTTCTCGAGAGGAGGTTCTCTAGATAGTCTAGGTATGACTATCTCTAGAATCTTTCTTGCTTTAGAAACGTTCTCAGCCATAACCCTAGAAACCTCCTCAGCTGTCACAGGCTTCTCAGCCCACACGTCATAGTCTGTCACTAGAGCTAGAGTTGCATAGCACAACTCTGCCTCGCACGCGAGATTAACCTCAGGGACTAGGGTCATACCAATTATGTCAGCTTTAAACACTTCTCTCCACACCCTAGATTCTGCTTTCGTGCTAAATCTAGGACCTTCGATACACACGTAAGTACCTTTTTCATGTATCCTATATCCTAGCTCGACTCCCCCTCTATATAATTGCTCTCGTAAATAGTCGCAGAATGGATTGGCCATAGAAACATGAGCTACGACAGGTCCTTCGAAGAACGTATGTTTTCTAATACCTTTCGTCATATCAATAAACTGATCTGGCACTACTAAGTCTCCCGGAGCATAATCTTCGCGAAGACTGCCAACAGCACTTACTGCAATAATATATTTAGCTCCTAAGAATTTCAACGCCCATATATTAGCTCTATAATTGATCAGATGAGGAGGTATTCGATGACCTCTTCCATGTCTAGGTATAAAACCTACTCTCTTATCGCCTAACACACCTATGATAACATGGTCGCTAGGCTCGCCGTATGGAGTGTAAATTTTATACTCTCTTACATCTCTAAGAATCCCTGGGTCGTATAATCCCGACCCGCCTATAACACCAATATCTATCTCTACGGGAGGTTTAACTAGAATTTTTACACACCCACAAGATATATTAGACTAGAGTTTTAAAGATATAACCTTCCCCCAAAGGGCGGGTTTTTGCTAGGGTCTCAAGCGTTGCCCCTTTTGCAGGGCTATTATGTTGCGATCTGCTGCAACCTTCCGAGTGAGGTATTGCGAGAGTAGAGTCGATCCCGCTTCTCATCCGATAAGAGTGCCCTCACCAGGACGGCTGCCGAGGATAGTTGTGTCAACAATTTAAAACACTACTCCACCGTAAACGGTGAGTTTGTCTTAACTCTTATCAAGAGTTATTCGATAAGAGAAGTCTTACTAAGAATCGATTTTTCAATACACATAATCCTAGAATCACTATCACTATACCTATTGCAAACACTTATATTGACATTTAAAGTCTTACTAAGATTCTCAAGCCACTTAACTCTCGTCTCCTGGTCTACAGCGAGCTCTGGAAAGCCGATGTCTCGGCTCAAACTCTCATTGTCGCACACGATCACTGATAGTACGCCTTTCTCATTCTCTCTCACACCAAGAATCTTCATAGCTTTCTTAATATCTCTCGTACCACTTAGTCTTAATAGCAATTCTATATTAGGATCTCTAGCTATATTAGTATGATTCTTAAAAGCTCTCAAAACTCTAGCCAGAGAGAATAACAAGATTCTCTCTGTAGGAGTTTTTAAAGGATCGAATATCTGGAAATATTCTCTCCCTACTCTACTAAGATCTTCTAGCCTACTCCATATCTCAGTACTCCACCTCTCAATCTCATAATACCTCACCTTACACTCTTTCTCTAATTTAACAAATAGATCTACTAACTCTTCTACTGACACAATTGTCAAGCCCCACCGTGACTTATAGGCATGATCGTTATAGTGTCGCCGTCTTTCAACACTTGATCTAGCCCTTCTATCTGATAATCAGTTTCATTCACGAAAATCATATAACCTGGTCTGGGAGCTCCGTTAGAGTATATAACTCTTGAGAAATCATTTTTGTTCTTTAAAATCTCGAGTAGAAGTTCTCGAAGAGTGATCTTGTCTTCTGCTACGCTATACTCTTCCTCACGACCGAAGGCGATGCTTAGAGAGCCTAGGTATCTGACTCTCACTCTCATAATAGATCATTATTACTTTAGGAATTCTAAGAGCTTACTACTCAACTGTGCAGAGATCTTTTCTAACTCTCTTCTCATATTGATCAATAGATCTTTAGTCTCTTTGCTAGAAGCTTTTATCTCTGAGTCTTTGAACCTCACTATCGAATACGTTATAACTTCATTAGCGTCTAGTAGAGCGATAATATCTCTACTAACACTCTCCTTTCCCAATAATCTCTCTATCGCACACTCTAAATGAACAAAGCCTAAGTCTTTTACAAAGATAAATCTCTGACCTTCAATAACACTCTCTCCACATATGCCACACTTCCAAGTTCTATACTTCATCTAGCTCATCTCCTGAGAACTCTCTGAAACAACCTCCAGCTCTCTCACAGATCTCTCTAATCTCTCTTTGACTCTCAGGAGATGAGTTATGTATCCCGCAATCTGATTTCTCACTTTCTTACTCTTAGTATTTACTAGCTGAGCCACCAGCTTTTTATTATACTCAAAATCGGGTTTAAAGAGGTCTGGATACGCTTCTAAAAGCTTTCTCGCTGTAGACTTTATATATTTTGTTCTTACATTGCCCGATTTTGACACCTCTTACATATCTCTCTGTTATACATAATAATATACAGAGATATTTAAGATGATTAATGGCTTGTGTTTCTTTTTGTCTGAGAGGATCTTTTGGCTAATGTGATCTTTGATCTCTGGAGTGGTGATCCGAGAAGAAAAGCTTATATAGAACCTCAACTAATTGTGTTAAGGGTATTCGTAATGGCACAAACAGGTTATATAGAGCCTACTGGAATACCAGTTATAATACTGAAAGAAGGTAGTAGTAGAACTACTGGAAGAGATGCTCTGAGAATCAATATGATGGCAGCTATAGCTGTAGCTGAGATGCTCAGAACCACATATGGTCCTAGAGGTATGGATAAAATGTTGGTCGACTCGCTGGGAGACATAACTATAACAAATGATGGCGCAACTATACTAGACAAGATGGATCTACAGCACCCCGCGGCTAAAATGCTTGTTCAAATAGCGAAGGGGCAAGATGAGGAGGTGGGCGATGGTACTAAGACCGCAGTGATCTTCGCTGGAGAGTTGCTTAAGCAGAGCGAGGAGCTGTTATTAAAAGAGATACACCCTACGACAATCATATCAGGCTATAAGAAGGCTTTAGAAGTAGCTACTGATTATCTCTATAGAGTTGCTGAGACCATAGATATATCGGATAGAAATCTCTTAAAAGATGTTGCTAAGACTGCTCTGACTAGCAAGGCTGTGCACGGTGCAAGAGATCATATTGCTGAGATCTCTGTTGAAGCAGTGTTAACAGTTGCTGAGAATAGAGATGGCAGATGGTATGTGGATTTAGATAATGTTCAGATAGTTAAGAAACACGGAGGATCTCTGTTAGACACTAAGTTAGTGAGAGGTGTTATATTAGATAAAGAAGTTGTTCACCCCGCTATGCCTAGAAGAGTTGTCAATGCTAAGATAGCTCTTCTAGACGCTCCGCTAGAGATAGAGAAACCAGAGATCTCAGCCAAGATCAACATATCCTCTCCAGAGCAGATTAAGGCATTTCTAGATGAAGAGGCTAAGATGCTTAAAGAAATGGTTGATAAGATTGCTTCTGTTGGTGCTAATGTTGTTATCTGTCAGAAAGGTATTGACGACGTAGCACAACACTTCTTAGCAAAGAAAGGAATACTAGCAGTAAGAAGAGTAAAGAGAAGCGACATGGAGAAACTAGAGAGAGCAACAGGAGGAAGAATAGTGAGTAATATAGACGATCTGACAGAGGGAGATCTAGGGTATGCAGAGTTAGTTGAAGAGAGAAAAGTGGGAGAAGACAAGATGGTGTTCATAGAAGGCACTAAGAACCCGAGAAGCGTGTCTATACTGATCAGAGGAGGGCTAGAGAGACTAGTAGACGAGACAGAGAGAACGCTAAGAGACTCTATGAGCGCTGTGGCAGATGTTCTCAGAGATAGTAGAGTAGTATATGGAGGAGGATCTGTGGAAGTTGAGCTGGCTATGTATTTGAGAGAACACGCTACAAAAGTAGGTGGTAAAGAAGCGCTGGCTATAGAGGCATTTGCAAAAGCTTTAGAAGGTCTAGCGATAACTCTCTTAGAGAATGCTGGAATGGATCCCGTTGAGTACATAATGAAGCTAAGAGCTGCTCATAGAGAGGGTCAGAGATGGCTTGGCGTAGATGTTCTCAGAGGAACTCTAAGCGATATGAAGACTCTGAGAGTAATAGAACCAGTAATAGTCAAAGCGAACGCGTTAAAAGCAGGTACCGAGGCCGCGACATTGATACTAAGAATCGATGATATGATCGCTGCAGCTAGAACAAAGACCACAGAGGAGAAGAAGAAAGAAGAGAAGAAAGAAGAAGAAAAAGAAGAAGAGAAGTAATATAGTTTTAACCAGTCTTTTAACTTATTTACACACAGGTTAAATTTTTCCAAACAATATAATCTCTGATTATGATGAGCGAGAAGAATAAAGTGATAAAAGTAGGAGTAGGCGCTGTGGTTCTCAGAGATGATAAGATTCTCTTGATAAAGAGAAGAAACTTCCCAGACCCAGAATTATGGAGCATTCCAGGAGGCTATGTGAAATTTGGAGAAACAATATTTGAAGCTGTTAAGAGAGAGCTCTATGAAGAGACAGGTCTGGTAGGAGAGCCGATAGGCATTATTGATATACATGAGTATTTCATAAGAGACTCTAAAAACGATGTAGATGAACACTATATAATCTTTGACGTTCTAATTAGTGTTAAAGAAGATCTGGGTATGGCTAGAGCTTCTAGCGATGCACGTGAAGTGCTTGTTCTCCCTCTCAGAGAAGCTATTAATCTAGATCTCACGGAGCCTGTGAGAAAGCTTGTCAACAAATTACTGATAAGAGATTATTCTTATGTAGACTCTGAGATCACCGTAAGAACTGCTTAGAAACTTATCTATTTCTCTAGATTCCTCAAATAGAAATAGCCTCCTAGTACCAGAGTTACTATAAACCATATCAGTAGATATGCAAAGATCTGTTCTGGAGTGTAGACAGCGAGTGTTGTGACCCCTAAGATCTCTCTATACAACGTTACAGTGAGCGATATAGGGTTTAACAAAGCCACATTATATAGCAAGCCTGGAAATCTCTGTCTAATCACAGCATCTGGGTAGAAGATGTTAGATATGAAGAATAGTATAAAATAGGTAAAGCTTCTCAGAGTGGCTTGCATATCGAAATTTCTCGTAGACGTAGATATAGCTATAGAGAGACTCGACATGATAGAAGCTAGAAGAGCCGCTGTAAAAATCATCTCGACCAGTCTGAGAGGCTCGGGCAGCCTTAGTAATATGAATGTGAGTATCATAAATGGAGCTTGATATATAAGCCCCCTAACAGTTCCAGAGAGTATTCTACCCAGAGCCAGCTCGTATCTAGCGATTGGCAGAGAGAGTAGATACTGAGTATAAGCTCTTCTTATCTCCACACCTACTTCTCTACCTATAGAGAAAGCTGACGCGAAAGTAGCTATAGCTGTAATACCTGGCGCCATGAATAAGAAGTAGTTTGGTATGAGGTCTCTTCTCACCATATTATTAAATACTAGCGCAAATATGAAGAGATCTGCTAGATTCATTGTTATTAATCCGGCAAGCCACCACCTATACTTCCAGAACCTATTAAGATCCTTGTACACTACTAGATATAGAGATCTAATATTGAGAAAAGCTATTTCCAGCCACCCCCCTCAACTCTCCTCTCAATAAACAGAACTCCTAGAGTGCTTAGCGTCAGTGAGAAACCTAGTAAGAAGAAGCCTAGTCTAGCAGGGTCTTGCAAAATAATTCTCCCCAACTCTGTGGGGTAGAAAATCCATCTGAGAAGATCTGCAAGATATGAGAGAGGATTACCAGTAGCCACGTAGTAGTAGGGTAGAAATGACATGAGAATTATAGCTGGGTAGAACACTGTGCTCAGTCTAACTAGTAGTGAGTCTAGCATTCCGAAAGCTATATCAGCTGTGTCTCCTGATCTAAGTATAAAGACTAGCGAAATAGATAAACTAACGATCCCTACAGAGAATATGAGCGCAGATAGCATGGCGAGAGTGATAGAAATTAGATCTGTTATTTGTAGAAGGATCAGAACTATAGCCATCATAGGAATCGTAAGGATAAATGAAGCAATACTACCACCTATGATTCTCCCTATAGCAAGAATCTTTCTTCTTATAGGTAGTGAGAGCATATACTCGATCATCCCCTCTTCGAACTCTTGAGCTATCTCATAGCCTCTGAACATAGATACAGTGAATAGTATTGATGTGTATGCTCCTAACAAGTAGAAGTGATAATAGGTTGTCTGAGATCCGAATCTCTGACCAACGATCATTGAGATGATGTATGCGAAGAACCCGACTTGGACGGTGAACCAGGCTATTCTCATGAGAATAAACACTTTATATCTAAGAATCTTCCTGAGGTCATATAGAATCAAGAGATATAGCGTTCTAAGATCTTCTCTATTCATCTCTGATCACTTAGTCTAGCACCTGTGAAAAATAGAAATACGTCATCTAGTGTAGGCTCTTTCATACTGATCATTCTAACCTTGATATCGCGAGAAGAGAGTATCTCGAGAGCTCTAGCTATTTTCTCTTCTCCTCGATTAACATAGATTCTCAGTGTCTTATCTGATCTCTCAATCTTGTAAGCTTCTAATTTTTCTCTCAACACACTCTTTACATCATCTCCTATATCTCTCTCCAGCTGTATCTCTATAATGTCGCCTCCAGGGATCTTGTCTTTCAACTCGCTAGGAGTTCCAAGACCTCTCAACTCTCCCTTATACAGTATCCCTATTCTGTCTGATAGGATCTCTGCTTCGTACATCTCATTGGTAGCTACTATAACAGTAGAACCTTCTCTAGCAAGTTCTCTAATAGACTCCCACACTCTATGTTTAGCTATAACATCTAACTGCGCTGTAGGTTCGTCGAAGATAGCTACTCTAGGTCTCTGTATAAGTACTTTTGCTATCTCGATCTTCTTTCTATTACCACCACTCAACTCAGAGATCATTTTATTTCTATGTTCCCACAGATCTAGATTCTCCATAACCTCTCTCACAACAGTTCTAGCCTCAGAGACACTATAACCAACAACTCTAGCATGCCACGTGAGTATCTCTATAGGCTTGTCTATCCAAAGAGCCTTAGGCTCTTGAAAGGCTATTCCAACAAGCTTACGCACCTCATCACTATCGCGAGACACACTCTTCCCGTACACCAATATATCACCCTCCGTAGGCTTGTAAACAGTAGCGATAGTGAGGAGCGTGGTCGTCTTCCCAGACCCGTTAGGACCTAATAATCCGAAGATCTCTTTGTCATAAATGCTGAGATTAAGATTTTTAACAGCTGTAAACTCGCCGAAGTTCTTCGTGAAGTTAATTATATTAATCGCTATATCTCTTTTCAACATTGACACCGAACGCCTTAGAATAGTTATTCTATAGAAACCTTAAAATTTTGAGACACAGAGCTGATCAGCCCTCGCACCCTATCCTCACATAGTCGGCTCATAACCCACTCATCATCTATTAAATTATTTTACTGCTAAGCATATATAGCAGAGGCTATGAATAAATCTAAAGAAGAGCTATTAAGAGATACAGCAGTAGCACTCGCGTCAGGACTAGCTATAGAGGCTTCTGTACATAAGCCTGGTACCGCAAGCCCTCTCAAATCTGCGAAAGAACTCTATCACCAGGGCTTTATAATAACTTCAATCGCGCTATCGCATAAGTTATACGAGTTTCTAGATCAAGTCTACGGCGGAGGGGGGTGTGCTGACCTAGGAGAGGTTATTAGAGATTTATATCACACTGGCGAGAGACTACACGAAATGGGCAATCTGCATTTAGGATTTGTTATACTGATAACACCGATAGCAGCTGGGATCGCCTCGATATACAGATCAGAAATAGATCTGTTGAAACATTCCACAGATCACATATCACTCGTAACAGATAGATCCTATGAATATCTATTAAAATGTGGATACAGATCAAAGAGCACACATATTCTAGAAGTGATCAAAAGAATATATAGTGATAAGATCCCTGTACACTCAGGACCTACTCCAGATGTCTATTCTCTCGATATTGAAAATAGAAGTTTCTGGGATCTCGTATTACATGGTAGAAGAGTAGATTTAATTCTACTCGAATTGTACGAGAAGTATAGAAGAGTTAGAAGATATGCTAGAATATTGCTAGAGACTTCTGAGAGAGATCTATACTCGAGAATTCTAGTGGTATTTCTTGATTCGTTAAGAGAGTACATAGACACTCATATAGCCAGAACAAAGAATATTCTTAGAGGGGCTATTATTAGAGATGTTGTAAGATACTGTCTTTCCAGAAAAGATCTCTTGTCTGAGAAATGTTTAGAAGAGTTAGACTCTTATTTGAGAGAAGAGAATATTAATCCAGGTTCAACAGCCGATATAATTGCTACAGCTATTTCTCTGAGAAACCTGGTTAGATACGTGATAGCCAAGCTTTTTTAAGAATAACTCGGTATGTGAACCATTATATGAACCTTGTTTATTGAGAGTTTTCTCACGACCTCGATCCATTCGCTCCCTACAGCAACTATTGAAAACACTCCCACAGGGTTAGCTCTAGCTTCTCTAATTATATTTAGTAGAGAAGCTAAAGTTCTGCCACTCCTAAGAAGATCGTCTACTACTAATATATTCACACCCCTGCGTATCAGATCTTTGGGTACATATATAGATGTTAGAAAAGGAGGATCTCGCGATATATAGGTTTCTTCGTAGAAATCCTCGTGACCCAACTCTTTACGTCTCTTAGCCACAATTATATCTGCATCAAAAAGTATAGATAGGGCTACTGCTAGTGGGATACCGTCGATCTCGACAGTTGCTATGGCATCTACATCTGATTTTCTAAAGTAGTAATAAGCTTCATAAGCGGCTAATCGAATTATATCTTTATTATAAACCAGATCAAATATATTCACAATCTCACTACCTATCAATCTCACGTGTCTCGATACTATGCTTCTAAGAACACCACTCTCTACCAGTGATGAAAAGATCTTCTCAGCTCTATCAGGACTTGGCCTCATGTTATTCGAGATATATCTCCACAGAATAGGTGGTGCTAAGCCTGTGAGCTTCTGCAGATCTTTATACTTCAAATATCTCTTAGTGATAATTAGTACTTCTCTAACAATATCTCTCACATCTCTCATCATAATCTCCTAGCTCTCTTACTCATTCTTATCTTTCTCTGCTCTCTCATAGACGCTGTGTATATCTCTAGGATTTCAAAGATCTCTGGACCTATAGCTATGATATCATATTCAGCTATTATCCCAATAAGTCTCTTCTCCTTATTCACAACTGGTATATGTCTCTTTCCATGCTTAATCATTAACTCAACAACCTCTGAAATCGGCGTGTCCTCCTCCACATATATCACAGGCTTGCTCATTATATCACTTGCAGACACAAGTCTAGGATCTCGACCCATAGCCACTACCTTAGAGATTATATCATCACTAGTCACGATACCTATAATATCACCTCTACCATTGGTGACTATCACAGAGCCTATCTTCAGTTCTGACATGATCTTGGCTATGTCTACTACTGTTGTGTCAGGGTCTACGGTGACTGGATTAGGTGTCATAATATCGCTAGCACGAATCATCTTACACTCTTACCCAATATACACCTTTTAACTAAGTATATAACTCTTCAAGATCAAATCTCTGAGACAAGAAGAATCTCTCTTCATAATAAGTTTAATAACAACACATGATAAAAATAGGATAAACCTCGCCCTTTAGGGCGGGGAGTGGGTCATAAATATATTCCTGTATAAAATAAACTTGTTATGTGGGATTTAAATGAGTTCCAATCTTGACTCAACTATTATTAATACTGCTATAAAGCTTCTCGAGCTAGCTGCAACAGATCTCCCGGAAGATGTTGAGAGAGCGATTAAAAATGCTTACGAGCGAGAGACTAATCCAATGGCTAAATCTATGCTTAAATCTATACTCGATAATATAGGTGTTGCCAGAAAGCAGAGATATGCTATTTGCCAAGACACGGGCATAGTGATCTTCTATGTAAGAACAGATCCTATGTTTCCCAGCATAGGTAGAGTACCTCAGCTCCTGAGAGAGGCGACTGTTAAGGCTACGGATCTTATTCCTCTGAGGCCTAACGCTGTGGATCCTTTTACTGGTAAGAATAGTGGAGATAATACTGGAAGATATATACCTTGGATCGAGTGGGATATAGTTGATAGACTAGGATATCTAGATCTGACAGCAATTTTAAAAGGTGGAGGATCTGAAGCACCTTCTATAGCCAGAACGCTTACACCAGCTGAGGGAGTTAAAGGGCTAGTAAGAATTGTTCTTGAGACGATATACGAGAGCGGAGCAAAACCCTGCCCACCTGTAGTAGTAGGTGTCGGGATCGGCCCTACGGCTGACATAGCTATGAATCTGGCCAAGAAAGCTCTCTTCCTAAGACCTCTAGGAGTTAGAAGTAGCGATCCTAACGCGGCTAAGCTAGAGGAATTATTACTAGAGGCTATAAACAGAATGGGGCTAGGAACACACGGTGTGGGAGGTGTGACGACAGCATTAGACGTACACGTAGAATACGCGTATAGACACGTAGCCACTTATAGTGTTGGAGTTATAGTGAGTTGTTGGGCTCTTAGAAGAGCTACTGCAAGAATCTATTCTGATGGGAGAGTTGAATATCTTACTCACAGAGTTTAATGGGTGAGATAATGGCCGAGTATAAGCTTAGAACACCACTAGACGAAGATACGATTAGAAGATTAAACGTGGGAGACATAGTATGGCTATCTGGAGTTATAGTAACAGCTAGAGACGCAGCTCATAAGAGAGCTATAGAAATGTTCTCCAGAGGCGAGAGACTACCTATAGATCTCAAGGGTCTAGCTGTTTATCACATGGGTCCTGTAGCTAGGAGGACTGAGAGAGGCTGGGAGATCATCTCAGCCGGACCTACTACTAGCACTAGAATGGAGCTTTACGAAGCTGAGTTTATAGAGAGAACAGGCGTTAGAATGATCATTGGTAAAGGAGGTATGGGTAGTAAGACAGTTGAAGCGTGTAAGAAATATGGAGCTGTGTACACAATATACCCAGGAGGTGTGGCCGCGCTAGCAGCAAAAGCTATAAAGAGAGTGATAGACGTCTACTGGCTAGATCTAGGGATTCCAGACGCTATGTGGGTTTTAGAAGTAGAGGATTTCGGACCTCTCACGGTGATCATAGATAGTAAGGGCAACAACTTTTATGATAAGATATATGCTGAAGTTAGAGAGAGATTAGATAAGACGATCTATCCAGAGATCTTCTCTAAGCTGAAGTGATCTGAAGATCCTTAAACTAAAAATTTTTTCTAATCTTTCAATATAATAGATTAAGGTTTGTTAAAAAGCTTTTGGAGAGATTCTTATGAGCAGAAACCAGATCAGAGAAGTACTTCAGAAGAAAGATCTGAATAGAGAGATAAATGCTATAGTCTCTTGGAATGATAGAGTGTGGGATGAAGTAGAGTATTTTGAGCGTAGAGAGACTCCGACATATCCTATCGCAATAAAAGATATAATAGATGTGAAGGGTATGCGAGTCACTATGGGCTCAAGACTGTTCATAGAGAGAATCGCTGAGAGAGACGCTGAGGTTATTAAGAGAGTGAGAGCTTCGGGAGGGGTGATCATAGGTATGAGCAATACTCACGAATTCGCGTCCGGTGTGACAACAACCTCATCAGTGTTCGGACCCACAAGAAATCCTAGAGATAAAAATAGAATTGCTGGAGGAAGTTCTGGAGGTTCGGCTGCAGCAGTAGCCGCGGGGATAGTCCCCGTAGCTTTAGGGACTGACACTGCAGGTTCTATTAGAATACCTGCCTCTCTCACAGGTGTTTATGGAATAAAGCCGACCCACGGGATCATAAGTCTCGACGGAGTATTTCCATTAGCTCCCTCGCTAGATACCGTGGGCGTGATCGCTAAGGATGTCTACTGGCTCGAAAGAGTCTTCAAGGCAATCCTTGACTATAGAGTCTATGACAAGTTAAAGAGATTTGACAGAGAGATAACCAGTGTATCAAGAGTGAGATTTGGAGTGCCGAAATGGTTTAGAGCGATCGACGAAGTATATGATGAATTTATGAATAAGATATCATCGTTAAACTACGTTGAGATCGATATGCCTGATACTGAGAGGAAGCTTGTCAAGTACTTCCCCATAATAAGACTCTCAGAAGGCACTCAAACACATTTAAAATACAGAGATAAATGGGATCTTTACTTTCCCGACGTGAGAAGACTAGTAATGAGAGGATTAGAGATACCTGCATACGAGTATATAGAGGCTAGGATCATAAGAGAAGAATTATACTTAGAATTCAAAAGAATCATGCATAAATATAACGTTGACGTGTTCATACTACCTACAACACCTATACCAGCCCCCTTAATCGAAGATGTGATAGGAGTTGAAGATAAGAATATAAGAGATACACTAGCATCCCCAAATGTGACCTACCCCTCTTTTCTAGGTCTCCCAGCAATCACTATACCATCTATAGAGATCTCCTCACTACCAGTAGGTATTGAGATTTTCAGCGATCGCTACAAAGATCTGTTTTTGATAAATGTTGCCAGAGTATTAAAAGAGGATAATATACTCTAAGCTATTCTTCTCCTAATATAAAACCTGCTGATCATTTGAAGAATAGATGAGATGACGACAAGTATGAGTAGAGCTAGTAGTATCTCTTCAATAAATCTACTCTCAATAATCCTCTGAATTAACACATCCGCTGTTTCTGAAGGAGCTATAGATGAGAGAATTAGACCTAAGTCTCGCAATATAAGTGATATATAGACTATAGCTATAGTAGCAATAAAATACTTCCACGCCCCAAAAGATCTTTTGAACAGCTTATTTAAACCTTCTCCTAGTAATGGCAGAGAGAAGCCTAGAGAATAGATCCATGTTAAAGAGCTTAGTACACTCCCTATAATCGAATAAGCTCCTGAACCTTGTGCTATTTTAGATGACACTATTAGATACGTGAGAACTATAGCTACGAAAATTACAATAGCTCCTGTGACTGATGAGATGATCTTGGTAGGATTCTTTTTCCAAGATTCTATGATCATCTCTTCTACATTAAACCCTCTATAGATCATCAGTAATGCTAGTATTAACAGAGCCACTAACAATCCTTGAACGAGTAGATTTGCTAAGGCTAGGATAGAAAATGCTAGCAGAATTATACCCGGGTACCCTATGAGCGTCTTAGCTAGTCTAGGCTCTTCTAACACTTTTCTAAAATACCTCCATAAGAGGATATATGTAGCTTCAACACTACGAACTTGTTCTACTACTACTCTCTCTATATACTCAACTGGAATCATAGACTGAATCAGGGGGTAAACTTTTTCATCTTCACCCCCGTCTGACACTATTATAGCTGAATCGTAGGATCTCTTGTCTAATACAATTCTTAATTGATTCTTTATATTCTGAAAGGCTTCTAGACCTCCTCTCTCGCTTCCCGTTAGAATTGTTACATCAGGTTCATACCCGCGCTCAAGTAGATCTCTATATATCTTTAGGGCAGCAAATAGAGCATTCAAATCTGAGTCTTGAGGTTTTTTTAGACCAAACTCTTGTGCGATTCTTAACACATTCTCATAACCTATAACAGGTGTCATGATACTCATAACTCTGTTTATATCGCTATCATAATCTATAACTATCACTAGAATTCTATTACCTACTACTCTCTTCATGAGAATTATCCTCTACTCCATACAAGGCTACTAGTTCTTCGTATGTTAACTTTTCACCTGTTGATAGTTTCTCCTCTGCCTTTTTTCTCAATCTACTCAGAATCTCTCTCTCCCTCTCTTTAGCTCTGCTCTCTCTAATCTCTTTTAATCTCTGATTTATCTCTGAGATCTTATTTCTCAGCTCTCCACGCTCTTTATTTAGATCCTCAAGTCTCTGATTTCTCTCGCTGATCTGAGAATTGATCTCGTTTAATCTACTATTGATCTGAGAGATTCTACTCTTAATCTCTTGTTCCTTTGATCTTATGTTGTTAAGAGATCTTATAATCTCTGAGAAAGCTTGTTGAATATCTGCTAACTCCATTCTCCTACTTATTATTTCAGCTCTTATCTCGCTCAGTTCACCTTGTGTCTTTCTAGCTCTAACTATTCTATCTAGTAGATTCTCTAATCTAGCTATCTCTTTTATTAACCTCTCTTCTTCATCTAGATCTGCTTGACCTGTTATTATCTTCCACTCGATTTTTTCAATCTTCTCTCTAATGATCTTTGGAGATGCTCTCAGCAGCTCGTTCAGCTCTGGTATAACAGTTCTCAACTTATTTAATCTATCAAAAGCCTCTCTCAGGTCTCGTCTGACTTCCTCTTTTCTGCTCCTAAGCTCATTCAACCTACTTAAAAATTGATTCTTTACTTCTCTAATGTTCTTAAGCTCTTCTCTCAGAGAGTTGATCTCACCTATAAGCTTTCTTTTCTCCTCTCGTAATTTTTTTAACTCCTCTATCACACTGGATCTAGCCTCTTCTAAGATCTTAAGTCTCTCATAATACTCTGATCTATATCTTAGCAATTCCTCCTCTCTAAGAGAATCCAACTACTACACCCGAGACTCATATCTTGTCTTTATATTCAAATTCTCCTCTTAGCCTCCTAGTTATAGTAAATTTTAAGAGAATTTATAATACTTTAGCTCATATGATTGTAGTGAGGAGGACAGAATATCAGATCTCTCCTAAACTCTTTGAGGTCTACGGATCTTTAAAAATATTATTTAACATATTATATAGATCGAGAAATTCTTCAGGTGATAACTCTATCACTCTCCCTAAGTCTACATTGAGTACGAACAACTTCTGTATCGTAGCTTTTAAAAATAGATCGTATTCCACCGGTGGATTCTTATAGTATCTATCGACAAGATACTTAAGCTCTTTAAGCATTACAGGATCTCTCTCTCTAGGCTTCTTTAAAAAGATTCTTGGTATCGGAGGTATATAGTATGATGGAAAAGCAAGTATAAAAACATCAGCCAGAGAACTGTATCTAGCTATCTTACTAGCTAACCTAGCTTTTAGATATTGATGAGGCTCGTGAGCGTATTCAGCTGGGACAAACCCAGTCTCTATCTCTACAACAGTCTTTGCTTCTTTATGACCTACCACATCAGCTACTAGAAGATCGTCTATCTTAATCTCTACATCTACATTCTCAAACTCTAGATCTACTAGATATTTTGCTACAGCTAGCTCCATCATAGAGTGATTGAGAGATATAGCTCTGATTCTGTTCAAAGCTACCAACTTATCCACGAGAGACAATAGATGTTGATAGCTCTTCTCGGCAGGATTTGATATTTTATTGATATAATTGATCAGAGCGTTATATATGTCTTCAGCGTCTATCTATATCTACACCCAATTAATACTATCTATCTAAAAAGATATGTGACACCGATCATCTCTACTCTTGCCACGTTAGAGTCTGCAATTAGAGATATCGCTCCTCAGGGGGAGAAGAGGTTGATCTAGTATTTATTATGGTTATATACTCTGACTCTGAGATCTCTAGCTCTCCCCCTCTAGCTATCCCTATAATCAGCTCTGCAATAACTCTCTTTAGACCATCAGATTTCATTATAACCATACTCCCGCCCCTCCTCACTATCAAGTCAGAAGCTTCTCCGATTCTCTCTATTAGTAATATAGGGTCTAGAAACATTTCTCTGAAGGCTCTGCCTATTCTCTCACCATATACTCTGGCTTTCTCGTAGTCTTCTTTGCTAAAATTCTTCTCGTCGAGCAGGTCTTGTGGTATGGTTATGAATTTAAATGAAGATAGTATACGATCTATTATTACTTCCTCGAGTAGTCTAGGAACATATATGCCCTGCTCTTCTAAGCTAATAGCAGATCTAAACAATTTCCTCAGATACTCAGAGAGGGTCATGCCTCTGTTCTTTGCTATAATCTTTATCTTCTCAGCTATGTCTTTGTCGATAGCTATATTTTTCCTCTGCTTACCCATACTTGATCACTATAGACAAGACTCCTCTCTTATATTCTCTCGCGTATATAATAGCGTCAAAGGATTTAATAACACCATCAATAACTGCTTCGACAAGTTCAAACACTCTATCGCTATGTGAGGGGGATGATATCACTATTTTCATCATCTTACTCTCACTATTTACGGAGATAAGATCTACTTTAAAATCTGGGAACCATATCCTGAGAATTCTAGCTATAATCTCTATAGACTCTCCTCTCTTAACCTTGGCTAGTAAAGAGACCCATGAAGCAGTCTTACGCAACTCTTCTTTTAAGATCTCGAGTTCCTCTTCACTTAACTTCTCTAGAAACTTGTATACGAAAGATTGAGGAAGAATCACTCCACCAACTCTTCTAATATCCTCGATAAGATCCAGCTCGTATATAGCGTTGATAAGATGAGGATTAGTCTTAGAAGCCTCTAGATAAGACGCTAGTATTCTCTCTATAAGATCTCTAAAAGGAACTCCTAGTCTCTCCGACAGCTCGATAGCTTCTTTCACTAAGTTCTCGTGAATAGGTACTAATCTTCTCGTAGGCGAGGACAATTATACACCAAAATAATATAAGAGTCGATATTTAAATTGATGAAGTCTAAATTCTCGTATCAGTCATTCTCGTAATCATTGAAAGATCAGACTATTCAAAAGCTTTTTTCTTCTCTTAAAAAACATATTTCTGAGGGAGTGTTTTTGAGTTCTTATAGACCTATAAGTAGGCTGATTGAAAAAGGTTTCTACGATCCTGTTAGTAAGACTGTGAGAGTTATTAGAGGTAGAGAGATGTTTACCGATTCAAAGGATTGGCAGATCGAGGGAGCTCTAAGAATGTTATTCCACGTGCTGGATCCTGATGTAGCAAAGGATCCTAAGAATCTTATCGTGTATGGAGGCACAGGAAAAGCTTGTAGAAACTGGGAGGCTTTTGAGGCTATTGTAGACACTCTGCTGACAATGGGTAGCGAAGATACTCTGGTGATACAAAGTGGGAAACCTGTTGCAGTGTTTAGAACACATAGACTGGCGCCTAGAATCGTGATGGCTAACGCTCTTATAGTTCCTAAATGGGCTGACTGGGATTACTTTAGAGAGTTAGAAGCTAGAGGTCTTACAATGTTTGGTCAGATGACAGCAGGGTGTTGGGCTTACATAGGTACTCAGGGGATACTTCAGGGCACGTACGAAACATTCGCGTTTGCAGCGGAGAAACACTTCAGGGGGACGTTAGAGGGTAGACTAGTTCTCACAGCTGGGTTAGGAGAGATGGGGGGTGCGCAGCCTCTCGCTGTTAAGATGAATGGTGGTGTAGCTATAGTAGTTGAAGTTGATAAAAGAATGATTGAGAGGAGAATGAGATTTGGCTATCTCGACACGTGGACTGACAGTCTCGACAAGGCTTTAGACCTCGCTAGAAGATATATTGAGAGAGGAGAAGGCTATTCAATAGGCTTGCTAGGCAACGCTTCAGATGTTTATTGGGAGTTATACAGAGAAGGATTTAAGCCAGATATTGTCACAGATCAGACTCCTGCTCACGACCCTCTCAGCTACATTCCTTCAGGATTGTCAGTAGAGGAGGCAGAGGAGCTTAGAAAGAGAGATCCTGAGAAGTATAAGAGATTAAGTCTTGAGAGTATGAAGAGACAAGTCGAGGCTATGGTAGGATTTCTAAAAAGAGGTTCCGTGGTGTTTGAATATGGCAACAACATAAGAAAGATGGCTTATGAAGCAGGTTTTAAAGAAGCATTTGCATTTCCAGGATTTGTTCAAGCCTACATAAGACCTATGTTCGAAGAGGGTAGAGGACCCTTTAGATGGGCTTCTCTAACAGGAGATCCTAGAGATATTGAGGTGCTAGATGATGAGGTAGTAGATATGTTCAGAGATAACAGAAGACTTGTAAGATGGATTGAAAATGCTAGAAGATATGTTAAATTCCAAGGACTCCCATCTAGAGTAGTATGGCTTGGATATGGTGAGAGAGCTAGATTTGGACTGAGAATAAACGAACTGGTTAGAAGAGGTGTGATAGGTCCTATATGGATCGGTAGAGATCATCTGGACTCTGGATCTGTGGCTTCGCCTTATAGAGAGACAGAAGGAATGAAAGATGGTTCTGACGCTATAGCAGACTGGCCTATACTTAACGCTCTTCTAAACACTGCTGCAGGCGCTACGTGGGTGTGTGTACATCATGGGGGTGGGGTTGGTATTGGCTATAGTATCCACGCTGGGCTAGGATTAGTGTTAGATGGAACTAGAGAGAGTGATCTGAGAGCTGAGAGAGTTCTAACAACAGATCCAGGGATAGGAGTTGTGAGACATGCAGATGCGGGCTACGAAACCTCTATTAGAGTAGTTAGAGAGAAGGGTATAAGAGCTCCTATGATAAAATAACTCTTCTGAAATGTTTTTAAAGGGTTTTTAACGTGTATAGAAAAGTAGATCTCTTAATACACAACGCGTCAGAGATCATAACTCTACCTAGGGTTGTGAGAGGATACGCTAGAGAGGAGGATATAGGAGTCTTATACGACGGTTTTATAGCTGTTAGAAATGGTTTGATAGAGTATGTTGGTGAGAAGAAAGATATCTCTAAATTTGAGGCAAGAGAAGTTATTGATGTAGAAGGTGGGATAGTAACACCGGGTCTCATAGATCCTCATACACATCTAGCTTATTATGGATCTAGAGAAGACGAGTTCGAGAGACTCCTACTAGGAGAATCTTATTTAGAAATACTTAGAAGCGGAGGCGGTATTCTGAGGACTATGAGAGATACTTCAAATGCTAATACTAGAGAGATAATAGATCAGACATTGAAGAGAATAAGATCTTTGATTAAGTCGGGTGTCACAGCGGTAGAGATAAAAAGTGGGTATGGTATTGAAATAGATTCAGAGGTTAAGCTACTAGACGCTATAAGTATGATAAGAACGCTTGCTGAAATAGACGTAGTACCAACACTCCTAGCACATATACCCTTTCCGAATTTTGAGAGAAGAGAGTTTATCAGAATATTTGTAGAGCGCTTGCTACATGAAGCTAAGAAGAGAAAATTTGAATATGTAGACGTATTCTGCGATCAAGGAGCTTTTGATCTCGATGAAAGTAGAGTAATTCTCACTGCAGGCAGAGACCAGGGTTTTGGTCTGAGAATCCATGCAGATGAACTTGTTTATATGGGGTGCAGTGATCTAGGTGTAGAGTTAAATGTTGCATCGATAGATCATCTCAATCAAACACCTGTAGAGACTCTGAGTAAGATTTCTAAGAGAGATATTGTGGCAATACTCTCACCAACCACCTCACTATACATAGTCGGGAGGAAACCTGACGTAGCTACTCTTTTAAGAGAGAAAGCTATAATAGCGATAGCAACAGATCACTCGCCTGCTCTAATGAACCTCGATATGATAGAGACTCTCAATCTAGCAGCAACATACTTTATGCTATCACCTGCTAATTTGATAGCTAGTGTGACTGTCAATGCATCGTATAGTCTGGGTCTTCGTTCCCAAGGATCGGTCAAAGAGGGTTATTTAGCAGACTTAGTCTTATGGGATCTAAAGAGCTATAGATTTATCGGGTACGAGAGAAGAAGAGATATAATCAAAAAAGTTATTAAGAGAGGTAAGGTGATCTATTCATACTAACGCTAGCGCTCTTATCATTTTATAGGTTATATAAGCAATATTTCTACCACATATCTCGTTAATATCTCTATCTGCCACAACTTCTACTATATCTCCACCTACTATGTTGAAATAAGTTTTTCTACTATACTCGCCCAGCTTATCTAGTATATAGACTATTTCTCTGACGAACATTCCGTCGGGGGAGATAGAGTTGACAGCTGGGCATTGTGATGAGTCTATCGAATCTGCATCAACACTTATATAAAGATAACAGTCTTTAGAATTATCAATTATCTTATTAACAACCTCGCTCAGAGATCTTTTGATCTCTTCAATGTTTATTAAAATCATGTTTCTTCTCCTAGCATACTCATACATATACTCAGGATTTGAATGTTCTCTATATCCTACTATCATTACTCTAATCTCTTTTTCAACACTTTCTAGCAGTTCTCTTAAGTAGGAGCCCGAGGATCTTCCTTCGGATAATTCTCTCAGATCCAGATGCGCGTCAAAAACTAGTAGACATGGCTTGCTATATCTCTCCGAGACTACTCTCATACTCACTTTCGTCAGAGAATGATCTCCTCCTAATACGACAAACTTTTTCCGAGTCTCTACCACTCTGCTCAAAACATGCTCAAATCTTCTCTCACTGATCTCCTGATCTCCAGGTGCTATCTTTATATCACCTAGATCACATATACAGAGTTTGTTAGTATATGAGATGTTTAAGCTATATAGATATTTGCGTATGTAGCTAGGTGAGAATCTTGCTCCAGGAACACCCGCTGTAGACCAGTCCCAAGGATATCCTACTAAATACACGCAGTGTTCACTACATATACTCGGATCTCTGATCACTATATCTCTAACTCGAGAATCTTTGGGATCCCTGATCAGGATAGAGCTTGGTTCAGTGAGAAAATCTCTTATGTCAGTATCTAAGAATCTCTTCATATACAACAACTC
Organism: Sulfolobales archaeon; assembly: GCA_041287455.1. GTDB lineage: Archaea > Thermoproteota > Thermoprotei_A > Sulfolobales > AG1 > WYEN01. The sequence continues at coordinate 40,620 of JBEULF010000074.1, forward strand.
TCACATTAGCTAAAATAATTCTCTTTATTATTAATATTCTTGTGGTGTGATTATTAATGCACGACTCTAAGAGATCAATTGATCTGAGCAGAGATCTCACTTGTGAAGACATAGTAAGAATCTCCCTAGACAGAGCAAGTTATGAGATACGCTTATCTAAAGATGTGCTAGAATATCTTAAGAGAGTAAGAGAAGAGTTTGATAAGTATATTAACAGGGGAGGTTCTTGCTACGGGGTTACGACGGGGTTAGGAGGACAAGTCTACGTAGAGCTGAGAGAAAAGATAGATCCTCTTATAATATTAAAGCAACACGCTACTGGTGTGGGAGACTTTCTTCCTAGAGAATTTGTTAGAGGAGCTATGATCATACTTGCAAAGCAACTAAGCTTAGGATTCTCAGCTGTTAATCCTGATCTTATTCTACTTCTAATTGAAATGATCAACAGAAACATAACACCTCTGATCCCTAGATACGGTTCTCTAGGTGCTAGCGGAGATCTAGCACCTATGTCTTATATAGGCTTAAGTCTATACGGCGAGGGTATTGTAGAGAGTGACGGTAAGATAGATCTATCTTCTAGAATATTTAGCGAGTACGGATTAAGACCTCTGACACCTCATATTAAAGACGCGCTAAGCGTCATTAATAATACTGCCATGAGTTCTTCTATAGCTTGTCACGCTATTATTCTAGCAAAACTCTTACTAACATCACTAATTATAACCTCCGCGATATCTCTCGAGGTGATGGCCACACCTAGAGAACATCTGTCTGAAGAGATAGTTAACGCTAAGAGACACAAAGGATCTAGAATTGTATCAAAGATTCTTAGAGAACTTCTCGCAGATTCGTCTGTGAAACCTCAGGGAATGCTTCAAGATAGATATAGCTTTAGAACGATACCCCAGGTGTTAGGAGCTTTTTACGACACGCTCGTATTCTCTAAGACTCTTGTTGAAAGAGAGATAAATTCTTCGTCTGACAATCCTATTTTCATAGATGGGAAGTGTTGGAGCGGGGGTAACTTTTATGGGGTCTATATAACAGTCTCGATAGAGTCTCTAGCTCAATCTGTTGTTCAACCACTTATTCAAGCAGATCGAAGGATCTTCACTATATTAGACCCTAAATTGAGTAGAGGTCTTCCATCATTTCTAACTAGAGAGGGTGATGTAGGGCTTATGATAACTCAGTACACAACATCTGCTCTTCTAAATAGAATCTCTACTCTTATCTATCCTTCTATAATGTTCACCACTCCTACATCGGCGTCTCAAGAAGATCATACGAGTAATTCTTATAATGCTTCTCTAAAGACCTATGAGATAGTAGATCTAGGATTATACATAGCGGCTATAGAGTATCTCGTCTCAAGCTATGCTTTGAAATATAGAGAGTGGAGTGATAGAGTTAGTTCACGAGTACAGTATTACGCAAACAAAATAAAAGATCTGATTGATAAGCTATATGACAAGCCTTTAGACCACGTTATAAGAACAGCTAGAGAAAGACTTCTAGAGCTAGCGTCTGAAGAAATAGAAAAAATAGATAGAGAATTGACAGAAGGATACGGAGCTTTAGAAGGCTATTGAGAACTCTTTAAACTCTCCCTTGTAGTCTTCCCAAGACACGCTCATATCCTCCACGATAGCCTCAGGAGGCCCTTCTCTAGCTAGCTCTATAATTTTCTCAAGAACACTCTTAGGACCCTCAGCTACTATTAGAACAGAACCATCTGATTCATTTTTAACATAGCCCACCACATTTAATCTACTAGCATTTTTATAGATCCAGTATCTAAAACCGACTCTCTGAACAATTCCTCTGACTCTTATGACTACTCTTCTTAACTCATTCTCAGAAGTAGATTTCATTATACGAGAACCCTTATAATAATTATTTTGAGAGATTAAAAAATTGAGGTAGTGCTAAGAGTGAGTGAAGAGTATAAGCAGGTTATAGTGGTTAGAGTAGATTTAAATATGAGTGTAGGAAAACTAGCAGCTCAAGTAGCTCACGCTTCAGTTGACGCTGTTTTGAAGAGTCTCGAGAGTAAGAGAGATTGGCTCTTCAAATGGTTGGAGATGGGTATGAAAAAAGTGGTACTTAAAGTGAGTAGCGAGAGAGAATTGATAGAGATTTATGATAAATGCGTTAAGTTCGAGCTACCATGCTCACTCGTAAGAGATGCTGGAAGAACTGAGCTAGAACCTGGAACTTTAACCACCGTAGGAATCGGCCCTGCACCAGCAAGGATCATTGATAGAATAACTGGTAGTCTACCTCTACTCTGAGCTAGAGGATTAAGAGCATGTATAAATGTGTTGAAACAAACTCTCCTATAGATCTACTGCTTGGAATGAAATGCTATGTGTCTTCTTCGAAAGGAGTAGAAGTTCTAGAGAAGATAGATTCTTCTAATTTCACAGTCAGGGAGGTGATCAAGCGCTATGAAATAGCGAGTGAGCCATACTATCTCAAATACTACTCTAAATTAAACTCAGATCAGATCTTGTATCTATTTATTCTTAAAAAAAGAGAATTAGAAACATTTGAAGCCATTAAGAGAGTGAGAAAAATACTTAGAGCCAGAGATATATATTATCTCGGGCTCAAGGATAAAGCTGCAACTACATATCAATTTATAGGTATCTCTAACCCTAAGAATTTTTCTCCGTATGTTTATACTAGAGATTTTGAGTTGTTTTTCATAGATCTCATAAATAAATCTATGTTTAGAAGAGATATTCTTCTAGGAAACTGTTTTTCTATAGATCTCTCGAGACTTGTCAGAGACTTCGAATCTCGTAAAGAATCAATACATAGTATGATTGAGACTTTGAAAAACACAGGCTTTATCCCTAATTATTATTCTTATCAAAGATTCGGTGTGAGAAGAGTTTTAACACACTTAGTCGGTAGGCATATCTTGAGAAATGATCTGCAGAGAGCTTTACACACTTTAATATGTTATCCCGAGGAGGAGTGTGATATCAGAGATCATTGTAAAGAGATCTTGGAATCAAAGAAGAGATGGATGTGGATAGAGAGATCAGTGTGTAAAGCTTTTCTAAGCAAACTAACTCTCAGAGAAGTCTTTAAAAAGATCCCCAGAGCGATCAATCTTTTATTTATAGAATCTTATTTCTCTTATCTGTTCAATAATTATCTCTCTGAGAGATGGAGACTTTACGGCCTAGGATTTGAGAATATAGACGATGAAAAACTAGATAAAACTTCTCTAACTAGAAGTGTCTGTCCTTACATATCTATTGAATTAAGTAATAGAGAGCTGAATGTGACTAGTGGTAGTAGAGATATTTTATATGAGCTTTTAGAAAAAGATTTTGATAGAGAGCTTAGTAGAAGTTTTGATATGGTGAGGTATTTAACAGGTTTAAATAAGATTCTTGTGAAGAGATTCTTAATATGTCCTCTAACCTCTTTAGAGATAAGAGGTTCTTATCTCGAGCTTTGTCTTGATAAAGGATGTTATGCAACTATTCTATTGAGAGAATTATTCAAAGAAAATACTATTAAGCTGTTCTAGAATCTCTCTATACTCACTCGATCTTGATCTTCACATTCTCGCCACTTATCATATTGGCGAGTTTTTCAACGTATTCTGTGGATAAGCTCATGTATCTCAAGTCGGTCTTTGAGATTCTTACTACATGTTGTTGAGATCCGTCTGGTAGCCAAACTATGTTTACTCCTAAGATCCTTGCTGGAAAAGCTAATTGTGAAACTATAGATCTAATATCTCTCTTACTACTTATCATTACTATCTTAATTTTTAGATTTAATTTATCGCTTAGAATCTTAGAGATCCTCTGAAGAATCCTTTGATCTTTTTTCCTCGAATCTTCGCTCACTATGACTATGTTGTCAGACATCTTATAAGCTTTTATATATACAAAATCGCTTAGAAAAGATCTGAGATCAGGATCGTTCTCAAGATCTATGAGAGCTCTCATTAGATCTATCTCAAACTCTTCAACCACGCCTGACTCTACAAGCTTTCTACACCTCGGACAGAGTATGCCAGTTTTGACGCATATATAATCTAGGGGTATTCTCACTTTCTACCCTCGCTAGGTTTCTCTAGAATTTTTAATCGTCTACAAATATACTCTGTAAACCACCTTATATATCTTAGTATACACTCATCTCACAATACGCGTCTCGCGAGATGAGAGAAGGCAGACTTAAGAGCTCTGTTAAGTCTCTCTAGAGAATTTAATCACGTAGTATAGTGTGAATAGTGAGTGGAGAAATAATCCTATGTAGCCGAGAAAACCCGTAAAGATACTAGGTCTCTCTATACTATCTCTACTTTTCACGAAGAGAAACAATGATGCTAAGCCTATTGAGAGTGTGTATAGTATGACTGATATAATGTTTCCAGTGAGAGAGAGGAGTAAGAGAAGAATGTTGTATAGAAAGAAAACAAACCAATATATGAAATCAGGTGGTGATCTGTATCCCATGTATCTGCTACACTCTACCAAACCTTTTACTCTCGCTCTCTGCCATCTCACTATGTCTCTAAAAGTTTTTGGGAGAGCTACACGTACTACAGCTCTTCTCTCATGTATATACTTGATCTTCTCTCTAAAATTTTTATAGAGATAGTAAGAGAATATAAAATCCTCACTTCTACTACACGGTGGATATATGAGGTACCGGTATACTAGAGTTTGTTCGCATTTATTATTTCCCGGCGCATGTCTATCCCCCACGCCCACAGGGAAGATCTGGTGGTATGTGTGATACCAGAAGAACACGTGAGACCATATACTCTCACTTCTAACAATACTTCTCCCAGATATGATTAGTATCTTATCCTTCTCTCTATCTCTCTCCGAGCAGAATCTTTCTAAGATGTTAATTATGTAATCTCTATCATATTTATTCTCAGAATCACCCCATATAACCAGATCGTACTTGTCTCTCAGAAGTCTCTCTATAACCTCTCTTCTCGCCGGACCTGTCCCTCTCTTAACGCTTTGCTCTATAAAATACATGCAGTCTCTATCTCTACTCAGATTTTCAAAGATTTCTTTTGAATTATCTCTACTCCCTCCATCGACTACATAAAGATCGAAACATGTGCATAGAGGGCATGATTGTTCTAATAAGCTTGATAGAGTCTCTCTCAATCCTTCTGCATTGTCTTTATTTAATATGACTATCGCCACCTTAGCTCTGCCCTGAGAATTTACTAAAGAGTTAAGGCATGTACACACTAAGAACACCTAGAGAAGCTCATTATATCTTTATACTCTCATACATAATAATAGCTTTTTTGAATTTAAGACTTAGAATAAAGTATTTTATGAGGGTGATATTAGATGAGTATAACCTATGCTGAGTTAGGAGAGCTTAGAGAAGGGAGTTTTATCGTTATCGATGGAGAACCTTGTAGAATCGTAGAGATCACTAAGGCGAAGACGGGGAAACACGGTTCAGCAAAAGCTCATGTAGTAGCTATATCTATTCTAACTGGAGCTAGGAAGACTCTAGTAGCGCCAGTTGATACTAGAGTTGAGGTTCCTATAATAGACAAGAGAGTGGGACATGTTATAGCGGTGACAGGAAGCAGTATACAAATAATGGATTCTGAGACGTATGAGACCTTTGAAATTCCTATGCCTCTTGATAAAGAGCTTGCTCAGAGGATTAGCGTGGGTAGAGACGTGGAGTACTGGGTTGTTATGGGAAATAGAATTATAACGGCTGTGAGATAAAATATTGTATTAGATCACTGAAGTGACAGGCTAGATGAAAAGCTTAGAAGGATTAAAAGATCTCGTCTCAAGATTTTTGAAAGGATCCGATTTATATGAGAGATCTGTAGATAATTTCATTAGAGAACTTCAGAAAACACTCATAGCAGCAGATGTTAATGTGAGAATAGTGTATGATGTCACTAAGAAGATAAGAGAGAGCGCGCTATCATCCACACCTCCTCCCGGAGTCACGAGAAGAGAGTGGTTTATTAAGATCGTCTATGATAATCTAGTATCTCTATTTGGCGGAGATACTATCCCCAGTGTGACACCTCAGAAGCTGCCGTACATAATTATGATGATAGGAGTCCAAGGTTCGGGAAAGACCACAACGTGTGGGAAGCTTGCTAAGTATTACAAGACAATAGGATTTAAACCGTGTCTTATAGCGGCAGACACGTATAGGGCTGGAGCCTATGAACAATTAAAACAAATCGGCGATTCTATTGGTGTGAGAGTTTATAGAAAAGAGAGTTCTAATGATCCTATTGAGATAGCTGTTGATGGTGTTAAGAGAGCTATCAGCGATGGGTGTAACATAATTATAATTGATACAGCTGGTAGACACGGTTATGGTGAGGAGAAGGCTTTGCTAGACGAGATGGAGCTTATAGCTAAGAACGTCAATCCAGACGAGATAGTTCTGGTTCTCGACGCCTCTATGGGGCAGAAGGCCTATGATCTAGCTAAGAGATTTCACGAAAGAACGCCTATAGGCTCCATAATAATCACAAAGCTCGATGGAAGCGGTCGTGGAGGTGGTGCTCTATCTGCTGCCGTAGCAACTGGCGCAAGAATCAAGTTTGTAGGGGTTGGAGAGAGTCTCGACGAGTTAGAAGTTTTTAACCCTAGGAGATTTGTAGGAAGATTACTAGGCTTAGGAGACATCGAGGGATTAATAGAGAAGTTTAGAGCGCTAGAAGAGAGCGAGAAATTAGAGAAGAGAATGCGAAGAATAATTAGTCGAGGCGAGATCACGTTAACAGATATGTATCATCAGATTAGAAGTATATTAAAACTAGGTCCTTTAGCCAAGATTCTTCAGATGATCCCTGGGTTGTCTATGATCTCGATCGATGAGGAAAATGTAAGGTTAAGCGAGAAAACTATGAGAAAATGGATCTATATAATAGACTCTATGAATGAGAGAGAGATTAAAGATCCTAGTATAGTGAACAGGTCTAGAATGAGAAGAATAGCCATAGGCTCTGGAACTACGATTGAAGATGTGAGACAGATGCTTACTTATTATAACAATGTTAACAAAATGCTTAAGAATATCAAGCGGAGAGGAATACCACAGTTTTTAAAGAAAGTTGAAGACATAGAACAACTAGATCTGGATCTAAATAACAAATCTTAACAGATCTTTATTGATAGAAGCTTTTAATCACAACTCTTAATATATACCCGTGAGATAAAATGGAGGAGACTAAAAGATCTCTCATACTCTATAGGTTCGATAAACCTGTCATAATAATACACGGAGGCGCTGGTAATTGGAATGTTGATTCTGCGACACGCGAGAGAATCTTAAGATTTCTCAAAGACCTGGTTAAAGAAGTGTTTGATTCTCTGGAGAGAGATTACAATGCGCTAGACGCCGTAGAACACGCTGTTTCAAGATTAGAAGACTCAGGATTATTTAACGCGGGCTATGGTAGCGCTCTTAATATAAGAGGCTTTGTCGAGATGGACGCGGGTATCATGGATGGTTCTAGTATGAGAGCGGGAGCGGTAGCTATGATTAGAGATGCTAAGAATCCTGTTAAAATTGCCAGAGAGATCATGATAAAAACAGATCATGTCATATTAGGAGGTTTATACGATGAGGAACTACGCAAGATCTTCCATATCGAGAGAAGACATGAGAACCCTGACACTATAAAAAGATATAAAGACCTGATCTCTAGCAAGAGCTATCCATCTTACTATAAGAAGAATCTAGACATAATTGCCAGAATAAATCTAGCACTTGGAGACACTGTAGGAGCTGTGGCGTTAGATAAGAATAACCGTTTGGCGGCCGCAACTAGCACTGGCGGGATATGGCTTAAACTACCTGGTAGAATAGGTGACTCACCCATACCTGGCGCAGGTTTCTACGCGGATAGAAACATAGCTTGTTCAGCAACAGGCGTTGGAGAGACTATACTGAGTGTATCTCTTTGTAGAACAATAGCTCTTCACTACAGATATCTCAGGGATCTCAGTCTAGCCGTATCTAAAAGCTTTGATGAGCTAGAAGAATTCTTTGGAACTGATACTGCAGGAGTTATAACACTCAGCACAACCGGTGATTCTGCCACTTGTTATAATACTAGAGGTATGGCTAGAGGCTATATGTCAAGCTCGCT
>JBEULF010000074.1:48871-63613 GCA_041287455.1 Sulfolobales archaeon
AGGTATGGCTAGAGGCTATATGTCAAGCTCGCTGAGAGAGCCTATAGCAGACTTATAAATTATATATTCACGTAGATTAAGATCATGATTAATTGAATTAAGAGAGATGTTATTGTGAGAATAAGACCGTGTTTTAACCCTTCTCCGATGCTCAACTCGGAGATCTTTCCTGCGACTAGACCCATAAACCACGAGTTAATAGTTATGCCTATGCTGAGAAGTATGATGAAATTGTAGAGAGCGACAGGATCAATGGATACTTGGGCGATAGTGCCAGTGGCGGGAGTCTGTAGCAACATTACTAGAAATAGTATTGAAGATATTGATAGTAGTGCAGCCGAGATGTAAGGCATCATAACGTATGATTTCAAAGAGCCTCTTAATCTGCTCTCTAACTCGGCTAGAGTCCTCGAGAATCTGGCAAGCGAATACAGAACCTCAGGACTCCCCCCTCCTACGCGTATAGAGTCTAGTAAGAAAACAAACATTATTCTAACAAATCTACTTTTAACTTCTCTCAAACTTTTTCTTATAGAAGTCGTTATATCCATACCAATACTCAGAGCAACACCTATTCTTCTTACGATCGGGGTTAGAGGTCCGTAATCTTTTCTAATAGTCTGAATAATAGATCTCTCTGGAGATAGTCCAGTTCTTCTCGCTTCACTTACATCCTCTAGAAATAGAGTCATCTTCTCATTTACACCTCTAGCCTCTCTACTCTCTCTTCTATAGCTATACCAGACTATACCAGAGAAAACAGCGAATGGGACTGTAGTAGCTGATATAACGCCTATCGCGGAGAGCTTGTTTACTACTCCATACATATAGAGATAACCCTTAGATAAGATTAAAATTACAAGTCCTGTCAGAACCCCTAGTATTAAGCCTATAAATACAGCTTCTATCGTCTTTCTCAGGATCACTAATTGCTTAGGTTGAGAATAATGTACTATTACAATAGTTATTAGCGACATCAGAGGTAAGAATATAAATAAATAGAACCCCATGATCATGTTGCTAATACCACCTTGAACACCTAAGATCTGTAGTCCTCCCGCTGATACGAACAACACGAATAACGAGAGAGTTAACACTACAGCAAGTATCATATAAATCTCCATAATTAAACCCATTCTCTCGATTAAAGATTTGATCTTCTCGTTGAACTTTGTGAAAAGCTCTTCAGATTTCGACTCTAAATAAGATGTGAGATCTCCACCGATTCTAGATATGGTCACATATCCTAGTAGCAAATCTTTAAAGAGAGAACTAGGAGTATAAGAAGCTAGAGCTTCTAAAGACGTGAGAGGGTCTCTACCAAAGATCTTTAGCTCTCTTAAGAAGAATCTTGCCTCTCTTCTCAAACCTTCGAAGAGTCTTATCTCAGCGAATCTCTCTAAAACTTTAGGCAGAGATATGTTGCCTCGCGACATTATAGCAGAATATGCCACGAAGAATGGTAACTCTGCTTCTATAGTATTTCTACGAGAGGAGATTCTAGCTATAGGATATAGAAGAGAGAGTGAGAAGATCGATATAGGCGTAAGAATGCCTATGAGAACCAGTGTGATTAGAACGTGAAGAACCGTAGCATAGGCTATTAACCCTATAAGGATCAATGAGATACCTATTATAACTGAGAAAATAAGCAGAGAAACAATTCTAGCCGCATATATCATTGGATGTATGGCCACGCCTGATTCTTTTAATACTCTATCAAGTTCAAAAGTTCTTCTTATTCTCTCAGCGAGACTTGAGAAGAGTAAGAGAGATATGAAGTCTAGTATTATAACCCTCTCTACACTACCTCTCCTACTCTCTCTATCTATCGTCTCTCTCCTCTCTCTTTTCAGAATTTTTCTCATCATAACTCTTAACATTCTAACAACCTACATAAGAGACGTTAGATCTATCTCCATACTCTTAAGATCTCTCTCAACAATATTAAGTATTCTATCTCTCTCCAAATGATACATAGCTATGTATTTAGCTATATCTCTATAGTTTCTTATACCCTTTTTACTAAGCCATAACATGATAGCTGCTCTACTAATTATCTCGTCAATAGTATCTCCAGGTGTTCTCTCCTCAAGTTTTGAATATCTAGCTACTAAAATGCTTTTATCAAGCTCCGGAATTATCTCGTCTCTAGATGGACTCCAGTAAAAGACTCTTCTATAACTTCCATCTCTATCTAACTCCCACACGTCTGTTACTCTTCTAACAGTTCTTATTCTGTCTCTCTCTTTTATCGAGACTCTTCTTATAGCTAGCACACTATTGATCAAGGGTATATAGCTCTCTGGAATGTTCATAGGAGGACTTTTAAGTCTCTTGATCATAGAGTCTATATCTTCAGCGTGAATTGTCGTCACGCCTCCGTGCCCAGTTGCTATCGCCTGGAATAGCACGTACGCCTCTTCACCTCTTATCTCGCCTACTACGATTATGTCTGGTCTGTATCTGAGTGAGACTCTGACTAGATCGAATAACGATATCTCTCCAGCCTTACTCTCTCCAGCAGCATAACTAGGTCTAGACACTAGTTGAACCCAGTTTTCTACAGGTAGTCTCAGCTCTGGTGTGTCTTCTATTGTCACAACCTTGTAAGCAGGCTTGACGAGGTTCAAGATACTATTTATCAGCGTAGTTTTGCCCGCACCTGTCACTCCCAGAACCATTATAGGTGACTTTCTATCTATCAGAAACCACAGATATCCAGCTATTAGAGGTGTTATTGTTCTAAACATTATGAGATCTACTATTGTTATAGGGTCTTCTTTAAATTTTCTTATAGTAAAAGTAGATCCGTGAGTAGATACTTCTTTCATAAAAGTAGCTGCAACTCTATGCCCTTCTGGTAATATGGCGTCGAGCACTGGAAAGGCTACTGAGATATGTTTACCAGCTTTATGAGCTAGCTTTAAGACAAATCTATCAAGACTCTCATGAGATGTAAACCAGAAGTTTGTTGGTATAGACTCGTATTTTCTATGCCATACATATATAGGATAGCCAACACCATTGCAAGATATATCTTCTATAAAAGGATCTTTCATCAGAGGATCTAAGACGTCGTATCCTAGAATATTTCTCTCTATATAATACAAGATCTTAGACCAGCTTACAGTAGGTGTTGAGCCTAGTCTAATTCTGAATAGATCTATGGCTTGACGAGCTTTATGAGAGATATAGTCAATAGGATTTGTTCCTGGAGGTACTTCACCTATACTCCAGATCATGTAATCTAGGATTCTTGAGAAAATCTTTCTCTCAAGATCTGTTAGAGGAACTTCGTCTACCTTATATACTATCTCTCTACTATCCTCCTCTTCTAATATTACTATGTGAGCCCAGGGATCGTATACAGGATACTTATCCAAGATCTTTCCTTTAACATCTTTATAATAGACCTCTGTTAACTCGTAGTACTCTGGAAGAGCATATTCACCTCCTACCTTCAATACTTTATCTAGAACCTCTATGTTTTCAGCCTGCCCCTCCGTATTATCCTGTTTCTTCTTTATCTTAAACCTCTCGAAAACATCTCTAACAGATCTCATATTTCTACTACTATATAGATTGGAATCTAGAAATATAAATTAAATGTGGCGCCGGAGGGAGGATTCGAACCTCCGACCACCGGGTTAACAGCCCGGCGCTCTACCAGCTGAGCTACTCCGGCACCAGTAACATTTATCTGGTTAGAGATTATAAACTTTAACAACTAAAGATCTCTAGATCATCTGTTATCTATTAGATTATCTATTATAGATGGTACTAGATTAAAATCATCTATAGTAGCATTAGCCTTGATGATGTTCGGGTTTATATTTAATTTCTCGAGATACATATGTTTAGTGATATTGTATCTCTTTATGTGAATAGTCTTCATGTTATACATACAAGGATAGTATACGTCGAATAATATGTCATCGCCTATAGCTATTCTTGTATACTCGTCCTCTAGAGAGTGTAATTCGTAGAAGCATTTCATACTTTTAATACATCCTCTTATATCTGGCGTAAAGATTAAGTTGAAAGATCTTTCTAATCCTAAACGCTCTATAAGACACTTCTGATATTTTAATAACCCATTTGTAGAAAGGATCATCAGATAACTCTTTTCTTCTAATTTTCTCAGAGTCTCGATTATGTCTCCGAGAAGATAAGCTTTTTCACAAGATCTTAACTGTTCTTCTAGCACGCTAAAACTTTTCTTTATAGAGTATCTTCTCAGGATCTCTTCTACTATAAAATCCCAGTCAAAAGATCTAAGAGGATCTCTTAAAAAGATCTCTAGGTGTACTTCTTTGAATAATTCTATAGCTCTCTCATAATCTACGCCTAAGCTATCTGATAGAAATCTATATACTTTCGGAAGCACAGAGAAACCTAGAGGATTCTTTATTAGAGTGTTATCTAAGTCTATGAAGAGCACAACTCTTCTACTCATTCTCATACTAGATATATTTTCTAAAGCTAATTATTAAGACTTCTTTATCTTATAGCCAAGGTCTTCTTTCGAGTGAAGAAAATTATAAGTTTATAAGTTGGGTTACATAGTTACATGTAACGGTGGTTACATGTCTGCAGAGGATTTTAATAAGAAGATTGATGAAATATTCGAACAGGCAGAGAAGAGGCTAAAGGAGATCTATGAAGATGTAGAGAGTAGACTCGAGAAAGAGTCTTGGAGAGAGGTTGTGAAAATATGGAGACACGAGATGAGATCTCTCATTAGAAATATTAGAAACTCTTTAGAAGATCTCAAGGAAGAAATTGAGAGATCGAAATTGCCCAGAGAAGAGGTTGAGAAGATAGGAAGATATATGAGAGATAGAGTTGAAAGTTTTATTGATCGTATGAATGAGACTATTGATAGACTAGAAGAGAGATTCGAAGAAAAGAAAATAGTATTCCCGCATCATGTATATGTGAGTCTAAGAAGGATACCTTATATGGTTGTTGAGTCTATAGGAACTACTTTGAGAGGCCTTGATAAAGTGATTAGAGATTTGACCGAAGAGATATCAAGAATAGCTGGTGTACCTGCTAGAGTGAGCGATACAGAGGTTATATCATCTGTTAGAATCAGATCTGAGGATCTTAAGATAATAGACGAGTTGGTCGAGGGAGGGATCTTTAAGAGTAGAAGTGAGGCTGTCTCATACTTCACTAAGAAAGGACTTGAGTGTAGTAGTGAATGGATTAGCAAAGCTTTAGAACAGATCAAGAGAATAAAAGAGATTCAAGACTCTATTAAAAAAGATCTCGAGAGAGAGAAAAAGAATCCTTAAATATAACTTTTGATAGAGTTATTTAGAAATGATTAAATATTGAATAGACCGCTAAATCTAGAATTAGAGAGTGTTATAAGATATTATGAGTATTCTTTTTGGAGAGACTATTTCCAATTTCTAGCTAATAATCTCTATAAAGAGCTTATAAGACTGATCAGACTGAGAGAAGAGATAATAAATAGTTTCTATAGAGATAAGGTTACGACATCTCGAATTCTTCTCGGAGTTATAGATAGAAGAACTATTGCTCACAGCTCTTCTCTTAGGAGAATATTCGAGAATGTCCTAGGGTTAAAGATAGATAATAGTGATGAGATTATTAGAAGAGTAGCCCGGGGAGTACCTCTAGAGAGACTTGTAGATTCTATAGAGAAACTAAGATTAGAAGAGCCTCCGCTACTAATCTTCATATATAAACTGGTTGGCGAGGTAGAGTCTATTATACGAGACAGTGTGTATAGAGGCTATCTAGAAGAGGTAGATGAGATAGTAGCAAGAGAGCTGAATAGAGATCTGAGTAGATTAAATAATCCTTTCACGATTGTCTCAGTGATTAAGACTATAGTGGGAGACACGCTCAGATTACTCCCACTCTATAACCCAGCATCTTTTTTCATAATCTCTACTAGATGTATAAGTAATGAGGCGATAGATCTATTCTATCCTAGTCTTTGGAATAGAGAGAGTATAGATCTATTGAATAGCGTGGGTTTCAGATTGAAAGAAATACTCAGATTAGATGATCTAACGATCTATTCTCATGAAGAGAATAGTCTGGGATATAGACTCTCATTATTGATAGACAGACTATATGAGTTGTTGATAAGAATCTCTAGACACACAAAAAGATATGTAAAAGTTGAAGATGAGATCTCTCTATTCTATAGAACTATGCTGAGACTAGCCTCTAGAGTTATAGAGACGAGAGATTTGAAAGTTTCTATTAGAAGAATAGATAGGCTGAAAAACAGGGGGGCGATAGAGTTAGATGAAAGACTTGTGATGCTAAGAGGAGTTCTAAAAACATCTACGTACTCTAAATCTAACCTCTCTTCAGATTTGTCGAGAGAGATACTAAGAGTGGTAGGCTTGTTCGGAGGTCTAGGCCTAGCGAGTATTAAAAATCTTAGCAAGAGAGAAGATAAGATAGAATTTGAGTGGACTCTGATTATCGATAGAGATCATATCTCTTAATTAAGAGAGATCCTGAGAGTAAGATCATAAGATTAGATGAAAATATAAACCCTGTTCCGGCTGAAAATCTTAAGTTCTATTTAGAAACTCTATAAATCTCCTCAGGATCTCTATTGATCCTGTGAAGGGATCTATCTCTCCTCTGGCTATTCTCTCTACACGATCTTTTTCTCTTTCTATGAAATTCTCTAACTTTCTATCTAGAATATATTTGAGAATAAGTTTAGTGACATATTTTCTTCTAGCATACACTATCTGGTGAAAATCGCCTGTTTTTAATAGATACTCTCTGTGTTCTTCTAAGCCTTTCACGAGATCATCTATGCCTAGACCCATTAATGCTGAGACTTTATAGACTCTGGGTTTCCACTTATTTCTACTCTCCACGGGAAGGATCTCTAGTGACTCGAGTAACTGTTTATAAACCACATCAGCCTCTGGCTTGTCAGATTTGTTCAGAGCGTATATATCTCCTATCTCCATTAAGCCTGCTTTTAAGAATTGTATCTCGTCACCCGCGCCAGGGATCAAAACATTTAATACTGTATGTGCTATGTTTTGTATATCTATATCGATCTGACCTACACCTACGCTCTCGATGAATATTCTATCAAAACCTAGTCCGTCAAAAACCTCGAGAAGCATTACGCTTGATATACTTAAGCCTCCGCTAACACCTCTCGTAGCAGTACTTCTGATAAAAACATTCGGATCCAGAGAGTGTTGTTGCATTCTAATTCTATTACCCATAAAACTGCCTTTAGAGAAAGGTGATGAGGGATCTATAGTTATAACTCCGATCTTCTCACCTCTGCTCTTATACAAATTTATCAATTTAGAGATCAGTGTACTCTTACCGACGCCAGGACTTCCAGTAACACCAATTACATGAGCTCTACCTCCTCTCCTAATGATACTACTCATCAGCTCAGAGTATGAGTCGAGGTCTACGTCTCCAGGAAACTCTGTTATAGTCAGAATCTTAGATATAGATCTTACGTCTCCCTCAAAGGCCTTATCTAACAGTTCTCTTAGATCCTCTCTCAAGTCTTCTCTCCTCAGCCAACTCTTTTACTCTTCTAATTATATATGAGAGGGGGGTGTCGGGGGGGAATACTTCTGCTACTCCTAACTCCTTAAGCCTAGGTATGTCATCCGGAGGTATGGTACCTCCAACAATAACTTTTATATCCTCAGCGCCTCTCTCTCTCAGAAGCCTAATCACTAAGGGGATCAAACTCATGTGAGCTCCGCTAAGAAGACTTATTCCAAGAACATCTGCGTCTTCTTGTATAGCTGTGTTAACAACCATCTCTGGTGTCTGTCTAATCCCTGTATATACGACCTCGAAGCCCGCGTCTCTTAATGCTCTCGCAATTACTTTAGCACCTCTATCATGCCCATCTAAACCTAGCTTAGCCACCACGACTTTGTATATCTTCCTAAACTCTTCTAAGCCTAGGCTGAGGCTTGTCTCTTCTGATTCTGAGCCTATGTATAAGACTACCATGAGAGTCTCCTCAGAGCCTTGAGATTCTAGAAGTATATAGGTTCACTCCACTCTCCATACACGTTTTTGAGAGAATTCATAATCTCTCCTAAAGTCGCTTTATTAATAGCAGCATTGTACACGTAGGGCATTATATTCTCACCTCTCATAGCAGCTCTCTCGAGTTCGACTAATGAACTTCTCCATTTGACAGGATCTCTTTCACTCCTGACTTTTCTAACTCTATCTATCTGTTGCTCTCTCACTCTCTCCTCATCGATCTTTAGTAATGGGACTCTCTTCTCCTCCTCAAGAATCTCTCCTTTAAAAGCGTTGACCCCGACAACTATCTTCTTCATCTCTTCAATAGCTCTCTGTTTTCTATACGCGCTTTCTGTTATTAGCATCTGTGGATACCCTTTCTCTATAGCCTCGATCATCCCTCCCATCTCCTCTATCTTATATATGATCTTCCAAGCCTCTTCTTCTACTCTATCAGTTAACCACTCTATGTAATAAGATCCTCCTAAGGGATCCACAGTGTCAGCTATGCCGCTCTCATACGCTAATATCTGTTGTGTTCTCAAAGCTATTTTAGCCGAAAATTCTGTGGGTAGCGCGAGAGCTTCGTCAAAAGCATTAGTATGGAGACTTTGAGTACCTCCTAAGATGGCTGCTAGAGCTTGTAGCACTACTCTCACCACATTGTTATAAGGCTCTACAGCCGTTAGTTCTACACCGCTTGTCTGAGTGTGAAATCTCAGCCACATACTCCTCTTCTTCTTAGCTCCGAACCACTCTCTCATAATCTTAGCCCACATTCTTCTCGCGGCTCTAAATTTGGCTACATGCTCGAATACTTGCACTCCTGATGCGAAGAAGAATGAAAGTCTATGAGCGAAATCGTCTACATTATACCCTCTCCTGATCATCTCTCTAACATATTCTATCCCATCTGCTAGAGTGAGAGCTAGTTCCTCTACGGCCGTGGCGCCGGCCTCGTATATGTGATAGCCGGAGATGCTTATAGGATTCCATTTAGGAATATTCTTTACACTCCATTCTATCAAATCTACACCTATCTTTAATGCTGGCTGGGGTGGGAAGACCCATGATTTCTGAGCTATGAATTCTTTTAACTGATCGTTCTGCGTCGTACCTCCGATCTTCTCATCAGGCACCCCCTGCTTTCTGGCCACACCTACGTAGAAACTCAGCATCACGGGAGCTGGCGGATTAATAGTCATATTAGTAGTGACCTCACCCATGTATATGTCTTTGAATATAATCTCCATGTCGACTATCGTGGGTACAGAGACTCCTACGACGCCAACCTCACCATATGCTCTAGGATCGTCAGGATCTATTCCTATTAGCGTTGGATAGTCAAATGCTATAGAGAGACCTGTCTCGCCGTGCTCAATAAGATATTTGAATCTTCTATTAGTATCCTCCGGAGTGCCAAAACCGCTGAATTCTCTCATCGTCCATACACGACCACGATACATGTTATAATGAATTCCTCTGGTAAAAGGATATTGACCGGGCAAGCCGATCTTGGCTAGATAATCTTGATCCTTGATGTCTAGCGGTGTGTATACAGTCTTTATCTCAATACCAGATTCTGTCTCAAATCTCTCCTTGCGATCTCTATAACCACTCTCTATCATCTCTCTCTTCCAAGCCTCTATCACGGCTGATAAGATATCTATAAAATCTTTATTGAATACAGAGGTGCTCATTTCTAGCCCTGATTTAAATATTCTGAAAAAGCTAATAAGTCCGCCTTATGTATTACTATAAGATAGTCTTTACTCTGTATTAATCTTTTAAACTTTATATAGTTTAATAAATTGGGGCTCCTCATATTGAGTGTCAAATATAAAAACCTGCTAGATTGGATCTTGACTAAGCCTTGGACTAAGAATTACGATGACTATGTACCTAGAGAGATCAGCATACGCGTAGACACTATACAGGGGGTCTTTAGAGAAGTAGCTAAAGAGGTGCCTAGAAAGACTTTTCTCATATTCTTTAACAAGAAATACACTTACGAGGAAATAGATCTTCTGTCAGATGCTATGGCTCTAATGTTAGTTGACGACGGATTAAAGAAAGGTGATGTTGTAGCAGTACAACTGCCTAACACTCCTCAATATGTTATAACATTACTCGGAGTTCTAAAGGCTGGAGGTATTCTAACCCCGATGAATCCTCTGTATACATCGACAGAGATAGCGTATCAGATTAAGAATTCAAATGCAAAATACTTTGTCACGCTAGATCTGTTCTTTGAGAGATATAGAGAGATAGAGAGAGAAGTAGATATGAGGAGAGTTTATGTGACAAGTATAGCCGACGCGCTGAGATTCCCATTAAACACACTTTACAGATTAAAAGAGAAACCTCCAAAGATACGTGAGACTGAGAGAATCAAACTATTACTCCCTCGATTAAAGAGATACATGT
This sequence comes from Sulfolobales archaeon, assembly GCA_041287455.1. Taxonomy (GTDB): domain Archaea; phylum Thermoproteota; class Thermoprotei_A; order Sulfolobales; family AG1; genus WYEN01. Next base: position 59,330 of record JBEULF010000074.1, read on the forward strand.
CGGAGTTGAGGAGAGGGGCTAAGAAACTCCCAGAGATCAGCGTTTCACCAGATGAGCCAGCTCTATTAATGTACACAGGAGGAACTACGGGAATTCCTAAGGGGGCTGTGATACTTCACAAGAATGTGGTAGCTAATATGCAACAAGTAGCTGAGTGGCACCCGCCTAAGAGAGATAGAGAGAAGAGAGACTATATATACGCTGGTGTTCTACCATGGTTTCACATATATGGCTTAGTGGCCACTCTGATGACAGGTATTTACACTAGATCTACTATAGTAGTGTTCCCTAGATGGGATCTAGAGTTTGTTTTAAAGAGTATTCAGAAACATAAAATAGAGCTTCTCCACGGTGTACCTACGATATACACATATATCGTTAACAATCCTATGTCTAGGAAGTATAAGCTTAATTCTCTAATAGCTGCGATAAGCGGAGCAGCACCTCTACCTGTAGAGGTTCTTAAGAAGTTCGAGAGTTTAACAGGAGCTAGTCTGAGAGAAGGTTATGGTCTTACTGAGACAGCCGTGGTGACACATGTTAATCCTATTAAAGGTCGTTATAAACCTGGCTCGATAGGTGTGCCCATACCAAATACCTATGCGGCCATAGCTCACCCAGAGGAACCGATCCTTCTACCTCCCGGAGAGGTTGGTGAGATAGTTATTAGTGGACCTCAGGTATTCGCTGGCTATCACAATATGCCGGAGGAGAATGCAAAAGTATTTTTTGAGCTAGGCGGGTTAAAATGGTTTAGAACAGGAGACATGGGATATATGGATGAAGAAGGGTATTTCTACGTGGTAGACCGTAAGAAAGATCTGATTAAATACAAAGGTTACTCTGTCTATCCAAGAGAGATAGAGGAACTCTTATACAAGCATGAGGCTGTTTACGAGGCGGCAGTTGTAGGAGTGAGAGATCCGGAGGGTGTTGCAGGTGAGATACCGGTTGCACTAGTGGTTTTAAGAAAAGAATTTGAAAATAAGATCAGCGAACAAGATCTCATGGAGTATCTGAGAAAACACTTAGCACCCTACAAGATGCCCAGAAGAATCTTATTTGTTAGAGAGCTTCCTAAGAGTGCTGTAGGTAAGATTCTCAAGAGAGTTGTTAGAGAGAATATAAAAGCTGAGATCGTAGGCGGCGAGTTGATAATTAAATACTAGCTACAACCTCTCGATCAGGATATTTATTTTTTATTAAGATTTTTAAAAAGGATTGATATTGAATGGCAAGATAGCATCTTACATAGTACTAATCATAGGACTAGTAGTCTTCATATTCTACATGTATCTCGTAGGATTCGATAAGATTCTCAGCATACTCGCTCGAATATCTTTGACAAGCATCTTATTACTGTTACTCTTGATGCTGATAACTATTCTCTTACATAGTGTCACATGGCATCTGATTCTTAATGCCAGACCTTTTAATGCTAGTGTTAGATTGAGAGATAGTATTGGTATCATGAGTCTCTCTCTATTATCTGGCTATCTACTACCTGTAGGCGCGGTGACCGACGTGGTCAGATTTGTTCTATCTACGAGAGTAATTAAACTGAGATCTTCTTTAGCTCTATCCTCTATAATGATTCATAGACTCTATCTAACTATCTCTGGATTAACATTATTCTTGATACTTCTCTTCACAAGATTTTTTATGTACGGCATCGCTATAGATCCTGGCTATCTAATCGTTATCATACTCTACGTGATTCTAGTAGTTATGCCAACATTAGCCATAACCGGGATCTTTGGTAGCAATAGTTTTATGAGACTACTTCTCAGGATCAAAGATTATATAGAGAGAAAAACCGTGCGAAGATATAGATTTAACCCTGAGTTTTTCGTAATCGAATACAGAGATTCTCTTAAGAAAAGTATTTTTCACTCTATATCCTCTCTAAGAGCTTTTAGTGTTGCACTCTTAGAATGGCTCTTTCTCTCGCTAGTAACACATATTATTCTCTCTAACTTTACTAGCTACACGAGTTTTATACAAGCTCTCATAGTCGCTATATCTATTCAGCTAGTCTACTGGATCATGCCGCTCTCTTTTAGTAGTTCTATAGGATTAGTTGAGTTTATAATATCTCTTATTCTTCAAGTTATAGGATTATCTCCTCAAATAGCTATTTCTTTCGTGATAATATATAGATTCTTTAGCTTCACAGCCACACTATTGATCTCTTATCCTATGTTAAGAATATTTAGAATAGAGAGTTTGAGAGATCTTGTAAAAATAGAAGAGAATACTACTTAAGACTCTATATCTTGTTGTAGAGAAACGCTTATATTCTATCTCTATACTTATTTATTACAAGGTGCCATAGTTGTATGGTTTTAAAGTAGACTTTGACGAAGAAGAGAGAAAAGCTTTGAGAGAAGCACTTTTAGATATGAGAGAGTTTGTTGAAGCTCAAGTTTTTATAAGTGATGAGTGTGATTGGTGCGAAGCAACTATATCAATGCTTAATACGATCTCTGAGGAATCTGAGAGAGATGGTAAGAAGCTGTTCAGCTTTAAGATATTTAGAAAAGGAGTAGATAATGATATTATTAGAAAGCTGAATATAACTCGGTATCCTACAATATACTTCTTAGAGGGATCTATAAGATACTATGGTATTCCAGCTGGAGAGGAGATTAGAGCGTTAGTAGAGACTATTATTAGACTAAGCCAAGGAGATAGTGGTTTGGAGAATACTACTATTAAGAGAATTAAAGAGTTTAACGCTTCAGCTGTGATTGAGACTATAGTCACTCCTTCATGTCCATACTGTCCTTACGCTGTGCTACTCGCTAATATGGTCGCCTATGAATCATACAGATCAGGTAAAAGAAACATCGTATCGGTAGTAGTAGAAGCTTATGAGAATATGGATATCGCCGAGAAGTACGCCGTAACATCAGTTCCCACAATAGTTATTAATGGTAGAGTAGAGTTTATCGGAGTCCCCTACGAGGATCAGCTGTTAGACTCTATATATAGAATCGCTTATAGAAGAGCCGCGGCAAGAGCTCCCATAGCAGCTGGTGGTAGTACTGAAGATAGAGAGTTGAAGAGACTTATCGAGGAGGTTGTAAAAGAGATCGAAGGAAAAGAAGAGAAGAAATAGTAATTTGATTAAACTCGAGTTTTATCTGAATCCCGTATATAATAACATTAATACTTCTGGCGCGCTTCGAGAATTATAGTATTAATTGTTTTTATTAACTTTGCAAGAAAAGGTAACTGGGGTGCCTATACTTGTCTAGTGGGGAGAAGGTGAAAACTACTCTATCTGTAATAAAGGCTGACATAGGATCCTTGGCAGGTCACCACGTTGTTCATCCAGACACGATTGCCGTGGCGTCAAGAGTTCTAGCTGAGGCGAAGATGAAAGGTGTTATCATCGATTACTACGTAACCAATGTGGGAGATGATCTACAATTAATAATGACACACAAGAAAGGTGTTGATAATAGTGAGATACACGAATTAGCGTGGAACGCGTTTAAAGAAGCTACTAAAGTGGCGAAGGAGCTAGGTCTATACGCGGCTGGTCAAGATCTGCTCAGCGACGCTTTCAGCGGTAATGTGAGAGGGCTGGGACCTAGCGCGGCTGAGATGGAGTTTTATGAAAGACCTTCAGAGCCCGTAGTAGTCTTTATGGCTGATAAGACAGAGCCCGGAGCTTTTAATCTGCCTATGTACAGAATATTCGCGGACCCGTTTAACACCGCTGGACTAGTTATAGATCCGAGACTTCACGATGGATTTAAATTTGTTGTGTTCGATGTGTATGAGGGTAGAGAGGTAACTTTTAATGCTCCAGAGGAGATATACGATCTATTAGCTCTAATAGGGACGCCGGGGAGATTTATTGTTAGAAGAGTTTATAGAAAGAGTGATAATGAGATCGGTGCAGTTGTTAGTGTAGAGAGGCTTAATCTTATCGCAGGTCAATATGTGGGTAAAGATGATCCTGTGGCGATAGTTAGAGCTCAAAGCGGTTTCCCAGCTCTCGGAGAGGTATTAGAAGCCTTTGCTCATCCACATCTAGTTGCTGGCTGGATGAGAGGCAGTCATCACGGGCCGCTGATGCCTGTAGGACTTAGACATGCTAAGATGACGAGATTTGACGGTCCACCGAGAGTTGTTGCACTAGGCTTTAACATTAAGAATGGAAGACTGGTAGGGCCTGCAGATCTGTTTGACGATGTCGCGTGGGATGAGGTTAGAAGACTCGCGCTTATGATAACAGATTATATGAGAAGACACGGACCATTTATGCCTCAT
>JBEULF010000075.1:0-8890 GCA_041287455.1 Sulfolobales archaeon
TATACTAGTTTATTGGTTTTAGCAGAATGAGAATAACTAGATGGGTTGTAGGGCCTCTGAGAACTAATTGTTATGTTGTTGAGTCTAGAGGTGAGGCTCTGATAATAGACGCTGGGTGGCATGAAGATTTAGAAGATCTATTGAGATATATTAGTGAGAAGTCTCTAGATGTTAAGAGTGTGATTGCCACTCACGGACACTTTGATCATGTGGCTGGTGTCTCTGTTATTAAGAGAGTATATAACACTAGATTCTTGATCAACGAGAGAGATCTTTTGATCGCTGCGAGAGCACCTGAGATCGCGAGGTCGTATCTGGGACTAGAGATCCCTGAGATCCCGAGGCCAGACTCTTTCATATCAGAAGGTGATGAGATGAGAGTTGGAGATGTCAGTATGAGAGTGCTAGAGGTTCCCGGACACAGTCCTGGGAGTGTGGCTCTCTACATAGAGAGAGCCTCGGACACTGGTAGACCCGTGCTCTTCTCAGGAGACACTCTATTTAGAGATTCTATAGGTAGGACAGACATACCTGGCGCCTCTCCAGATAGAATGAGAGAGAGTTTGAGAAGAATAGCATCTCTACCTCTAGAGACGATCGTGCTGCCCGGCCACGGTTCCGCGACAACTCTAGGTCGAGAGATAGAGAGAAATCTCTACTTAAGACAGATACTAGGGCTGGAGAGTTAAGAGGTGTGAGATGAGAAGTGTCTGAGAACGAGAAGACAAGCGCTGTAGCAGCTACTCTTATATTCACTTCGTGGGGTCTCTACTATTCTTTCACGAGAAGATATCTCTCAGTAGAGTTAGAGGGTGGGACGAGACTTGTGATGTTGATAGCTGGTCTCGAGTGGTTTTTCACGCTATTCGCCGTCTTATCAGCTGATCTTAGTGGTAGAATTGGTATTAAGAGAACTATTCTAGCTGGTATGAGCGGCTCGACACTCTTCATAATAGCAACAAGAGTTAAGGACGCAACTCTCTTAGCACTTACTCTAGCTCTATCAAGCTTCACGTGGTCTCTCTCATGGCCTGCCATAGTATCAGCTATACTGAGTAAGAGTGCCAGTCCTGGGAAGACCTATAGTATCTTTACTATAGGCTCCGGAGCCGGCTATAGCCTGGGCTCTATCACAATGGGTTTCTCATACGAGATAGCAGGTTCCGAGGGGGTTCTACTATTAATCTCTCTACTATACGCTCTAGGATACTTCTTACTACTCATACTAATACCTGATTCGAGAGAGCTGAGCGGAGACTCTGTGTCTCGGTCTCTTCGAAGCATAGCTAGTATGAGAGAGATTTTTCCAATACTCATAGGGTTCTCTCTGACAGTGTTGAGTAGAGAGTTATTCTATTCTGTAGCTCCGTCTAAACTCACATCTGATATAAGAACACTCTTCCCATCAGCATCAGAATCTTTTGAACGCAGTCTATTCGGAGTCTTCTTTGGAGGTCTGATGATTCTATTGTCTATGCCATCTAGATATCTAGCTGGAGTTCTAGCTGATAGATATGATCCTCTGAAGATTCTTATCATAACTAACTTATCCTATCTGACAATCTACTGGCTGTTTATAGAGACAGTCGGTCTGATCCCTATAGTCTTGTGGCAGATCCCATTATACCCGTTTCTAGACGTGTCTATAAACACTTATATTGTCAAGAGAAGCTCTAGAGAGCTGGTGACTCTGGGGCTAGGAGTCGTGCTTCTATTCACAGCAGTAGGAGGATTACTACAGCTAGCAGTTCTCGCAAGCTCTCTCACAGACCCTGTCAGTATTGGAGTTGTGATAACCACCGCTATATCTATCTCTACAGCTATTCTCGTGAAGACCGTGAGATCAAAGACTTAGCCTCTCGTTCATCTCTCAAACACTTTCTCGCCTTCTATATATACTCTCTCTATCTCTAGTCTTTCGTTTATCACGACTAGATCTGCTTTAAACCCTCTCTCTATAGACCCTACACTCTCAAGACCTATACTCTTAGCGGGATTAAGACTAGTCATCTTGACAGCTTCTCTGAGACTGAAGCCTAGCTTGATGATATTTTTGAAAGCATCGATCATTGTTAGAGTGCTTCCCGCCAGAGTGTCTCTATCTGCAAGCTTTGCAACACCTCTCTCTACTCTAATTCTCAAGCCTCCCAACTCGTACAAACCATCCTCTAGTCCTGTGGCTGATATCGAGTCTGTGACAAGAACTATTCTATCAACACCAGCAGATCTCACGACAAACCTGACCACGGCTGGGTGTAGATGTATCATGTCGACGATCAGTTCTAGAAAGACTCTCTCAGACTCTAGAAGAGCGAGAGAGACCCCGGGATCTCTATGATGAAATCTTCTCATAGCATTTAGAAAATGAGTCGCCTTAGAAACACCGTTCTCAACAGCTCTAACACCCTCCTCGTAAGAGGCGTTAGTATGCCCAGCACTAACAGTCACCCCCAGATCTCTGGCGTATCTAATAAGATCTATGGCACCCTCAATCTCTGGCGCCACCGTGATCTGAGTCACGCTACCTCTAGAGACATCCCAATACTCTCTAAACTCCGATACACTCGGTCTCCTGATGAAATCAGTATTCTGAGCACCAGCCATCTCAGGACTTATGTAAGGACCCTCTAAATGCACGCCTAGAACTCTAGCACCTATATCAGGCTTCCAATAACTCTTAAACTCACCAACACTTCTACAGGCTCTGAGAAGAGTCTCGTGAGAAGCTGTCACAGTAGTAGGAGTGTATGAAGTGACACCATATCTAACTACTCTCCGCGAGATCTCTTCGAGAGTGCCTGGCTCTGGCTCTGACGTTAGATCATAGCCTTCTAAGCCGTGAGTATGAGTATCGATGAAACCAGGTATCACGATAAGCCCCTCTAGATCCTCTGACGAGGCGTGTAGAATTGTTGGAGACCCTTCTCCCAGGTCTTTTACAACTCCTCTCTCAATAGATATAAAACCTCTCTCGACAACCCTGCCAGGAGTTATGATCCTCGCGTTTCTCAAGATAAACATTGTCTCAGCCAATTCTATATCGCGCAAGAGTTATAATAAAATAAGAGATTCGAGAGACACCTATTCTATCTCTCAGGATCTCTCTTAGATCTCACGATGCTTATTATATTCAGAGAATTAACCACGTCCTCGACTAAGACTCTTGCAGCACCTCTCAGATCTCTTTTATCATAGTGTTCTAAGACTCTTCTCCAATTAATCCTAGCCACAATATACACGAGTAGTATTGATAAGAGTCCTAACACTATCATTGAGCCGACATAGCCCAGCCCTACACTCTCGAAAGCTTCTACTATTGACAACCCTAAGAAGACTGTTGCTAGTTTAAGTATGAATTTGCCGGTTAGCACCGCTATAAAATACTCTACAAGACTATACCCTGTGAAAGCTATGGGTATATTGACCAGATCGTCTGGCACAGGTGTTGCTGCAGCTATAAACACTGCTAGAAAACCCCACTTACCAAGTCTACTAGAGAGATAAGCTATGTTCTCTCTAGTACTCTCCGAGACTGTTCTGGCCATGAGTCTCCCAAGCCCGTATACAGCGATCTTCCCTACAGAGGCTCCCAGAGCGGAGGCTAGTACTAGTAGTAGCATAGATTCTACGCCTCTATATATTCGTAGCAGATGTATAAGTACTAGCAGATATGGTACTGATGCGAATGGTATCACGTTAGACACTAGAGATACTATGAAGATTAGTAGGAAAGGGTTTCCCAGAGAGATCTCTCTGATCAGATGTATTATATCCATTGCTCCCTTCCGATATATCTCTCCATATCTTATATTCTAAAGCTATGATTCTTAACCTCTCAACACTCTTTTACAATGGGTTAGAATGCGAGTACTCATAGACGAGAAAGAAGTCTCAGAGCTAGATTTCAGAGATCTGATAGACAAGATTATTCTTGGAGACGCTAGAAGAGTTCTCAAGAAGCTACCTTCGGAGAGTGTTGACATGGTCTTCTTAGACCCTCCATACTATCTCCAGCTACCTCCTAATCAGAAGCTCTTGAGATGGTATAATAAGACTCTCGTAAACACAGTCCACAGCGAGTGGGATTACTTCGAGTCTTACGAAGAGTATGATTCTTTTGTCAGAGAGATACTGATAGAGGTGAAGAGGATCATGAGGAGAAACGCTACTATATGGGCTATAGGAAGCTATCACAATATATTTAGAATAGGAAGACTACTCCAAGACCTCGGGTTCTGGATTCTTAATACTGTAGTGTGGTTTAAGACTAATCCTATGCCTAACTGGTATAATGTTAGAATGTCTAACGCGACAGAATTTCTAGTCTGGGCTGTGAAGGATAGGAGTGTCAAAGACTACACATATAATCACGAGGCGGCTCTAGAGTATAGTGCGAGAGACTTTGGATCTAGGATAGCTCTGAATATTTGGAGAGTGAGATCTGCTGTTGGGAGAGAGAGGCTTAAAGATGAGAATGGTAGAAGACTACACCCGACTCAGAAGCCAGAGGAGTTGCTAGAGAGAGTTATAAGAGTATCAACTAGAGAGGGAGATCTCGTGCTAGACCCGATGGCTGGTACAGGCACTACAGGGGTTGTTGCGAAGAGAATGAACAGGAGATTTATATTGATCGAGATTAACAAGAGATATGCTGAGGCTGCTGAGAAGAGAATCATAGAATCTCTAGTTCTCGCAAAGTCTCGTCGGTAGGGACTCCTCTAGAGTTCCAGCCTCTAAGCTTGTAGTAAGTGTCTAGAGCCTTCTCAAACTCTTCTCTAGAGAGTGTGTATTCTTGTTCTTGGAACTTCACAGGCTCGAAAAATCTCTTCGGGAGATAATCTGAACTCCTATCAACACCCATTCTAGAATTTATGAGTCTTGTGAGTGTCACTATTCTATTAGCTGTTCTTCTAATCTCTTCTACTGTGTAGTTGAAACCTGTGACCATGTTGAGTATCTCTGTTATAACGTCGAAAGTATATATGTATCTACCGAACTTACAGAGTAGAAGAGAATCCATCAAAGCCCCCAGATCCTCATAGTCTATCACAGCTCTAACCTTCTCCTCGCCGAGAGAGAGTCTCCCGCCAGCTCTACCAGCTATGTCTATAGCATAAGCCATCGTCCCAAGATGATCCGCTCCTCTACCAGATATAGCGTATCCCAGAGCCATTCCTCTCAGAGTTCTCGGATCGTAACCCGCTGGCTCGAGACCTTTGACGTGAACCGCAAGATCTTCTGCGCCTAGTTTCTTAGCTACTCTAGCAACACCCTCAGCTAGCAAGTCTCCCACACCTCTTCTATAGGCTATATCGACTATGAGATCTCTGATCTTCTCAGCCTCACCCCACTTAATGTCCAGGTTCAGCAACCCTCTTCTAGACAGCTCGATAGCGAAACTTATCACGTTGCCGAGAGATATGCTGTCCATGCCGAGTCTGTCAGCAAGATCGTTGAATAATATGATCCAGTCGGGGTCTGTCACACCTGTCAATCCACCTAACGCGAATATAGTCTCGTACTCAATATCTACTCTCGTGTTAAACTTCTTACTCTCAACAAGTCTGTGACACGCTGCCGGGCAGTAGAGACATGCTGCCGGGCCTATGAAGTAGTCTTTCTTAAAACTCTTCCACTCAATCCTCTCCCAACCGTCTATCGTGACCTGACTCCAGTAGAGACATGGGAAGAAGCCTATTCTATTGCCTATCTCTACGAGCCTGGGAGTGCCTCCTTCTCTGAGAGCTTGTGTACCACTCTCTCTCACAAATCTAGCTATGAAATCTCTCATATACATCTTGTACTTCTCCACGTCGGCTATCTCAACAACTCTACCTCCAGGAACCACTACAATAGCCTTAAGCTTCTTACTACCCATAACAGCTCCACCACCTGTTCTTCCAAACTGTCTCCACTTATCATGATTGATCATTGCAAATCTAACCAGGTTCTCCCCTGCAGGACCTATGGCTAGGACAGCACTCTCTCTACCATGATCTCTCTTAAGAATCTCTTCTGTCTCAATAGCGTCTCTACCCCACAAGTGAGAAGCGTCTCTAAACTCAACAAATCTCTCCCCAACAACCAGGTACAAGGGTTTGTCAGAAGAGCCTCTTATAATAATCATGTCAACACCAGCGTATTTCATGATCGCTGCCAGAACCCCGCCAACGTTAGAGCCTCCTAATATGTCTGTTAGAGGAGATCTGAAAGCAGCCCAAGCTCTGGTAGCCATAGGAATCTGAGTCCCGCTGAAAGGTCCTATAGCGAATACTAATGGATTGTCTGGCGAGAGAGAATCGTAAGACCACACGCTGTATCTATAGAGATAGTAGTTAGCAAGACCCTTGCCACCTATATAAGCTCTAGCCAGCCTCGGATCCAGATCTTGATAAGTATACTCTCTCCTACCGAGGTCTATGGTCAGAATCTTGCCAGAATAACCTTTTAAAACCATACACTACAACCCTCTGTGACATGTGTTCTCATATTTATATCTCTATCTAGCACTATAGCGATTTGAGATGATAGTATGAGAATAAGAGAAGCACAAGAGTTGATTAAGAGAGAGTATTTCGATAGAGACAGTGGGAGAGGTCTCTACGCAACCTTCACATGGTTTGTAGAAGAAGTGGGAGAACTGGCAGAATCGCTGATAGAAGGCGACATAGGATCTATAGAAGAAGAGATAGCAGACGTGCTAGCATGGCTCTTATCCGTGGCAAACTTGGTCGGTATAGATGTTGAAGAGGCTTTTAAGAAGAAGTATTTGAGAGAGAAAAAAGAGTAGAGAGACTATTTAATCTTGTAACCCTTCAACCTGGCGAGCCACTCAACATCGCTCTTCTCACAGAAACCCTTAGTCAGTTTAACAGCGTTAACAACGTCGTTAAGATCTATCATTTCAACTGGTGAGTGAATATATCTAGAGGGTATAGATACTACTCCTGCGGGAACACCCTCTTTATTAAGCTGTATAGCTGAGGCGTCAGTCGTGCCTCCCGCGGCAACCTCCAGTTGGTATGGTATGCCTAGCTCTTGTGCCACTGAGATCAGTTTGTTAACAATCTCTGGATTAGCGATCAGCCCACTAGCACCTCTACCATCAGCTATCTTTATCGCCGGACCCTTACCTAGCGAGGTGTACCACTCGTGCTCAGCCACTCCAGGAACATCACTTGCTATAGTCACATCTAGAGCTATAGCAGCGTCAGGAGATATGCTGAAAGCGGCTGTTCTAGCTCCTTTTAATCCCACCTCTTCTTGTACCGTGGCCACGGCGTATACTGTTGCCTCGTTTCTCTCTACAAGCTCGAAAGCCTTAATCATTGTCACTAAGCCTACTCTATCGTCGATAGCCTTACCACTAACCCTATCCCCGGCCAGTCTGACCAGGTCTCGGTCGAAGACAGCTATATCTCCAACTCTTATACCAAGCTTCTCGACCTCAGCCTTTGAAGAAGCTCCTATATCGATGAACAATTCTCTCAGATCAGGCACTTGCTTAGCCTCCTCAGGCTTGGCTATGTGAGGAGGCTTCAAACCTATAACACCTCTATAGATCCTGCCATCTCTAGTCCTGATCAATACTCTCTGAAAGATCAGAGATCTCTCGAACACACCACCAATAGGAAGAGCTCTCAGAAAACCCTTCTCATCTATAAACGATATGAACAGTCCTATCTCATCCATATGCCCAGCGAGCATAATCTTCCCAGAGCCTCTAGAGCCTCTCTTAACAGCTATCACGTTACCAAGAGAGTCTACGTACACATCATCAGCCGTGTTCTTCAGAAAATCCTTCACTATGCCTCTAACATCGTCTTCATAGCCTGAGGGGGCTACCTGCTCTGTGACTCTTTTAAGCAGTTGAAACAATTCTTCTTTTAGAGCTGTATCAACTGACATATAGACCCTATACAATTTTTAATCTACGACTTAAATATCCTGATCTCGAGGATGTTTCAATGTCTTAAAGCTTTCTCTCTACACTATCAACTTTGTACTCTAGAGAGATCTCTTTATCAAATCTAAGATCTAGCTGGATATCGATAGCAATTCTCTGAACACCTCTAGCTCTGAGTCTACTGATCATACTGTCTATAACCTCTGTCAGCTCCCCGAGATCATTCAGCTCGACGGCTGTGTTAAATGGTGTGAGAACATACTTGATCTTTCTCTCTCTAAGCACGTTAACCACTTCAGCCACGTACGAACTGAGACTGGGAGAGCTGGTTCCTATAGGTATGACTCTTATCGTCGCGAGAACTCTCAAGATGGTAGACCCGGTATGAATTTTATGAGACCTATTAAAAATACTATAGCAGTAGATCTGTGCTTCTAATAATCTCGCTATCTCTCAACTTCAGAGCATACACATATCTCACGATTCTCGTTATCTTATCTCTAAAAGAATCGTATGAGAAATAGCGACTTCTCTCCCAAGCTCTCACACTCATTCTAAGCCACAAGTCTCTGTCTCTTATCAAACCCCTGATCTTAGAGCAAGCCTCATTAACCTCGCTATAGCCATAGCTCTCGTCTGGGACAAGATCTGTGTAAGCACCTCCATCTCTAAACACGAGTGGAACCACGCCGAAGCTCATAGCCTCAGCGATTGCAATGCCAAAATGCTCTGGGTATACTGGGTGAAGATATATCTTAGCCTCTCTATATAGTCTCTCAACATCACTCCTAGGACAATCTCTTCTCAATATGATATTATCAAGTCTCAGACTATCTATCAAGTTCTCAAGTCTTTCTATATATCTCTTCGAGACCTCTCCACTGGTAGATCCGCATATAATGAACTCATATTCTCTACACAGACTAGCTACTCTGATAATACTCTCGAGATTCTTCTCTGAAGAGTATCTCGACACTGTTAACA
>JBEULF010000075.1:8990-11860 GCA_041287455.1 Sulfolobales archaeon
GATTCAGCGCTCTAGTATCGGCACTATACAATACTATCCCAGAACATGTACTCGTAATACTGTATCGCTCTAGCAATAAACCTATATCTACTCCAATCTAGATATCTCAAGGCGATCTCCTCAGCTAATCTCTCTAACTCCTCGTAGGGTCCTGCGAATAACTCTAAGAACTGAGTATTCTTAACACCAGCACTCTTAGCCCACTCAGCCAGTCTCAGACAGTTGGCTCCCCACACTGGGAGATTTATAATCAGAGCTACAGCTAGGTCTCCCGTACTACCGTTCAGAGCTAGCCATGAGAGGAAATGTGTATAGGCTACGGCTGCGGGATTCACTCTGTCCCACGAGAACTCTATCTTTAGCTCTTCAGCTAGTCTATATAGTGATTCAAGCGCGTTATAATCTCCATCAATCAGATACTTTACAAATCTCCTCTCTAGAGAGTCTCTAGCTCTACTCATGGCTATAGATAGAGCGCTCAGATCATTTGGGACGATATATAGCTGGTTTATCACAAAGTTTCTCAACACATCAGTATTAGGATTAGTAACAGACTTGGCGTTAAGAATCTTCTCATTAAGATCTTTCAACTCTACTCTTAATCTCTCGATAATCATCTCTATCGCCATAATATCATCTATTGCTAAGTTTTAAACATACCATAGGCAGCCTATCAGATCTGAGTGACAGCCTCTTATCCCCTCGCACATATTCTAATAGTGAGGGTTGGTGTTTTGTGTCGAGCTCAGATACTCGTGAGAAGATTATTGTGATAGATTTTGGAGGACAGTATGCTCATTTAATTGCCAGAAGAGTCAGAGAGCTTGGTGTCTACAGCGAGATAATATCTGTTAGAGACCTCTCTAGAGAGGCTTTGGAAGAGGCTAGGCCGAGAGGGATCATACTATCTGGGGGTCCTTCAAGCGTTCTAGAACCTGACTCTCCCAAGCCTCCCGAGTGGATCTTGGATCTAGGAGTTCCTGTCCTAGGCATATGCTATGGTCATCAGTCTCTAGCTAAGATGTTGGGTGGTGTTGTCTCTAGGGGTAGAGGTGAGTATGGTAGAACTAGAATAAAGATTCTTAAGAGAGACCCTCTGCTAGAGGGTTTTGAAGATGTAGAGGATGTGTGGATGAGTCACTCAGACTACGTAGAGAGACCACCCGAGAACTCGGACATTCTGGCAGTCTCTCTCGACACAGGCTATGTAGCCGCGTTTAGATTGAGAGACAAGCCTGTTTACGGAGTCCAGTTTCACCCCGAGGTTTCTCACACTAAGAAGGGTAAGGTTCTCTTAGATAATTTCATTAGAATAACTGGCGCTGGCAGGAGTTGGAGTGTTGGTAAGAGAGTCAACGAGATCATCAGAGAACTGTCTGAGAAGATAGGTTCAGACGAGAAGGTCTTATGCGCTGTTAGTGGTGGTGTTGATTCTACTGTCACAGCTGTTCTATTGAAGAAGGCTGTCGGAGACAGGCTTGTCGCGGTGTTCATAGATCATGGGTTGCTTAGAGAGGGCGAGGTAGAGGAGGTGTTAGAAAACCTTAGAAAAGCGGGGATAGAGCCTTTGTTTATTGATGCTTCTGAGAGATTTCTAAAAGCCTTAGAGAGTGTCTCGGATCCTGAGGAGAAGAGAAGGATTATTGGGAGAGTCTTTGCAGACATTTTTAGAGAGATAGTCTCTAGAGATCCTAGTATAAAGTGGCTTGCTCAGGGAACAACTTATCCAGATGTTATTGAGAGTGGTTCGAGACCTCACTCAGCTAAGATAAAGACACATCACAACGTAGGAGGTCTGCCCGGAGACTTAGGACTGAAGCTTGTAGAGCCTCTGAGAGAGTTTTACAAAGACGAGGTAAGAGAGATCGGTAGAGTGCTGGGGGTGCCTGAAGAGATTCTCAAGAGACACCCATTCCCAGGACCTGGTCTGGCCGTGAGAATCATAGGTGAGGTGACGAGAGAGAAACTGAGGATCATTAGAAGAGCCTCTGCGATCGTGGAGGAGGAGATTAAGAGAGCAGGCTTGTACGAGAGACTGTGGCAAGTATTCCCAGTTCTCACAGAGAGCAAGTGGGTTGGTGTTGTGGGTGATAGTAGGAGAGAGGGGTATATACTCATAGTGAGAGCTGTTGAGAGCGAGGATGGTATGACTGCTGACTGGGCCAGAATACCCTACGAGGTTCTAGAGAGAATATCGTCTAGAATAACTAGCGAGATACCAGAGATAACAATGGTGGCATATGCAGTCACATCTAAACCACCGTCAACGATAGAGCCTCAGTAGCTCTCTGTTGAGAGCTTGAGATCCGCTCTAGATCTCTCATCTCTCTAGCACAATCTCGTCTACCACATCGTCTACCGACACTCAGTCGCTCTTCTTCTCATCATAACTCTCATTCCGTATTGATACACGAGTGTTCGATAGGCGTAGTCTCTACGATTCAAGACTCTCTGTCGCTTCTGAGCATCGTATTTGCCAGCCTATCGTGGTCAGGATGCTATATGCGCTCTCCGCTATTTCTCTAATACTCTCTCAAAAATTGGTCTCTCGAGATATAATCTGAGCTTTCTAACGAATCTATTTCTAGAATCTCTAAAACTGTGGAGCTGATAGTCGCTCTGAGATCTCTGATCGAGCCAACTATCGCTCTTAACAAGCTCTTAGAAACATGAATCTCAAGAGCGTCTCAAGACCCCCGGCTGACCTGGCTCTAGACTTCTGAATAGAGTGGTCTTACAACGTCCTCTGGGATCTTAGAGCGCTGTGACCGTGTTCTCTCTGATCTCTCTTTCTCTATTAATAAAACATTAGTAAAGCTAAAACTATCAGAAGTCGCGTACTCGTGGATTCTCTAGATCACTATATATAC
>JBEULF010000076.1:0-1682 GCA_041287455.1 Sulfolobales archaeon
GTTGAGATAGCAAAAGAGAGAGCATTAATAGTTATAACAGATACAAGTAGAGGAGATGCTTCGTCACTAGCCACAGCTCTAGCTACAGTTCTAAGCCAGATACAATCTAGAGAGAGTAAGAAAGAGACTCAGGTATCGGAGAAATGAGATATAAGAGGCAGAGTAGTATTACAAGATCTCTTTGTAGTAGTGTTAGAGAAGATAGAATGAGAGCTTTACAGAGAATCTTTATACAACTATCTCTATCTCTAGTACTACTTCTATTATTAATTCAAGTAGAGAGTGTTATCTCCATATCTCTAGGAAGCGATACTCTCTACTTCCAAGCCGAAAATTACACTATCACAAAAGCTTACGTAGCGTATGTGAGAGGAACCATAGATCAGGGTGTGAAAAACTATATTAAGATAGCCTTGGACAAGGCTTCTTCAGAACGTGCTGTATTAATACTAGACGTCTACTCTCCAGGAGGTTTTCTAGGAGATACAATGGATATAACAGACATGATCTTAAGCTCGAGTGTGCCAGTAGTAGGATTTGCTTCAGGAGACAGTTATAGCGGAGCGACTCTGATACTAATACCAACACATATACTCGCGGTAAATCCCTACGCTAACATAGGAGATGCTCAGCCTGTCACAATAGAACCTACAGGCGAGATCAAACCTATAACAGAGCCAAAGATCATTAATCCTCTCGTTAAGAAATACACTGATATAGCTGAGATGAGAGGGAGAAACGCGACTTTAGTAAAAGAGTTCATAGTAAACGCCACAGTTGTCAACGGTGTCGAGGCCGTGAGATATAGAGTGGCAGATCTAAACGCGGTCTCACTAAACGATCTTATCAACAAGATAAGAGGTAGAGAAGTGAGAATAAACTCATACACCTACATACTAGACATAACAAACGTTGAGAAAGCTCCAGAGTGTGTGACATGCAACATACTAAGTTTACTATCAGACCCGACAGTCAGCGGGATCATGATAACAATAGCTGTATTCTCAATAATATTCTCAATATCATCAGGACATTTAATCGGGATCCCGATAGCACTGATATTCTTATTCTTAGGACTAATAGGGTCTGGATTTAACATAAGCCTCATATCAATTCTAATGATATTACTCGGGCTAGGCTTCTTAGCTGGGGGCATAGCGTTGAGCGGTAGCGAGGGGGGTGTGCTAATTGTCTCGGGACTAATACTATTAGGTCTAGGAGGAATGTTCTTACCAGTGATAGGAAGAGAGATTCTTATATCGGGTACTGAGAGTATAGTGTCATCACTATATTACGCCTCAGTAGGGATCGGTGTCGGGGCAGGCTCTGTAGGAGCTTACATAGCGATCCAGATTTTCAGAATGAGAAAAGTGAAACACGGAATCTTTGATATAATAGGTAAAGAAGGTGTGGCGAAAGATGAGATAACACCAGAGAGAGAAGGATATGTAATGATAGAAGGAGAGCTTTGGAGAGCAGTTTCAGAGGAGGGTGTTATAAGACCAGGAGAGAGAGTTCTTGTTGTGTCTAAAAAAGATTTTCTACTGATAGTCAGAAAGAGATAGAGACTCTCATCACAGATTTATTTATAAGCTTTCTTAGAGCGTAATTGATGGTGAGCGCATGGTACCAAAACCTCTTAGGTTTGAAGAAGAGGAGGAAGAGTGGGAAGAGGAGGAAGA
>JBEULF010000076.1:1782-9168 GCA_041287455.1 Sulfolobales archaeon
AGATATCCATAGCTCTCTGTAGAGTGGCAAGTCTTAAAACCTCTCAAACTTATCTTATTATAACTACTAGTAGCCAGAGGATCTTTGAAGAATATGTTGAAAGAGAGTTTATGATTTGAAACTCTTAAGAAAGATTCGATAAGATCTTTTATAGAGAGAGGTGAGATAATATCTAGACTCTCTTTTCTATCATATAGAGTCATAGATTGTAGCAGTGGTAACAGACCTGCTATATGATCTCCGTGAGTATGTGTAAGAGCTATAAATCTGATCTTGTGTATAGAAAGACCTCTACTCTGTAATCTCAATTGACAGCCTTCGCCACAGTCTAACAAACCTATCTCACTATTGTAAGATACGGCTATCGAGGGAGCCCATCTACTAAGACTAGGAGACCCTGCACCAGTACCTAGGAAGTAGAGCTTGATCATATTCTCACAACCTCTAGATCCTCTCTAGAGAAAGTATTCTCAATACTCTTCATAGTCTTAGAGTCTACAGATTTTCTCTCGACAACCACAGCAGACACTCTCTCTAGAGTCTTCTCGATAGCCTGAGAGATCAGTGATAAGAGATCTGATGTGGAGAGTTCTTTCACAGCATATCTAGGTATTATATGACTAAAACAATACTTCTCTTCAAAACACATTCTGGTGAATCTCTCTGAGTAGTGAGGACCTCCCACACCCACGGCCACCTTGCTACACTCGATATTTCTCCCAGAGAGAGTTCTCATAATAGCGTCAACCCACACTTCGTGTAATAAAGGATCTCTCCACTTATCCTCAGAAGAGCCTATCTCAAGAAAGACTATAGGCTTCTTATTACTGGTAGGACCGTGGTGCGTGGCTTCAAAACTCACTTTATAATACTCAGAAATACCTCTCTCAAAAACCACTTCTCTTAGATTCCTTAGAAAAGCATTAGAAACAGAAGGTCTGGTATAAGAGAGCTCCATAGGTCTACCTCCAAAACTACTCTCTCTACGCGGATTACCTGTGTAGTGAATAGTTAGAGAAGGGATCTCAGCCGAGGAGCTGTGTCGTGATAATATTGCCACAAGATCTGAATCTGGAAAATATTGATCCAAGTACTCTAGGAATATGACATCTTCTCTGAAACCAATAACAGTAGTAACACTAGATCTGCAAACAATGGCGACTCTCGGATCCTCAGTAGAGTTGCACACGAGACCTAGTCTCCTTATAAGACGATCTGCGATGCCAGACCCGGCGAGGTCTCTCGTGCTAAAAGCGAAGCTAATCATCATCTTAGAAACACTCCAAAGAATATAAGATTATATGAGATATTATTATCAGAGAATGATGAGATAAAAAGGCGCTGAACTTGATGAAGCCTCGCATCACTGATGAGTATAAGAGTTACTTAAAAGATCTCTTGAACAGAGCATTGGAAGTATTGAGTAATAGAGATGTTGAGAGAGAAGAGATTATAAAGATCTCGAGAGAGATCATAAGATGTTCTGGTAAGACTATCACACTTATCGTAGCGGGGGATGTAGAGAGTGGGCTGAGAGTGATTAGATCGTGTAGAGATTTAGTAGATAGACTACTAGAGATCTATAGGAGAGAGCCTGATCTTGTGAGAGGAGGCATAGCTTTGCAGAGTTTAGTTGAGTTCTGCGAAGCTACTACACTAATAAGATCTGTGGTAGATATAGAGATTGACTGTCCAAGCGATATAATCCCCGAGGCATTGATTTTAGGAGTCTTAGATATGACTGGAGAGTTGAGAAGAATCGCTGTACGATTACTTGGCGAGTGGGATTTAGAGAGATCTAGAGATATAATAGATCTTATGAAAGAGATATACGATACACTAAGCCACATAGATCTTCCAGACGCTATAGCTCCTGGGTATAGGCATAAGATTGATGTGTTGAGGAGGAATATAGAGGATCTAGAGACACTTTATAGTGATATTAAAACTAGAAGAGATCTTATAGACTCCGTCAAGAGAACCGATAATACCTAGAGACACTTACGCTTGGTTATTCTCTCAATAACTCTCCTGCTAAGAACTTTAAACTCCTCTAAGCCTACTTCTTCATTTAACAAGACTATATCTGCTAAAGCTATAACAGATCCTATGCCTAACGATAGTTCTTGCAGATCTCTTGATTCAAACTCACTCCAATCTCTAGGATCATCTTCTCTACCTCTCTTTGACAATCTCGAAAATCTCGTTTGAGGGCTTGCGTGAATTGCTAAGATAATACACTCCTTAAAGTGTCTCTTGAAAAATCTCACTTCATCTAATGATCTCACACCATCTATGACTATATACTCACTCCTAGGATCAACAGATCTACATATTTTATCTAGAGTTAGTTTTGCAATAGCATCTAAACCCAGCTCTTCTCTCAGAATAATAGATACTCTTCTAAAGACCTGAGGTGAGGCTTGTAAGCCTCTCCTAAGAATCTCTTCTCTTACAATATCACCCATAGTATACACAGGAAGACCACACTCTCTAGCCACAGTAGATACGATACTCTTCCCAGACCCTGGAAGCCCTGTGATCAAGATAGCGACACGATCTCTCATATCGCACATAGAGATCTCCAAGATCTCAACACTCAGACAACTCTATCATGATAGATATTATCTACCTCAGAGAATTAATTTTAAACTTATGAAACTCTATTTGGTGACAGTTATGAGACTGAGAAAAGCTGTTTCAGAGCTGTTAGTCGAGATACTAGTGATAGCAGTTGTCATAGTCATGGGATTTATACTGATAGCATGGGTCTATGGATTGTTCAACACGCTCATACCTTCTTCTACAAAGATCCAGATTTCTCAAGAAATCTCATTGATAAGATATAGTGATAACGTGACTATTATAATGACGATAAAGAACCTAGGACCAGACCCTCTTAACATAACTAAAGTCTACATAAGAGAGCTATCAGACAGATGCTTTAATAACACGCCACTATTCTCAGACAATACAAACTACTTACCAAGTGGCGAGATAAAAACTCTTCGAATAAGTCTTGGAAACCCTGCTAGTTGCAATATTATCAGTGGACTTGACTACACAGTAGTGATAGTCACAAATAGAGATCTCGTAGAAGTGAGTGCTAAGGCTAGAAGTGTTTAAAGAGCTATAGTGTAGGATAGTATCTCAGGGGTTTGATGAGTGATATATGTGTATTTGAATGGAGATACAGTTCTAGAGATATGAGAAAGATCTTCTCTAGACACAATATTATAAGAAGATATATTGATGTCGAGATAGCTCTATTCAAAGCTTTAACAGAGACAGGAATTGCTCCGAGAGAGTGTTATGACGAGATCTTGAGATGCTTAGAAAACATAGATCCTGAGGAGATATACGAGTACGAGAAGAGAGTAGGTCACGAGATAAATGCTCTTATAAGTATTGCTGAGAGAAAATGCGGGTCTTGCGGTAGATTCATACATTTCGGGGCTAGTAGTGGTGATATTATTGACACAGCTCACGCGCTGATAATGAGAGAGGCTTTAAGCGTGGTTAGATATAAATTGAGAAGAGCTATAGAGAGACTAATAGATCTAAGCTTAGCGCACAGAGATCTTATTATGATCGGTAGGACTCATGGACAGCACGCAGAGCCTATCACACTAGGCTTTAAACTAGCTAACTACGTGTATGAACTCACAAGATCTTATGAGAGATTATGTGAAAGCTTGAAAAGAGTTGTCAGAGGAAAGATCTCTGGGGCTGTGGGGATGATGAGTTGTTGGGGTGAGAAGAGTTTATTGGTAGAAAAAATATTTTCATCACACTTAAATCTGGAAACACACATGATCTCAACACAGATAAGTCCTAGAGATGGCTATGCTGAGATTGCCAGTGTTCTCGCAATACTAGCTTCTCAGCTAGACAGATTTGCTCTTGAGATTAGAGAGCTGAGTAGAACTGAGATAAGAGAGATCTATGAGATTTCAGAGAGAATTGATAGTAGCAGTATGCCTCATAAGAGAAATCCTGCTACTGCCGAGAGAATATCTGGTCTAGCGAGAGTAGTAAGATCTCTTGTTCAAGCATTTCTAGAGAATATCGTGGTGATGCACGAGAGAGATCTTAGTAATAGTAGTGCTGAGAGAGTATTGATCCCTCATCTATTCTTAGCAATAGATCAGATGTTAGAAGACACTCTCAAACTCTTCGATCGTATAGAGATAGACAAGAGATCTATAGAGAGAAATCTAGGGTTAACTCGAGGAGTGATATTTGCTGAGAGAATTCTTTTGAAACTCGTAGAGAGAGGTTTATCTAGAGAAGAGGCTTTTAACAGATTAAGAATTCTCACAGACAAGTCTCTTAGAGAGGAGAGAAGCTTTAGAGAAGTCTTGTTAGAAGACGATCTGATAAGAAGATACTTATCCGAGGAAGAGATAAGAAGATTGACAGAGATAGAGAGTCAGTTAGGTCCTTATCAAGAGCTTATAGATAGAGTGATTAGATACTCTAGGGAGATTCTTACTAAGTGTTGAGAATATTAGCTCTAGTCTCAAGATAAAATTATGAAGAGAATAATGAGCGAGAACGAGTTAATAGATCTTGTCAAGAGAAGTATTAGACTAGCTATGCTAGAGGTGGATGATAGAGAGCTTGAGACTCTGATGAAAGAGATCAAGAGTCTAATGAATCTAGTGAAGAAGTTAGACGAGATAGAGTTAGAAGAAGTAGAACCATTATTCTTTGTGTGGGAGAGAGGTGGTTCTCTCAGAGAAGATAGAGTAGTAGACTTTGGCGAGGAGATTTTCAAATGGCTTGAAAAATCTAGTAGAGTTGAGAATAGATTCGTAAAAACGCCGAGAACCGTGGAGGAGAGATGAGTATGAAGGTTAAGACAGTTCACGAGTTGAGAGAGATATATGATTCAGATCCTAGAGAGGCTGAAGAGGAGGTTTATAGAGTCTATGAAAATATAAATAGGTATGAGAAGATTCTTAGAGCATACATAACTCTGAGATCGATAGAGAGTGTCTTAGAAGACGTTAAGAGATCTCTTCGCGAGAGAAAGATTCTTTCAGGAGTCTTAGTTGCTGTAAAAGATAACATCTCTACCGCAGGCATTAGAACTACTTGCGCTTCTAAGATTCTCGAGAGCTATTATCCTCCATACGATGCCACTATAGTGGAGAGAGTTAAGAATGCTGGAGGTGTTGTTATTGGTAAGACTAATCTAGATGAATTTGCCATGGGATCCACTACTGAGACAAGTTATTTTGGCATAACAAGAAATCCGTGGGATCCTGATCGTGTTCCTGGCGGTAGTTCTGGAGGCTCTGCTGTTGCTGTCTCAGCTTATCTAGCTCATATCGCGCTGGGAACCGATACCGGGGGGTCTATCAGAAACCCCGCCTCATTCACAGGTATAGCAGGTCTGAAGCCTACATATGGTTATGTCAGTAGATATGGTATCATAGCCTACGCATCATCACTAGATCAAGCAGGTCCTATGGCTCGCGACGTTCTCGACATAGCTATTATGATAGACGTCATATCAGGGCTAGATCCTATGGACATGACATCAGTAGATCATGGTGTCAAAAGCTTTAGAGAGCGTGTAGAGAGAGTGGACCCAGGCTATCTAGATAGAAAGAGAGTAGTCATGATAAGAGAGCTGTGGGAGGGGGCTGAGAGAGAAGTTGTAAAAATAGTTTCTCATTACATAGATAAACTCTCTTCCGAGGGACTCGAGGTTATAGAGAGATCTCTACCTGAGGCTTCATACGCTCTCCCAGCCTACTATGTCATAGCCACGGCTGAGGCAAGTTCTAATCTAGCTAGATATCAGGGTATATTATATGGTCTTATGAGTGATGTAGAGAATAGACATTGGACAGAGTATATGTCTAAGATTCGAAGTACTGGCTTTGGGAGAGAGGTTAAGAAGAGAATAATACTAGGATCTCATGTTCTCAGCGTAGGCTACTACGAGCAGTACTATGTGAAAGCTCTTAAGATAAGAAGAATTCTCAGAGACAAGATCGGTGAGATGTTGAGAGATGCTATAGCTATAGTCTCCCCCACAACACCTTTTACAGCTCCTAGAATAGGTGATATAAATAGAGATCCTATGATCATGTATTTAGCAGATCTTGAGACTGTGATAGCTAATCTAATTGGAGGACCTGCTATAAGTATCCCGGCAGGATTTGTAAGAGATCTTCCGATAGGAGTACAGTTCACATCAACCCCCGGAAGAGATCTTGAGATACTAATGCTGGCTAGAGCCTCAGAGCTGAAGACAGGTCTTCACAATCTGAAGCCACATATGATCTCTTAGGTGATATTGTGAAACCGATCATAGGTCTCGAGATACATCTACAAGTAACATCTTCGAAAACAAAACTATTCTGCTCTTGCTCAGCTGATTATAGAAACTC
The DNA here is from genome assembly GCA_041287455.1 of Sulfolobales archaeon. Classification (GTDB taxonomy): domain Archaea; phylum Thermoproteota; class Thermoprotei_A; order Sulfolobales; family AG1; genus WYEN01. The sequence goes on from JBEULF010000076.1 coordinate 8,190, forward strand.
GCCTCCTAACAGAAATATATGCCCCGTATGCCTAGGCTTGCCAGGCGTTCTACCGAGACCTAATCGCTATGTTGTTGACAAGGCTATAGAACTGGCTCTAGCACTAGAATCGAGGGTCTCTAGTCATCTTATATTCTCGAGAAAACACTACTTCTACCCAGACCTGCCGAAAGGGTATCAGATATCGCAGTTCACCTATGGGAGGATCTCTGCGATAGCATATGGAGGGTTCTTAGAGATAAGTGTTAGAGGTGTGAAGAAGAGAGTTGGTATTAGAAGAATAAACATAGAGGAGGATCCGGCTAAGATAGTATATCCCGAGAGAGATCCTTGGAAGAGTCCTTACGCTCTGATAGATTACAACAGATCTGGCATACCACTTATTGAGATAGCGACAGAGCCAGAGCTTAACTCAGCGGAAGAAGCGGTTGTATTCGTAGAAAAACTACTTGAACTAGCAGACCATCTAGACATAACAGATCCCTCGTTGGAGGGGTCTTTCAGAATAGATGCTAATATATCAATTGAAGGAGGAGAACGTGTAGAGATTAAGAACATAGGATCTCTAAAAGATCTTGAGAGAGCTATAAACTATGAGATATTGAGACAGAGAAGAGCTCTAGAGAGTGGTGAGAAAATTGTTAGAGAGACTAGACACTGGGATGACTTGAGAGGAGTGACAGTAGCTGCTAGACATAAAGAATTTGAAGAAGAGTATAGGTATATGCCAGAGCCAGATATCCCCCCAATAGAGATCTCTAGAGAATATGTTGAGAAGATAAGATCCTCACTGCCAGAGCTTCCTTGGATTATGAGAAAGAGATTTGTCGAAGAGTACAAACTGACAGATTACGAAGCTGGAGTTCTTGTTTCTAGAAAATGGCTTGCAAGATATTTCGAGGATATTGTCAAGATCTATAGGGATCCTGGTAGAGTCGCAGATCTTCTTATAAACGATTTCTTAGGAAAAATTAATGAA
>JBEULF010000076.1:9268-11758 GCA_041287455.1 Sulfolobales archaeon
ATCTTGTTAAAGCTAGACCAGAGCAGATAGCAGAACTACTAGATCTGTTGGATAAGAAGATTATTAGCATTAAGATTCTTAAAGAGATCTTGGGTAAAGTGATTTTCGAAGGAGTGGATCCTAGGAGAATTGTGGAGGAGATGAGTATGACAGTAATATCTGAAGATAGAGTGTTAGAAGAACTGGCAGAGAGAGTGATAAGAGAGAATCCCAAGGCTGTTGAAGATGCTAAGAAGAATCCTAAGGCGATAAACTATTTAGTAGGTCAAGTGATGAAGCTAACCAAAGGTAGAGCTGATCCTGAGAAGATAAACGCTATCATTAGAAGAAAACTTGGTATCACGAGTTGAGTGTAAATGTGTTATGTTATAGGAGTCTCTGGAACACCAGGAGTTGGTAAGAGTTATGTGGCTAGAAGATTGGCAGAGCTACTAGGAGGCGTGTACATAGATCTCTCTCAGAAAGTTGTTGAAGAGAGACTGTATCAATCCTATGATTCTGATAGAGAGAGCTATATAGCCGATCCTGAGAAGGTTAGCGAGTATATAAGAAGAGTGTGTAATGAGAATAGAGGTAGGCATGTTGTTGTTGATAGTCACTATGCCGAGATAATAGATCCCGCAGTGATCTACAGACTATTTGTCTTAAGAACAGATCCTAGGAGAATTGCCGAGAGACTCTGTAGAAGAGGTTGGAGTCATAGTAAGATTATTGAGAATCTCGAAGCAGAGATTCTCGGAGTCTGTCTCTATAATGCTGTAGAAGAACAAGATCCTTTTAAAGTATGCGAGTTACTAGTAGAAGATCTTGATAGAGTTGTGGAGAGAATATTAGATATCTTGAGTGGTAGAGAGAAGTGTGAGATACTCTACATAGACTGGCTGAGTATTCTAGAGAATAAGACGCCGGAGGAGATAGTTAGAGAGGTGTGTAGCGAGAGATCTTAGGTTTCTCAGAGTAGATATCTGAGATATCTTTTCAAAAAGTATTTGAACCAGTCAGAGGTTGCGTATAGTATCAATACGTAGATCCCGAGAGAGATTATTGTGTGAAATACTAGTAGAGAGAGATCTCTCCACACAGAGCTTATCACAATATCATAGGATCTGGTGAGAATCAAGTAGAGAAGAGCTGGTGTGAGAGAGACTATAATGGGATAGAGATCTCTTTTTCTCAAGTCTATTCTCACAAATCTCAACATCTCTCTGACTGAGAATATGAGATAAGATATTGAAAGAACCAACAATGTTACTACTACGAACAACATTATCTTCAGAGGATCTCTCGGGATCAATCCGATATATACTCCTAGAGAGTATATTAGAGAAGAGAGAGCAAAGATAAAAGCTCTGATCATATTAGCAACTCTGACTCTAGCCACCGAAGTTTCGAAGAGTTCTCTGAGACTCTGTATATAGAGATCTCTTCTATCAAAACCTGTAGCTATAGATATAAAGAGATTTGCGAGAGAAACTATGAAACCATCGACAAGCATTATAGCGACAATGTTAGAGGCGGAGATATACGCGGGGTTTAAGAGTGAGACTAGAGGTTTTACAAGAACCATCATTATGCCGAGTGAGGGGATTGAGATGACAAGTGATATCATGAGTATGTTTCTAACAGGATACTCTCTGTCTTCGAGTAGTTTTGCATAGGCTGTTGTTGCTGGTATCGAGGTTATCTGAGATATAATGTTTCTAAGAGAGTATCCCACTCCTAAGAATGACACTGTTTCAAAGACTCTAGCGATTATCGTTAGCAATATTCTATCTAGATTCCACAGAGTGTTTGCCACAGACCCCACTAATCCGGCCACAGAGATCTTTAGAATATTCTTAGTCTCTCTCCAGAGATCTCTTTTCTCAATGTGAAGAAGATTAGATCTCTGGAGAAGATAGAGTATATAGAGAGAAGAGATGATAGAAGCGAGAGCTGGAGACAAGATAGCGCCCTCCAAACCCAGTCTCGCCACCCGGATCATGATATAAGCCACAGTCACTCTAGAGATCTCGAAGACAAGAGCTGAAGACAAGTAGACATCAGGTCTAAGAGTAGAAGACGTGTACGAGGCTAGCGAGACGAGAGCGTTTAGAGATAGATTAAAAACAAACAACGATATATAGATAAATTGAGATCCTAGATAAGAGTATAGATATTCTGACAACGCTAGGAGAAGAATAGATGAAGAGACCGCGTAGACAGTGTTGAGAATCATGCCAGCGTAGAGCGATGATAGAACTCCCAGAGCATATCTACGAGCAAAAACCCAACCCCAAAGATCATATCCTACGGAGAATAGAGATAGAATAGAGAAGCCGAAAACCCACACAGAGAAATCGTCTGGCGAAAGAGATCTTATGACAACAACAGAGAATATGAAGGCAGAGACAAATCTAACTAACAGAGAGACATAGCCCAAGAGAATCGATATTGAGACTCTCACTCTCTTCAAACAATCACACAGAAAAAGATATGAAATGAGAAAAA
>JBEULF010000077.1:0-11679 GCA_041287455.1 Sulfolobales archaeon
AGAGCTATTTCACCCATAACCACGGGTCTACGAGCTCCAGTAGCTCTAGGAATGTTATTTGGCACTCCGCTTAGTGTCTCGTGTGCTAGTATAGCTATTCCCAGCGCTTCTTTGATCTTCGAATCTATTCCCAGGTCTTCGTGTCTAATTATCTTCAATCCTATTCTTCTCAGTCTCTCTTCTAACCATCTCATTAATGTCTTATTCTTAGTACCGCCGCCACCAACTATCACCTCCTCGATCTTTGTCTGTGGTAGTATGAAGAGTTCGTAGTTTCTAGCTATGCTCTCCACGGTGAACATTGTCAAGGTAGCTATTATATCCTCGTTAGACAATCCTCTACTTCTAGCTTTCTCAATAAACTCTAGAACTAGTCTTCTTCCAAAAGTCTCTCTACCAGTAGTCTTGGGAGGAGGCTTAGTTATGTAGGGTGTTTTCATCAGCTCTTTTAACAACTCTCTATCCGGGGATCCTCTTGCAGCAATCTCTCCACCGGGATCGTATTTTAGATCTCTATATAGTATTGATATCGCAAAATCTATCAGAGTATTACCAGGACCTGTGTCAAAAGCGTAGACATCGTCTATAGACGCGTTTGGCGGGAGTACTGTTGCATTGGCAATACCACCTATGTTCTGCACGATCCTACCGATCTTTTGATGTGTAAATAAGATATAGTCAACATAGGCTATTATAGGGGCACCATGCCCTCCGGCGGCTATGTCTCTAACTCTAAAGTTACCTATACTCAGCACACCTGTCTCCTCTGCTAAGACTTGTATAGAGCCTACTTGTAGTGTGCATCGTGTCTCCAGCTCGTCACACTTAACATACTCTGGATAATGATATATTGTCTGTCCATGAGATCCTATGAGATCTATCTCTCTATACTTGGTACTCGACAGCTCTAGAGCTTCTCTAAAAGCTTTGGCAAAGAATTTTGCTACTAGAAAGTTAAGAGCGCATATATCGTGAACTGTGCCTGACTCTATACTTGATAGTATCTTACTCCTGAGGCTCTCGGGATAGTCTATCACATGACTATCAATAACTCTATACTTCAGATCTCTTCCGTGTCCTCTTAATTCAACGAATACTATATCAACTCCATCAGCACTAGTGCCAGACATCATACCGGCTACTAATCTATCTTCTAAATTAATCTTCTCGACAAGTCTCTGAATAAGGTTCAATTGCTAATCACATTTTCTATATTTCTTGTGAGGACAAAATTATTACTAGGTTATCTATGTTGGAAGAGAGAGATCCCAGCGAGCTTGGCTTCTCGAGAGAGAGACTAGAGAAGGCTCTTGACATGATATGTAGCTATAGTCTTAAAGAGATGATCCCTGGTATAGAGGTTCTCGTGGCAAGACACGGGTACGTGGCGGCGCATAGAGTCTGTGGATGGGCTCAGATAAAGCCTATTAGAAGAATCTTAGCTGAGAATATGCTGTTTGACTTGGCATCTCTAACAAAACCTCTCGCAGGTGCTACTGTCATAGGCTATCTAGTGTCTGAGGGTATGATCAGTCTTAAACAGAGAGTCTCAGAGATACTTCCCAGCTTCTCGAGAACCTCGGCAGGTGTTAACGAGCTGAAAGATCGGGTGAGGATATGGATGCTCTTATCACACTCCTCTGGACTACCCGCGTGGCAGCCTTTCTATAGATCAGCTAGGTCTAGAGAAGAAGTTTTTGAAGAGGCATTAAGAGTATTCCCATCGTACAATCCTGGTGAGAGTGCTCTGTATAGTGATATTGGCTATATCATACTCGCCAAGATAGCTGAAGAAGTCTCAGGTGAGAGGTTTGATTCTTTGTTTGAGAAGATTATAGTCAGAAGACTGGGTCTCAGATTCACATTGTATAATCCTCTTGAGAGAAATATAGATTCTTCTATGATAGTCTCTACAGAAGTTCTAGAGAGCGGAGTAGCGTTGACAGGAGTAGTTCATGATGAGAATGCTAGAGCTATGAATGGCGTATCAGCACACGCAGGTCTCTTCTCTACTGCGAGAGAGACTGCTTCTATCGTGAGCGAGATCATGAGATCATATAGATTCGAGTCAGATCTTCTCCTCCCCCCAACTTATACTAGAGTTATGTTAGACAAGTGGATCTGTGGGGATAGATGCTATGGTCTTGGCTGGTGGATCTATGATCGGAGAAACATAGAGTCAGGAGGAGATCTAATATCACGAGGATTTGGACACACAGGCTTCACAGGAACATCTGTGTGGGCGGATCTCGACTACGACTTAGTTATAGTGCTATTCACGAACAGAGTTCACCCTAGCAGAGAGAATCGATACATAGATCAGCTTAGAGCGAGAGCGCATAACATGATTCTTGCATCACTAGTAAAGCTTTAACTATGAACTAAAACTATGTATACAACTTATGCTACTGCGGAAAATTTTAGACAGGTTATAATCTTGTTACGTAATAACTTCCTTTTTATCCTCTCACAATACTCTCTAAGTCGGTGATTAGATGAGAGATAGACTCTATAAACTCTTATTAGTCTCTCTACTATTCCTAGTATTATTCTCTGTGTCTCAGTGGCTCGTAGTATTTCCTCAGGCGCAGAGTGTTGTAGAGCTTAAGATAGGTCTTCCTGACCAGATAGATAATTTCAATCCTCTCACAGGAATCTTTGCTGCGGCAGGTGTTATAAGAGGGTTGCTCTATGACACTCTCCTCTACCCGCTTATGAATGGCAGCTACATGCCTTGGCTCGCTGAGAGCTATTATGTGAATACCAGTGATCTCACTATAACATTTAAATTAAGACCGAATCTAAAGTGGCATGATGGGACGCCGCTAACATCTGATGATGTTGTGTTCACGTTTAATCTGATTCTTAAGTCTAACTACTCAGACAAATTAGACAAATGGAATCTACGCAACTACATAGCTGATGTGAGAGCGCTAGATGATAGAACTGTAGTATTCAAATTAAAACAGCCATTTGCTCCAGCGCTGTTCTACATATCACTACTCATACCTATAGTCCCTAAGCATATATGGGCTAATGTGGATCCTACTACTTTTAAGAATACAGACAATCCTATTGGTAGCGGGCCTTTCAAATTCGTGAGCTACACGCCTGGTGTATCGATCGTCTTAGAAGCTAATAAAGACTTCTTCTTAGGAAAACCGAAGATTGATAGAATAGTCTTTGTGTTATATAAGAGTATTGATACAATGATGCTAGGGCTACAGTCAGGAGATATAGACGCTATATCTGCAGCGACTGTAGATCCCTCTCTAGTGCCTGTCTTAATAAGAGATCCTAACATAAGAATAGTCATGGTCAACGGGACAGGGTCTCTGAGATGGATGGGTTTTAACTTAGACAAATACCCATTCAGTATAAGAGAGTTTAGAGAAGCTATAGCCTACGCTATTGATAAGAATGCTATAGTGAGAACTGTTCTTCTAGGCTACGGCTACCCAGCTACAGACGGCTGGATCCAGCCTCTATTTGGAATCTGGTATAATCCAAATGTGACTTACAGACCTCAGAATCTGACTAAAGCAAATGAAATACTAGACAGTCTGGGGTTCAAGAAAGGGCCGGATGGTGTTAGAGTGACTCCTAATGGAACTAGACTCAGTATTTCAATACTGACCATATCTGGCATGGCGGAGTTTGAGAGCGCAGCTACTCTAATAGCTGGATGGCTCAAACAGATCGGTATTGACGCGAGAGTAGAAGCTCAAGCTCTAGGCACAGTGGATCAGAGAGAGGGTGTGGGCGATTTTGACCTTGGTCTAATGGGTATGGGTATGAGTATAACTGTTGATGTAGACTGGTATCTGTACGAGAGATTCCACAGTTCACAAGCGCCACCTATAGGAGTCTACGCTGGGAGAAACTGGGCTAGATATAGAAATCCTGAAATGGATCAGCTGTTAGAAGCAGAGAGAACAACACTAGATCTGAGTAAGAGAATAGCTATAGTACACAAGATACAAGAGATCATAGCTAGAGACTTGCCAGTACTACCTCTATATGTCAAATACTCTCTCACAGCGTATAGAACTAATAGATTCGTAGGGTGGAACGATCAAGAGGGTCCCACTAGCAAGTTGTCTCTCATATACGTTGAGCCTAGAGGACCTTCTGTGATCACGCAGATACAGACGGTGACAACGCAACAAGTGGTAACTCAAGTACAAACTCAAGTACAGACGCAAGTTACACAGCAGATGGTAACAGTCACACAGACACAACCAACAGTGATACTAACTACTGTGCCTCAGCCAAGCGGGTTGGGAGTTATAGAGATCAGTGTCATAGTGATCATCTTAATTCTCATAGGAGTAATTGTGTACCTTATATATGCTAGAAGAAGATAGACGTGGTTAAAGGTTAAATTAAAAGTCTTTTTTGGTGTTCTCTATGAGTACTTATAGCTATATATACAAGAGAATCTTAAGATCAGTGATTGTATTCTTTATAATACTTATAATCAATTTTATACTCCCCAGAGCTATGCCTGGGAACCCAGCCTCGATCTTAGCAAACGAGTATCAGCTACCGCCGGACACTGTGAAGATTCTTATCAGAGAATGGCGTTTAGACGCGCCTCTATACGAGCAGTTCATAGCCTATATAAAGAGTATATTTACAGGCAACTGGGGCTATAGCTACCAGTACTATCCTACTACTGTCTTTGAACTAGTTATGGAGAGACTACCTTGGACTCTACTGCTACAGGGGACGGCTACCGTGACACTAGCGCTCCTAGGAATACCTCTAGGTATAATAGCTGGATGGAAGAGAGGTAGTAGGTTGGATACAGGGATAACTATCTCATCTATAGTAGTCTACGCGATACCCTACTACTGGCTCGCACTATTACTCCAATACTTCTTAGGCTATAAACTAAGAATCTTTCCTATAAGTCAAGCTCTCACGCCCGGAGCAACTTATAGTAGCGTGTTAGACTATGTGGTTGATATTTTAAGACATTTAGCTCTACCTGTTCTAGCCATAACTCTAACAGCTTATGCTTCGTATACTATCATAACTAGAAACACTATGATCGATATACTGAACGAGGACTTTATATTTGTAGCTAGAGCAATGGGTCTTCCAGAGAATAAGATTATGCGTAGTGCTGCTAGAAACGCTCTTCTACCCCCAGTCACGCTACTGGCTATAAGAGTGGGACACATAATAGGAGGCTCTATAATCACTGAGACAATATTCTCCTACCCAGGGCTGGGCTACTTGATATATCAGTCTATAATATACAAAGACTACCCAGTGCTAAACGCTGCTTTCTTCATGCTCTCTGTCACTATAATACTGGCAAACATTATGGCTGACTTCATATACATGCTACTAGATCCTAGGATTAGATATGGTGAAGGTGCCAGATCTTGAGAAGATTAGGAGAGAGATTAGTTAGACCTTCTACTGAGATACTGATTAGAAATAAGAAGGGCTTGATAGGTCTGATAATAGTCTTGATATTTGTCGTCATGGCTCTCGTAGCACCTTATATAAGTCCCTACGACCCTACAGCAGTTGTAGCGCCACCTCTACAGCCACCTTCTCCACAGCACCTGCTAGGGACAGATCAGCTTGGTAGAGATATTCTCAGTCAGGTGATCTATGGTTCTAGAGTAAGTCTCTATGTGGGGATAGTCTCTTCTCTAATAGCTGTGTTCACAGGACTAGTGCTAGGACTTCTAGCGGGCTATAGAGGTGGTCTTGTAGACGAGCTTATATCTGGTGTTATAGATATAATGCTAGCTCTACCATCGCTGCCACTAATAATAATACTCGCGGCATATCTGGGGCCTAGTCTCACTAACATAATTCTGATCCTAGCTTTCTTCGGCTGGGTTTCCACGGCGAGAGTGATAAGATCTCAGGTTCTGAGTATTAGAAGTAGACAGTATATAGAGGCTGCAACAGCTATAGGAGCCAGTAGTACTAGAGTAATGTTTATACACATTCTCCCAAGCCTAGTGCCACTGTTAGTAGCAGAGCTTGTCATGGGCGCGACATCAGCTATACTAACAGAGGCTGGTCTAAGCTTTCTGGGGCTGGGAGATCCCACGGCTGTGAGCTGGGGTCAGGTTTTGAGAGGTGCTCAAGTCTATCACGCTATGCAATTAGACTTGTGGCTATGGATCTTCGTCCCAGGTCTCTTCATAGCTCTGCTAGGAAGCGGGTTTGTTCTAATCGGCTTCGCAATAGAAGAGTATATAAATCCTAGACTTAGAGAAGTTAAGAGATGATATATAAAGTCTCTCTAAGAACATCAACTAGGTGTTGATTTTGAATAGAGATCTAGAGAGAGTAGAACGAGTGAGAGAGAGATCTTTTAGATATATCGATGAGAGCTATAAGAAGTACATAGAGATCCTAGGAGAGCTAGTCTCTATACCCACAGTAGCAGCTTGGAGTACTGAGGATATGAAGAGAGGAGCAGAACTAGTCTCTGAACTCTTAAGAGAGAGAGGTTTCAAAACTGAGATAGTTAGTGGCGGAGGTCACCCGGCTGTTTTGGCTGAGATTGGTAGAGGCTCTAAGACTGTCTTGATCTATAATCACTACGACGTGCAACCACCAGACCCTCTTGAGAAGTGGGATTCAGATCCGTTTAAGCTGGCAGTGAGAGACGAGTACTTGGTTGGTAGAGGCGTTGCTGATAATAAGGGTAATATAGTGGCTAGAATACTAGCCTTAGACTCTATACTGCCACACATAGAGGATCTCGATCTCAGGGTTAAGTTCTTTATAGAGGGAGAAGAGGAGATAGGATCTCCAACTCTTGGAAGTATAGTAGAGTTGAAGAGAGACTGGGTTAGGGCTGACGGTGGTTTCTGGGAGACTGGCTATGTGCGTAGAGATGATAGACTAGGGATCTCTCTAGGCTTTAAAGGGATGTTATATCTAGAGATAATATTGAGAGGAGCTTCTAGAGATGTTCATAGCGGTAATGCTCCTCTAGTTCCTAATCCTGTGTGGAGAATGGCCAGACTGCTTCTAAGTCTAAAGAATGAGAATGGAGAGATTCTAGTCCCAGGCTTCTACGATGATATAGATAGAGATTTTCTAGAGTTCTCTGAGAGACTACTAAGAGATCTAGACTACGAGGAGTTAGAGTCTCTCAAGAAAGAGCTGGGTCTCAAAAATTTTGTCAGAGGATTAGAAGGTCTTGAGGCTCTCAGAGAGCTCTACACCAAGCCTTCTCTAAACGTGTCAGGTCTCTACGCCGGCTATACTGGTAAGGGTAGTAAGACTATAGTCCCGGCTCTAGCTGGTGTCAAGATAGATATAAGACCAGTCCCAGGACAAGATCCCTCTAAGATCTATAGTAAGCTGAAAAGCTACCTAGATCAGCTGGGTTTCTCAGACGTTGAAATATTAATACACGGCTCCTACCCCGCAGGCTATACCAGGCCTGATGAGAAGATTGTGAGAGTGTCTATCAAAGCGGCTGAGGAGGTTTATGGTAAGAAGCCTTCGATAACACCTATCTCAGGAGGTTCAGGACCTATATATCTCTTCACTAACGTGGCTAAGATACCTATGACAGGTGCTGGTGTGGGGTACTACGGCTCTATGGCTCATGCTCCGAATGAGAATATTAGAGTGAGAGACTTTGTTAGAAGTGCTAAACACGTTGCCTATACTCTGATTCTCTTCTCGAGAGAATCGGGCTAGGAGATAGGTCTTCTAATAAACTTGTATCTCTCATAGATCATCTCAATAGTATTGTTTTTCTCTGCGAATATCACTGGTATTCTGGCTCCCAAGCTTGGCACGTAGAACAGATACTCTCTATCTTCAAATCTCTCTGGGACTAACGGGAGATCCCATACTATGTATCTTCCTCTCATAACTAGGTATAATAGTGAGCCTCTTCTCTCCACCCTGGCTCTCATAGTGGATCTATAGGTCTCATACTCTCCAGCCAGCCTATCTAAAACTCTGTCGTATCTAATAAATGGAAGTTCTCTCTCAGGATCTCTGTCTAAGGCTAGAGTTAGAGCGTATTGTCCTATGAAAGAAGGTGTGTAGCCTGTGGTGTTTGTCAAGACTACTACTCCTAACTTCTCACTCTCGACATACCCTATGTAGGCTGTGTATACTAGAACAGATCCTCCGTGCCCCACAAGTTTTCTCCCGAAGAAGTTAGGTGTTATTCTAAGTCCAAAACCATAGCCCTCTCTCTCGAAATAGCCTCCTGGTGTCTCGATTCTTATTTTCTCCATCTCCTCGACACTTGATCTGCTTATAATCTCTACATCGTTTAATCTGCCTCTGTTGATAAGCATCATTATATATCTAGAGAGATCTCTAGCATTACTCAACAAGCCTCCGTCTGATGTGATCCCGAATGGAAATACAGATCTTCTCAACACACCATCTCTATCAACAACGTATGGGACAGCCACGTTAGGATCTTTCTCAACTTCTGACTTGTAAAAATACGTTCTATTCATGCCGAGTGGGGCAAGTATCTTTCTTCTAACATACTCTTCATATTTAACACCAGACACTTTCTCAACGATCATGCCGAGCAGCACGTAGCCTTCGTTCAGATAGAAATACTTCTCCCCAGGTCTGGCGACAGCCCATTCATCCGCTCCTCTCAAAAATGTTATCATATCATCATAACTGGCTATCGGTAGCCAAGTGCCTATCTCTTCTCCAACAGCGCTTCTTATGTAAGCCTCGGCGTAGGCCAGAGCTGGTATACCGCTTGTGTGTGTGAGAAGATGCCATATTCTGATTCTCTCGCCCATAGGTCTGAGGTCTAGCGAGATATACTTATCGATAGGGTCTTCAAGCGAGATCTTCCCTTCCTCAACTAAACTCATGACACTAATAGCTGTGAAAGATTTAGTGATAGAGCCTATACCATAGATCGTGTCTATATTGGCTGGGGTGAAATTCTCATAATCTCTAAATCCAAAAGCTCTAGAATAGAAGATCTCATTGTTTCTTACAAGAGATATGACGAGACTGGGTAGTTTTGTTTTTGACATCTTCTCAAGAATAAAACTCTCGAGCTTTGGTATATCCGTATCAAGACACCATAATAATCTAGTACTAGAGCTATTTAATCTACACTAGCTTTATAGCCAGTCTATTCTTAGACCTAGAGTAGATTGTGTATGATATGAGAAATCTACCATACATATCTGTTATCTGTGTAAACCACACGCCATACACCCCGAATTGAGGCTGTAGTATCTGCGCTAGAAAAGCTCTGAGAATTATCACTGTGAAAGAGTTTACTGCGAGAGGGATCCAGGTGTTCCCCATACCTCTGATAACTCCACTAATAGCAAGAGAACCTCCAAAACCTATCTCAGAGATCGCAGCGAATATGAGATAAAACATTACTAACCCAGCGATCTCTGTGTCTGATGTGAAGAATCTCCCGGCGAAGGGAGATATTGCTACGAGTATTGCTGTAGCGATAGACATCCACAAGACTCCTATTAGCAGAGATTCTCTTGTGAGAGAATCTATGTCTCGAGCACTGTTAGAGCCTATGTGAAATCCTACTCTAGCAGACGTAGCTATGTTCAGAGCGAAGACAGGGTTTATAATAAGACTCTCAATACTTATGCCTATGTTATGCGCTGCCAGAGCCTTGATTCCTGACTTAGACACAGCATTTATATATATGTTCTGCCCGACACTACTAATAAATCTCTCGATCGATGCAGGGACTCCCACGCCGAGTACTTTAAGTAGAGCTGTGGAGAACATGTAGAACCTAACTCTTATAGGAGGTTTGAAGAAAACGTATACTAGAAGCCCTAGATACTGTGAGACAGTCGACGCGAGACCCATTCCAGCAACTCCTTGTGAGGGTAGCCCGAGATATCCGAGAGCAAGAGATGGTATTAGAATAACGCTGAAGATAGCAGAGGTTATCGTAGAGTAGTTAGGAGGCCAAGGCTTGTTAAGAGCTCTATAAGCTGTTGCTAGTACTGAGTTTATCATCACAGCGGGCATAGATATGAGTCTCAGAGTCAAATAAGTCTCAGCCGCCTCGCTAGTCTCTTTTTGACCTCCTGAGAGTACTTCTACATAGCTTCTAACCCATATAAACGATGTTGCTAGAATAGAGAGAGAAAGTATCGTTGCGAAGAGGAGAGTCTCGTTAAAGGCTCTCTCCAGAATCTCTCTATTTCCAGCTCCATAGGCTTGTGATAGTACTACTATTAGACCTGTCATAAAGATCGATGTTAAAGCGTTTATCACGAAGAAGAAGTAAGAAGCTAAGCCAGTACCCGCGAGAGCCTCAGTACTAAGCTTAGAAGCTGTGATCATGCTGACGAGACTGACGAGAGAATCGGGCATCATACCTATTAGAATAGGTACTGCGAGTCTGCTTATCTCACCTCTCTCTTGTCTCATTCTAAACAGAAGTCGCACCTCGGAGTACTACTAGCTTCTAAATCTCTACTCTCAACCTTATAATCAGTAGAATACTAAAAAACTTTTAAGAAAGATCAAGAGTCTCTCGACATATATCTCTGCATAAGGTAAAATACTCCTTGGGTGGTGAGATACGAGAGTATACACCGAGACATTTAGTATTAGAACTACCAAGAGAATCCAGGTCGTGAAGATAACTGAGAGAGTTGAAGAGATCGTCTCGAGGAGCGGTATTAGAGATGGCTTATGTATTATTTTCACACCACACGCAACAGCGGCAATCATACTAAACGAGTACGAGCCTAGAATAGTTGAGGATTACATAAAGTGGATCTATGACATATTCAAGCCTGGAGGTGGTTGGAGACATGATGAGATAGATGACAATGCTCACGCTCATCTAGCGTCAGCATTCATAGGATCTGGCAGATTCATTCCTGTAAACAACGGGTCTCTCGTAAGAGGTACTTGGCAAGAGATCATGTTAGTAGAGCTAGACGGTCCTAGAGATAGAAGAATAGTAGTTGAGATTCTGGGAGAGTAGCTTCTTAATTTCTGTTTTACCTATTATACAACTTGAGATTGAGTGAGATTTTATGAGTGTTAATAGAAAGCTCAAACCTTACTATCTGGTGAGATTAAATCTAAAGAGGTTCGGTAGGTTCAGGAGGGTGTGCGATGGGTGTTAGAGTCAGAGTTAGGATTCGTAGAGATTCTAATGAAGTCTCTACATCTGCTCTTATTAACACGGGCTATGAGAGTACTAGACCTGAAATACATATACCAATAGCTCTCTTAAGAAGACTCGGCTTTTCTCTCGAGAACTTGAGGAGTGAGAGATATGCTGTAGTAGGTGCAGAGGTTTCAGCTTATATAGCTGGTGAAGTGTATGTTAGGCTAGATATTGAAAAAACCAGTGAGTGGATAAAAGCTGTAGCGGTAGCAGTCCCCGGGGAGTATGAGGTTATTATAAGTGATATGCTTGCAGAGGAGTTAGGCTTAGAGATTATTGCTCCTAGAAGAGGTTTGTGGAGAGTTCGTGGAGAAACTAATATTAGAACCAGCTCTGAATCTGAGTACTGGGTCGAGTGAAGATCAGCAAGAATCTTCGAAAAAGACAGATCTCTCTGAACCTCTTTACCCCGCTACATCACGCGAGATTTATTTAGCACTAAAGAAACTAATATTTCTTGAGAATGATTAGAAACCTCGGGACTGACAGGTGATGTAAGCCTCGTATAATGATTT
>JBEULF010000078.1:0-10183 GCA_041287455.1 Sulfolobales archaeon
CATAAAAGAACAACAATGAATATCCAGAGACAAGCGGTAGCCCCGCATCCCAAGACTTCTATCTCTCAGCTTCTACAAAGCCTGGTCCCGCGGTGTTAGTCTGGGTTTGGTAGAGATCTTCGTTGGGTGTCAGAAAGATCTTATAAGTTATTCTCGTAATCTCTATATGGCGTTCTTATGTCTATTGATCTCTTGACTCGAGTGATCGAGGGAGTGCCTGAGTATAGTTGTTTTAAAACATTCAAAGAGCTTGAGGAATCAACTGACGAGATAGCTAGAGAGTATAGAGATGTTGTGAGAGTTATAGAGATCGGTAGGAGTAGGTGTGGCGAGAGAATCAGAGCTCTAGTGATCGGTAGTGGCTCTAGAAGAGCACTTCTCTTCGGAGCCCCGCATCCCAATGAGCCTGTAGGGACTCTGGTTCTGGATTATCTCTCTAGAAGACTTGCCTCGGATGAGGAGTTGAGAAGATTCTATGACTACACCTGGGTTATTGTGAAAGTGGCCGATATAGACGGTCTCAAGATGAATGAAGGCTGGTTCAAGAATCCACGCTCTATAGAGGCTTATGCTAGAAACTACTATAGACCTGCTGGCAATGTCCAGATCGAGTGGAGCTTCCCCATAGAGTATAAGAGATACTCTTTCTCAAAACCCGTCCCCGAGACCATGGCTCTTATGAACATAATCGATTCTTACAAGCCTGACTTTATATACAGTCTTCACAACGCCGGGTTTGGAGGAGTCTACTACTACATATCCGAAGAAGCACCACTAATATACCCAATACTCTACTTCTACCCCAAGACTCTCGGAGTACCTCTGAGTCTTGGAGAGCCAGAGGTTCCATGGGCTAGACAACTGTCTAGAGCTGTGTATAAGATGGTTTCCACTAGAGAGTACTATGACTTTATAGAGTCTCAAGGACTAGACCCTGTCGAGGTTATAAGACATGGTGGGAGTAGCTATGACTATGCTTCTAGAGTCAACCCAGGTGTTATAGAGCTTGTGACAGAAGTGCCTTACTACTACGACCCCAGGATCGAGGATCTTAGAGAGTCAGAAGAGAAGATCACTCGTAGAAAGAGTGTTCTAGACAGGATCTCTTGGAGTGAGAATGTGTATGAGTTTATAAAGAGTGTCTGGTCTCGAGCTAGAAATCGTATAGGATCTAGAGATCCTTGTAGCGAGTCTGGCAAGCTAATTGAATCGATAGAGTACTACGTGGAGACAATGCCAAAGTCTCTTGAAGCTCAGAAGAGATGGGCTGCCACAGATCCCACTCTAGATAGAATAGCTACCGTGGCAGAAGTGTTTGACAACACATACGTATCTAGATTCTACTCTCTACTAACTCTGGGAATGCTATTGAGACTGCTTAATAGAGAGTACGAGAGGTATAGAAGCGTGTCTAGAGATATTGTAGAGGAGACTGAGAGTAGATTCAGAGACATACTAGACTATCTAGAGAGTAATAAGATGTATAGAGCTATAGAGATAAGCAGACTAGTAAAGATACAGCTAGCCGCAGGACTATACACAGCTCTATACAAACAAGTTAAATCCTAGCGGAGGATAATAACTACGAGGGGTCGGCTGGTGGAGGAAGAATATATAGACGTCCACGAAGGTGGAGAGAGTTCGTGGCTTCAGAAAATAGCTGATCATATAAAACTCAGAGAGTTCAGATACGAGGCTCACGGAGATAATATGAGGATAATCCTCGAGAGAGGTGTGACAATAGATCTAGAGTCAGGTGGTGAGGGTATCTGCTTCTCTACCAGAACAGTTCTACCCAGAGGAGATGATTTTAGTGAGGCAGAAGAGTATATAAAGGATGCAAGCGTGTTCCTAAGAGTAGTATCACTACTACCAGCTGTCGTAGAGTATATTGTTGACACAAGTCTCGAAAGCTATATCATACTCAATGCTAGGAGATGTGTGAAAGAGCCTGAGAAGGCTATAGAGCTGATAGATAGATTCGCTAATCATCTACTAAAACAATCTTAATCGTAGGATAAAATTAGGATTATAACAGACAAAAGATCCCATGGTATATATGTTTTGAGACAAGCATATTTCTATGGAGAGGTGTTACTATAGTCTTATACTTTAAACTGATAGGCGTTCTAGAGACTGATCAGAGAGTTCTTAGATATCTAGAGAGCTATTTGAAGAGAGTGTTCATAGGATCTAGAGTGTCAGTCTATCGAGAGAACATCTATCCGCCGAAGAAATTTTACAACGTGTTAAGAGGTCAGTATAGAGCTGATATGATATTAGAGTGGCTGAGAGACTATAGAGAAGATCCTTCTGAGATCATAGTTGGGATAGTCTCCGCCGACGCCTATGTCCCCGGACTCAACTTTGTCTTCGGGCTCGCAGACCCTGTCAACAGGATCGCTACTGTGTATCTAGAGAGACTTTACACAAGAGATCCTTCAGACACTATCTTCTTCTCGAGACTAGAAAAAGAAGTCACACACGAGATAGGACACGTGCTAGGGCTGGGCCACTGTAGTGATAGAAAATGTGTTATGAGCTTTAGCAATTCTATACTTGATGTTGATTTCAAGTCTAATAGATTCTGTAAGAAGTGTCTGAGTATACTGAGAAAGAATTTGATAGAAATAGAAGTCTCACCTAGCGAAACTCTTTATCACGATTAATTTTAAAGTTTTAAATCTTCGCAGAACAAAGATACTTAGATAAGTGTTGAAGAAAATATATGTCGGCACTTCTGGGTGGAGCTATAGTTGGAATCTAGGAGGAAATCTAGAGTGGTATGTTGAGAACTCAGGCTTGAACGCTGTCGAACTCAACGCTTCATTCTACACCTACCCATACCCATCTCAACTGAGGTTCTGGATGTGGGTTGGGAGAAAGTTGAGATGGTCTGTAAAAGTTCACAGAAGCATTACTCACCTCTATAGACTGAGTGAAAAGTCTTACAGTGCTTGGGAGAGATTTAGAAAGTACTACAAGCCTATAGAGGATCTCACAGACTTCTACCTCATACAACTACCCCCGACATATGATCGTAGAGAGAGTTTTTTCGAAAGGATCATTAGATTTGCTAGAGAGACTAGCTCTAGAGATAAGATCGCTGTGGAGTTTAGACACTTGTCATGGTTTAGAGAGAGTCCTGAGAAGCTCTGTGAAGAGCTTGATCACATTGTTATTGTGTCAGTTGACTCGCCAGACATAACATGGTTTGTCTCTTGTAGAGGTATTGTGTATCTGAGACTCCATGGTAGGAGTGAATGGTATTTTCATAACTATACCGAGGAGGAGCTCAGAGAGATCGCTGCTAGAATAAAGGATCTCTCTCCAGATAGCGTTTATGTGTTTTTCAACAATAATCACTGGATGCTTGAAAACGCTAGAAGAATGCTTGATCTGTTGACTAAGAAGTGATTCTCACCACCATCTCTGTATGACAACCTTTCTATCAGTGAAGAAATCTATAGCGTCAACCTGCCCGTGTAGTACTCCGAAGAAACTCTTCTTCCTGCCTGGGAAGGGGAAGAATTGATCTGGCTGTGCAACTGCTACGTTTATGCCTACATTGCCAACATTCATTCTTCTAGCAAACTCTCTAGCATACTTGCCACTGGAGGTAAAGATAACAGCTGTGTTACCATACTTCCTAGAGTTGCCTATCTCTACAGCCTCGTTAAAGTCTCTGGCTCTCACAATAGGCATCACAGGTCCGAAGATCTCTTCGTGAGCAAGTTCTGAGTCTGGCGTGACCTCTACTACTGTGGGTGCCAGGTAGAAGCCTCCGCCATACTCTGAGTCTGGCGTGAAGTTCCTCCCATCGACTAGTATCTTGAACCCCTGAGACTCTGCTCTATCAATCGTACTCTTGATCCTATCTCTAGCTTTAGAAGAGATGACAGGCCCCATCTCGGTTGTCTCAAGCATTTGATACCCTACTCTGATCCTCTTAACTCTCTCAACGATCTTAGGGACGAGCCTATCGTACGCCTCTCCAACTGCTATAAGCAGTCCTGGTGCTAGACATCTCTGACCAGCCATGTCGAAGAACCCTCCAACGAGATTCTCTATAGAAGGCTCTGCCACGGCGTCTGGCATTAAGACGACAGGGTTCTTAGCACTAGTCTGACACAGAGCTCTCTTCCCATGAGCCGCTGCCTCAGCATACACTTTCTCACCAACAGCTGTAGAACCTACGAAGGTTGTACCCACTATATCTCTCTCAGCTATAAGCTCTCTAGCCACAGTGCCATCTCCATTAACAATATTAACAACACCCTCTGGATAGCCTGCTTCTCTGAATAGTCTCGCGAAGAATATGAGTGGTGTTGGGTCTAGCTCGCTGGGTTTCACTATGACTGTGTTCCCAAGTGTCACAGCCCATGGGATGAACCACATAGGGATCATTATTGGGAAGTTGAATGGCGATATGATCAAGAATACTCCGAGAGGCTCTCTAACAACCTCCATATCGATTTCCGGCTCTGTTCTGGCTATATTCATAATCTTTCTATTCATAGCGAAGAGATGAGGCGATGCGAGAGCTGAGTCTATAGCTTGTATGGCTCTGAAAATCTCTCCTCTAGCTTCTCTAAGAGTCTTACCAACACTCTGAGACAGTAGTTGAGCCAGGATCTCTCTCTTCTCTTCAACAATAATCTTGAGTCTAACTAGATACTGAAGTCTATCGTATATAGACATTCTACTCCACTTCTCAAAAGCTCTCGAAGCCGAGTTAACAGCTTCTCTAATGTCTCTAGAACTCGAGACCGGGACTCTAGCTATTAGAGAGCCTCTTCCCGGGTCTAGCGATTCTAGATACTTGTCTGTGTCGGCTTCAACATATTTATTGTCAATATAGTTAGGAAGATCTCCATAATAGTTTGTTAGACTCTTTATCTCCTCAAAATATTTAGAACTCACTATCTCACCTCGATTAGACTTAGAATTAGACAGGTATTAAGATCTACTTGAGAGAATCTATACATTGATTAATTGTCCTAATATAACTAACATATGCCGTCTAAGCTAATATGATAGCGGGATTTCTATGAGTTTTGATAGAGAGAGGGTCGTCAGAGAAGCTCACGAGTATCTCATATTAAACATTGTAGACGAAGTCACACCTGTAGTAATAGATGAAGCCAGAGGATCTGTTATTAGAGATGTTGATGGGAGAGAGTATATAGATGCTTTCTCAGGCATAGCCGTGATGAACATAGGGTATGGGAGAGAAGAGATTATCCAGATCGTGAACGAACAGATCAAGAGATACGCTCACGTGTCTTCTTACTACTACTACGTGCCTATAGTGGTAGAGCTGGCTAAGAGACTAGCTGAGATAATGCCTTCTAAGAGACTTAAGAAATCTTTCTTCGGGAACAGCGGTGCTGAAGCTAATGAGTGTGCTATAAAGCTGGCTAGAAAGTACACTAAGAGACACGAGATAATAGCACTAGCACCTTCATTCCACGGGAGGACTCTCGGGACTCTTAGTGTCACAGGTCAGGGTGGTAGGAAGAGAGGCTTAGGACCAATGCTACCCGGCGTAATATTCGTCCCAGCACCATACTGCTACAGAGCTCCCTTTAGATACAGTGATGAAGAGGAGTGTGGCTTGATATATGTTGAGATAGCCAGAGATATAGTCAGAGAAGCGTCTACATCAGAGATCTCCTCATTCATAGTAGAGCCGATCCTCGGAGAGCCCGGCATAATCCCTCTGCCTAAGAATTATCTTAAAATCTTCAAAGAAGAGATCCTAGACAAGTACAACGCTCTACTAATAGTAGACGAGGTACAGACAGGTTTTGGAAGAACAGGCAGAATCTTCGGCGTAGAGTACTACGATATAGAGCCTGACATAGTGACCACAGCCAAGGCTCTGGGAGGAGGTCTGCCTATAAGCGCCTGTACAACTAGAGATGAGATAGCCTCAGTATTTGAGCCGGGAGATCACTTCTCAACATTCGGTGGAAACCCGGTGTCAGCAGCTGCAGCTATAAAGACTATAGACATAATACTCAGAGAAGAGCTTCAAAAGAAAGCCCTGGAGAAGGGTGAGTATGTGCTTAAGAGACTAAGAGAGTTAGAAGAGAGACACAGACTCATAGGAGATATAAGAGGCAAAGGTCTCATGATCGGAGTCGAACTTGTTAGAGACGAGAAGAAAACTCCAGCATCTCAAGAAGCTAAGAGAGTTAAGAGTCTGATGAGAGAAAGAGGAGTTCTCGTAGGAGTCGGAGGGATCTATGGAAACGTGATCAGAATACAGCCTCCGCTAGTGATATCATATGAACAGCTAGATCATGTGATCAGAGCTTTAGACGAGAGTCTAAACATAGTAGAGACTCAGAGAACACTTTGAACATAGTCTCAAATCACAATATCTTTAGACAACCTCTAACTTTTCAAGAGAAACTTCTCCCCCACAGGTATTGATAGTCTCTATCATCTCTAAGTCTCGTCACAGAGCTTTCAAAGATCTTTCTGAGAGCGAGAGGATCCGTGGGGAGAGTACGAGACATAGCGATTAGAGTTAAGATTACTATTCGTACAAGAACTCGATCCCGTCAAAGAGATCAAAACAATAGCTCTTGTTAACAGCGGTTTCGAGACTGACTCACCTCAGATTCTTATACCAGTTAAACTCGCCGAAAACTCAGTATCTATAAGAGGATCTTGGAAGCTAGGGTTGAAGCCTATGGGAGTGTAGGCGGCCCGATCAGAGCATACGTCTCACCTTCATCTCTAGATGTGTGAATAGAAGAAGAGAATATATTGTCTCAGAGTTATATGCGATGCAGCTATAGCTGAGGGCAAGGTGGAGGTTCTTATAAGCGATTATCTCGCGGGAGAGCTAGGTTAGTTGCTGAAGACTTTCGTCTCGGGTATTAGAGGTTGAAGAGCGATCCTGTTGATACGAGAGAAAGAGTTATCCGCCTCAGAGACGGGTCTGACTCTCCTTGCTTGAAGTAGAGATTTGTCGAGCTACTGAGAGCTCTATATGAATAAGAGAGGATCTTCTTTGTATGTCTTGACGACAACTAGAGTTGATGTTCTCTCTATGTATGGGGATCTTATCATCTCTGTGAGAAGTTTCATAAATTCTTCTCTTGATGGGCTCTTAGCTATAACAACAAAGTCTATATCTCCTAATACAAAATATACGCTCTGAACATATGGTAGTGATGCAAGCGTACTGCCTATCTGGTCGTGATAGTCTCTACCATATCTGCCTCTGACAAGTGTTATGGTGATATATTCGAAACCTAGCTTCTCATGATCTAGGATAGCTCTGTAGGCTTTTATAACACCCATACTCTCGAGTTTTCTAAGTCTATAGTGAACAGTTGCCTTTGGCATGTTAAGCTTCTTTGAAATATCGTTTAGAGATAGTCTCGAGTTCTCTTGTAGCGCTCTCAGTATCATAAGATCTGTCTCATCAATAGAACCAGATCTCTTCTTCATATAACCCTGGTAACTATTAATATTATCCAGCTTATAGTTAAGATGTTCTACGTTTTCTTCTCGACAAGCTAAATGGTATAGCGCATATCATGATAATAGACTGGATCACAAATGACTTCTTGATAGCCAGACCCAGCTCTTCTATCTCATAATACACATTCGCGCTCGGGCTAGAAACAACTCCGCCAAGAGTTATTAGCTGAGACGCTATTTGATATGGGAGGATCGAGGTTAGAATTAGTATGGCTATGTTAAGACTAATCATAAAGCCAATGTTAAAAGACAGAGTTCTTATAGAAGATGCGACACCTCTTCTCTCCGGCGGAACAGAGTTCATTATAGAAGCAGTGTTAGGCGAGACGAATAAGCCTGTTCCAACACCGAATAGAGTCTCTCCAATCATTAAGTCTCTGAGAGAGTTCATTGTAGAGAAGACTAAGAGTCCTGCTGAAGCGAATATCAGTCCCAAGACTGTGACTATCACAAAACCCACGAGATCAGATAGAAATCCTCCTATCACTCCGAAGATCAGGAAGACTATCTCGTATGGAGTGATCAGTATTCCTGTCACAGAGGGGTCGAATCCCTCTACGCTCTGAAGATATATTGCTAGTAGAGTTAGACTAGCTCCAAAACCTATTGAATAGAGAAACTGAGCGATTATGCCTCCAGAGAATTGCCATATTCTAAATATCCTCAGATCCAGAGCTGGAGAGGAGAATCTCAGCTCAGACAACGTAAATAGAGCTAGAGTGATGATAGCCAGTACTATCATTATCTCTGAGA
Organism: Sulfolobales archaeon; assembly: GCA_041287455.1. GTDB lineage: Archaea > Thermoproteota > Thermoprotei_A > Sulfolobales > AG1 > WYEN01. Next base: position 8,257 of record JBEULF010000078.1, read on the forward strand.
CGCCTATGTGTCCATAGCCTAGTGATGTCAATCCTACTAACAAAAGAATCATTGATAATGTGAATAGTGTGAAGCCTCTCCAATCAATAACAGACCTCTCTCTAGGTCTGTACACCTCTACCAATCTCCTATGGCTCCACACCAGAGTCACAAGACCCACAGGCACTTGGACTAAGAAGATCCATCTCCAACCCATGTAGTCAATTATAATACCACTAAGAGTAAGACCTGCTAGAGCGCCAACTCTCCACGCAACCTGATTTATGCCAAGCCATCTCCCAAGCATGCTAGGAGGAATATTGTCAGTTAGAATAGCTACTGAGAGACTCATTAAAAAAGCACCGCCGAGACCTTGAAAGATTCTTGATAAGACTAGCATTAGAGGAGATATTGATAGCCCGGATAATAGTGAGCCTAGAGTGAATATCGCTATACCAATGTTAAACAATCTCACTCTACCAAACAGATCAGCGAGTCTGCCGACTATGAGCTGTATAAATGTAGATCCTAGCATGTATCCTTGTATTATCCAAACCATCTCCCACACGTCAGCATTGATCTCTCGAGATATAGTGGGCATGCCGACCACAGCTAGCCTAGCAGCGAAGCCTGTCAACAAGTTAACTAGTGTTGTGACTGATAGAACAAGCAGTATTCTACTACGCTCATAAGCTCTAGCAATCGAATCTTCTCTACTCAAATACAAAGACCCTTACTGTAGAAAATATCCGGAGCTTAAAAACGTCAGGCGACTCTAAACAAACAACCAGACATTATAATAATGATCCGTTTGTCCAGAGCTGAGAATAAATTGAACAGTGTTAGAGACAGACATTTATTCGTGTATCTAACAGTGAAGAGAAGCTATAGAGCCTGTGTAGAGGAGAGTATATTTTGAGAAAAAAGATCTTTAGATCTTTCAAAATCTATAATCTCTACACACATCTAAAATAGATCCCTGCCGGAACCTTGTACACGCACGGAGAACACCAGAAACACCGCCAAGGAGGCGGAACCTGATAGTTATAGCTACTCAATCTAATATATACCACCTCGTGCACGTTGTATCCCCTACCCAAATCTTCGCCGAGATTCTCGAGACCTCCAGTTACAACCCCTAGAGATAATTGAAACGCTGCTACGAAAGCCATAGCAACAGCACAGGCCTTCCCACCAGTAGGGATCCCCAGAGCACTACAGACTGCGAGAGCTACAAGCGACCCGACGGGTATGCCAACTTTAAATTTAGATATTATATCGCTACCACAAGTGTCGTAATATTCAAATATCTGCCCAAACGCTATGTATTCCCCTACGTCTAGATCTCCATCACTCGTCAGCGTACCAGGTACTTGGAGTAACGTCTCATTTGTTCCTCTAAAGAAAAGATCCATGATCGCAGGATGCGGTAAGCCGCTACTCTCACCACCTAATATCGTAGAACCACTCACCAACACGTCCTCTACCACTGCTATCACCTCATCTCTCACATGATAACAACCATCATCTCTATAACACACCCATACATCCCATAACTCATAACGAGGTCTACCCCATATATAGACCCACCGAGCCTCGTCAGGAGGTACATATAAGATATTACCAAAATAGTAGTAGCCACCCCAACTAGCGTCTTTTAATTCGAAATTCACTGAGGGAAACTCTGCATTACGTAGCTTAGATATTATCTCGCCCGTAGCGAAAGTAAGCCTCACCTCAGCTGTTCTCGCGCCCATAGCACCGATATTTATACCTGGGCCTATTACTCCGGAGTAGCTGAGTTGATTATACACTACTAAGACTGGTATCTTCACATATAGCTTATTGTTAGAATATGTGAAATAATCGCTCGGCAGATATTGTTGTAGATCTTCTGTTGTTATTCTCGCTACGAGCTTATGACACATTGTAGTTCTCTCTGGACTTA
>JBEULF010000079.1:0-9740 GCA_041287455.1 Sulfolobales archaeon
CTGCCCTAGGAGAGCCCTCGCCCTTAGGCGGGGAGGAGGTCAGATATTGTGTGGATCTAGTAGAAATTTATAATTCACTACTAAAAGATTTAAAATTGATGATGATACGACGGTCTAATGACAAGTGATTGAAACATATGATCTGATCTCTACGCTAGTAGGATACATAGATCTCTATTAGAATATCTATTAAATACTCGGCTATGTCTGTTAAATAATCAAATACTCTCATTATATGATAACTTAATAACTCTTTGTCAACTCCTATATTTGAATAGATCTCTTCTCTGAACTTGCTCTTCAGATCTATTATCTCGGTTAGCTCTTCTAAAAGTAAAATAAGTCGTTCTTTCAAATACTTCGAATAGTCTTCAGACTGTAATGCTCTAAATATTATGTCAAGGTCTCTAGATATCACGTTGCTCGTCTTCTTAATATACTTTAGAGAATCGCTGAGATCCTGAGATCTTATGTTTTTTTCACCGACAATTCTTATGACAGACACTATATGATCTCCTATTCTCTCGAGTATACTACTTATAAATACTAGTCCTGTCAATATCTTATGATCTATGCCTGGGTCTAAACTCAGATCCTCTAGGATCTTGTTGAATAATCGTTTTATCTCTAGTCTAGATATGTCGATCTCTGTGTCTAGCTCTTCTAGAGAGTCTAGTATATCCTGGATCTTAATGTCTTCAAGCCTCTCATTATAGGTAGATAAGATCTCTTCTAAAGTTTCTATCAAGTTAAGCACGGTGTTAAACTCTTTCAATATAGCGTGTCTTAACTCTGATAAGCCAGAGATCTCTCTGATAATAAAGTAATTCTTCCCCTCTTCATATATCTCGAAGCCTTTTAGAAGTCTTAGTATATTCTTCAAAACTCTTCTATCCTTTGTCGCGATGGGTCTTTTGAAAATAAGTCTAATAGATCTGTGTCCCAAGACGTAGAGAGAGATTAAGACATACTTAACTATTCTCTCGTTAAAATCTTCTAAGAATATATCGTGAATCTTATCTTCCTCTACTAGAGGTTCTAAACTAAGTCTCTTATCTCTACCTTTCAAAAGAATCTTAGAACCTCTCGTTATGTTGTTATTCTTACACCACTCCTTAGGCAAGTAGATAACATATGAATCTCTTATCTCTTGTACTATTCTAACTTCTGAGATAACTCTGCTCATGCCTAACTCTTCCTCACGTAAAATCTCACACACTAAAACTTATATGTATACATATGATTGCATATGTATAAAGAAGTCTGAATCGTATCTGGCATTGCATACTTTGTGTTAGAGCTTAATTAATTTGTAATCAGAGTATCAGAGGGAGTCTATAATCAGAGGTAGAAGTATCGAGAGCATAGTAATAATACTATTGATAATATCTTACTCAAGCTATAATCTCGCGTATGCTTCATACTCTTATTCTATAAGGTACTTTGCTCTTGATCTGGGTTTGAACTATTCTGCACAATCAATATATGACACGCTTGGGAATATTGTCTCTGTCATAATAGTGCTTCTGATAGGAATCACAGCTGATTATTTAGGGAGGATTCGTACTGCTACAATAACTACGTTAATCTCACTACTATCACCTCTACTATCTCTAACAAGAGATCCTTCTCTGGGAGTGCCTCTGTCTATAGTGATCTATAACGTGTCATTTGCAGCTGGTGTCGTGGCTAGAAATCTTCTAATGATAGAATTGGGAGGAGAGATTCTGGGCAGACTTATAGGACTAGTGATGACCGTGGGAGCATTATCAATGATCATAGGGCCTGTAGTGGGACTATGGATCAAAGATTTAGCGGGGTATAGAGTACTATTCGTATTCATAACCCTTCTATACGCTTCTTCATCAACTTCTCTATACATGATTAGATTCAGGCTTAGCGAGATCAGATATTCTGAGTACTACAGAGATCCACTGGTTGTCTTGAGAGATCTTAAGTCTACTATTTTCTCCAGAGATCCTTATACTAGTAGATTATTCGTATTCGTTATAATAGATAGGTTCTCTTACTCGATGTGGGCCCAGATGATATACGCTCTAATAGCTTCAGAGGATATACTCCTGTCAACCTCAGCTTATCTAGCCACTACAATGAACCTAGCCTGGTTTCTCTCTCAATATATATTCGGATTTATGAGCGATAGATACGACCCCGCGCAAATACTCAGGTTCTCTGAGTTTATAACCGGGGTGACAGCTCTCTCACTAGCATTCTCACTATATCTAAAGAACTATGTGATCCTATATCTAGCATTTATTCTCCTGGGAATATCTATCTCTTCATGGATTCCTTCTTATAATAAATTCTTTCAACTATATATTCTACCCGAGAAAAGAGCTGTCTTTATGAGTTATGCAAATATATATGCTCTATTACTAGCTTCACCATCTCCTTACATAGGTAGCTTAACAAAGGATCTTATTCTTCCCAATGTTTCTCATCTATGTATCGCCTCTATCATACACATAGCCAATGCTATATTAACTCTCTCTAAGAGAGCAAGTACGAGACTGACAAAATAGAAATTTTATTTTATTGAAGAAATTATGTTAATAGAAGGATAATGAGATCTCTGGGCATGATGAGATCAAAGAAGAACTGGCTCAAGATTCTTATCGAGTATCTATCGAGACTCCTTCTTAAACCCGTCTACACAGTCTATGAGTGGAAACTGTATAGAGAGGTTAAGAAAGGTGTGATGCCTAGGCACGTAGCCATCATACCTGATGGGAATAGAAGATGGGCAGAGAAGATGGGTTGGGAGAGGTTGATAGGACATTACTACGGGTATAATAAGATGAAAGAAGTATTGGAATGGCTAGACGAACTAGGGATCAAAATAGTCACTCTATATGCTATGTCATACGAGAATTGTCTCTATAGGCCAGATAGTGAGAAGGAGCACTTATTCTCTATAATCGAGAGAGGTTTAGAAGAGCTTAGAGACTATAGTAAGAGGCATAGAGTTAGAGTAAAAGTTGCGGGGAGACTAGATCTAGTGCCAAGAAACTTGGCAGAGCTAGCTAGAGCGCTAGAGAGTGAAACTAGAGAGTTTAGCGAGAGGTATTTAAACATTCTATTATGCTATGGAGGTAGACAAGAGATCGTCGACGCTTTTAAGAGAATATATAATGATATAGCCAGAGGAATCGTTAGAATAGATGAGATCAACGAAGAGATCATATCGAAATATTTATACACAAGCCATATGGGAGATCTTCAAGAGCCAGATCTGGTCATAAGAACATCTGGAGAGATTAGAATAAGCAATTTCTTACTATGGCAGTCGGCATATTCAGAACTATTCTTTTGTGAGGCTCTATGGCCTGAGTTTAGGAAAATAGATCTTTTGAGAGCCATAAGATCATATCAACGCAGAGAGAGGAGATTTGGTAGATAGAGTTTCTCAGCAGGAGTATTTATAGGTCTAGATGTTGGGTGAGGATGAGAGTTTTCTCCTGATCTAGAACTCTACTTCATCTCTTAACCCATCTGTCTAGACCAGATACCTTGCTTGCTTTGAGAGCTTTCGATAATCTCTCCAAGTGTTTCTCTACTCTATCTCTAGAGAACTCGTGTTCTTCAACTAATAACTCTATTACTCTGGATTGATCTGGCTCTCTCCACTCGAGCTTGTAGTTATCTGTAGTAGGCGGGTTCATAAAGAATCTCTTTATCTCAAAAGGATCTGTGGGGAAAGAGGCTTTCGGAATCACCTTAAGAATCTTATCTAGAGATCCGTAGGTTTTAACTAGATTAAGAGCTGTCTTAGGACCGATACCTTCAACACCGTCTGGATTAAAATCTGTTCCTACTAATATAGCTATATCTATCAACTGTTCTCTCGTTATCTCTAGCGCTTTTAGAAGATCTTCTAGCGATATTAGTTCTGGAGGTGTCTCAACATACATATCCTTACCAGGGAGTTTGCGCTTTCCAGACACTGTTAGATTTCTAACTAGTCTAGTAGATCCGAATAGCAGAGAATCATAATCCTGGCTGGCGCTACACCAAGCAACACCTTTCGAAACCATGTAAGCCGCCTGCGCTTCTCCCTCTGAAGGTGCTTGAACCCATGGTACTCCCATAGCGTCTAAGAGTTTCTTTGCTGTGTCAACCATTTCATTGGTAATTCTAGATGTTGCTTGAGCATATCTTCTCATAAGTTCTATATCACCTCTCTCTCTAGCCTCTCTATACTTCTCTTCAGCCTTCTGTTTTAACATGCTTCTCGACATAATCTCGCTATACTTAATCTCTGGAGGCTTTCCATCAAACACGTACACAGGCTTTACCCCACTCTCGATAAGATTAATAGTCCTATAGAATAGTCCTGAAAGATGACTTGTCACTCTACCCTTACTATCCATGAGAGGCGTGCCGTCAGGCTGTCTTATAGCGGAGAGAAACTGATATAGAGCGTTATAAGCATCTATAGCCACGATCTTTCCAGAGAGTTCTCTGAGATCACTAATAGATCTTACGATCTTCTCGGGAATTATATCTCTCAGATTAACACCCATATACTCATCCAAAAAATTATTAGGGTATTGAATACTATTAAATAAACTCTATCTCTTTAACAAGCCTCCTACAAAGCCTCCTATACTAGCTAGCGGCACGGTGTATAGCAGGAATGTTATTGATGTAATGCTACCTATGAAGCCTCCCAGTAGAAATCCTGCTAGGCCTGCTATAAGAGATCCTAAGAGTAGAAATAGTGTTATAATCACTATAGAGGCTATGAGACTAGATATGAGACCGCTTAAAAACCCTCTGAGAGCTCCTCTAACTATTAAGCCGCTTATCAATCCAGCTATTAGAGGTCCTAGAATAGGTATCCAGAACAATGCTAAGAGAAGTATAATACCTATCAAGATTCCTTTGATGAGATCCCCATTACTCATAGTCTCCTTCTCCTCACTATTTTCCAATCTAGAATAAAATATTTGTTAAGAAATGATAGTAATAGGGTTTACTATGAGTTTAAAAGTGCCTCTGCACGATCTATTGGTCGAGCTCGGTGCTGACATTGGCGAGTTTGCCGGTTTTAAAACAGCTATGAGTTTCGGAGATCCTCTCGCAGAGCATAATGATGTGAGAAATCATGCAGCGGTTTTTGACATAAGTCACATGGGTAGGATATATATCTACGGAGAGGATTCAATGGCGCTCCTAGATCGATTGTTGCCTAAAGACATTTCTAAGTCTAGAGATGGCAGGATGCTAGGTCCTACAGCGTTTCTAAACGAGAGGGGAGGTTTTAAAGATGATGTGATGCTATATAGATTCAACGAGAATAGATGGCTAGTTGTGTGTAATGCTGTCAATAGAATCAAGATTTTGTCATGGCTTAGAGAGTGGAGAGAGAGACTGGGACTCTCACGAGTTTCTATAGATGAAGTAACACTAAGCACAGCTTTCATAGCTCTACAAGGTCCTAGAGCTAGAGAATATATTGAGAAAGTGAGCGGGTTAAAAGATGCTGCATCGTTAGAACACCTAGGCTTCTATAGCGGTCTAAGCACGGAGTATGGGGTTGTCGACGTGATTAGCAGAAGTGGTTGGACTGGTGAAGATGGCTTCGAGATATTAGGCGCTCCAAGCGTTATCTCTAAGATTCTAGTAGCATTGAAGAATCTAGGTCTCAGATTAGCTGGTCTGATAGCTAGAGACACTCTGAGACTTGAAATGGGATTTGTTCTATACGGTAATGACATAGATGAAGAGACTAATCCTTACGAGGCTCGTTACTGGGTTTTTGACGAGAATAAGACTGACTGCATAGGCTGTGACGCTCTGAGAGAGATAGGTGTTAAAGGTGTTTCTAGAATTAGATATGGTATTAGAGTTAAGAAAGGGGTTAGATTCATACCTAGAAACGGGTATGAGATCTTGTATAAAGGAAGCGTTATAGGCCGCGTAACCAGTGGAGGATACTCGCCGTATCTCGATAGAGGCATTGGAATGGGGTATGTGAAAGCCTCTCACGCGCTACCCGGTCTCGACGTTTTAATAAGATTTAGAGATAGAGTAGCTGAGGCTAAAATACTTGATTTTCCACTAATTAAGAGGTGAGATAACTTGGCAAACGAGTTCAGTGTGAAAGGGTATAAGATTTTGAAAGATCTACTCTACACAGAGCAAGACGAGTGGGTAAGAGTAGAGGGGGGCGTGGCGGTTATAGGTGTCACAGACTATGCTCAGAAGAAGCTTAAGAATATAATAAATGTTGAACTACCTGAGCTTAATAAGAGGTTTTCTAGAGGGGAGGTTATGGCAACTATAGAGAGTATAAAGACTATTGCAGACGTATACGCACCTCTCAGCGGAGTAGTGGTTGAGGTTAATGAAATGCTGAGACAAGAGCCAGAGAGGATCAACCACGACCCCTATGGCGAGGGTTGGATAGTGAAGATAAAGATTCTGGACGAGAGTGAGATAACAACACTACTCAAACCCGAGGACTATGCAAAGAAGATAGAAGAGTCTGAGTAGAGATAGAGTTAAAAAGACTGAGCGTAATATTTAATTGGTAGAGCCGCCGTAGCTCAGCTGGTAGAGCGCCGGCCTCGTACGGCCATGGATCTCTGGAAAGCCGGAAGTCGCGGGTTCAAATCCCGCCGGCGGCTTTAGCTGATTTTTATCTCTCACTCTATTTATATCTTATGAGTTGAGTAGTTTGACACTGATAAGGATAGGTGTTATACAACATTCTATTGAGAGCGATCCTAGAGTTAACCTCCGAAGAATAATAGATCTTGTGTCTACAGCTTCTAATATAGACATACTATCGATCTATGAGAATTGGTTATCGAGACGAGAGGTGGTTTCAGAGAACTTCTATTTAGAGGCTAGCAGAGAAGTGCTAGAGACAGCCAGATCGAGGGTCTTTGTGGCAGGATCATCCTACGTCTACAATGAGAGAAGAGAAGTTTACTCTAGGAGTATCGTGATAGACCGCTATAACAGAATATCTGAAGGTGGCAAGATCTTTCCAAGCTATGCTACGAACGAAAGAAGCAGAATAAAATCTTACTCTAAACCTGCTATATATCTGAGCGGGTTCATAAGCATAGCCTCTGTAATATGCGTAGACCTTATGTATCCAGAGATTTCTAGATATGTAGCTCTAAGAGGGGCTAAGATAATCTTCAATCCTTCTATCATACCGAGAGACAGAAAGTATTTATGGAGATCTATTGGTTCTAGTAGAGCTAGCGAGAATACAGTATACCTAGTCCACGTGAACGCTACAAAGATTCTGTATGTTGACGGGAGACCTGTAGATGGAGGAAGTTTTATATCAGACCCGTGGGGTTATGTAATTTTTGACACAGACGATTCTATAGGTTTATTTGTGGCAGAGATAGATCTGAGTGTTATAGACAGAGTTAGAGAGCGTTGGAGATATCTAGAGGATGTTAGAGATAGATTCTATAGCAATGTTGATCTGAATGTGTATTTTAGAGATTAATAGTTTCGCTCTACCCCCCCTCTCTAGGGTTGCTCACTATACCTGCTCAACAAATAAAATTCTTGCTCTAAATTCCACAGGAGATTCACTATGTACAGATGTCCTTCGTGCGGATCTGAAGATGTTGTGTGGGATTATCAGAGAGGTGAGGTTATATGCTCGTCGTGTGGTCTTGTTATAGATACAATATACTACACGGCTAGAAGATTCTCTGAGAAGAATGAGTCGAGCGAGAGAAAGGTTTTAAAGGCGGTATCTCTACGTAGAGAGTCGGCGCCTGGCGTTATTGTCAAGGCTTATTCTAAGTTCTTCAGTTGGTGGAGACTTAGAAAGAATCTTGAGATAGATCGAGATCTTCTATTGAGAGCTTATGAAGGTTCTTCTGTTAGTAGAGTGATAAGACATATTAAAGATAGTAAGCTTGAAAAATTACTACAGATCTCGCCTACGCTAAAGAAAGTATTCAATTATATAGATCTATACCCAAGACTCTCATCGAGAACTTTCAGAGCAAAAGTTCTCGTCTCATATCTTCTACTCAGAGAAGCTTATGGCACTCCTATCAGTCTGAACATGCTCTCGAGAGCATTTAGTATTAGTAGAAATCATCTGCTCAGAATAAGAAAAGAGATTAAGAGATATCCAGAGATACAAAAGCTGATAAGAGATCTCGATATCGATGAGAGTGAGATCTTACAAATAGACTTACTCATAAAAGATCTCGCTACCGATAGAGAGGAGCTGACAAGGGTTTCTACGTAATGTTCTCAAGATTATTTGGTAGAAATAGAGATAGCGTGTATCATAGAGTCTATGTAGAGGATGACGTATTTGAGCATGGGAACAAGTTTATATGCGGCTATGAGCTTATCAGAAAGAAGAGTGGCAAAGACGACGAGTTAGACCCGGAGATTATGACATCTTTTATAGATACTATTAGAAGCAAGATTCCTAGATCTCTCTCACTATATATAGTCACACAGATCAAGAGATACTATGGAGGTTCTTATATTATCTGTATTGATAAAAATGAGAGAGTTAGAGATCTGTGTGAATTGATCGTGTCCACACTTGAGACTCTCTCTAAGGGTAGAATAAAATCTAAAAAACTACGCGATAAAGAGATCAAGGATCTAGTGCTTTTAGAAGGTAGGCAATTAGGAGAAGTCTCAGAGCTACACTCTCTATACGCTGAAACAATAGATCTCGGTGATATCAGCTATTCTATTAAGCTAGACAATATCTTTATGAAAGAGTCTATATTTTTAGGCGAGACTTCTAGAACCAAGATCAAGACTCCATACTCTATATCTACCAAAGATCTGTTGAGACACGTAGCTATATTCGGATCTACAGGTTCTGGGAAGAGTACTACAGCAGCTACTATAGCTTATAGAGCTTATGAGAAGAATTTTGATGTATACATACTAGACTGGCACGGCGAGTATAGAAGTTTGCTGAGAAGATCTGTAAGAGAGTTCAAACTCAGACACTTAGTCTCGTTAGAGAGTCTACCAGTGTTCAGAGACCCTGTCCAGCTACTCGAAGTGTTTGAAACAGTATTTGAACTAACACCATCTCAGAGCTATATATTGAGTAGAGTCTTGAGAAGAATACGAGACTATGAGTTTGATTTCAAAAGACTCTACGAGGAGATAAGTATGTTCCCCGAGGAAGCTAGATGGGTCTCTGAGAGCAAGTTAGCTCTTTTGAGAAAATTCGAGAGCTTGGTAGAAGAGGATGTAGAGACAGAGGATAAGAGTCTATCTCTCTTAATAGACGATTCTAGTAAGAATAGAATAGTCTCCATAGATCTGTCAGAGATTGAGAGGTCTTCCACAAGATCTCTAGCTTCTCTTCTCATAATAAAATCTATCGTACTCAACGCTTCAAGTAAGAGAGAGAATAGCAGAGAGAGGATTATAGTAGTTGATGAGGCTCATCACGTGTTCAAGAGATCTGAGGGTTCGAACGTTATTAAAGACACGCTGGCTGAGGTAAGAAAATATGGAGTAGGTATGATTCTTGTGACTCAATCGCCTAGCAGTGTTGGTGAAGATATACTTAAGAACACTAACACCAAGATCATCCATAGTATAAGATCTGATGCAGATAAGAAGATTCTGAGAGAAGCTACATCTATATCTAAGGAATTTGAAGACATGATGTCGCTACTGGACGTGGGAGAAGCTATAGTCGTCTCAGCATCTAATCCTTATCCTGTTATTGTTAAGATTCATCC
>JBEULF010000008.1:0-4900 GCA_041287455.1 Sulfolobales archaeon
ATTTCTACCCCTCTGTAGGTTGTTGCGATAAAAAGAGGATCTATTCTAATAGAAATGATTGTTGTAGCGATTACGCTCGGAGAAACTTGTCTCATAATGATTTTATGTGGTGTTTAAATTGCGGTCATATTGTATATAAAGATGATTACGATCTTCACTTAGGACACGAGCTTTACACAGGACCTTGCGAGGATCCGTTTTTATATGAGGAGACGTACGTGGCTGACTGACCTCCTACTAGCGTTGGGAGCAGATCTATCTCAGACTCTCTGTTTAAAACTACTTCTCCTAATCTATTAATAGGAATAACTATTCTATTGACTACTATTATGATCTCTTGACTTTTCTCTCTCATAATACTTCTTATATCTGGTATGTCTCTCTCGAGAAATTCTTCTAGTGAGACTTCTCTATCTATACAAAAGATCTTCTGGCTCCAGTTAACAAGATCTCTTATCAAACCATATGTTCTCACAATAATCTTCTTCTTATCACGCTCGCAACTCATAGTGACCTCGCTTTGCTGAGTAATCTCTCTATACTCTTCCAATGTCTACCTCTCCAATAGACTCTACCACACTTGTCACATATCCAAAATTCTCTGTATCGAGTAGCTATATAGCTTGGCACTCTACTAGCTAGTTCTATTAGCGAGCTCGTTCTTCTCAGAGGATAGTTGCATATGGGACATCTAGTATCGTTAGGATCTATCTCTAGCCTGATATCGAGTTTCTTCTTCAGATATCTTAAAGCCTCTACTATATCCTCGCTGTCTACTAGTACTGCGTCTAGATTTCTCTTTCTAGCAGTTATGTATAGTCCTCTGTCTCTTGTCAAAATAACTCTCTTATCTTCTGACGCTATTCTCAAGATCTTCCAATCTTCAAATTTATTATCATATAAAGTGTCATAGCCTAGCATTCTAAGCCATCTAGCCAGGCTTCCGAGCATTGTGTCAACAATAAATCTAGGCTCTACAGGCATTGATCTTTTCACTACCTAAGTGAGTTACTATACAACTCTAAATAAAAGTCTAAGTTCTCTCAACCCACCCAAGAGTTCTTAGAGTCTTAATCACCGTATCTCGAGTACTCTCATCTCTCAAGAACAAATATAGATCTAGGTCAGAGCCAGCCTCTAGAAAAGCTCTACTCATAGACTCAATAGCTCTCTCAGGAGAGACTCCTCCAACACCAGCGCCCATGAGTGGGAAGGCTATTGATCTTATGCCTCTAGCTCTAGCCACTCTCAACGCGGCTAGAGTAGCCTTGTATATGTTCTCAGGGTTAGAAGGAGATCCAGGGGTTTCTACTGTGGGTGCGTGTATAACATACTTACACTTAAGCCTCCCTGCAGAGGTTACAACAGCCTCGCCAATAGGTGTTGGAGCGTTTCTCCTAGCCTCTATCTCAATCTCTTCACCACCTCTTCTCTTGATCGCTCCGGCAACACCTCCTCCCATCAGCATCAGAGTGTTGGCTGGGTTCACAATAGCTTCTCCCTCGAAGTCTGTTATGTCGCCAACAATGATTCTGAGAGAGACTCTCTCTCGAGACAGAATCACGAGCGACCCCTAGTAAGAGTTTTAACAAGAACGATTTTAACTATAGATCCATGTAAAGAATAAACTCGTGTGGATGTGGTCTACTGTTAACTTCTCTCGCCTCATATCTCTTAATCTCTACATAGCTCTCTATAATCTCGTCAGAGAAGACTGGCTTGAGATACTCACGGTCGCTCTCAAGCTCGTCGAGAGCCTCGTCGAGGTCTCTGGGCAGAGTCTTGACCCCTTTCTCTCTAGCATCTCTCGGAGAGATCTTGTACACATTACCATTGAAAGGTTCTCCAGCGTCTATCTTTCTCTTAATCCCGTCAAGACCTGCTAGTAGAACTGCTGACACCGCTAGATAAGGGTTTGAAGTTGGGTCTGGAGGTCTGAACTCGATCCTGACTCTATCACTGTTTCCAGCGTATGGGACTCTAATACTAGCACTCCTATTATAATAGCCCCATACACAGTACACGGGAGCCTCATAGCCTGGCACTAGTCTCTTATAACTATTTGTAGTAGGAGCTACTATCGCTGCCAGACTTCTACAGTGCTCTATCAATCCTCCTATAAAGTATCTAGCAATATCACTCAGCTCATTCTTCTCTCCAGAGCTGAACATGTTAACTCTCCCACTAGGATCCCAGAGACTTATGTGAAGATGCATACCACTACCATTCTCACCGTAGACAGGCTTGGGCATGAAGACAGCTGCCAGATTATTCATTCTCGCAATAGTTCTCGCAACCCACTTACTAGTCACTATCTCGTCGCCAATGTACACGGGGTCTCCCGCTCTTAGAGACAACTCTATCTGAGATGTAGCCACTTCGTGATGAGATGTCTCAACGCCGAAGCCCAGCTCCTCTAGATATCTAGACAGATCCACTCTGAATCTAAGTAGTCTATCGTCAGATCCGTTGTGATAACTCTTCTCAGGCTTGTATCTCTCTCCAAAACTTATTGAAAAACCACTCTTAGCACTAGACCTCTCGCCAACGATCTTTACTGAGTTGAATACAAAGAACTCTAACTCTCCACCTACTAGTGCTCTGTAGCCTTCTCTCAACATATACTCGAATGTCTTCTCAGCAACATACCTAGGATCTCTCTCAAACCTCTTTCCACTAACATCATACACTCTCCCAATAGCTCTATAGAGATCTCTCTCCCAAGGAACTCTTCTCAGCGTAGACGGTTCGTAGTCTAGTATCATGTCACTTCTACTAATCTCTGCGAAACCTCTGACACTACTACCGTCGAAAACAACTATCTTTCTCTCACCACATCTAGTCTCTACACTTCTCAGAAAACCAGCGAGATCTGTGTAGTGTATTATGAGTCTACTATTCTCACAAGACGTTGTATTACTCATCTCTACTCGCCTTACAAGAATAGCTCTGGATGAACAACACTTATTCATTATGAGATCATCTCGTACTATGTCTCACAATAATCATTTAAATATCGTACAGGTTACATAGTCTCAGGCGGGGTTGTAGCTGTTGTTCAGGAGGGTAATACTAGACGACACAGATCTAGAGATCCTAGAGTCTCTCAAGATAAACGCTAGAGAGGGTGTTAGAGAGATTGCTAGAAAAATCAACAAGCCACCCTCAACTATATCGAGCAAGATCAAGAGGTTGGAGAGTCTGGGTATAATAAAGAGATACGTCGCCTTGGTAGACCACTCTAAGCTGGGCTATCGTATAAACGCTCTAACACTCTTACAAGTAGACGGTGCTCACATAGAGGAGATAGAGAAAAAACTGGCCGAAGAGAAGTGTGTAAGAGCTGTGTACGATATAACAGGTGAGTATGACATAGCCATAATAACAGCTTTCAGAGACGTGAGCGAGCTAGATAGATTTATAAAGAGAATACTCCAGAACCCTTATATAAAGAGATCTGTGACAAACATTATATTGAGAATCGCCAAAGAAACACCTAACGTAGAGGAAGATTTCAGAGAGCTTCTAAAGAGTCGCGAGGAGTAAGAACGGATCTTCGGTGTGAGTAATATAAGCTTGTCTGGAAACTCTCGATAGGCGTTAGATTTGAGATATGTTAGACTCTCTCACAGCTCAGGTGTTAAAGTGTCAGTGATCTCTCTGGGCACGTGGCATTTGCCCAGACTTCCAGAGAGAGATGAGGCTGGTGCTCACAAGATCGATGTGGAGGAGTTTAGAAGAGTTCTCAAGACAGCCTATGATCATGGTGTTAATTTTATTGACACAGCAAATAGATATCATGGAGGAATTTCTCCAGCACCTCTCTCACACTCAGGCTATGCTGAGACGTTGCTAGGCAGACTCTTAAGAGAACTTGGTTTTGAGAGAGAATCTCTATTCATAGCATCTAAGGTGGGAGGTCAGATGGCTTCGTGGGTTAATGGTGGTGGTCTTAGTAGAAAACATGTTATGTGGCAGATTAGAGAGAGTCTCAAGAGACTACAGCTAGAATATCTAGACTTGTACTATGCTCATATATACGATCCAGACACGCCTGCTAGAGAGCTTCTCTCAACATTCACAAACCTTGTGAGGTCTGGTTTTGTCAGGTATATTGGCGTCAGCAACATCCCAGCACCTTATTTGAGCGAGCTAATGCTACTATCTCAACACCCATGCTACGAGCCTGTAGTAGCTCTCCAGTACAAGTATAATCTCTTAGAGAGAGATATAGAGAGAGACATAATACCCATAGCCCAGAGATTCGGAGCGGGTGTAGTGGCATACTCGCCACTAGCTCAGGGATTTCTAACAGGCAAATACTATGATCCTGTTGAGAAGAAGTGGAGAGTGCCTGAGCTCTCGAGAGCTACCTACTCTAAGAGTCTGATCGAGAGATATTTCATCGATAAGTATCTTGTCTTCATGAGCGAGTATATAGAGCTTGCAAAAAGCCTGGGAATCACACCAGCTCAACTAGCTCTAGCTTGGATACTCAAGAGATCTGAGGATCTCAAGATACCTATAGTGCCAATAATAGGAGTTTCAAACACACAACAACTTCTAGAAGCTATAGAGTCTCTAGAAGTTAAGATAGACCAGAGCACTATGAGACACATAGACGAGCTAGTCTCCAGAATATCCGTCTGAGAAACACAGTTAATCACTCACGCGAATCCACATTCTACCTACTCTTCTATACTTTGTCTTAATCTCTTCAGCAAGTCTCATAATTCTCTCACTAGCAACAATGATTCTACCTTCTCCTAATGCTGAGAGTATGAGAGGATTTCCTCTAAGAGCCATTTTCTCAAGCTCTTTATAAGTGTATATAAAGAGATCTATTCTCCCACCACCTAGATCAACTGCTAATCTGAATCTCTCTAGAAGAGATAGACTC
>JBEULF010000008.1:5000-8494 GCA_041287455.1 Sulfolobales archaeon
ACCCACTCTATGATTCTGATTGAAGCTTCTATAGCTCTACGAGCGGTAGGCTTGTCATAGTACAGCCCTGGATATCCTGACTCGAACGCGTTGAGATATCTCGAGGGTATATAATGTCTGTCAAGCTCTCTAGCAGAAACATACAGATCCTCACTGACTATCTCGACATCCTTGAGATAGTCTAGTAGCTCAACGAGACTATGCCCCCACGAAGATCTTCCGTGTATATATAGAAGTGCTTTCAAAGCTTTCTCCGCGGCTTGCTGAGCTTGAAAACAAGCCCACTCATAGATGCCATCTTCAAGACTATCATTAGAAGCCTTGAGATCTCTCAGAGCTTGGAGAAACCATCTTCTAGCTTCTTCAACTCTCTCCACAGACAACCCAGAATCTACTATTGAGTCAGGATTATTATATGTAGCTCTAGAAGTCTGTGATAAGCAGAACAATAGCTGAGCATATGTCTAGACCCTCGATCTATTGAGAAGAGTGTTTTAAGCGTAGAAAACTAGAGTATTCTTGAGAGAAGATATGGATGGGGCTCTCCATGGGCAGACCTTATGTGATTGTTTTTACAACTGCTACTATCGATGGTAAGATTGCTTCGAAGACTAGATTCAGTCAGCTGAGCTGTCCAGAGGATCTTAAGAGACTTCACGCAGCGAGAAAAGAGGCTGGCGCTGTTATGATCGGTGTTAATACCGCTAATATAGACGACCCCTCGCTGAGGTTAAAGTATTTTGAGGGTGAGAACCCTGTGAGAATTGTCGTGGATGGGAGACTATCTATAAGAGAGGATCTCAGACTTGTGAGAGAGCGTATAGCCAGAACAATCATACTCACATCTGAGAGAGCAGACTCTGAAAAGATAGAGAGACTGAGATCTCTCGGTGTAGAAGTCTACGTGATAGAGTCAGAAAACCCGCCACAGATCAATATGAAGAGAGCTTTAGAAAAGTTATACGAGCTTGGAGTGAGAAAAGTCTTGGTAGAGGGAGGTGGCGAGCTTATATGGAGCTTGGTTAGAGAGGATCTCGTAGACGAGTTCAGAGTCACATACACAGGCTACGTGTTCGGGGGTAGAGAAGCTGTCTCAATAGTAGGTGGAGAAGGGTTCTCAACAACAAAAGAATCACCTGAGTATAGAGTTGAGAGAGTACTCATATGCCCCTGCGGTAGAGAGGTTCACATAGTGTTTAGAAGAGTGAGATAGAGAGAAGAGTTGAGAGACTCTCCACCTCCTTATAACAGATCAGGTTTTCTTAGAAGTTCGAAAAACACGCTCAAGAAAGACTCTAGATCAGCACACCCGCTAGGCGGGTGGAGACAAGAGCTCGTGATAGGATACTATTCTATCAATCTATAAATCTCTCTCTAACTAGACATATAAGGTGTCTCTTGAGTGAGTAAATACGATCTTGTTGTCATTGGCGGAGGTCCCGGCGGCTATCCCGCCGCTATAAGAGCTTCGCAGCTTGGTTTGAGAGTTGCTATTATTGAGGAGAGAAGAGGTTTTGGAGGTGAGTGTACTCTCTACGGCTGTATTCCTAGTAAGACTCTTATAAAGCTGGCGGATGTGTATAGAAGAGCTGTTGAGAGTGATTTTATAGTTGGTAGAGAGAGTATAGGTCTAGACTTCGCGAGACTGATAGAGAGAGTGTCTCGCGTGGTATCTACGATCTCTTCGGGTATTGAGCTTCTCTTGAAGAGCTATGGTGTTGATATAGTGAGAGGTAGAGCTGAGTTTATAGATCCGGGGACTGTGAGAGTGTCTAGCGGAGAAACTGTCAGTGCTAGCAGATTTATAGTTGCTACTGGTAGCGAGCCTGCTACTATTAGAGGTGTTGAGATAGATGGTGAGACAGTACTAGACAATAGATCTGTTTTTAATCTCAAGAGAAAACCTTCTAGCATGATAGTTGTTGGAGGTGGGTATGTTGGTGTTGAGATCTCTAGTGCTCTAGCTAAGCTTGGTGTTGAGATTAGTATTGTTGAGATGATGCCTAACATACTCCCAGGAATAGATCTAGATGCTTCTAGAGTTATAGAGCGTAGACTCTCAAAACTAGGCGTCAAGATCTATAAGAACAACACTGTTAGAGATGTTAAGATCTCTGAGAAGAGAGTTGAGGTAGAGCTGTCAGGCGGAGCTAGACTGGAGAGCGAGAAAATACTGATCGCTGTTGGTAGAAGACCTAGAACACAGAACATAGGTCTTGAGAGAGTAGGAGTTAGAACTGATGATAAAGGGTATATAGTTGTTGATGACAGGCTGAGAACTAGTAATCCGAGTATACTAGCCTCTGGAGACGTGGCGGGACCACCTCTCCTAGCTCACAAAGCCTTTATACAAGCGGTCGTAGCGGCTGAGAACGCTGCGGGGCTTGACAGTGTTTATAGTAGAAAGGCTATTCCTATGGTCGTCTTCTCAGACCCTGAGATAGCTCAGATTGGCATGTCTCTCGAAGAGGCTCGCGAGAAGGGTTTTAAAGCTGTCTCTGTGAAACTGCCTCTAGGAGGTGTGGCTAGGTCTGTTATAGATGAGTGTGAAGACGGGTTTATAAAGATGATCTATGAAGAGGACTCTAAGAGAATCTTAGGATTCGTAATAGTAGCCTCACACGCTTCAGAGATCGCTGGAGAAGCATCTCTGATCATAGAGAACAATATGAGTATAGAAGACGTGGAGAGAGCAACACACCCACACCCGACAATATCAGAAGTATTCAAAGAGATAATAGACTATGTGCAGAGAAGATCAGCTCACTACATAATAAAGAGAAAGAGCTAGACTTTCACACAAGCAACACGACCGCTGACTACAAGTCTCAAACTCTCAGAGAGAATATCATCGAGATATAACAAAGAGCCACATAGATCAGACACTTGATCGAGACCGAGTCTAGGATAAAACACATAATACTCGCTAGAACTATGCAAGCGATTCTATGTAGCCAGTATACTAATGATCACTCAAAAAAATATAGCTAGATAGAAGTTTGAAGAATCTCTCATCGTAAGACTTTATAAGCTTAGTTTTAAAAGAAAACATGATGCCTATGTTGAGTACAGGCAGATATAGAAAGACAGCTATCATCTTGACAACACTACTAATAGCAACACTAGTAGTAGTGAACGCCACAGTATTCGCATACAGATGGCTTGAAGGCACTATCAATGTTGCAGATAAAACTGCTGCTAGTGGTGCTGCTTGCGTAGGATTCTACAGCAGCTCTGACCAGCAAGGAATCATACTGCCAACGGCTGGTACCAACTACAATACCCAGACATACGATGGCAACAGCATCTCTGTGACCCCCAGCAATCCTGTGTGCCAGTGGACTGTGGATAGCATAACCTACAGTCTCTACGAGGGGATAAGTGTCACAGTCCCCATAACCATCGGGACTTGGTATATAAAGGACTTCTACGGATTCGGCTATAAAGGTACTGCATCAGATCCAACGGTCTACGTCTATATAAAGGTGGAGAGT
>JBEULF010000009.1:0-8254 GCA_041287455.1 Sulfolobales archaeon
CTTCTCACATGTTATACTCTCTCATAAGATTTAAACACAGAATTACGTAACCAAGATCAAGAGGCTATTCGTTACGTAAGACTCTTTATAAAAACTCTTGACACGACTTATACTTGCGTAATATTAAGATAGATTATAGGGTGATCTCTGTGAGCTGGGATTTTGTCAATAGATTCAAGGACGCGATACAGGATCTTATTCAGAGAATCTTGACCGAGGAGAGAGTTAATCTCGAGAGAGCCTCTGACTACATTGCCCAAGCTGTCGTGAGTAGTGGAATGATCTATGTGTTGGGTACGGGACACTCTATGCTTATAGCTATTGAGATGTTTCATCGAGCCGGCGGGTTGGCTAGAGTCTATCCTATGCTAGACCCTGTTCTCACAGTTTTTGGAGGAGCTATTAAGAGTTCTGAAGTTGAGAAGCTGAGTGGATATGCTGATCTTTTGATAGAATATTATTCTCCTGAGAGAGACGATGTTCTAATAGTAGTATCTAACTCTGGCAAAAACGCTGTCCCTGTCGAGGCAGCTGTCCTGGCTAGAGAGAGAGGTTGTAGAGTGATCGGTATAACATCCGTTGAGTATTCTAAGAGACTCAAACCTGCTAATAGATATGGGAAGAGACTATATGAGGTGGCAGATGTGGTCATAGATAACAAGGTTCCCGAGGGAGATGCTGTGATAGAGTTAAAAGAGCTTGGTGGGAAGAGAATAGCCCCGGTTTCCACGATAATAAATTCGTTCATAGCGCACACTCTAGAGATCCTCACGATAGAGAGATTAATTGAGAGAGGCTATGAGCCCGAGATATGGGTTAGCGTTAATGTGCCTGGAGGAGAAGAGTTGAATAGAGCTCTGGTAGAGAAGTATTTTAGACTGATAAAACACTTGTAGAGAGCTCTGATCATATCATCTGTATATCTTAAAATGATCTATTCTCTCGATAAAATTAGCTATTTCTTCTTCTACTTCTCGAAGATACTCTTCTATAGATAACTCTCCTACTATAACAGATCTAGCCTTATCATCTCCGAACAAGCGATCTATACCATACATGTCTCCCGATCTATAGAATACTATCTTATCGTTATACAATTCATATAAGGTTCTAAGAATCACGAGACCTGTCTCTACAGTTCTCAGCTTTCTTCTATCGATCACGTGAATAAACACACCTCCACATATCTCTCCAGCATACTTAGAGAAGCTGGGCTTAAACTTGGCAGGTCTAAATCTTATCACACTAGAGTCTGTTCTTTTGTTAAGCTCGTCTGCCAGTCTCTTAGGATCGATGAAGGGAGCCCCTAGCACCTTGAAAGGTGTGTAAGTACCTCTACCCTCGCTAATATTTGTTGGCTCGAGATAGACTGTTATAGCGTAAGAATACACTGTGTCAGGCGTGGGAATAGCTGGAGAAGGTGGAACCCATTGAAACTCAAGATCTAGTATATCGAGATCTCTCCTCCAACCTCTCACAGGGATCACCTTTACATCTACATCTCTCTTATTCTCGTAAGAGTACAGCATAGAGATCTCTCCGAGAGTAGCTCCATATCTGATAGGTATTGAGTATCGTGAGACATAAGAGTAGAATCTCTCTTTAGGCAAGCCTCCCTCCACCACCACTCCTCCCAGAGGATTAGGTCTGTCTAGGATAACAATCTCTAAACCTCCGATCTCGCTGGCAAGATCTATGAGATCTATTACAGCAGATATATAGGTATAGTATCTGAGACCCAGGTCTTGCATATCAATAATCACTACATCAATATCTCTCAGAAAATCTCTCACAGAAGAAAGATCAGCTCTGTAAAGACTATACACAGGCCTACCTAGATAGTCATCGTTATAATGTTCAACAATCTCACCAGCCGTAGCCGTGGTCCAGAAGCCATGTTCAGCCGATATTACCCCCTCAACTCTCAGACCTCTGCGCATCAACTCTTCCACAGTATAGCTTAGATCAGATGTCACGCCACTTATATTCGTCATAACAGCTATTCTCTTATCACTATATCGTCTCCACAGATCTTCGCTTAGAAAAACATCTACGCCTAGAAGCAACTTATATACCTCTAGCCAGTCTGAAGCCACTTAGGCCTTCTCCTAACCACTCTCCCAAAAACTCTCTTCATAGCCTCGTCTGAGATAGGCGGTTCGTACAGTCCTGCTGCTTGGATTCTGTTGCTCACTATCTGAACTCTCTTACCCTCGCCAACCTCTCTCGCTACGTGTCTGAGGAACTCTACCACGGGTCTTATCTCTGAGAACATTTTTCTATTCCTAAGATCTCTGTTTAGAATGTCTAGAGATCTCAATATGTCTCTAGCGTTCACTTCGTTAATCTCTTGATCCGCGTCAGGGTTTAGAACACTAGAAGAGTTTAGTCTAACAAATATCTTCATAGCCTCTTGAGCTTCTTCATTAACTATCAGCTCTACAGCCTTATCAAGATCTCTCTCATCTGGAGTGTACCCTGATAAGAGTCTAGCAATAGTGTAGAGAGGTATCTTAGAAATCTCCGCTTGATTCATAGGATTGGCTATGTAAGCTGAAACTCTTCTCATCATCTCAGGACTCCTACCGCGTATAACGCCTAGGTGTAGTCTTGTCACTCCTCGCACAATAAAATAATCGTTGACAGGATAGTTATCCCATATAGCAGGACTCCTACCAGTGATCTCTCTGAATCTCTCTATATCTTCAATCGTTATCTCTGGAGAGACAACATATCTACCAGTCCAAACAATCTCAATATCTCTCTCAACACTCTCGCTCAGCTCTCTCAGATAAGACTCCTCGTAGCCCCAGTAGTATGTTGGCACTAAGAACAGTTTGTCTGGCGAGAGTTCTCTAAAGACCTTGTTAGCCAGACTAGCCTGAGCCTCAGCCAAGGTTCTGAAGCCTCTCCCCCTGATCTCAGGCGGTATGTCGTCTAGGAACAATCCTACGTATCTCACGCCAAGATCCATTATCGTGTCTAGCTTTCTCACGAGTATGTCTACGTCTGACTGAGAAGAATAGTCTATGTCAAGACCTGGGGATATGGCGAAGGCGAAGTTAACACTATATCTATTGCTGAAGTCGATCAGCTCTCTGAATTGTTCTATGAGTGACGATGGGTAAGGATTTCTCCACAAAATCCTGTGATAAGGATCGTCTTTAGGAGCGTAGAAATATAGATTCAGCCCAACTCTGCTCATAAAAGAGATCATAGAGATCCTGTCGTGAAAATCCCATGGAAACCCGTAGAAACCTTCGACAACACCTGCCAACAATTAGAACACCTAATCAAAACTGTCTCGAGAGAGCTTTAAGTATAGAGTTACGTAATTACTAGCTCGTGAAGACAGGTAGAGAAAAAAGATCTTTTTTAAGAAACTCTATTCTGGGGGTGGCAGAGATATTGAGAGAAGTTTCGCATGTTCTTCTGTGATAGATACTTCTCTAAGCTTCTCGAGTCTAGCACTCGAGTCTTCAACAACCACTCTGTGGAATAAGAATTTTCTGTTTGGAACATCTGCTGTGAACAATCTGATCTCTTTTAGAGACTTTAGATAAGCTCTGAGACTAGGATCTGATAGTATTGCTGAGAATTGTTTCGTGGCAAGCCATATTCTCACGTGGACTAGGAGAGAGCCTTTATAACCTTCTTCAGATAGAGCTTTAACAACTCTTCTAGTAATCTCTGCAACATAACTAAGCTTCTGCTCTCCTCCAAAAGATAGATACACAGCCTCTGGGTTGAACTCAACCACTTTTCTAGCCAGATCCTTCTCTCTACCCTCTTCATAGACAAACACAGTCGCTGGATTCTCTCTATAGCCTGACTTAGATATATACGAGGTCACTAACGCTGCAGCCATTGCAGAGCATATTCTGTCTGGATACGTGATCACCGCAACCTTACTATATCCTTCGAGTAGATATTGACCCACCAGATATCCTGTCAGAGATCTCAGATATATCTCTTGTTCTAGAGACGCTCTGCTCGCAACACTAGACATATACGCACCTCACAACTTTATATCTCTAAGTCTATCTTAGAGAGTTTTTAAGCTTTAATCCGCCAGGGATCCTATGAATCCTCACATAATACCCCTTAAAGCATGAAGAATATTATGAGGTGTTCTAACTTGAGTAGAAGAGTTAAGATACTCATCGTAGGAGGAGACGCTGTTGAGGCTCTAGAGATCTTCTATCCATATTTCAGATTAAGAGAGGAGGGTTGGGATGTAGATGTGGCTGCGCCGAGTAAGAAGAGTCTTAGAACAGTTGTACACGACTTTGAGGAGGGTTGGGAGACCTATACTGAGAAGCCTGGCTATAGATTCCCTTGGGTCTCTAAGACTCTAGCAGAAGTCGATCCAGAGGAGTATGACGGTCTCGTGATACCTGGAGGTAGAATGCCTGAGTATGTTAGAGTAGTAGCGTCGCAGTATTTAGAGAGAATAGTAAGACACTTCTTCGAGAAGAATAAACCGGTAGCAGCCATATGTCACGGACCTCAGATTCTCGCGGCATTTGGTCTTGTGAGGGGTAGAAGACTTACTAGCTACATAGCTGTCAAGCCCGAGGTCGTTAGTGGGGGAGGAGTGTGGGTTGATGAAGAAGTTGTTGTAGACGGTAATCTGGTGACATCTAGAGCATGGCCTGATAATCCTGCTTGGATGAGAGAATTTATTAATCTTGTCAAGAAGAGTGTTGGGCTGAAGAGCTAATCTTAATCAGATTTTTATTTTTTATCCTAATTTAATCTCTAGGAGATGAGCATAGGATCTCTGAGGATCTGTACGTAGTGTATCATAGAGAGCTTGACAAACTAGATATTATCGAGAGATCTATGGGTTTCTGGCATGCTTCTTTCGCGAGATCTATAAAAAGAATCGGAGGCTTCGCAGCAGATCTGTATTTATCTAACGATAATAGACTAGTGGGACAGGGAGTAGTCTATATCGCGATACTAACAGATCTCTCGCTAGGAGTAGTCTACTACATAGCCGTAGAGAGAGAGTATAGAGGTAGAGGTTTGGGAAAAGTGCTTCTAGCCTCACTAGAAGAGATATTAGCAGAGAATGGAGCTGATCTGTTTCTAGCAACAACTTCTAGTAGTAATACTGCTTCTAGGAGACTATTTAAGTCTCTAGGCTATGAAGAGTTCTTCTGGAGAGATCTCTATAGATCTGTAGGTGAAGAAGAGACAGAGATTCTTAGGATGATCACATGCGGCTATGAAGATGATGTGCTATTTGTCAAAGAAGAGAGGAGAAGTTCTAAGGATCTCTTCGAAGTTTTGCGTGAGAGAGAGTATGTTAAGAGAGATGCTGAGAAGATCTGGAGGGTTATATGCTACATACCCTGGGTTAGACTTAGAAGATTCTTTAGATAATATATTTATACTCTGCTAAGAGTAGTAGAAGTGATACATATGTCTAGAGCAGATCTTGATAAAATAATCTCTTATGTTAGAGAGAATAGAGAGAGACTAATCGAAGAAGTTAGAAGAATTCTCAGAATGCCAAGTATATCTGGCTCAGGTCTCGGTATTAGAGAGACAGCGAGCTACCTAGCCGAGTTTATCAGAGAGAGATTAGGAGGCTCAGCCACTCTTCTAGAGTATGGTGGTCATCCAATAGTGTACGGCAGGATCAAGGGTTCTTCTGGGAGAAAGATGATTGTGTACAATATGTATGATGTCCAGCCTGTAGAGCCTTTAGAGCTGTGGGAGGCTCCACCATTTGAAGCCAGGATCGTTGGAGATCGGATTATTGCTAGAGGTGCTTATAATACTAAGGGTGCCTTGATGAGTTGTCTCTTAGGTTTAGAAGCTTATCTAAGACTCTTCGGAAACTCTCCTCTAGACATACTCATAGCTCTTGAGGGAGAGGAGGAGCTTGGAAGTCCTTCAATGCCTAAGTTTGTTGAGGATAAATATGGCGAGTTGAAAGATTCTGAGATGACCTATTTCGCCATCCCCTCAGAGAGAGTTCCTGGCAAGCCTACTATTGTTCTCGGGAATAAGGGTATAGTCTTCGTAGAGCTCAGATCCAGGGTTTCTAAATATGATGTTCATAGCAGTAATAGCAGAGGATTATACAATCCCGCGGCTATTCTAGCGAGAATAGCCTCTCATCTCATAGACCCTCTCGAAGGCCCTAGAATACCTTGGCTTGACGAGAGAGCTCTCACACCGACTGAAGAGGATCTCAAGTATCTCCAAGATCTCAGAGAAGCTTCTCCGCTAGAAGAACTAGTACAAGCATACGGGATCTATAGGACGAGACTTTCGGGAGACGAGTGGTATATAGCGGTCTACTTCAAGCCTACAGTCAATATAGATGGATTCACGTCAGGCTACACTGGTCCTGGTACTAAGACTATAACACCAGCTGAGGCTGTTATGAGACTTGACTTCAGACTAGTGCCAGGTGTAGAGCCTGAAGATGTTGTGAGAGGTCTCAGAGATCTTGTCAAAAGACTAGGTCTAGAGGATCTTGTCGAGATACATGTTCACGACGCGTATACTTGGAGTAAGACAGATCCTAAGAACCCCTATGTTTCTCTAGCTAGAGAAGTATACGAAGACATGGGTTTGAGACCATATATAATACCCATGCTACCAGGCTCGGCGCCGAGCTATCTCTTCACTAGAAAACTAGGAGTACCAATGATCTCTACGGCTCCAGGGCATGGTGGTAGAGCTCACGCTCCTAACGAGTATATAACCATAGACACTATACCAAAGATCGTTGAGTATACTGCGAGACTATTGCTTAAGATGAGAGATAGAGTTGAGAGAGAAAGATAGCTCTCTCAACCTAGAGTGATATTTTTAACTGTCTGAACCTCATGTTTATTGAAGAGGGACTGATATTGAGTTTTGAGAGCGAGTTTGAGAGTCTCAGCTACTATGACGCGCCTCTCATAACTGTTAAGCCTCCGGGGCCTAAGTCTCTCGCTATTCTCAATCAACAGAGAGAACTTGAGTCTAACACGATCATATATCCCAAGTTCTTTCAATTCGCTATTGAAGACGCTAGAGGTGCTACTATTAGAGATGTTGATAGCAACATATACATAGACTGGGTTGCTGGCATAGCTGTTCTTAACGTGGGTCACAGAAATCCATTTGTATACGAAGCCATACGCGCGCAACTTGATAAGTACTGGCATTGGATGAGTGAGATTCCCAGCGAGACAAGGATCAACTTCTTCAAGAAGCTACACTCAATACTCCCGCCGGGCTTGAGAGGTCAGGCTAAGATCATGACCACGGTGACAGGTGCTGACGCTTGTGAAGCTGCTATATCTATAGCTCGTTGGGCTACGAAGAAGCCTGTCATCCTAGCTTTCGAAGGAGCTTATCACGGGATTCATCAGGGTATTGTAATGGCTACTGCCAAGAGGAATCTACAAGCCTACGCAGGCGTCCCTCTAGTCAATGTTGTCAGAGTGCCATACCCATACTCATATAGATGCCCCTTCCCAGCTAGAGATGAGGAGGAGTGTGGCTACGCTGTTCTCAGCTATATAGAGCATCTACTAGAGGATCCCTATAGTGGTGTTGGCGATGTTGGCGGTATTATTGTCGAGCCTATACAAGGCGAGGGAGGCTATATAGTTCCTCCGAGAGAGTTTCTAAAAGGATTAAGAGAGATCGCCGATAGATTCAGCGTGCCGCTAATAGTAGACGAGGTTCAGAGCGGTGTTGGCAGAACTGGGAGATGGTGGGCTGTAGAGTATTTCAATGTTACGCCAGATATAATGTGTATATCGAAGGCTATCGGGGGAGGAATACCTATATCATTCGTAGCGTTTAGAAAAGATCTTGATGAAAAGCTGGAAGAGACATTCCACTTCGGAACATACAGAGCCAACCCACTGGGACTCGCAGCAGGAGCCGCGGTGATAGAGTATATAGAGAGTAGAGGACTTCTAGATAGAACAAAGAGTCTAGGTGAGTATGCTCTGAAGAGATTTAGAGAGATTATGAACGAGAGTAGCATAGTTGGAGACGTTAGAGGAATAGGATTCATGATAGGAGTAGAACTAGTAGAAGACAAGAGAAACAAGAAACCAGGGTCACAAATAGCATCAAAACTGAGAAAGAGACTATTCGAGAAAGGACTACTAATGCACACCTGCGGACACTATGGAAATGTAATGAGATTCATGGCACCACTAGTACTGACAAAAAGACATTTAGACATAGGCTTAGACATATTCCACGAGACAATAAGAGAGATAGAGAG